>CBIHNV010000027.1:0-44429 GCA_966211835.1 uncultured Sphingobium sp.
CGCCCCCCCTGTTGGGTGTGGGGGGGGGGCGCCCCTGTGGGGCGTGCGGCCCCCCCCCCATGACCCGTCCCTAGCGTTGTTCCCCTCTCCCCGCCCCTCTCCCCTGCAGCGGAGAGGGAGAATGGAGCGCATATATGGAAACCAAAGCTGGCGACCCCGCCGCCTTCGCGCATTTCGACCTGCACAGCGTCCCTTCCCCCGCCTTCGTGGTGGACGAGGCCGCTATCCGTCGAAACCTGTCCATCCTGCGCGACATCCGCGATCGCGCGGGCATCAAGGTGCTGGGCGCGCTAAAGGCCTTTTCCATGTGGTCTCTCGGCCCCGTCGTCGCCGAATATCTCGACGGCGTCTGCGCCTCGGGCATCTACGAAGCCCGGCTCGGACGGGAGGAATATGCCGGTCCAACGAGCGACAAGGAAGTCGCGACCTACTGCGCCGCCTACAAACCCGATGATCTGGCCGAAATCCTGAAGATCTCCGATCATGTGATATTCAACAGCCCCGGCCAGATCGCGCGGCTCAAACACGTCATCGATGATGCTCGAATGAACGGTGTGAACTTCGACATCGGCCTGCGCATAAATCCGCTCCACGCGGAAGGTGAAGTCCCCAAATACGACCCCTCGCAACCGCACAGCCGCCTGGGTTTCCCGATCGACCAGCTTCGCGCGGAGCATCTCGAAGGTGTCGATGGCCTCCACGTTCACAATCTCTGCGAACAGGACTTCCTGCCACTAGAACGCACCTGGGCCGCGATCGAATCGCGTGTCATGCCCCATGTCGGCGGCCTCAAGTGGCTGAACTTCGGCGGCGGCCATCATGTCACCCGCGCCGACTATCAGGTCGATGATCTCATCGCCTTCCTCCAACGGATCAAGGCGCAGACCGGCCTCGAACTCTACATCGAACCGGGCGAGGCCATGGCGCTCGACGCTGGCATCCTGATCGGCGAAATCCTGGACGTCATCGACAACGGCATGCCGGTCGCCATCACCGACATCTCCGCCACCTGCCACATGCCCGACGTTATCGAGGCGCCCTATCGCCCTGCCATGCTTCATGAGCAGGATGAGGGGCCCGTGACGCGACTCGGTGGCCCATCCTGCCTCGCGGGCGACATCATCGGCGACTATCGAGTCCCTGGCGGCGCGACTCCAGGGCGGCGGATCGCCTTTCTCGATCAGGCGCACTATTCGATGGTAAAGACCAACACCTTCAACGGCGTACCGCTTCCGGGCATCTGGCTCTGGAACTCGGCAACCGGAGAACTCAAGGAAATCCGCCGCTTTTCCTACCAGGACTTCAAGGCCCGTCTCTCCTGACGCACATTTCGTAGCGAACCGCGCAACAAAATTTATCGGTGCGCTTTACAGGGGGGCACCTGCCGCATATATCGCCCTTCCGCTGCCCCATGGGACTTCCACCGCAAGGCAGCTTGATTGCCGTGAACTACACTGGAGGTCCCTTGAGTTGCACAAGCACCATAGCGCGCTGGGGGTAGCGACCGCCCTCAAACCGGCAGCACCGGTAACGCTGATCCGCCCGCAGGCTGCGGCCCGCGCCGCTCGGTTCTTCTCTGAGAAGTTTCCGGGGCGCTCGCTCTATGCCGTGAAGGCCAATCCCTCGCCGGACCTGCTCCGGACTTTGTGGGACAGCGGAATCACGCATTATGACGTTGCGTCCATCGCCGAGGTCCGCCTCGTCGCAGAAACGCTGCCGCAAGCGAAGCTGTGCTTCATGCATCCCGTAAAGGCTGAAGAAGCCATTGCGGAGGCATACCACGTCCATGGCGTGCGCACCTTCTCGCTCGACACGATCGACGAGTTGGAGAAGATCCTTCGTGCCACGGCCGATGCCACGGACCTTGAACTCTGCGTCCGCCTGCGCGTCTCGTCGGAACATTCCGAACTCAGCCTCGCGTCGAAATTTGGCGCAGAGCTGGGGGAAACCCGTGAATTGCTGATGGCCACGCGCCAGGCGGCTGACGCCCTTGGCATCTGCTTCCATGTCGGTAGCCAGGCAATGAGCCCACAAGCCTATAGCGACGCGATCGAGCGGGTGCGTGCGGCGATCGTCGATGCTGCTGTAACGGTCGATATCATCGATGTCGGCGGCGGCTTCCCGTCGGTCTATCCGGGCATGGAACCGCCAGCGCTCGAAGCCTATTTCGATGCCATCCATCGCGGCTTTGAAAGCCTGCCGATCAGCTATTCGGCTGAACTGTGGTGCGAGCCCGGCCGGGCTTTGTCGGCCGAATATAGCTCCATAATCGTGCGGGTAGAGCGCCGTCGCGGCACTGAACTCTACATCAACGATGGCGCCTATGGCGCCCTGTTCGACGCTGCGCATATCGGCTGGCGGTTCCCCGTCTCCCTGTTGCGCGGTGAAGAGAGCGAAGGCGAAGAGGAAGCTTTCTCCTTCTACGGCCCGACATGTGACGACATGGACCACATGGCCGGCCCCTTCATGCTGCCCGATGACGTTCAGGCAGGCGATTATATCGAAATCGGCATGCTCGGCGCCTATGGCTCGGCCATGCGGACCGGGTTCAATGGCTTCACCTCAGAAGCGGTCATCGAAGTCGAGGACGAGCCCATGGCCAGCCTCTATGCCGATCCGGTCCCGGCGCGTCGTCGCGCAACTGTCATCAAGCTGGGCTAAAAGGTCCAAGCTCCCCTTTGGAGAGGGTGCCTGATCCCTCGCCGCAAATATGCGGCGGGGGTTCATTTTTCATGGGTGCCGAAAGATCGCGGCCAGTTCGACATGGGTCGACCACCGAAACTGCCCGACCGGCTTAACCTTGTCCAAGATATATCCGCTCGCCACAAGATGCGCTGCATCACGAGCAAAGCTCGCCGGGTTGCACGACACATAAGCAATGACCGGCACAGTTGACGCCGCCAGCTGCAACACCTGCTCCCGCGCACCCGCCCTTGGGGGATCGATTATTACTGCAGCAAACCGATTCAGCTCGTCAGGAACCAGCGGCCGCCTGAACAGATCGCGATGATCGGCGACCATCCGTCGTTGGGCGCGATTGGCGGCAAGCTTGAGTGAAAGCACCAGATCGCGCGCGCCCTCGGCTGCGTAAACCGGTCGGTCCCTGCCCACGCCCAATGCGAATGTGCCAAGCCCGCTGAAAAGATCAGCTACCGCGCCTCCGGACGGTAATGCCCCACGCACGACATCCAACAGCGCAGCTTCCCCGTCTGGAGTAGCCTGGAGAAAGGCAAAGGGCGGGAAGCCCACCGGCACGCCGCCAAATGTCATCGTGACCGGCTCAGGCTCCCAGCGTGTCTGCTGACCGGCGCCATCGTCGATTGTCAGACGCGCCAAACCTTGAGCAGCAGAGAAATCCCGCAAAGCCTCGTCCGCCGCAAGTCCGGACACATGGACATTCTCCAGCAGCAGATCGATGCCCTGATCGACCAAGGACATGCGGACATGCGCCGCGCGCTTGTCAGGCAGGATCAGCGGCAACAGCGCGCGCAGGGGTCCGAGCAAGGCGAAGAGGCGAGGATCCAGTATCTCGCACATCGCGAGGTCGATGAGCTTGTGGCTGCCTGACTCTGCAAAGCCGATGGTGATCCGGCGCCCATCTCGCGCCGCGCGCAAGGATGCACGGCGGCGGGTCTTTGGCGCGGACAGACGGGGCGGCAGCAGCGAAGCCTGCGCGAGTGTCACCCCTTGTCCGGCCAACGCACCTGCCACGCGCCCCGTCACAAACTCAGCCAGGCTCTGCTCGTCCACATGCTGAAGCTCACAGCCGCCACACGCCGGAAAATGGACGCAGGGCGCTGCGACGTGGTGAAGGCCAGCGATCAGAGTGCCGTCGTCAGCCACCCTGTCGCCGGGCGCAGCGAGTGGCACGTGCCGCCCATTGGCGGTGACGCCATCGCCTTTTGCGGCAATGCGAATTACAAGATCATTGTCGATGTGGGTCACAGGCGAGAGGCGATAGCCGCTGGCAGCTGCGCAATCAAATCATCCGCAACAAATGCGACACCCGCACGCCGGGCCGCTTCCCCATGAAGCCAAACCGCTTCGCAAGCGGCCCGATAGGGATCGCCCACCACCGCAAGCCGTCCCGCCGCCAATCCTGCCAGAACATCTCCGGTCCCTGCCGTCGACAGCCAGGCCGACGCCCCCGTTGCTACAGCCACCCGCCCATCGGGCGCAGCGATGACGCTGTCTGAACCTTTGAGGATCACCACAGCAGCAGACCGGCGCGCGGCTTCGCGGGCTCGATCTAGTTTGCTGCCTGGCAGATCGCCGAACAAACGTGCAAATTCGCCTTCATGCGGCGTCAGGATCGAAGCTGCCGGGATGCGTTCTGCGGCCCCTTCTTGCCCCAACAATGTCAGTGCGTCGGCGTCGAGCACCAATGGTCGGCCACATTGCAACACGGCATTCAGGCGGTCTGCGGCGTACAGATCGCGCCCCAGACCCGGCCCAACCAAAATCGCCGCCAGCCTCTCGTCCTTCAATTCAGCATCCACATGACGATCGTCGACAGCCTCCACCGTCACGAGTGCGTTCGACCCGACAGGTGCGCCGCCAGTTATCAAATGACGGACCATCCCTGCGCCCGATCGCGCGGCAGCTTCAGCGGCCAGCTGCCCTGCACCCGCCATGCGGCCACTGACCACGGCAACCAAGCCCCGGCTATACTTATGGTCCGCAGCCGTCGGCGCTTCCAGATGAGGCGGAGCAAGGCGTTGAGCCTGACCGCCAGCCGCAACGCCGATGTCGACGCACATCAGACGGCCAAAGCTCCCCGCCGCTGGATGTAGAACATGGGCTGGCTTCAGCGCGCCCAAGGCGATGCAAATGCCGAACTGTGGCACGGGCGACAGCAAAGCCCCGCTATCTGTATCAACGCCGCTCGGCACATCGACCGCGTAGCTGAAGGCCGCCTGTGACGTCAGGATGCTCAATCTCTCGACAATCGGATCATCTAACCCACGCGAGAGGCCGGTGCCGAAAAGAGCATCGACAATCTGCGTGGCGGGACTTGCTTCGGCCAAGGACTCTACCGGGCCACCCCAAGCCGATCGCGCCCTCAGACTGGACTCGGTGCGGTTCTCAGCCAACGCGGCCACGCGCACCGGGACACCGCGTCCTCGCAGCAGTCGCGCGATGACATAGCCGTCACCGCCATTGTTACCGGGACCGCACAACACCAAAAGGTCGCGCTTTCCCCCAGCGCGCCAGATTATTTCCGCCGCAGCAGCCCCAGCGCGCTCCATAAGCTCATATTCGGTGACGCCGCTCGCAATGGCTGCCCGTTCCGCTTCCCGCATCTGCGCTGCGGTCAGGATGGGTAATCCGCTCAAGGGGCGTTTGTCCGGGAAATGGTAGCGGGCAGCCGATAATGATCGTCGCCTGCGCTGACTTCGATCTGCCCATCGGCGACTATGGCAATCTTGGCCCGCTCGGCGCCATCGGCCGATGCAAGTCCCCGCTTATCTTCAAGGATCTGAAAACGCCGGAATCCGCCATCTGGGTGACGGATGGTAAGGACGGCCCCCTGTTGCTCAACCGAACAGCTTCGCGCCCATGTCGCGCCAGCGCCGATCGCACAATCTGCCAGCGCCCCTTGCGCCGATGCGGGGCCTGCGAACGGCCGTGCAGCCTCATCGCCGCCTTGGTCGCAGGATGTCAGGGCGAGGCACATCAGCCCCGCCCAGACGATCTTTTTAGATATCCGCATAGACATGGGTTTCGGTCTTCGCCCCGGGGTGTGTCACTGCCCCTTTGTAAGCCGGTCCCACATTCTGTGAATAGCGCCAGAGAGCGCCTGACTGATAATCATTCTGGCGCGGCTTCCAGTTCTTCTGCCTTTCAGCAAGTACGGACTCGGAAACCTTGAGGTCAATCGTGCCAGCCTCTGCGTCGATGGCGATGACGTCACCATTTTCGACAAGCGCGATCGGCCCGCCCTCTGCAGCCTCCGGCCCGACATGGCCGATGCAGAAACCGCGCGTTGCGCCAGAGAAGCGCCCGTCGGTGATCAACGCCACCTTCTCGCCCATCCCCTGCCCATAGAGCGCGGCAGTGGTCGACAGCATCTCACGCATGCCGGGGCCGCCCTTGGGCCCTTCATAGCGGATTATGATGACAGACCCTTCGGCGATATCGCGGGCTTCGACTGCGGCGAAAGCGTCTTCCTCACAATCGAACACGCGCGCCGGGCCTTCAAACTGAAGGCGGTGCATGCCCGCGACCTTCACGATCGCGCCATTGGGGGCGAGCGAACCCTTCAGGCCCACGACGCCGCCCGTCGGAGTGATCGGCGACTTGACGTCGTAGATGACCTTCTGGTCGGGGTTCCAGCTGACTTCCTCGATATTCTCGGCGATCGTCTTGCCAGTGACAGTCAGGCAGTCACCATGGAGCAAACCGTTGTCGAACAATGTCTTCATCAGCATGTAGACGCCGCCAGCATCATACATGTCCTTGGCGACATATTTTCCGCCGGGCTTGAGATCAGCGATGTAAGGCGTCGATTTGAAGATTTCCGCCACATCGAACAGATCGAAATCAATGCCGCACTCGTTCGCCATCGCGGGCAAGTGCAGCGCCCCGTTGGTCGAGCCACCGGTCGCAGCAACGATCCGCGCCGCATTCTCGAAAGCTTCCCGGGTACAGATATCACGCGGCCGGATATTCTTCGCCAGCAATTCCATGACCTGGCGGCCAGCGGCAACGGCAACCTCTTCGCGGCTCTTGTAGGGAGCGGGCGCCATATTGCTGTTGGGCAGCGACAGACCGATCGCCTCACCCACGCAGGCCATGGTATTCGCAGTATATTGGCCACCGCACGCGCCATGCCCAGGGCAGGCGACCTTTTCGAGCGCGATGACATCCTTCAGCGGGCACGCGCCGGCTGCATATTTGCCGACCACCTCGAACACATCGACGACGGTCACGTCACGGTTCTCGAAGCGACCGGGCAGGATCGACCCGCCATAGACGAAGATCGAAGGGACATTCAGGCGCAACATCGCCATCATCATGCCCGGCAGTGACTTGTCGCATCCAGCAAAGGTGACAAGCGCGTCATAGCAGTGGCCGCGCACGGAAAGCTCAACCGAGTCCGCGATGACTTCGCGGCTCGCCAGCGAGCTCTTCATGCCCTGATGGCCCATGGCGATGCCGTCAGTGACCGTGATGGTATTGAACCGGCGCGGCATGCCGCCTGCTTCATTCACACCCTGGCGGCAGAAGTCCGCTTGCAGGTCGAGTGTCGTGTTGCACGGCGCGCTATCGTTGCCAGCCGAAGCAATGCCTACGAAGGGGCGGGCAATCTCTTCTTCGGTCAGGCCCATCGCATAATAATAGCTACGATGCGGAGCGCGCTCCGGACCAACCGAGACGTGGCGGCTCGGCAGTTTCGACTTGTCGAACGTGTGAGACATAAAACCTACCCTTCTTGCGCGCCTCCCTTTCCAAAAAGGGACGAGTCACGCAAGGCTATTGCGGCATTGTAGCACAATGGGGCCGATTATGCGGGCGAACCGGGCTTGCCCTTCGCCGCTCGTCACCAGATCCTGCCGCATTTCGATTCCGAGATACGGGATGCCGTTGGCCTCGGCATGGCGGTTCATGGTCGCATTCAGCAGGTGCCCCGAATAGGGCAGCTGATCGCCGACCATCAGGCCAGCCTCTTCCAGCATGGGGATGGCTATGCGAGCGGCGCGATCATCTTCATTGTAGAGAACGCCGATGTCCCACGGCCGCTCCGCCTGAGGATCGCTTGCCAGCCGGGGCGTGAAGCTATGCACTGAAAGGATGAAGGGCGATGCCATTGCGTCGAGCAATCGGCCGATCTGATGATGATAGGGATGATGAAAGCGGATCATCCGGCTCGAAAGATCGGCATGGCGGTTGCCGGGGACGGGATGACCGTCACTCATGACCGGCAGCAGGCCAGGCGCATCATCCTCCCTGTTAAGGTCGATCACCAGTCTGGAAACGCCGCCCAATATCGCGGTGCATCCCAATTGCTCCGCCAGCAGTCGGCTAACCTCTGCCACCCCAATATCTATGGCGATGTGGTTGCCGAGCAGGTCGGAATCGATGCCCAGATCAATGTCGGAAGGCACATGCGCCGACGCATGATCCGCAATGATCAGCAGGTCGAGCGGCCCGCCATCAATCTGTGTAAATGCCTCGCTCACGCGCCGCCAATCTCCGTTTCCAACACCCACCAACCGGGTTGAGAGGATGATATGAGGCGTGCCGCCTCGGCCCGCCTGTCTGCATCTTCGAACAAGGCGAAGCAGGTGGCGCCGGAGCCGGACATCCTCGCGAGGCTGACACCCGGCTGCTCGTGCAAGAGGTGAAGCACGTGGGCAACGACGGGCGCTGACGCTATGGCCGCACGTTCGAGATCGTTGCGCGCACCGACGATCAGGTCATCCAGCGTCGTAGCTGTCAGGGGACCCCGATCAACTCTGTCCCACCGGCTAAAGACGCTTGCCGTGGATATGCCGATACCCGGATTAATCAGCAGCATCGGGGATCCGAGCAAACCATCAACATGCCGGGGCTCAAGCACTTCACCGCGCCCTCGCACCATCTGCGTCACGCTTCTGACACAAGCCGGAACATCTGACCCCAGGTCGAGCCCCAAGCGCTCCAGCTCAGCGGCAGGCAGTCGCACATCCCACAATCGGTTGAGCAGGCGCAATGCCGCTGCCGCATCAGCCGAACCTCCACCAATGCCCGAAGCCACCGGCAGATTCTTCGTCAGCTTCAAAAGCGCGCCGCGTTCCTCGCCAAGATATTCCTGCAGCATCTTGGCGGCTCTCATCACCAGATTGTCCGCCCCGCAGCCCAGAGATGCCGCAAAGGGGCCGTCCAATGTCAGACTAATCTCGCCGTCATCGTTCAAGCACCCGCTTAGTCGGTCGCCATCCTTCGTAAAAGCAAACAGGCTTTCCAGCGCGTGGTAACCATCCGCCCGCCGTTCCCGCACATGCAGGGCCAGGTTTACCTTGGCGTATGCGGTATCAACAAGCGTTCCGGCCTCAAGGAGCGGCATATTCCGGCTTCATCCCAATTTTAGTTTTCGCCTGGAGCCGTGTCGCAACGTCGCCTTCGGCAAACACGGCTGCGGCCCTCCAGGCATAGCGCGCTTCAAAGCGCCGCCCGGCTGCCCAAAGAGCATCGCCCAGATGCTCGTTGATCGTCACGTCGCCCGGGGCCCCTTCAGCGGCGCGTTCCAGCACGGGCACGGCGGTTTCCACATCTCCGGTCACGAAATGCGCCCAGCCTAGCGAATCCGTGATCGACGCATCCTCGGGCTTGAGCGCGCTGGCCTTCTTCAAAAGCTCCAGCGCAGCAGGGACATTTTGCCGCCGCTCCACCTGCGCATAGCCGAGATAATTGAGCACAGCCGGTTCATTGGGCGCAATCTTCGTCGCGCGCTCCAAAACGGCGCGAGCCTCCTCCCAACGGCCCGCCTGCTCAAGAGCGCTTCCGCGCATCAGCAACAAAGCCCAAGGTACATCGTCTGCCGCGTATCGGGCTTCCGCTACGCCAAAAGCATCGGCAGCATCTGCATATTCTTTCGCCCGAGCCAGCAACTGCCCTAGCCGCACCAGACGCTCCACATCGGCGCCCGGTTCTTGAGCCAATCGGCGCGCCAGCGAAATCGCAGCAGGACTGTCATCCGATGCGGCCCAGGCGTTGACCAGCGCGGTTTGCCGGAGTGTTCCGAACCACCCACTCTCCGCAACTTTGCTCAGTTCCGAAACAGCCTGCCCGCCGTGCCCCGCAACGGTGAGCAATTGCGCCAGAACCAACCTGTTATCCGCTCCTGCTGGATTGACGAAACTGGCGATCCGCGCGAGCCTGATCGCCAGCATACGCGTGCTGTCGTCCGATGAAATGTCCGACGCCAAACGCGTCAGCAACCGCGCAAAGCCCTGGACGGGCGTTAGCGCTCGTCCAGCCTTACCGCCGCCACGACCGTGCGCAATGTCAGCCCGTGCAATGGCGTAGTCGGCTTTTCCTTCAGGAAGCAGAGCCAGCGCCTCTGTCCGCCGACCACGCGCAGCCAATTGCGCCGCGAAGGTCAGCCGCATTTCCGCAAGATCCACCGTCCGCAAGCCGAGCGCCCGGTTGATCGCGGGACCGGCTGCGGCAATATCTCCCCGGCCAAGTGCCTGAAGCGCAATATGTTCATCGATATAGCGCCGGGCTAAGGATGCAAATCGGTCTGCCGGATCGACTTCCGGCGGGATCGCTTTTCCTTCGCCGACCGCAATCCAGCTCAGGACAATGGGGACTAGAAAGCCGAAATTTTCTTCGGTCCTTACAAGCTCGGCGAATCGCTTGGCGCCTCTCCAATCGCTGCGAGCCAGCGCGTCGCCCAGGAACAGGAGCGGCCCGTCACGCGGCAGCACCCCCCGGCTGTCCAGCAGCCTCGCCGACTGAAGCGCCAGTGCCATGTCACCGCTGATCAAGCCATTCAGATAAGACCGCCGCGCCACCTCTACACTTCCGGAGTCACCCGCCAGCGCATCACGATAGTTGCGTAGCGCGGCTTCATTCGCTCCATCGCTGTCGGCCAGTCTCCCCCGCGCGTAGGCGTGAAGGGCGCTCGACCGATCTACCGATGCGCCAGCCGGCGAAGCCAGCAGCATCGGCAGCAACATCACAGGAAGCAGGCGCTTACATGTTGGGATAATTCGGCCCCCCGCCGCCTTCGGGCACGACCCAGTTGATGTTCTGCGTCGGGTCCTTGATGTCGCAGGTCTTGCAGTGGACGCAGTTCTGGGCGTTGATCTGGAACCGCGGATTGCCTTCTTCCAGCCCGACGACCTCATAGACGCCTGCCGGGCAATAACGCTGCGCGGGTTCGTCGTAGATCGGCAGGTTGTAGGCGATCGGAACCGATGCGTCCTTCAACTGCAAATGGACCGGCTGATCTTCCTCATGGTTGGTGTTCGACAGGAACACCGACGACAGTCTATCGAAGCTGATCACCCCATCGGGCTTGGGATAGTCGATCTTGTGCCCGATCTCCTTGGGCCAGATTTTCTCATTGTCCGGCTTGTGCTTCATCGTGAAGGGCAGGCCGATCTTCAGCGTGCGCATCCACATGTCGACGCCCGCAAGCAGCGTCCCGATCGTGTTGCCGAACTTGGCCAGCAGCGGCTCGGCATTCTTGACCAACTTCAATTCGTCCGCGACCCAGCTGGACCGCAGGCGGTCGTCATAGTCATGCAGAACGTCGCGCGCGCGTTCGTTCTGGATCGCCTCAAACGCTGCTTCGGCGGCCAGCATGCCCGACTTCATGGCCGTATGCGTGCCCTTGATGCGCGGCACATTGACGAAGCCTGCCGAGCAACCGATCAGCGCACCGCCCGGGAAGACGAGCTTCGGCACCGACTGCCAGCCGCCTTCATTGATCGCGCGCGCGCCATAGGAGACACGCCGGCCACCCTCCAGATATTCGCGGATGGCAGGGTGCTGCTTCCAGCGCTGGAACTCTTCGAACGGATAGAGATAGGGGTTGCGGTATCCGAGGCCGACAACAAAGCCTAGGGCGACCTGCCCGTTGGCCTGATGGTAAAGGAACCCGCCGCCATAAGCGTCGGTCAGCGGCCAACCCTGGGTGTGGATGACGAGGCCCGGCTTATGCTTGGCGGGATCAATATCCCACAATTCCTTCATGCCAAGCCCGTAGACCTGTGGCTCGCAATCCTTGTCCAATTCGAACTGGCGCTTGAGGATCTTGGTCAGGTGGCCACGCGCACCTTCAGCAAAGAAGGTATATTTGGCGTGAAGTTCCAGCCCCGGCTGATAGTCGCCCTTGCGGTTGCCTTCGCGATCGATGCCCATGTCACCGGTCGCAACGCCCTTCACGCTGCCATCCTCATTATAGAGGATTTCGGCGGCGGCGAATCCAGGGAATATCTCGACGCCCAATCCTTCGGCCTGTTCCGCTAGCCAGCGGCACAGATTGCCAAGCGAGCCGGTATAGGTGCCCTTGTTGTGCATCCAGCGCGGCGTTGAAATATGAGGCACCGGCAATTTGCCGCGCTTCGTCAGGAACCAGTGCTGGTTGTCCCGAACCGGCGTATCTGCAAGCGAGCAGCCCATGTCGCGCCAGTCCGGCAGTAACTCATCCAGCGCCCGGGGATCGATCACCGCGCCTGAAAGAATGTGAGCGCCGATTTCCGAGCCTTTTTCCAGAACGCACACGGCCAGTTCCTGACCAGCGTCGTTGGTCAGTTGCTTCAGCCTGATCGCCGCAGCCAGCCCCGCCGGGCCCCCGCCGACGATGACGATGTCATAGGGCATCGATTCCCGTTCGCTCATAATCCCTCCATCGGGACGAGCCGGATGGTTTCCCTCTCCTGTCCGGCCGCCGCGTTACTCAAACGATTTACCACTCGCTGCCGATGAAGATTCTTGACCCCGGCGTCAACCTCTGGCCCTAGAAGATCGATGCGGGGAATGATTGAAGATCTGGCCGGTGCCGCTAACGCCTATCTGGCGTGGTGGAACATGGCGGGCGTTGATAGCGCGACGGCGGAAACGCCGGTGAACTGGCTCCGACCGGCGGCCGCCAATGCCTCGCCACCTTCCAACTCACCTCCGGCCGCGTTCAAGAAACCAGCATCGCTCCAGGAATTCACGGCTTGGCTTGCTCAGGACCCGGGGCAACCGGAACGTCGCTGGTCCGGCGCCCCCTTGCTACCGCAAGGGCAAGCCGGATCACCGCTGATGGTGATTACGGACATGCCCGATCAAGCCGACATGGATGCGGGCACATTACTCGCCGATCGAGCCGGGCGGCTGTTCGATGCGATGTTGTCTGCTGTCGGCTTGTCCCGCGAGAATGTCTACATCGCCTCCCTTTTCTGCGCACGCCCACCCGGCGGCATGGTGGAGGGGGTGGACCTGAATGCTGCGGCTGATCGCATGCGCACGCATGTGTCACTCGCCGTTCCGGGCCGACTGCTGCTTCTGGGCGACCGGACGATCCGTACTTTCCTTCCTGTACAAGACAGGCAGGGAGCAGAAAGTTTACACTTTTTTAACCATGATGGCGGCACTGTGCCTGCTTTAGCCACTTTCCACCCGCGGCTCCTACTCGGGCAGCCCGCAGCGAAAGCGGAATGTTGGCGGACATTGCAACGCCTGATCGAGGATATGCATCAGTGATTCGCGCGCTCACCCGATCGTCTCTCCTGGCCGTGGCCGCCCTTAGTGCCGCTGCAGCCATACCGGCAAAAGCAGATGATGGGTCTTCGTCGGCCGCTTTCCGGTCGGCTTCCAACCCTCATTTGTCGATCGATGATGCGGATAAGGAGCGTTACTCGGCCATTTACGCAGCGCTGTCGGCTCAACGGTGGGTCGATGCGAAGGCCATGATCCTGGCCTTGGATCAGCAGGATCCGATGCGCTCCGTAGCTCTTTCCGACCTCTATGTGGCGAAGGAGTCTCCACGCGTTGAGCTGTTCGATGTGCTGGACCTTGTGAACAAGGCGGCTTGGCTCCCCAACGCAGATCAGCTTTCGCGCCTCGCGCAAAAACGAGGGGCAACGATCCTGCCGACCCTGCCGCAGGTCCAGAAGATGGTCTGGCTGGGTTCAGCGCCTCGGCGGGAATATGTCGCGACGACGAAGACCGACCTTCTTGCTCAGGCTCTGGTCGGTCGGATCACACCCTTCATCAAGAATGATGATCCGGCCGGAGCAGAGACGCTGTTGGCGTCCGGTGAAATCGGCCTGACCCCTGACGGCGTGACGGAAGTGCGCCAGCGCGTCGCATGGTCCTATTACATAGAAAATAACGATGCCGACGCGCGCCGCATGGCAAGCCGCGCGCTTGAAACCCGTGCGGGCGGCGATTGGGCGGTCCAAGCGCACTGGACCTTGGGGCTCGCCTCATGGCGTCAGCACGATTGCGCTACCGCCGCGCCCGCTTTCGCCAATGTCGCAGCCCTCGGCGGCAATGCCGACATGCGAGCGGCAGGTGCCTATTGGGCGTCCCGCGCCTATATGGTCTGCGGCCAAGCGGAAAAGGTCGAAAACCTCCTCAAGACGGCGGCACGATCCAGCGAGACCTTCTACGGCCTGCTGGCCCGCGAAACACTCGGCGTGCCCGCCGGAGGCGCGAAGGTCGCTCCGCGCTTTGGGACCGCCGACTGGCAGCAACTGAAGGATAGTCCCAACGTCCGCGCGGCTATCGCTCTGACGTCCATCGGTCAGATTGCGAAGGCCGACCAGTTCATCCGTCACCAGGCGCGCTTGGGCGGTGCTGCCCAATATGATGCGCTGCTAAGATTGGCGAACGCGCTCAGCCTTCCCGCAACCCAGCTGTGGCTTGCGCATAACGGTCCCGCCGGGAAGCAACCCGACAGCTTCGCCCGCTTCCCGACGCCGGATTGGCGGCCGGACGGCGGCTGGCGGGTTGAACCTGCGCTGATCTACGCACACACGCTTCAGGAGTCAGGCTTCCGGAGCGACGTGGTCAGCAGTGCAGGAGCGCGGGGCCTGATGCAGGTGCTTCCCGGCACCGGCAGCGATATGGGTCTTTCCTCCCCCGCCCAGCTCTTTGTCCCATCGACAAATATGGAATATGGGCAGCGTTACCTCGAAAATCTCCGCAGCATGAGCGCGACCGGCGGACTGCTGCCCAAAGTAATGGCTGCATATAACGCAGGTCCCTTGCCCGTTGAACGGTGGAACAGTGAGGTCAAGGATAATGGCGACCCTCTGCTGTTCATGGAATCTTTG
Source organism: uncultured Sphingobium sp. (assembly GCA_966211835.1). Taxonomy (GTDB): domain Bacteria; phylum Pseudomonadota; class Alphaproteobacteria; order Sphingomonadales; family Sphingomonadaceae; genus Sphingobium. The sequence continues at coordinate 14,763 of CBIHNV010000027.1, forward strand.
CCCTATTATGAAACCCGCGCCTATGTGAACATCGTCATGCGCAACTATTGGATGTACCAGATCCAGGCGAAGGGCAGCGCCGACTGCCTTACCGGAATGGCGCAAGGCATGTGGCCGACTTTCCCAACCGCCAAAGGCACCCGCATGGTGCGGCTTAGCCAGAACAACAACCTGTCCGCGCCCAGCATCGCTGGCGGCTCCGACTGATGCCGATCGATGAAAGCCGGCCGTTTTTGCCGGTGCGCATTGCTGTTCTCACCGTCTCGGACAGCCGCAGCCTCGCAGAAGACCGGTCTGGGGATGCTTTGGCCGAACGGATCAAGGCGGCGGGTCACATATTGGCCGCTCGCCATATCGAAAAAGACGAGCGGGCTGCCATCGTTGCGCGCCTGCACAGCTGGATCGACGATCCACAGGTTGATTGCATCATCACGACGGGCGGCACCGGCGTGACCGGCCGAGATGTGACACCAGAAGCACTCGCCCAGGTTCAGGACAAGGAAATAGCTGGCTTTGGCGAGCTGTTCCGTTGGCTCAGCTACCAGACCATCGGAACCTCAACGATACAATCGCGCGCAACTGCTTGCGTGTCACGCGGGACCTACATCTTCGCCTTGCCCGGTTCCACCGGCGCGGTGAAGGACGCATGGGACGGCATCCTCTCGACGCAGCTCGACAGCCGCTATCGCCCGTGCAATTTCGTCGAGTTGATGCCTCGCCTGATGGAGCGCTGACCAGCTCACCCCTTGCAACAACGTTCTCTTTATGTTCTAATCAGGCATGGTTGCCGAAAAGGGTCGAGGCGCGACGCTCAACGTCACAAGCCACCGCTTCAGTATCGCGGAACGGGTCGATGACGGAGACTGGCTCGATACGCTCGACGCCATAGATGGCCCTGCACCGCGTCGTCGGACCCACGTTACTGTGGAACATCCACGCACCATCATCAGCCGCAACAAATCGCCTGATCTGTCTTTTACTCAGTCAATCAACGCCTATCGTGGCTGCGAGCATGGATGTATTTACTGTTTCGCTCGCCCGACCCACGCCTTTCACGATCTCTCTCCGGAACTGGATTTTGAAACGCGCCTGTTTGCGAAACCTGACGCACCTGCCCTACTCCGTGCGGAGCTGTCCAAAGCCTCTTACAGCGTCTCACCGATTGCGATGGGGACAAACACTGATCCCTATCAGCCGATCGAACGGGATTGGAAGATCACCCGGCGGTGCATCGAGATATTGGCGGAATGCCGTCACCCATTGTTCATAACGACAAAGTCCGACCGGGTTCTACGTGACCTCGATCTTTTGACGGAGATGGCGCGCGACCGCCTTGTCGCGGTGATGGTCTCCGTCACCACACTTGATCCCAAGGTCGCCCGTACCCTTGAACCGCGCGCGGCCCACCCCCTTCGCCGTGTGGAGGCGATTCGTCAGCTGGCAGCAGCAGGTGTACCTGTCGTCGCCAGCATCTCTCCGATAATCCCGGCCATCACGGATCATGAGATCGAGGCCGTCGTTGAAACAACCGCTGCTGCCGGGGCTCGGGACGCGACCTTCATACCGGTCCGCCTCCCCTTCGAAGTAGCGCCTCTATTTCGCGCCTGGTTAGAGGAACATTATCCCGACAGGGCCAGGAAAGTCATGGGGATCATCCGGGACATTAGGGGAGGGCGTGACAATGATCCCAATTTCAGCACCCGCATGCGAGGTCAGGGCGTATGGGCCGACCTTATCCGCACCCGCTTCGTCAAGGCCAGAAAGCGCGCCGGCTTTTCCGGCGAGAGGCTGACGCTGAGGACCGACCTGTTTCGCCCACCTGCAGGTCCGCAGCTTCAACTCTTCTAATCAGGCAGTTGCCGCGACCAGCCTAAAGCCCGAACGCCGGGTGCGGGCGCGATATCCATCCGCTTTGGGCTCCATGCGTTCAAAACGCTGAATGGACAGGCCAGGGATGAGGGCGATGGCGTCCACCTGATCCGCCCCGATCAGGAAATCATCACCGACAAACATCCGTACTGCCTTCCCATTAGCCAATAAGGCACGCAGGAACACCTCGCTACGCCCGCCCCTGTTGCGCAACAGCAGTTGGGCAAGGACATCCACGGCGGTGGTATCCTGCACATCCACGACCAATTCCATCCGCGATGCACTGGCAAGCTGATTAAATTGCTCAACCCCCCGGATCGTCACTCGAGGCGTTTCCTCGCCCGGCATCCGATCCAATTCCACCATCAACAGCGCGCAGTCGCCGTCGCGCGCCATGACCTCGATGGCCTTGCACGCATCCTCATCGAAGCAACTCGCCTGGAACTGCCCACTGCTGTCGGAGAATGTCGCGGCCGCATAGCGCGCGCCACGCCGTGTTTCGCGCCAGCGGACTTCTTCGACCATGGCGGCCATCACCGCGTTCGCGCGCCCACCCTCGGATACCTGTTCGGTACAGATCGCGCCGTAGCTTCTGGCGCCGCGCGCTTCAGCAAGGTGCCGGTAGCGATCCACGGGATGCGCGGAAAAGTAAAAGCCGAATGCGTCCTTTTCCTGGGCCATCCTGTCCGCCGTGGACCAGGTTTGATGCGGCGGAATGCGCACATCGGCATGCGGTGTTTCCACGTCACCGAACAAGCCGCCCTGCCCGCTTTCGCGCGCATCGGCAGCACTCGCCGCAACGCTCAGGATCATATCTGCCGCGGCGTGCACGCCTGCGCGATCCGGGTGGATTTCGTCGAACGCTCCTGACGCAGCGAGGCTTTCAAGCTGGCGGCGATTGAGCAATCGTGGTTCTATGCGATCGGCGAAGTCGTCGAGCGACTTGAAAGATCCCCCAGCCTCCCGCTCCGCAACGAGCAGGTCCATGGCCTTTTCACCGACACCCTTCAAACCACCCAATGCATAGCGGACAGCAAAGCCCAGGCGCGCGTCTTCGCTCTCGCAATCGATCGGCTCGACAGAAAAGTCAGCGAGGCTGCGATTGATGTCGGGTGCCAGACAGCTCAAACCCATCCGACGCATATCATCGACGAAGATGGTCAGCTTATCGGTAAGATGGATGTCGAACGCCATGGAGGCAGCGTAGAATTCTGCCGGATAATGGGCCTTCAACCATGCGGTCTGATAGGCAAGCAGCGCATAGGCCGCGGCGTGTGATTTATTGAAACCATAGCCTGCGAACTTGTCGATCAAGTCGAAAAGCTCATTGGCCTTCGCCGCGGGAATGTCACTCCCCGCGCAGCCTTCGACAAACCGCGCCCGTTGCGCATCCATCTCGGCCTTGATCTTCTTGCCCATGGCTCGGCGGAGAAGGTCAGCATCGCCCAGGGAATAGCCCGCCAAAATCTGGGCGGCCTGCATCACCTGTTCCTGATAGACGAAGATGCCATAGGTTTCTTCAAGGATCGGCTTCAGGAGAATATGTGGATATTCAATCTCTTCCTGTCCGTTCTTGCGACGGCCGAACATCGGAATATTGTCCATCGGACCAGGGCGATAAAGCGATACGAGCGCGATGATGTCGCCAAAATTGGTTGGGCGCACCGCGGCAAGCGTCTTGCGCATGCCTTCCGATTCCAGCTGGAACACGCCCACCGTGTCGCCCCGCTGCAGCAGGTCATAGACCGCCGGATCATCCCAACTCAGGCCGTCCAAATCGATCTGCACGCCGCGCCCGGCCAGCAACTGTACCGCCTTTTGCAGAACGGACAGTGTTTTCAGGCCAAGAAAGTCGAACTTCACCAACCCCGCGCCTTCGACATATTTCATGTCGAATTGCGTCACCGGCATATCCGAACGCGGATCGCGATACAGGGGGACCAGCTGTGACAAAGGCCGATCGCCAATCACGACGCCCGCAGCATGGGTCGAACTATGGCGCGGGAAGCCTTCCAGCTTCATCGCATAGTCGATCAGCCTTTTGACCTGGTTGTCATTGTCATATTCGGCCTTGAACTCGGCCACGCCATTCAACGACCGTTCCAAAGTCCACGGGTCGGTCGGATGATTGGGCACCAGCTTGGCCAGACGGTCCACATGGCCATAGCTCATCTGCAGCACGCGGCCCGTGTCCTTCAGCACCGCGCGCGCCTTCAGCTTTCCGAAGGTGATGATCTGCGCCACATGATCGACACCATATTTCTGCTGAACATAGCGGATCACTTCACCGCGACGCGTTTCGCAGAAATCGATATCGAAGTCCGGCATGGAAACGCGTTCAGGATTGAGGAAGCGTTCGAAAAGCAGGCCTAGCTGCAGCGGATCGAGATCCGTGATGGTGAGAGCCCAGGCCACCACAGAACCCGCGCCCGAACCACGGCCCGGACCCACGGGAATATCCTGTTCCTTCGCCCATTTGATGAAGTCGGCAACGATCAGGAAGTAGCCGGGGAACCCCATCTGGATGATGATGTCGGTTTCAAATTTCAGCCGCTCGAAATAGGGCTGGCGCGCGTCCTCGCTCTCTATGCCCGCCTTGGTAAGCCGCGATTCCAACCCTTCGGTTGCCTGCTCGCGCAACATCCTGGCCTCGCCTTCGATATCACCGGCCAGGCTCGGAAGGATGGGCTTGCGCTTCGGTGCGGCGACGGCGCAGCGCTGCGCCACTACCAGCGTGTTGGCGAGCGCCTCGGGCAAATCCTCGAACAAGTGCTGCATCTCCGCTGCCGGTTTCATCCAGGCATCGGGAGAGCTTGTCCGCCGGTCAGGCGTTTCAACATAGGCACCATCCGCGATGCACAGCATCACGTCATGGGCTTCGTGAAAATGGGGCTCTGCAAAGCAGGTCGGGTTCGTTGCGACCAGCGGAAGATCGCGCGCATATGCGAGATCAATCAACTGGGCTTCCGCTTTCACCTCTATGGGGTCGGATCGGCGGCAGATTTCGATGTAGATACGATCGGGGAAGAGTGTCGCCAACCGATCGGCATAGTCAGATGCGGCATCAGGCTGATCTTCCGCAAACAGCCGGGCGATCGCACCTTCCGCCCCCGCCGTCAGCGCAATGAGCCCGTCCGTTCTTCCAACAAGAGAATCCAATGTGACATGGGGCACTTCCTCGACCGGGCGATCAAGATGCGCCATCGATACCAACGCGCAAAGATTGTCATAGCCCGCCGCATCCTGGGCATAAAGCGCCAGCCAGTCATGCACTGCGGCGGCGTTAGCCGGGCGCCCGGGCCGCAAAACGCCCAGCATCGCTCCGATGATCGGCTGAACCCCCTCGCTCTTGCAGGCGTCGGAAAAGGCCATCGACCCGTAAAGGCCGTTACGATCGGTGATCGCCGCTGCGGGAAAGCCCAGCGTCCGGGCTTGCTTCGCGATCTTCTTCGGCTCGATCGCGCCTTCCAGCATGGTGAAAGATGAAAAGACGCGAAGGGGTACAAAACCGGCATGAGGCATTTCGCATTGATAGCGCCCCTAGCTGCGTCGGCGCCAGTCCTTCTTGAGAAATGCTGTGGATAAGCGCTTCAGCCAGTTGGAGCCGGTGGGACGCTCTGCTTTGGCTCCATCTGGCCCTTGAGAGTGCTTTCCAGCGGATTAAGCATTCCCCAACCTCTCACATGTAGTTTGAGCCCCATGCGTTTGTCGACGATCACCAACTGGGCATATGGCGCGACCCTGCTGCTCACGCTCGCGTCCGGTACCACGATGCTCATGGCATCAGGCGCGGAGAAGGCAGAACGCGCGGCCGTCTCGCAGCGCGCGCGTTTCGATCAACTGACCTCGGCCCTGCTCGAAGACAGCTATCGCCAGACGGAACAGGCGCGGTCATTTTCCATCACGGGCGATCCCACGCACCTCATCGCCTATCAGCGGGAAAAGGCGGCGCTCCGCACGGTGGAACAGCGGGTCAGCCACCTTCATGACGCAGGCGCGACGGAGGGCGAGATCAGGGCCTTGCGCGACGCATTGCATTGGGCCGACGCGCTTACCGACGAGCAAGAAGCGGCGCTGCGGGCTGTCCAGGCTGGCGATCAGGATACCGCCAGGACCATCTTGTTCGGCGACGAATATGGCCGGGAGCTTGATCGGATCGCCGCGCAGATCGGGAAGTTCCAGTATATGCTGGATCAACGAACCCAAGCAGCAATCGATCGCGCCACGGCAACAGCGCGCCAGTGGCGCAGCATGTCCGAAATCATGCTGGGCGCGACCGCGCTCCTTTTCCTCTGCGTTCTCTATTTCATTCTCAAACAACGCATACTGCACCCAGTCGTGCGGCTGAGCGACGTCGTCACGCGTCTGGCGGCGCAAGACTTTGCGGCCATTCCACCCGATGTTTCGCACGTGGACGAGATCGGCGACATGGCGCAGGCCATCCGCATTTTTCGGGAAAATGGGCTTGAGCGGCAACGGTTGGAGAAGGAACGCGATGCCGACCGCATCATGCAGGACCTTCTGTCCCGCATGACCCAGCGGCTTCAAGGTTGCGACAACAGCGCTGATCTTACCGGCGTCGTGCGCCGCTTCGCGCCGGAAATCGCGCCCGGTTTCGCTGGCAGGTTGTACATCTATGATCCGCGCCGCAACGCCATGCGCCAGGCTTGCGACTGGCTGTCGCCCCAATGGTCCGAAGAGGAATTTTCCCCGTCTGCCTGCTGGGCATTGCGTCGCGGTCAGACCCATCGGCCATCAGGGAACATCATAGATATTCCTTGCGAGCATCTGGGCGGTGAGGGCGCGGCGCCCACCATCTGCATGCCGCTGGCCGCGCAGGGCGAAACCATAGGCCTGCTCTATTTCGAAGAACCGGCGAATGTCGCAGCGGATCAGATCGAACGAAGCGAGAAATATCTGGAAATGCTCGCCGAAAATATCGGGCTGGCACTGGCCAACCTGCGCCTTCGAGATGCGTTGCGCGAAATGGCAATGGTCGATGCGCTCACCGGACTTTCAAACCGCCGACAGTTCGACGCGGCGATTGAGGAAGCGGTGGCCGTCAGCACCAGGGACCGGTCGCCGCTTGCCTGTCTCATGATCGACATCGATCATTTCAAGCGGTTCAACGACGCGCATGGGCATGATGCGGGCGACGCCGTGCTGCGGGCCGTCGGCAATGTTCTGAACGACTCCCTTCGCGAGGATGGCTACGCCTTTCGCCTGGGGGGCGAAGAGTTCGTCCTTCTGATGCCGCACTTTTCCCTGGATCAGGCGATCGAGCGGGGACGCCAGATCCAAGGCAAGATCCAGAACCTTCGCATACAGCACGGCCATCAGCAGCTTGGCCCAGTGACGGCTTCGTTCGGACTTGCGGCTTATCCTGATCACGGGCGACCGAACCAGCTGGTTCAGACCGCCGACGCAGCACTCCTCAGGGCCAAGACGCAGGGCAGAAACCAGATCGTTGTCGCGACCGTTCGGGACGACACCTCAGTTCAGGTCTGAAGCGTCGTCCAGCAGTCCTTCGTGAAGGCGGACGACGCGGTCCATCTTTTCCGCAAGCCGTTCATTGTGGGTCGCCACCAGGGCCGCTGATCCTTCTTCTCGAACCAGGCGGAGGAACTCAGCCAGCACGATGTCCGCGGTGCGCTCATCCAGGTTGCCAGTCGGTTCGTCCGCTAGGATCAAAGCAGGCCGGTTCGCCAAGGCTCGCGCGACGGCAACGCGTTGCTGCTCGCCGCCTGAGAGTTGGCTTGGCCGATGATCAAGACGATGACCAAGGCCCAAGGATGTAAGTAGTGATTCCGCACGCGCGCGCGCCGCATCATTCTCCTTGCCGCGGATCACCTGCGGCAGGATGACATTTTCCGCCGCGTTGAAATCGGGAAGAAGATGGTGGAACTGATAGACGAAGCCCAGCGCGTCCCTGCGCAGGCGCGTCCTTCCATCATTATCCAGACGTGCGGCCTCTTCGCCGTCGATACGGATAGAGCCGTCAAAACCGCCCTCCAACAGCCCGACCGCTTGCAACAGCGTCGACTTGCCGGACCCTGAGGGCCCCAGCAGCGCCACGATCTCGCCCTGCCCTACGGTCAGGTCGACGCCGCGCAAAACCTCGATCGTCACGCCGCCTTGGGTAAAGCTGCGCTTCAGGTCCGCAACCTTCAATATGTCATTCATAGCGCAGCACCTGCACAGGATCGGTATTGGCAGCCTTGAACGCCGGGTACAGCGTCGCGAGGAAACTGAAGACCAGTGCCATAAGGCAGATGATTGTGATCTCAACCGGGTCAGGCTTTGCCGGCAGTTCGGTCAGGAAGCGTATCGAGGGGTCCCACAGGTTCTGACCGGTCATGAACTGGATCGCGTTGACGACGCTCTGGCGGAAGAACAGGAAAGTGAAGCCAAGCACCATCCCGGCCGCCATCCCGAGCGATCCAATCGTCACGCCAACCGTCATGAAGATCTTCACCAATCCAACTCTGCTCGCGCCCATTGTGCGGAGGATTGCGATGTCGCGGGTCTTCGCGCGAACGAGCATGATCAGCGATGAAAGAATGTTGAAGACAGCGACCAGCACGATGATCGAAAGAACGACGAACATCGCAACCCGCTCAACCGCCAGCGCTTCGAAAAGAGATGCGTTCATCTGTCGCCAGTCGGTGACGACCGCCCGGCCCGCCACCTTTCCGGCCAGTGGCTGCAGGATGGTCCCGACCCGATCAGCATCGACCGTCTCCACCTCGATCATGCCAACCACGTCACCCAAGAGCAGCAGGGTTTGCGCATCCTCCATCGGCATCACCACGAAGGCTTTGTCATAATCATACACACCGACCTCGAAAATCGCGGCGACCTGGTAGGATATCTGGCGCGGCACAGTGCCAAAAGGCGTGGAACGACCTGCGGGATTGATGATCGTGATGCTGTCGCCTAGCTGGAGGCCCAGGTTTTCAGCCAGCCTTGAACCTATGCCAACCTTGCCCGCATTGGCGGTGAGGTTATCCATGCTCCCCGCGAGCACCTTGGCCTTGAGCGTCGCGTTATTCCTGATGTCGTTGACGGTCATTCCCCGGACAAGGACAGCTTCCACCCGACCCTGAAAACTGCCGAGCAGCGGCTGTTCGATCAGCGGAGTGGCACTGGTCACGCCCGGCGTTGCCTTCGCCTCGTTCAGGATCGAACGCCAATCCGGCAGTCGTCCGCCATAGCCCTGCACCACGGCATGGCCATTCAACCCCACGATCTTGTCGAACAACTCTGCCCGAAATCCATTCATCACGCTCATCACGATGATGAGCGCGGCGACCCCGAGCATCACTGCGGCAAGACTGATCCCGGCAACAAGAAAGATGAACCCTTCGCCCTTGCCAGGCAGCAGATAGCGCTTGGCGATCATGCGTTCGTAGCGTGATAAGATCATGTGGCGCGAACGGCCCTTTGCGTGATGTTTGTTCATGCCCGTCTAGCAGGGTCTCCACTAACGGCAAGCACCGCGGATTGTTGCACCTCAGCCACAGGCATGGAGGGAAAATCTTTCCGCACGGAAATAGCCCGTGACAGCGGCCTTCGCGCGCCATAGCAAAGTCAACGAAGCACAGGTTAATGGCCGTGGTTCAGGGATACTGCTTCCCACTTCAAGCTTAGGGGGCTGAAAAGTGGTCGAGGCAGGCCAAGGGGGAGACGAGCAATCGTCCATTAGTGCCCGGATCGTGGAAACACGGTCCGGGCACTTTTGATTCGCCCGATGAAATCCTCTTGAAACCCGATTTCCTTCAACCATATCAATCGCGCACGGCCGCCATATGGGGTCGCGCATCGTATCGCTGGACGCCTTTCAGGGTCCGGTATGTTCATTTTGCTCTGATGGAGATTATGACATGCGTGGTTTTGACCTTACCCCCTATCGCCGCTCCACCGTCGGTTTCGATCGCCTTTTTGACCTGATCGAAAACAATGCACGGCTGCAGCAGGGCGACAACTACCCACCCTTCAATATCGAGCGGCTGTCTGAGGACCGTTACCGGGTGACGCTGGCCGTCGCGGGTTTCCGGACTGATGAGATCGACATCACCGCGCAGCAGAACCTGCTGCAGGTTGTCGGACGCAAGGACGATGGCGCGAGTTCCGATCGTTCCAAGTTCCTGCATGTCGGCATCGCCAACCGCAGCTTTGAACGGCGGTTCGAGCTCGCCGACTTCGTGCGGGTGGAAAAGGCCGATCTTGCGGACGGCCTGCTGACGATTGAACTCGTTCGTGAAATCCCAGAAGCGATGAAGCCGAAAAAGATTTCGATCAATGGCGGTCAGCTGGTCGAGATCAACAAGGATCGCGACGCGGCCTGATCAGCTGCCACTAGGAAATATGATGGGGCGCGGCCTGATGGTCGCGCCCTTTTTGCGCATCTAGATTTCTACCTGGCTACCCAGTTCGACGACGCGATTGGTGGGCAGGCGGAAAAATTCCATCGCGCTTTCCGCGTTGCGCAGCATCCAGGCAAAAATCTTTTCTCGCCACAACGGCATTCCCGGCTTGGCGGACGGCAACAATGTCTGCCGCGCCAGAAAGAAGCTGGTCTCCATCATCCGGAATGCCTGGCCGCAGCCCGTCACATTCTTGAGCGCCGCCGGGACGTCGGGTTCCTGCATAAACCCATATTCCAGGACAAGCCGGAAGAAGCCCTTGCCCAGATCCTCCAGCTTGCATCGGCCGTCATCCTCAACAACCGGAACATCCCTGATTTTGACGGTCAGCAGGATGACTCGTTCATGCAAAACCTTGTTGTGCTTCAGGTTGTGAAGCAAAGCGTGCGGAACGCCATTCGACGTCGATGTCATGAACACAGCGGTGCCGGGCACCCGCACCGCGCTGTTGGCAGCCGAAGCGACGAATACGGGGATCGGCATGGCTCCTTCACGCAGGCGGTCCTGCACAAGACGGCGGCCGCGCGACCAGGTCGTCAGCAGCGTGAATACAACGAACCCGATCAGCAGCGGGAACCAGCCGCCATCGGGCACCTTGGTGAAGTTCGCGGCCAGATATGCGCCATCAACGATAAAGAAGACCGCCAGCAAAGGCGCCGAATAATACCAGCGCCACTTCCAAAGCCGGTAGAGCAGCACCGTCAATAGCAGATTGTCGATGAACATCGCGCCGGTCACCGCGATGCCATAGGCTGCAGTGAGGTTGGACGATGTCTGGAACACCAGCACGAGCAGGATCACCATGACCATCAGCCCCCAGTTGATCATGGGGATATAGATTTGGCCAGCTGTCGAGGCGCTGGTGTGTGCAATCCGAAGACGAGGCATGAAACCCAACTGGATTGCCTGCTGCGTGACCGAGAATGCACCGGATATGACGGCCTGACTCGCGATGATCGCGGCTAGCGTCGCCAAGCCGACAAGGGGCAACTGCGCCCATTGAGGGGCAAGATGATAAAAGGGGCTGTGCAGGGCAGCCGCGCCCTCGCGAAAGAGCAGAGCGCCCTGCCCCATATAGTTCATCATCAATGCCGGGAGCACGAAGAAGAGCCATGACACCCGGATCGGGCTACGTCCAAAGTGGCCCATATCCGCATATAATGCCTCCGCCCCAGTCACCGCCAGAACGACCGCGCCAAGGGCGAGGAAAGCTGGAAGCGGATCGGTGAGGAAAAACATCACCGCCCAATATGGGTTGAAGGCGTAGAGAATGCCCGGCGTCTTCATGATGCTGATCACACCCAGGGCCGCGATCGTCACGAAATAGATGAGCATGATCGGACCGAAAAAGGCAGCGACCCGATTTGTCCCAAGACCCTGGATCCAGAACAGCCCCAGCAATATGATCACCGCAGCCGGCAGGATCGCTGGCGCGAGCTGGGAGTTGTAGACGGCCAGCCCTTCTACCGCCGACAGCACCGACACCGCCGGAGTGATCATGGAGTCGCCATAGAACAGCGAGGTCGCGAACACTCCCAACAGCACGATGCCGCGCGACCATCGCTGCGTTTTCGTTTGGCCGTTGATCAACGCAAGCAGCGCAAGACTGCCGCCTTCACCCTTGTTATCGGCTCGCATGATGATCGTGACATATTTGAGCGTCACGACCAGCATCATCGACCAGAACATCAGGCTGACCACGCCCAGAATGTGATCGGGATCGAGCGCCAGGTGATGATGGCCCGCAAAAGTCTCGCGGAAAGCGTAAAGCGGGCTGGTGCCGATATCGCCGAAAACGATACCCACTGCCCCGACTACGAGCTTCAGCGTCGCCTTCTGACGCGCGTGACCGTGCCCTTCGGCCGCCTCATCATCGGCGTGAGCGACTCCGCTCGCCATTTGATCAGCCATGGGGGAAACGCCAGATGGTCATATTCATACGACACTCAAGCAAAGGCGATGAACGGGAAAACGCCCGCTCGCCCATTAAGACGGCGCGCCCCTACCATGCCTCTACGACCAGCGCAATTGTGCGCCATGTCACTGAGCCACAGGCGCCCCGGCCACCAGCATTGCGTCGATACGCGCAATATTGAGTTCAAGTTCCGCCTTGATTTGGGACCCTTGGGGCGCTTTGGCCGCCAGCGGTGCCCAAAGCTCCCTGGCTGCTTGCAGTTGGCCCGCGCGAACAAGGGCCAGACCGTAGAAATAGGGTGGCGCAGGGGCATCGGGCTCCAGCGCCATTGCGCGCCGGTAGGCGAAGTCGGCGCTGGGCGACACCACTCCCCCGGCATGCGCTATCAGCGCGTTGCCCAAGCCGAGCCACAGATTTGGATCATCAGGCGACTGCTTGAGGCCCGCGAGCAGGACATTGGCCGCCTCCTTGGTCTTGCCTTGCCTTCCAAGGCCGTCCGAAACCATCAACCACTGGCCAGCCTTGCCATAGCGTTCAGCCATACCCCGGCGGCGTTCGGCGAGTTGCTCGTCAAATTGCCCGCCGGCTGCGGCAGTAGATGCGGTCTTCGGTTGCCCGGCCAGTCCCGGGCTTCCTTGCCAGGCATAACCGGCAAGCCCCAGTAGTACAGCCGCAGCCGTCAGCTCCCATGACATACGCGGAATTCGCCCCACCGCGACAAGCAGCGCCATAAGACTGACTGCAAAAATCGCCGCTATCAGCCAGCCGTTCATCGGCGCCCTCCCCTTTTGATGCGGCCGCGCAACAGCAGCAAGCCAAGGCCGATCAGCAATAGCGGTGCGCCCCATAACGGCCAAAGAACCGGATCAGCCGTGGGCTCATAGCTCACCCAATCGCCATATCGCTCGACCAGCCAATTACGGATATGCTCGGGTTCTTCCCCGGCCATGATCCTTTCCCTGATCTGCGATCGCATATCACCCGCCATGCTTGCATTGCTGTCGGCGATCGATTGGCTCTGGCATGTCAGGCAGCGGATCGTCTCCATCAACGCCTTTGCCTTCCGCTCCAGCGCCGGGTCACTGATCTGCCGGTCAGCATAGGGGGCAGGCGGAAGTGCCGATTGCGCCAGAACGGGCGAGCTCAAGAGCAGTGCAAGGAGAACAAGCAGGCTTCTCACCGCGCATCCTCCAGGCGTTGGAGGATCACTGGAACATCGTCCGCTCGTATGTCGCCGACATGTTGGTAGGCGATCCGGCCCTTGCCATCGATTACGAAGCTTTCCGGGACCCCCGATGAACCAAGCGCGATCTGCACGCTGCTACGCGCGTCCAGCCCGATCCGAGCATAAGGATTGCCATAGCGGGCCAGAAAACGGTCCACATCTTCGCGGGCGTCGCGGATGGCGATGGCGTCTATCTCGACCCCAGCTTGCTTCAAAGCCAGCAACTGAGGCGCTTCGGCGGCGCAAGGGACACACCAACTGGCGAAGATGTTCAGCAGGCGGGGCTTACCTGTCGCAAGGTCACGGCTCGTGAGCGGAGGCCGGTCACTCGCTGCTGGCGGCAAGCTGAAGTCAGGGAGCGCCTTGCCCACTTGCTTCGACGTGATGACGCGATCATCAGGCTTCAGCAAACCGCTGGCAAAGAGAATGAAAAATCCCGCGAAGAGCGCAAGGGGCAGCCAGATCCACAACTTCCTCATGCCGCAGCCATCCTGCCGCGCCACTTGAGCAACCAGCCGCGCCGTTCGCGGCCCACCAGCGCCAACGCCCCTCCCAACGCTATCATCGCGCCGCCAAACCAGATGAGCGTGACAAAGGGTTTCCACCACACCCGCAATTGCCAGCGGCCCTGATCGGCTTCCTGGCCCAGCACCACATACAGCTGGCCATTCCAGCGCGTCAGCAAGGCTGCCTCGGTCGTGGTGGTGGGCGGGGATGGGAAAAAGCGAGATTGCGGATGCAGATCGACCGGCGGGCCACCGTTCCGGCTTGCTTCCATGTCCGCCTGTAACGCGGTCCAGTTATCGCCCGCGATCGGCACTATCCTCGTCAGTCGCAACCTCCAGCCAGCTGCCTCGACCACATCTCCCGGGCGGACTGCAGCGAGCCGCTCTACCGTGAAAGCCGAATCGCAAGCCATGCCAGCCAGGCTAACCGCGCAACCCAGATGGGCGATCACCATTCCCCAGGTGAAAAGCGGCGTTCGGCGCAAGTTGCGCTTCCAAAGCGGGGCGACACTTCCTGCGGCCACAGCCACTGCGATGACCAGGCCAAGGAAAGGGAGCACGCCGATCCTGTCCCATGCCAGAATGGCCGAAGCGGCAAGAGCGATCAGCGCGATGCCCGCTGGAACGATCATGCGCCGTCCGACTTGGGCCAGGCTATCCTTGCGCCAGCGCGTCAGAGGCCCCGCCGCCATGACAATCATCAGGATGAGCGCAATCGGGCCTGCGATCCGATCGAAATAGGGCGCGCCTACCGACACCTTATGCCCAAATGCCTCGGTTAGAAGCGGATAAAGCGTTCCGATGAGTACAAGGCCAAGGATGACCGACAACAATAGGTTGTTGACCACCAGCATGGTTTCGCGGCTGACGAGTTCGAAGGGTGCTCCTTCGCGAACCGCGCCGACCCGCCAACCGAAGAGCGCTAGCGCACCGCCAATGTAGATCCCCAGCAGTATGAGAATGAAGCTTCCACGCTCGGGGTCTACTGCGAAGGCGTGGACGCTGGTCAATATGCCCGACCGGACTAGGAATGTGCCCACCATCGACATCGAAAATGCGATGACCGCCAGCATCACGGTCCAGGCCCGCAAGGCGTCGCGGGTCGCGAGAACCGTGACGCTGTGCAGAAGCGCGGTCGCCGCCAGCCACGGCATCAGCGAAGCGTTTTCCACCGGGTCCCAAAACCACCAGCCGCCCCAGCCCAGTTCATAATAGGCCCAGTAGCTCCCCGCCGTAATCCCGAGCGTCAAAAGTATCCACGCGGCGAGTACCCAAGGACGCATTGCACGCGCGAAAGAAGCATCGACCTGCCTCGTCAGCAACGCGCCGATGGCGAAGGAAAACGCCACCGAGAGCCCTACATATCCAAGATATAAAGTAGGCGGATGGAAGGCGAGGCCCGGGTCCTGCAATAGCGGGTTCAGTCCTTGGCCATCGGCGGCAGGCGGATTGATCCGTGCGAAAGGATTGGAAGCGAAAAGGAGGAAGGCATAGAAACCGATGCTGATCGCAGCCTGCCCGCCCAGCGTTGCCATGTGCGTGTCTCGGCGCAGCGCGCGTTCGAACAGGGCAACTGCCGCGCCAGCGACACCCATGACGGTCACCCAAAGCAGCATGGACCCTTCATGATTGCCCCATGTACCGGCGAACTTGTAAAGCCACGGCTTCATTGAATGGCTGTTGGTCGCAACCAGCAACACCGACATGTCGGACCGCATGAACAACGTGATAAGTGCGATGAAAGCGATAGCGGTCAGCACACCTTGAGCCACAGCCACGGGCCGCACGGCCTGCAGCAATTCGCTCTTCTTTCCCGCAAGCCCGAAAGATACCAGGCCCAGTTGAAGGAAAGCCAGCGCTGCTGCCAGCCAAAGTGCGGCGAGACCTGCTTCTGCTATCATGCCGCCCGCTCCGATCGCTGAACCTGGAGGGTAAAGAACATCGCTCTCACTGGCCCGCCTTCATCTCGTGGGTCGTTTCATTATATTGGAGGCCTTCCAGCTCCCGGGGCATGTAGCGTTCGTCATGCTTTGCCAGCAGGTTTGTGGCGACGAAGGTACCCGCGCTATCGAACGCTCCTTCCGCGACTACACCAGACCCCTCCTTGAACAGATCGGGCGCAATCCCCTTAAAAACGGCAGGGACGGTCGCTTTTCCATCGGTCACGTCGAAATGCATGGTCACGCCGTCTGCTGCGCGCTTCAGGCTGCCCTTCACCACCATGCCGCCGAGACGAATGGCCTTCCCTGCTTCCACGCCTTTTGCGCGGACGTCGGCAGGCGCATAGAAGTAGGCGGCTTCGTCGCGCAATGCTGAGGCCGCAAGCAAGCCCGCGCCGATCAAGGCTATGAGCGCGACGATCGCCAGAATTAGGCGCTGATGCTTTGCCTTCATGATCGGTCCGTCAACTTTTGCGCGGCCGCTTCTGCGGTCCGCATCGAGCGCCAGCAGGAAAGACACAGGACAAACGTGCCCAGGAAAGTCAGCGCATAGGCGCTGCCGACAAAAGCCCACTGATTCATGTCTTTATCCCCGCGCCAGCCGCTGCATTCGCGCCTCGACCTTGTTGCGCGCCAATATGGTCCGCATCCGCATCAGCACGATCGCGCCGAACAGGAGGGAAAACCCCGTGAGGGTGAAGCCAAGCGGCCAGAGAAGCGAAAGGTCGATGCTCGACCCGCGCAACGTGATGCTCGGGCCCTGATGCAGGCTGTTCCACCACACCACCGAGCGATTGATGATGGGAATATTCACCGCCCCCACCAGCCCGAAGATCGCGGTGACGGGACTGACGCCGCCCTGATCCTGCCGGGCACTCGCATTGGCTAGTGCGATATAGCCCAAGTAAAGGAAGAACAGCACGAGCATCGACGTCATCCGGCCATCCCATTCCCACCAGGTTCCCCAGGTGGGGCGTCCCCAGATGGATCCTGTAACAAGGCAAATCGCGGTGAATAATGCGCCTGGAACAGCGATCGCCCGTCCGGCCACGGCGGCCAGCGGGTGCCTCCAGACAAGCTGCATCAGCGCCGATATCGCGATGCCCGCCCAGCCTGCCATTCCCAGCCATGCCGCGGGTACGTGAATATAAAGGATCCTGACCGTCTGCCCCTGCAGATAATCAGCAGGAGTGAGCAACAAGCCGCAGCCCGCGCCGACCAAAAGCAATATCAGCCCCGGCCAGAACAGCCAGGCGGTCAGCGGCCGCGCGATCTTCAGGAAGCGGGCAGGATTGGCAAAGCGATGCATTTGGACAGGCTCTTTAGCTCTGCCCATCGCGCAAAGCCAGTAGCGCTTTTCCATCTCCGACCGTGCACAGAACTTCGGGCGTACACCCGCCAACAGCCTTTTTTGTTTCAAGCAGGCGACAAATCAGGATCGAACCACTATATGCGCGCGAAGCAGCCCTTCGAGGCACGGCATCGGCTATGGACCCGCTCGCACCCATGTTTACGACAAACCCGTTCGACGACGACAAGCTGCGTGAGGAATGCGGCATTTTCGGAGTCATCCAAGCGGAGACCGCTTCGGCGATCGTTGCGCTTGGCCTTCACGCCCTGCAACATCGCGGTCAGGAAGCTGCCGGTATCACCAGCTGGGATGGCCATGATTTCCATACGCACCGCGCGATGGGCCATGTCGCAGGCAATTTCGACCGTGATGAAGTGATTCGCGGCCTGCCGGGCAACACGGCGTCCGGCCACGTCCGCTATTCGACGACCGGCGAAACCTCGCTCCGCAATGTGCAGCCGCTCTATGCAGAGCTGAATTCCGGTGGTTTCGCCGTCGCCCACAACGGCAATATCTCCAACGCGATGAAGCTGCGCCGCGAGCTGATCCGCCGCGGCTCAATCTTCCAATCGACATCCGATACAGAAGTGATCATCCATCTGGTCGCGACATCGACCTACCGGACGCTGCTCGACAAGTTCATCGACGCTTTGAAGCAGATCGAAGGCGCCTATTCGCTGATCGTCACCACGCCAGAAGGCATGATCGCGTGCCGCGATCCGCTTGGCATCCGGCCTTTGGTGATGGGGAAGCTGGGCGACGCCACCATCTTTGCCTCCGAAACAGTGGCTTTCGATGTCGTCGGCGCGGAGCATATCCGCTCCATCGATCCTGGCGAGCTTGTCATCGTCACGCATAATGGCCAGGTCCGGAGCCATCGCCCCTTCGGTGAAGTTCATCCCCGCCCCTGCATCTTCGAGCATGTCTATTTCAGTCGGCCCGATTCGATCGTGGATGGGTCCAGCGTCTATTCGGTTCGCAAGGCGATCGGCGCCCAACTCGCGATTGAAAACCCAGTCGATGCCGACCTCGTCATACCCGTGCCTGACAGCGGCGTGCCCGCAGCGATCGGTTATGCCCAGCAATCCGGCCTGCCTTTTGAACTCGGGATCATCCGCTCGCACTATATCGGGCGGACCTTCATCCAGCCGGGCGACAAGGTCCGGCACCTCGGCGTCAAGCTCAAGCACAACGCGAATCGCGCGCTGATCGCCGGAAAGCGCATCGTCCTTATCGACGATTCGATCGTCCGGGGGACGACCAGCCTCAAGATCGTGCAGATGATGCGCGAAGCCGGGGCCAAGGAAGTGCATATGCGCATCGCCAGCCCGCCGACAAAGCATAGCTGCTTCTATGGCGTCGATACTCCCGAACGCACGAAGCTGTTGGCGCATCGTCTGGACATCGGCGGCATGCAGGACTTCATCCATGCCGACAGCTTGTCCTTCATCTCGATAGACGGGCTTTACAAGGCTTTGGGCGAGGCGAAGCGGGCTGACATCCGCCCGCAATATTGCGACGCCTGCTTCACAGGCGACTATCCGACCACGCTGACGGATCAGGACGATGCCGTGGTGCAGAACCAGCTTGAACTGCTCGCTGAGCGGGTCGTCTGATAGCCAGATCATATCCGGGTGGCTGCTTGGCCTGAGCAGCCATCCTCTTCTCAATTAAACTAGCCCTTCTTTTCCTATCGGGGCGAACAGGATGCTTCATGTCCACTCTTCCTCTTTCCGGTAAGCTCGCCCTGGTGACCGGCGCAAGCCGTGGGATCGGCGCCGCAACCGCAAAGGCGTTGGGCGCTGCAGGCGCTCACGTCATCCTGACGGCCAGAACGGCGGGCGGGCTTGAAGAGGTGGAAGAATATATTCACGGCGCCGGGGGCAGCGCGACCATAGCCCCGCTCGATCTTGTCGATGGAGAGAGCATAGGACGGCTGGCGCAGGCGGTGTCTGGCCGCTGGCAGGCTCTGGATGTCCTGGTGCTCAATGCCGCAACGCTCGGGAGCCTCGCTGCGGTGCCTGCGATCGATGTAAAGGAATTTGCCCGGCAGCTCACGCTGAACATCGCAGCCCCACAAGCTCTGATTGCGGCATTTGATGGCATGCTTCGCGCGAGCACCGATGCGCGCGTCATCGCGATCACGTCGTCGGTCGCGAGCGCGCCGCGCGCCTATTGGGGCGCTTATGGCGCGTCCAAAGCAGCACTCGAAACGCTTGTAAGCGCCTATGGCGAGGAGGTGAAAAATATCTCCGCCATTCGCACCCATATTGTAGATCCCGGCGCGACGCGCACAGCCATGCGAGCGAGGGCCTATCCTGGCGAAGATCCGGCAACAGTAAAGGGTCCGGAGGTCGTTGGCCAAGCGATCGCTGACCTCGTCCTTTCAGACAGGCCGAATGGTTATCATCAGCGCATAGATTGATCGGTCATCCCGGTTTGACCAGCGTCACCTGGGCTACATCAATCGTACCACCCCTGAAGCCGCCTTCGCAGTACATGAGGTAGTAGCGCCACAGCGCCACGAAGTGCTGGTCGAAGCTGGCGGGAAGAAGACCGCGGTCGACGACACGATCAAATCGTTCCCGCCAGCGCCTCAGCGTTTCCGCATAGTGTCGGCCAAAATGGTGGACGTCGCGCCATTCCAGCCCCTCGGCTTCCGCCAGCGCGCGAAAACGGCTTTCGGATACCAGCATCCCCCCGGGGAATATGTATGTCTGAATGAAATCGGCGCCGCGCGCATACTGCTCGAAAATCGCATCATCGATCAGAATATACTGGATCGCAGCCCGACCGCCCGGCTTCAGGAGCCTGCTGATCCCGGCAACATAGGCGGGCCAATATTCCTGACCAACGGCCTCCATCATTTCGACGCTGGCGATAGCGTCATATTGGCCTTCTGCATCCCGGTAATCGCGCAGGAGGATATTGGGTCCTTCTCCGAGCCTTTCTCGCGCATAGTCGGCTTGCTCGGTTGAAAGGGTCAGGCCGTCATAATGGATGGCGCAGCGATGGAGCGCTTGCTCCGCAAGCCCGCCCCAACCGCAACCGATTTCCAGCAGCGCATGGCCGTCCTTGAGGTCGAGCCGATCAAGGATTGCATCAACTTTCCGCTGCTGCGCGCGTTCGAGGCTTTCAATCCGATCGTCGGGATCGCGGAACAGTGCACTGGAATAATGCATGTCGCGGTCGAGCCACAGGCGGTAGAAATCGTTACCCAGATCATAATGGTAAGCGATGTTGCGGCGCGACCCTCTTCGATCATTGCGCCGAAGCCAGTGTGCAAGCCGGGCTAACCAACGACCCGGCCCATTTGGGCGGGCAACATTGCCCAAGGTGACGGCGTTTGCCATGAACAGCTCGAACAGCGGGACAGGATCTGGACTGCTCCACTCTCCCGCCGCCCATGCCCTGTACCATCCAGCCGACCCGCCTGTGATCAATCGCAACAAGGCACGCCAACGAATCAGCCGGACCTCGCAGACGGGACCTGCCGATCGCCCGCCCAGCACCCTCGTTGTTCCGTCCGGCAGCGTGGCTTCGAGCTTGCCCTTCTCCAGACCGACATCGATGCGGTCCAGCAAGCGGTGGAAATGAGGCGCGGCTAAACGCGCTGACCAACCGGGCGACTGCTCGTCGGGCAATCGCCGAACAGCAGGTGCTCCTCTGCCACGCTTGGGATCGAGAGCGTTCATCCCTTAGCCTCTACCCTTCTCACCGGTTTCCTACCTTCCAGTTCTGGTACGCCGATAAGCCGCCAACGCACGCTCCCGCGCCTCACGATGCCCGATCCGCTTCGAAGGATAGGAGGGGGGCCGCGCATCATAGGCGTCAGGGTCATGAATCGTCTTGTCATTGAGTTGCGCCAATTCGGGTACCCACCTTCTGATATAGTCAGCGGCATCGAATTTTGGAGATTGCGTCAAGGGGGCCATGATACGGGTGAACAGGTTCGCATCGACACCGCTGCCAGCCACCCACTGCCAGTTGACGCTGTTGTTCGCGTAATTTGCATCGACCAAAGTGTCCCAAAACCATTGCGCGCCATGACGCCAGTCAATGAGCAGATGTTTGATGAGGAAACTGGCAATGATCATGCGCACGCGGTTGTGCATCCAGCCGGTCGTCCAAAGCTGTCGCATACTGGCATCAACTATCGGGTAGCCTGTCCGCCCCTGCTTCCACGCCGTAAAATCCCCGCCGGCCTCGTGCAGGTCGCGCCAGGGCATCTTGTCGAAGTCGGCCCGGGCATTTTTCGATCCATAAGTCGGGAGCGACCAAATTTGCGTATGGGCATAATCCCGCCAGATCAACTCCTTGAGGAAAGTGGTCGCATCCTTGGCTGCGTCGCTGATTCGATGCCACACATAAGCGGGAGAAACCTCCCCAAAGTGCAGGTGAGGTGACAAGCGTGATGTGCCCTCAATCGACGGGAGGTTGCGGGCGATATCATACTCGTCCGCTTCGTCCATGAAGGCCGCAACATTCTCACGCGCTCCTGCTTCTCCCGGCGACCAATCCTCAGAAAAACGAACGGCCCAATCCGGTTTGGTTGGCAGCAGATTCCAGGCATCGAGCGCTTCGCTTGTCGGCCATTTTTCTGGCGCGCTGATCTTGCTCGGCGCGGGGGTGGGGCTTGGAGGAGGCATGTGCTGCATCGTTGCCCGGGCGAAAGGCGTATATATCTGATAGAGATTCCCGCCCGCCGTCCGGACACAGCCGGGCGGCAATAGCAGCATGCCATCGTGCAACTGAAGGTCGACGTGCTGGGCCGCTGCCTTTTCCGCATTGCGCCACCAGGGTTCGTAATGGGCGAGCGCATGCACCCGCTTTGTGCCAGTTTCCCGAGTTAAGTGCTGGAGCTGCTCGACGCTCTCGCCCCTGCGCAGGATGAGGCGCGATCCTTTGCGGCGGAGACTTTCATCCAGGGACTTGAGGCTATGGTGAAGCCACCATCGTTGCGCGCCCCCCATCTTCCATTGCTTTGGCGTCGTGTCATCCAAGATGTAGACCGGAATGATAGGCCCTTCCGCCACCGCGGCCGCGAGGGCAGCCTGGTCGGAAAGGCGAAGGTCTTGGCGAAACCACAGGATTACGGGATCAGACATGTGACAGCTTTGCCACTGCTGCATCGGCCTTCCAAGCCCTCGACCCATTCAACGCGAAAAGCTGTCCAGATACGGCACTGTGATTTTTAGCTCATGGACGCCCATTGCTTGGCGGCTTATCTTTGTCCTGCGCAAAGTCCGTAGCTCAGTGGCAGCGGACAGGAAATTGATCAGGGGACAGCATGGCTTCCATGCCGAATAATTCAGAACTCGGATACCGGCCCTGTGTCGGCGTGATGCTCGTCAACATGGACGGCAGGGTTTTCGTCGGACAGCGGATCGATAGTCAGGTCGAGGCTTGGCAGATGCCACAGGGTGGGATCGACCCGGGGGAAGAAGAAAAGGAAGCAGCTTTCCGTGAGCTTGGCGAGGAAACCGGAATCAGCCCGGATCATGTCGAGATCATCGCAAAGGCCCGGGACGAACATCTGTACGACTTGCCGCCGGAGCTGGTCGGCAAGCTCTGGGGCGGCAAATTTCGCGGCCAGCGCCAGACATGGTTCCTGGCGC
Source organism: uncultured Sphingobium sp. (assembly GCA_966211835.1). Lineage (GTDB taxonomy): Bacteria > Pseudomonadota > Alphaproteobacteria > Sphingomonadales > Sphingomonadaceae > Sphingobium. The sequence continues at coordinate 37,613 of CBIHNV010000027.1, forward strand.
GGTTTCTTGGGAGTGACAGCGACATCGACATCGCTACCCCGCATCCCGAATTCTCGGAATGGAAATGGATCGACCCGGAAGCGCTGCCCGACGTCATCGTCCCGTTCAAGCGCAAGCTTTACCGGGACATATTGCAGGAATTCAAAGCGCTCATCTAAAAGCCGCCGCGAGGCTGGAGGCAGCCAGCTTCGTTTGATAAGCTCGCGCACATGAGCGGCCCCTGGTTCACTGCTCGGATTTTGGCAGGCGCGGTTCCTGAGGAGGTGATCGGTTGAGCTTTGTCATGCGGACTGCGCGGGCGGATGATCTGCAAACCCTGTATGAATTAGCGAAACTAACGGGGGGAGGATTCACGAACCTGCCTGCGGACCGGAGGGCGCTGGAACAAAAGTTGGCTCGGACCGAATCCGCGCTTGGGCGTGAGGGTGGGGACGTTGAGGACGAGCTCATCCTGATGGTGCTGGAAAACTGCGCTACCGGGCAAGTTCGGGGGACCTGCCAGATTTTCAGCAAGGTCGGGCAAAGCTGGCCCTTCTATTCCTATCGGCTGGGCGTTCTTACCCAGCACAGCCGTGAACTTACGCGGACGTTCCGGGCGGAGATGCTCTCGCTCGTCACAGATCTGGAGGGATCAACGGAGGTCGGCGGCCTTTTCCTTCATCCGCGTGAGCGGGCTGAGGGGCTTGGCCTTCTGCTCGCCCGCAGCCGCTATCTCTATATCCGCAACCATCGCGAGCGCTTTGGCGACCAGGTGATCGCGGAGCTACGCGGGGTGATCGATGAAGCGGGCGGATCGCCCTTCTGGGACGGGCTGGCCGGGCGCTTTTTTGGCATGACATTCCAGGAAGCGGACGAGTTCAACGCCATCCACGGCAACCAGTTCATCGCCGACCTGATGCCCAAGACGCCGATCTATACAGCCATGCTGACCGACAGCGCGCGGGCGGTCATCGGCTTGCCCCACCCCAATGGCCGCGCGGCGATGCGGATGCTGGAGACGGAGGGCTTCACCAATCCCGGCTATATCGACATTTTCGACGGCGGGCCGACGATGGTGGGGCAGATCAGTTCGCTGCAAACCATCGCCCATGCGCAGGACGTGACGCTAGGTTCGGTCCACGATGATGGGGGCGAAAAGCATCTGATCGCTTGCGGCGAACGCGCGGCGTTTCGCTGCACCTACGGCTTCGTCAAGCAGGCCAGCGGCAAGAGCGTATCACTCGACCGGCAAAGCGCCGAACGACTGGGGATTGAACCGGGGCAGCCATTCACGATGGTGCCGCGCGCATGAGCGTGAGGGAGATCAATTTCGACGGCTTGATCGGCCCCAGCCACAATTATGCGGGGCTGAGCCTTGGCAATCTGGCGTCGGCCAACAATGCAGGAGCGGCATCGCACCCGCGGGCAGCCGCCCTGCAAGGCATCGAGAAGATGCGCACGAACATCGGCCTGGGCCTGACCCAAGGCATTTTCGTGCCCCAGTGGCGGCCAGACGGACGGTGGCTGAGCGCGCTCGGCACCGACATAAGCGAAGCGGAGCCGCATATCCGGGCCGCCGCAATGTCTGCGTCGTCCATGTGGGCGGCCAACGCCGCGACCGTATCGCCGGGAGCTGATACCGCGGATGGGCGCACCCATCTGACGGTGGCCAATCTGGTGACGATGCCCCACCGCAGCCACGAGTGGCCGCAGACCTTCATCCAGTTGCAGGTCGTCTTTTCCGACAAGTCGGCCTTTGCCGTGCACTCGCCGATCCCGGCCCCCTTCGGCGATGAAGGCGCTGCCAATCATATGCGCCTGTGCGCGGCCCATGCGGATCGGGGCGTGGAGATATTCGTCTATGGCCAAGCAGGCGGCCCCTACCCCGCGCGCCAACATGTCGAGGCAAGCAAAGCGGTAGCGCGGCTCCATGGCCTTGACCCAGCGCGGACATTGTTCGTCATGCAGTCCGACGAGGCGATCGCGGCCGGCGCCTTTCACAATGACGTCGTCGCGGTCGCCAATGAAAGCGTGCTGTTTGCCCATGAACAGGCCTTTGCCGACAAGGACCGCTTCTACGAGCAGCTGCGCGCGCTTTTTCCCGCCGTGCAGATCATCGAAGTGCCAGCGCAGGCGATAAGCCTGACTGAAGCCATCCAAAGCTATCTGTTCAATGCGCAACTGGTGACGATGCCCCATGGCGGCATGGCCCTGATTCTGCCGACCGAAGCGAGGGCCATCCCGGGTGTGTGGTCGTGGCTGGAAAATCTGGTTGCGGGCAATGGCCCCATTCGCGAGCTGATCCCGGTCGATGTGCGCCAATCCATGGCCAATGGCGGCGGGCCTGCCTGCCTGAGGCTGAGGGTCGTGGCCGATCCCGCGAATATCGATCCACGATTTTTGGTGAACGAAGCGAAGCTGGATGCCATTGCGACCATTGTCGAGCGTTGCTGGCCGGAAGAGATTATTGCCGCTGATCTGGCCGACACCCGCCTGATCGCGCAGATCGAACAATCGTGGTTAATGCTTGTTGACCATTTGCAACTTTCGGGCGACTTAATTCCTTAGAGCAAGTCGCAGCTCGAGTAGAATGATGGACCGGATAAAGCGCCTTTTCACGATCAAGACGAAGTTTGAGGCGTTCCTGGTCATCTATGCGCTTGCCCTTGGCGCGACGGAGCGCGGCATCATCTATATGGGGCAATATCCGGGCTTTGGCGGACAATTGCTGGCGCTGGCATGCACCGGATCGGTGTTCATGGCGGGCGGGATGATTATCGATGCTGTCGAGATGCGGCGCCGCCTGACCTTCTGATCTACGTACAGGTGCAATGCTGCGGTTGACCGGAAGCGGAGCCGCATGCAGGAGCGGCGGCATGACCGCGATCATGCTTCAGGGAACAGGATCCGACGTCGGAAAGTCGGTGCTCGTTGCAGGTCTGTGCCGCGCCCTGGTGCGCCGTGGCTACAGCGTGCGCCCGTTCAAGCCGCAGAACATGTCCAATAACGCAGCCGTCACCGCGGATGGCGGAGAAATCAGCCGGGCGCAGGCGCTTCAGGCGCTGGCCGCCGGAGTGGAGCCGCATAGCGACATGAACCCGGTGCTGCTGAAGCCGCAAGCTGACCGCACATCACAGCTGGTCGTGCATGGCAAAGTTCGCGGTGCGCTGGGCGCGGGCAATTTCCGCACGGCGCGAGCAGAACTGCTGGGTGCGGTGATGAAGAGCTATGAACGGCTTCGGCAGCAATGCGACATCATCGTTGTGGAGGGCGCTGGTTCGCCCGCCGAGATTAATCTGCGCGCTGGCGATATTGCGAACATGGGCTTTGCGAGGGCGGCAAATGTGCCGGTCATTCTGGTCGGCGACATAGATCGTGGCGGCGTCATCGCTGCGATTGCAGGCACGAAAGCCATTATCGATCCTGCTGACTCGGCGATGATCCGCGGGTTCCTGATCAACAAATTTCGGGGCGACCCCGCACTGTTCGAAGATGGCTACCGCCAGATCGAACAATTGTCGGGCTGGCGAGGCTTTGGCGTCATTCCCTGGCTGCCTGCCACGGCTCGGCTGCCCAGCGAGGATGCCGTGGTGTTGGAGCGTGTTGCCGAGCGGAGCGCGAGGCGAGTCGTCATCGCCTGCCCCATTCTACCGCGCATCGCGAATTTTGATGACCTTGACCCTCTCAAGCTGGAGCCCGAAGTCGATCTTGTCATGGTGCCGCCGGGGCAGCCCATTCCAGCCGAAGCAAGCCTGATCATCCTGCCCGGGTCAAAGGCGACGATTGCCGACCTGAGGGCGCTCCGGGCGGAGGGATGGGACATCGACATCCTGGCGCATCATCGGCAGGGCAAGCCTGTTCTGGGTATTTGCGGGGGGTATCAGATGCTCGGCCGCGCCATTTCCGATCCCGATGGTATCGAGGGAGCGCCGGAAATGATCGAGGGCCTGGGCCTGCTTGACGTTCACACCCGGCTGACGGGGGCGAAAGCGTTGGAGCGGGTGGCGGGCACAGCGTGGGGGCAAAGCTTTACCGGATATGAAATGCATGTGGGCTTGACCGAGGGACCGGACTGCGCACGGTATTTTGCACGAATGGCGGATGGCCGAGTGGACGGCGCGGTCAGCCCCGATGGCGGCGTCTACGGCACCTATGTTCATGGCCTGTTTGCCAGTACGGACGCACGCGCTGGATTGATGGCGTCGCTAAACCTGAATTCGACGGGGGCGGATTATGCGGCCTCTGTAGGGCAAGCGCTCGATGAGATAGCAGCGCAGTTGGAGCTGCATGCTGATATCGACGGGATGATTGAGATCGCGAGGTCAGGCTGAAGCGGCCGCATTTGTGGTTGAGCCACTAGCGGCTTGATCGTTGATGCAGCGGCGTCCGTTTAGGATCAGGCTGACGTCCAGATGTGGGGAGCGCTCGATCAATATCCTGGCGCTTGGCAGTCGAGACTACCATTGAAGATCATCTTATATGCTGCTGATTTTCTTTGAAAAAGAAAATGGTGCGCCCGGAACGATTCGAACGTCCGACCCTCAGATTCGTAGTCTGATGCTCTATCCAGCTGAGCTACGGGCGCGTTGTGGAGCGGCAGATAGAGGGGGGCGGATGATTGGGCAACCCCCTTTTTCACTTTTTTTACGGCCCCGCCGGTCCAGTTTCGCAGGCGCAACTTTTTCCCGCATTTGCTCGTTGCGGATCGAGGTAAGGAGGCGAGGCATGGCTTTCACTTTGAACGAGATCATATTGCTGGTCATCGCGCTGCTCGTCGGGCTGGTGCTGGGCCTGATGATGAGCGGGCGCGGTAAATATAAGCGGCTGTGGCGCGACGAGCAGATGGCGCACCGGCAGACGATCAAAGAGCGGGATGCGCGATTGGCGGCTGCTGCACCCGGTAACCGGGATGATCGCATGGAGCGTCATGACCTGACGCGGATCAGAGGCGTTTCAGCGAAGGACGCAGCCGCGCTGCATGAGGGCGGATATCAGCGCTATGATCAGGTCGGCGCAATGAGTGACGAGCAACAGGCGGCGCTGGAGGCTCGGCTGGGGCGGGAGCCCGGAACAATTGCGCGGGAGGAATGGCGCACACAGGCGCGGCTGCTCGAAACCGGGAAGGTTCGCGAGCATGAGCGGCGCTATCTCGAGGTATGAGGAGGAGGCCCTGCCCTGACCCCCTCCCGGATTACGGGAGCGGGTTTGGTTGGGCAGCGCCTTACTTCCTGGCCAGCGCTGCCTGGGCGGCGGCTAGGCGGGCGATGGGGACGCGGTAGGGCGAGGCCGAGACATAATCGAGCCCGGTTTGCTCGCAGAAGGCGATGGAGGCGGGGTCGCCGCCATGTTCGCCGCAGATGCCAAGCTTGATGCCGCTGCGCGTCGCACGGCCACGCTCGGCCGCCAGCTCGACAAGCTGGCCGACACCCTCCACATCGATGCTGACGAACGGGTCGCGGGCGAAGATGCCCTTGTCCACATATTGCGTCAGGAAGCGGCCCGCATCGTCACGGCTGATGCCGATGGTGGTCTGCGTGAGATCGTTGGTGCCGAAGGAGAAGAATTCGCCTACCTCGGCAATCTCGCCCGCCTTCAGCGCCGCGCGCGGCAGTTCGATCATGGTGCCGACGAGATACTCGACCGACGCGCCCTGCTCGGCGAAGACTTCGCTGGCGACGCGATCGACGATCGCCTTCATCAGCTCCAGTTCCTTCTTTGTCGCGACGAGCGGGATCATGATTTCCGGGATCGGCGCTTCGCCCGAACGCTGCTTGATGAGGAGCGCCGCTTCGAAGATGGCGCGGGCCTGCATTTCGTAGATTTCAGGATAAGTGACGCCCAGGCGGCAACCGCGATGGCCAAGCATCGGGTTGAATTCGTGCAGTTCGGCAGCGCGGCGCTTGAGCGCGTCGACGCCGACGCCTGCGGCCTTGGCCACTTCCTCGAACTCCGCTTCGCCATGCGGCAGGAATTCGTGCAGCGGCGGGTCGAGCAGGCGGATGGTGACGGGCAAGCCCGCCATCACCATGAAGATCTGCGCGAAATCGTCACGCTGTTCGGGCAGCAGCTTGTCGAGCGCCACGCGGCGGCCCTTTTCGCTGTCGGCGAGGATCATCTCACGGACGGCGGTGATGCGGGCCGCGTCGAAGAACATATGCTCGGTGCGGCACAGGCCTACGCCTTCCGCGCCGAACTCGCGCGCGACCTGGCAGTCCTGCGGGGTTTCGGCATTGGCGCGGACCTTCAGGCGGCGGACCTTGTCGGCCCAGCCCATCAACACGCCGAAGTCGCCCGCCAGTTCGGGTTGCACGGTCGGGACTTCGCCCGCCATCACCTCGCCGGTCGAACCGTCGATGGTGAGGATGTCGCCTTCCTTGAGCGTGCGGCCTTCGATGCGCAGCGTCTTGGCGGCGTTGTCGATCGACAGGCTGCCCGCGCCGGATACGCAGGGGCGGCCCATGCCACGCGCCACCACGGCGGCGTGTGACGTCATGCCGCCACGCGCAGTCAGGATGCCCTTGGCCGCGTGCATGCCGTGAATATCTTCAGGCGAAGTTTCAACGCGGACGAGGATAACAGAATCGCCAAGCTCATTCCGGCGCTCTGCGGTGTCCGCGTCGAACACGATCGCGCCCGAAGCCGCGCCGGGAGATGCGGGCAGGCCCTTGGTCAGCACATCGCGGGGCGCCTTGGGATCGAGCGTCGGGTGAAGCAGCTGGTCGAGCGCGGCAGGATCGACGCGGGCGACGGCTTCCTGCTCGGTGATCAGGCCCTCGGTCGCCATGTCGACGGCGATCTTGAGCGCGGCCTTGGCGGTGCGCTTGCCCGAGCGGGTCTG
>CBIHNV010000028.1:0-40422 GCA_966211835.1 uncultured Sphingobium sp.
CCTAAATCTCGCTGCCGCTCGGCTATGGCTGAAGGCTTTTGTCAACGCGGCCTAGCTCTCGCATTTTAGGCTGCAGCTAGAGTGGACCGCCATTTAAGTCGCCGTCACCCCCCCCCTACTGCGCCCCCCGATAAAACCGCACAATATCCCTAGGCCCCAAGCTCTCCTGACTCTTACGCCCCAAAAAATAGGTCCCCGAAGCCGTATCCAGCGAATCTCGGTCGCTGATCAGCCGGTCGGCATAGTGGAGCCAGAAGAAGGTGAGCTTGGCGATCTTGCCTGCCGTGCGGGATCGGAACAGTGCGCGCACGAAATAGTCGATCGACCATAGGAGCTGGGTGCCGGGCCCGCCTGATGTGCCCGCCTCGATCATCGCGAACTGCCTGAACAGATAGCGATGGCCGCTGTCGGTGAAGCGGGTGAAGTCATAGGGCCCCTCATGCACCTGTTGCAGGAAGGGGGTTTCGGCATAGACGATGCCGTCATCGGCCAGCACGCGCCAGATTTCGCGGACCACCTGTTCGGGTTGCAGCACATGCTCCAGCACCGCCTGCACCAGCACCGCGTCCACGGACCCGTCGGGCAGGGGGATATGATGTGCGTCCGCGACGAAATCGACCCGGTCGGACAGGTAGATGTCGAACGCGATGATCTCCACATTGGCCGCCGCGTACAGCGCCTCCGTCCCCTGTCCGTGCGTGCCGCCGCCTATCACCAGCACCTTGGGGCGTTTCCGGTCCGCGAGCAGCGCCACCAGCTTCTTCACATTCTCGCGGGTGGATTTCTTTTCCGGCGACACCAGCCGCTTGGCAAAGCCCTTGAGCCCCGCATGGGCAGAGCGCTTGACCGGGCTGCTCGTGCGGCTGTTCTCCGGATAATGGTCGATCACCGACTGTTCGATGTCGATCAGGAAAGGGGTGCCCTCGATCGTCGGATAGCGGCACGCTCCATCGCGTGATGCGAGCCAGCCGTCCCCCTGCGGCTCCAGCGGCTGCCCCGTCCGGGGACAGCGCAGCAACGGCTGCACTTCCTGTTTCATCGCGTGCCTTTTGCGTCGATATGGTTGCTAACTCATATCAAAACATGTCCAACTCCCCTCCGGCGCGTCGGAGCAACCGCCGCCCATTCAGAGGTATATCAACCGGACATCCAACACTTAGGAGGGGGGAGAGTGGGGGAGGGCGGAAGGCCCCGCACTCAAAATAGGAAAAATAGGAAAATCTGCCCAAAACGCTTTTAATTCGCCACTTCATTCATGACTCTATTCGGCGGAGCAATCGTCACCGTCTCAAACCGATCCTTCTTCCGCACCCCTTCCAGCGGCGGCGGCGCTACCTTGACCTGTTCCACCGGCACCCGCTGCCGCATGCATTCGCCTCGGTCCTCCCGCGGCGTTTGCGCGCAGTTCCACAACGCCCGCTGCAATCCCGTTCCGGCATTGTGGATATAGGCGAAGCTCATATTTTCCAGCTGATCCCCCGACAATGGAAAGCCCGGCGGAGCAATCCCCGCTCGCCACGCCATGATCCGGCATTCCAGCCGCCCCGCGCAAAAAGTCTGCGCCATCACCGGCCAGTTGTCCGCCGCCGTCGCCTTGCCCAATTCCACCAGAAAGGCTCTCGCCCCCGGAGCGATCGCGATCAGCCTGACCCCGCCCATGACCTGGCCAACCGAAGCCGCGCCGATCGCCTCCTGCGGCTTGGCCGTCAAAGCCGCGAGTTCGGACGCACCCGGTACCAGGACGCCGGGCAATTCGCTGCTTCCATCCCTATGCGCCATCGACAGCTGGGCAATCCGTCCAATCACGGGCTCGACGCTCTCCCGCGCCAAACGGAACGCAGGCGGTGTTCCCCACCAGCCACGCCAGCGAAAGAAGAGATGCGTCCCCACCGCCGTGATCTTGTCCAGGCTGCTGCTCCAGTAGGGCACCACCCAATCCGTGTGATAATGGGTGGCATAGCCTACCGGCTTGAACACCTTGCCAGCAAGGGCCGCCCGCGCAATCTCCCGCGCCCGATCCCAAGCGGCCGGACTGGGCGTCCGCGCCAGCGCGCCGTCGCAGGTAAAGGTGAACTGACAGCCGGTAGACCGCTCCTGCCCTTGAAAGACGACGCCGCACACCGTCTTGGGGAAAGCAGGATGCCGGACACGATTCAGCACCACCTGCGCCACCGCCCGCTCGCCGACGGCGTCATCGCCCGCTTCGTAAAGCTGCGCAGCCGCCAGGCAGTCGGTTGCCCGCGCGAGATCGCTTTCCGATCCGTTGAACAGGAAAGGCCGTGCTGCCGGGTTCGGCAAATGAGAAAAGGGCACGGCTTCATTCAACACCCGCGCCTGATCGCGATCCAGGGCGTAAAGCTCCACCGGCTGGACCACTGGAGCCGCTGTGGGAGGCCGCTTCAACCGCGCTCGCTGCACCAGCGCCACCCGTGCCGCTTCCGCCGCAGGCGCACGTGCCTCCCACCGCGCCACCAGCGCTGGGAGGCCAGCGAACAGCAGAAGCCAGATCAGCCACATCGCGCGATGCGGCTGGCTGCTGGTGGTTGTGTCGATCATTCCTTGCCCAGCTTAGACCTATTCGGGCAGGAAATCGGGCACGGACAAATAGCGCTCGCCAGTGTCATAGTTGAAGCCCAGAACGCGGCTGCCTGGTGCCAGTTCCTTCAACTTCTGCGCGATCGCAGCGAGCGTCGCACCGGAAGAAATGCCCACCAGCATGCCTTCCTCCCGCGCAGCGCGGCGAGCATATTCCTTGGCATCGGCCGGATCGACCTGGATCACGCCATCCAGCAATTGGGTATGCAGGTTCGCGGGGATGAAGCCAGCGCCGATGCCCTGAATAGAATGGGGACCAGGCTGTCCACCGCTGATGACGGGAGAAAGTGTGGGCTCGACCGCATAGACCTTCAAATTGGGCCAAAGCTTTTTCAGCACCTCGGCAACGCCGGTGATGTGACCGCCTGTCCCAACGCCAGTAATCAGCACATCGAGCGGGCTGTCGGCGAAGTCGGCCGCGATCTCCTGTGCCGTCGTGCGGACATGCACATCGATGTTCGCGCTGTTTTCGAACTGCTGCGGCATCCACGATCCGGGCGTTTGCTCGATCAACTCAAGCGCGCGCTCGATCGCGCCCTTCATGCCTTTTTCGCGCGGGGTCAGGTCGAACGACGCGCCATAGGCCAGCATCAGCCGTCGCCGCTCCACCGACATGCTTTCCGGCATGACGAGGATGAGCTTGTAGCCCTTCACGGCCGCCACCATGGCCAGGCCCACGCCGGTATTGCCGGACGTCGGTTCGATGATGGTGCCGCCGGGCTTCAGATCACCTGACGCCTCGGCCGCCTCGATCATCGCGAGGGCAATACGGTCCTTGATCGAACCGCCCGGGTTGGAGCGTTCCGACTTGATCCACACCTCGGCCCCTTCCGGCGCGTCGGAAAACAGACGGCTCACCCGGATATGCGGCGTGTTGCCGATGGTTTCGAGAATATTGGCAGCTTTCATTTGGCCTTCTCCTGGCTGATGTCGGCCTCCCGTAAGTCGGGTGGGTCAAAGGTACGTGCAAGGCGCAATTCTGGAAAGAGCCTTGCCCAAACGAGGGTAATAAGGATCGCACCGATGCCGCCGCCAATCACTGCGACGACCGGCCCCACAAGCGCGGCGAGAAAACCGGATTCCGCTTCGCCCAGCTCATTGGACGCTGAGATGGTGAGTTGCGAGAGGCTGGACACCCGGCCGCGCATGGCATCGGGCGTGTGCAGCTGGATCAACGACTGGCGAACATAGACAGACACCATGTCCGCAGCGCCCAGCAGCACCAATGCACCGATGCCGATCTCCATAGCGATGTTGCGGGGAATGAAGGCTGTCGCGCCGAACAGGATCGTGAAAAGACCAAAGATGATGACGGCCGCCAGCATCTTCAGCCCGACTTCCGATCGCATGGGACGAAAGGAGAAGAAGAGCGCGACGATGCCGGCCCCTATGGCTGGCGACGCAGCCAGATGGCCGAGCCCGGCCGACCCAACCTTCAAGATATCGCGCGCATAGACCGGCAGCAAGGCCGTTGCTCCTGCCAGCAGCACCGCGAAAAGATCCAGCGTGATGGTGGCGAGGACGAGCCGGTTCGATCGCACATAGGTGAGGCCGTCCAGCATCTGCCGGACGGGATGACGGCTTGTATCGCGGGGCGGCTGTGGGACGGGTCCGATCAACAGCATGCCGCCCAGCGACACCGCGAACAGGCCTGCCGCGACAGCGTAAGCGCCCCATGAGGTCATCGCGTAGACATATCCACCCAGCGCGGGCCCAATGATCATGCCCGCCTGCCAGGCAACGCTGGACAGGGCAATCGCGTTGGGGAGCACGTCGCGCGGCACTAGATTGGGCGCCAGTGCATTATAGGCGGGTCCGTTGAAAGCCCGCGCGATTCCCACGACGGCCGCGATCCCGAAGATCAAGGGCAAGGTCACCCAGCCCTCATAAGTTGCGAAAGCCAGCAGCCCCGATGCGACCATCAGCATCGTCAATGTCAGCCGCGCGATGCTGCGCCTGTCGAAATGATCGGCCACCCAACCAGTTAGAGGGGTAAGGAAAAACAAGGGGACGAATTGCGCCAAGCCGATCAGGCCAAGCTGAGCCGCGGCGCCCGACGGGCTCATGCTTTCCCGAGCGACATTATATGCCTGCCAGCCGAGGACCGTCATCATGCCATATTGTGCCAGCACCCCCGCCAGTCGTCCCAGCAAATAGGCGCGGAAATCGCCGAAGCGCAACGGATGGCGGGAGTCGGCAGGCGGCGTCATGAGATTTTCTTACCGCCTGTGGCGCGATACGCAATTGCGCTGGTAGAGAATGGCAACAGCAGTTTTTGCAGCCGCAAAACTCCTGCTTGCATCGCTTTTGAATGGTTAGCGATCTGGGCCCAGCAGAATGCCACTCACTGAGCCATTGCGGACGGAACAGACAAAGGGCACGGATTGCTCGCCACCGGCGGGGCTGACCATGCCCCCAACTTCCCAACCGGTTGCCATCGACCTTGCGTCCACACGTCCCAATATGCGCGCGCCGGAACCCGCCTCCTGCCGCGCCTTGGCTGCGCAGGCATCGCGTGCAGCCCTGGAGCTGCGGATGGAACCATAGGCGGGAGAGGTATAAGGCTGACGCTTCGCCTCACGCTCGGCTTGCCGGTCGCGCACGATGTCGCTGACGATCGCCGCGTCGGCCGCGCGGTGCAGATCGCGATAGTCCTGCGCCTCAACTGGCGATGCGACAGTGAAGGCCAGGGCGCAAATCACAGTGTTTCCGATACGCATCCTGCGTCTCCTCCAAAGCCACGTCCTATTTGAACAAGCTACCCAATATGCCGCGGACGAGTTGCCCCGCCAAGCCGCCGCTGGAAGACCGGCGGCTCGAACCTCCGAATACAGCGCGGCCAAGTTCGTTGGCGACTTGCCGCCCGACCGATGATGCGGCGGAACGGGTGGCGGATTGAACCGCCCGGTCCAGAGCAGAGGGCTTGGCGGCTTCCCGCGCTGCGGCGGCGTCTCGTTTCGCCTGCTCCTTCAGCTCCGCCTCACGCTGTTTTGCCTCCAGCTTTGCCTGGCCCGCTGCCGCCTTGTCAGCTTCAACCCTGGCCTTGGCGGCCTGTGAGGCTGCGGCAGCGGCTTGACCGCGGGCCGCCAATATCTCCTCGGCGGACTCGCGATCGACCAGCTCATCATATTTCCCTTCGCAGGGAGAGATAGACTGGATAATCGCACGTTCCTTGGCATCGACCGGGCCAAGGCGAGAGCGGGGAGGGGCGATCAGGGTACGCTGAACGATCCCGGGCGAACCATCCTCCTGAAGCAGCGAGACCAGCGCTTCGCCCACCTTCAGCTCAGTGATGGCGGTTTCGACATCCAGATCCGGGTTGACGCGGAATGTCTCGGCGGCCGCCTTGATCGCCTTCTGGTCGCGCGGAGTGAAGGCGCGCAACGCGTGCTGGACCCGATTGCCCAACTGCCCAGCCACCTCTTCGGGGATGTCGATCGGGTTCTGGGTCACGAAATAGATGCCGACGCCCTTCGACCGGATCAGCCGGACGACCTGCTCGATCTTGTCCGTCAGCGCCTTGGGGGCGTCATCGAACAGCAGATGAGCCTCGTCAAAGAAGAAGACGAGGACCGGCTTGTCGGGGTCACCAACCTCAGGCAGCGTTTCGAACAGCTCGCTCAATAGCCAAAGGAGGAAAGTGGCGTAGAGCTTCGGGCTCTGCATCAGCTTGTCGGCTGCCAGGATGTTCACATAACCGCGCCCCTGATCATCGACCTTGACGAAATCGTGAATATCGAGCGCCGGCTCGCCAAAGAAATGGCCGCCACCCTGGCTGTCGAGTTGCAGAAGCTGTCGCTGGATCGCGCCGACGCTTGCCTTCGTCACATTCCCATATCGGCTGGAAAGTTCTTCCGCATTCTCCGCGCAATAAGCTAGCATAGACTGCAGGTCGCCAAGGTCGAGGAGCAGCAGGCCCTCCTCATCAGCATATCGGAACGCGATGGAGAGCACGCCCTCCTGCGTCTCGTTCAGGCCCATCAGCCGGGCGAGGAGCAGTGGCCCCATTTCGCTTACGGTGGTGCGGATCGGATGACCCTGCTCACCATAGAGGTCCCAAAAGATCGCGGGATTATCGGCATAGCTGTAATCCGCTACGCCGATCTCCTTTGCGCGAGCGACCAGCTTGTCGGCATTTTTCGCCGTCGGTGATCCCGCCATGGCGATGCCGGACAAGTCCCCTTTCACATCGGCGAGGAAGACCGGAACCCCAAGGGCGGAAAAGCTCTCCGCGACCCCCTGCAGCGTCACCGTCTTGCCCGTGCCCGTAGCGCCTGCGATCAGGCCATGGCGGTTAGCTCGGCGCAAGTTGAGCGTCTGAGGAATGCCGCCGCCTGAATCAGCTGCGCCTAGGCCGATGAAAATGCCATCGCTCATGCGTCATGCTCCCCATAAGCATCGGGCCGCGCCTGCCGGACCCTGCTCGCCATCGTAGTGGCGAGACAGGGCTTCCGGCAAGCGCGGCCCGACAGGTCTCTGTTGCGCTATCCTGGGAACTTACTTGTCCCGCAGCCGCACCGGCAAGAATACCGCAGGCTGACCACGGCGCAGCACCTGCAGGAGAATAGCGCTGCGGCCTTGTGACGACACCTGCCGCACAGCTGCATCCAAATCTGCCTGGCTGGCGACCGGGCGGTTATTGGCCGTGATAATCACATCGCCGCGACGCAGGCCCTTCGCTCCGGCATCGGTTGAGGTGTCAACAGCTGTGATGACGACGCCGCGCGTATCAGCGGCAATGCCCAACTGACGGACAATATTGGGCGTCAGCGGAATGGCCGAAATGCCAAGCGACTGCTGCGTGGCTTGCGCGCCGCCGGACTGGTCATCCTGCTGCTGGTTGTTGAAATCATCGTCCTGCTGCTGGGCAAAGCTGTTGAGCTCGTCTTCCGATGGACGCTGGCCGACGATAGCGGTTACCGTCTGACGCTGGCCATTGCGCAAGAGGACAATCGGCACACGCGAGCCGATCGGCTGGGACGCGACAATGGATGACAGGTTCTGGTCAGGCGTAACTTCCTGACCGGCCACGCTGACAATCACGTCGCCCGCCTTGATGCCTGCGCGGTCGGCGCCCTTGCCCGGTTCGACGCCCTGGACGAATTCGCCGCGGTTCTTGGCGAGGCCAAGGGAGTCGGCAAGATCTTCGCCGAGCGGGCTGATCTGGATCCCCAAATAACCGCGCTTCACGCTCTGACCCCTGCGCAGGGTATCGACGATCGGCGCCGCCTGTTCGGACGGGATCGCAAAGCCGATGCCCACATTGCCGCCCGAGGGCGAGAGGATCTGGCTGTTGATGCCGATCACATTGCCGCGCATGTCGAACATCGGGCCGCCGCTATTGCCCTGGTTGATCGACGCATCGGTCTGGATGAACTTGTCGTAGGTGCCGCCGGTGCCGCGATGGACGGCGGAGATGATGCCTGCGGTGACGGTGCCCGACAGGGCAAAGGGGTTGCCGATGGCGATCACCCAATCGCCGACTCGCGCTTTGGTGCTGTCGCCGAACTTGACGAAAGGCAGCGCCTTCTTCGGCTCGATCTTCAGCACGGCGATATCGGTCGCCGGGTCACGGCCGATCAGCTTGGCCGAATATTCCTCGCGATTGGTGAGGGTCACCGTGATGGCATCGACCGATGCGCCCTCGGCACCCGCGGACACGACATGGTTGTTCGTGACGATATAGCCGTCAGCCGAGATGATGAACCCCGAGCCGAGAGACTGGGCCTGCCGCGTCTGCGGCTTGGCGCCAGGGCCCTGGCCGAACAGGTCGCCAAAAGGCGTGCCCGCGAATGGATTTTGAACCTGTACACGCTGCTTAGTGGAAATATTGACCACCGCAGGCTGAAGCTTTTCCACCATGTCGGCGAGGCTGGCAGGGGCACCGGCGGGCGCTGCGGCCTGCATCCCTTCGTTCTGCGCGACCTGCGCGCCGACGTTCGGGCTGGATGTTACGGCGATGGCGGTGCCACCGAGAAGCAGGGCACCGGTAAGGGCATAAGCGTAACGCACTCGTGACGGTCCTCTCGTGATCTTGGCGAAGGAAGGGCGGGACTCTGGAGTGAGTCGGATGCGCCGCCCAGCCTTAACCCTCATTGAATGAAGCTGGTTCCGAAATGATCCCTGAACCTCTTCTTCATCTTAAGGTTATCGATCCTTTCCCTGAAACTGTTTCAGGAATTCATTGTCGCGCGACAGCACCATGGTGGTGGAGCCAGTGCGATCGGGCGCGAAGGTGAAGCGATATGCCTGCATCGCCCGATAAAAGTCGTAGAATTGAGCGTCCTTGCCGAAGCTTTCCGCGTAGATCCGCGCGGCGTTGGCATCGGCTTCCGCCCGGATGATCTGTGCCTGCTTGGCGCCTTGGGCCCTGATGGTCAGAGCTTCCTGTTCACGCGCAGTGCGCATGCGGGTGAAGGCGCTTTCCAGCGGCGCGCCATCTGGCAGGTCGGCGCGCTTGATACGGACGTCTACAATCTCCGCACCATATTGCCGCGCGACCCGGTTGAGCCCGGCTTCGATATTGTCCATCACCTGGCCGCGTTCGGGTGAAAGCAGGGCAGCGAAGGGACGCTTGCCAAGTTCGTTGCGAAGCGCTGAACCAAGGATCGGGCGCAAAGCGTCCGAAACTCGTTCCTCATTGCCTGCCGCGATGTACATGCGCAGCGGATCGACGATCCGGTAACGCGCGAAGGCATCAACTTGCAACCGGAGCTGATCGGTCGACAGGACCTGCTGCCTCTCCATCTCGACGGACAGGACGCGCTTGTCGATCCAGACGATCTGGTCGATGAAGGGCCAGCGCAGGATCACGCCTGCGCCGGTCTTGCCGAAATCCTCATTGGGTCGATAGCGATTGACGATCTTCTTGGGATCGCCAAAGCGCACGATCACGCCCTGTTTGGTTTCAGGCACAATTGCAATCGTGCTGCCGATAAGCAGCAGAAGGGCGATGACGGCGAGGGCCAGCGCAATCGGATGGCGAACGAGCGTTGGCATTATTGACTCCCCTCTGCAGCGGCTGAGCCCGAAGACGCAGCTGCTCCCTGGGCGCGCCGCTTCAATTCCGGCAGCGGGAGGAAAGGAGTGACATTGCCACTTTCGATGACCGTCTTATCGACGTTGGACAGGACGCCCTCCATGGTTTCATAATACATGCGGCGACGCGTCACGTCCGGCGACAACCTATATTGCTCATAGACCTTGTCGAACGCCGCGGCCTCGCCCTGGGCCTTGGCTGTAACCTGCTGGGCGGCAGCACGCGCCTCGTTCAAATAGGTCTGGGCAGTCTGCTGCGCGGCGGAGACCGCCTTGAACGCGTCATTGACCGCAGTCGGCGGATCGGCTTGCTTGATCGCAACGCCCTGCACCCGGATGCCAGAGCGGTATCCGTCCAATATTTCCTGCATCCGCTGTTCGACCTGCTGCTCGATTTCGGTACGCCCCGCACCCAGCGCGTCGTCCAGGCTGACACTGGCGACAACGGACCGCATCGCGCTCTCCGCGACCTCCCGGACCGTGGCGTCGGGATCGGACAGCTGGAACAGGTAAAGCTCGGGGCTGCGGATATTCCAGCGAACCGAATAGGCAAGGTCGATGATATTCTGGTCACCCGTCAGGACCAGATTTTCGCTCTGGGCGCTGGCCGAACCGATGTCGATCGCGCGGATTTCCTCGACGTCGACGGTGGTGACATTCTCAAGCGGCGCAGGCAGCGTTAGGCTGATGCCCGGCGACAGTGTACGGCTATATTTGCCCAACAGCGTCACGACGCCGCGCTCCTGCGGGCCCACGCGGTGGAAGCAGGTGAGAACCAGCCACAGCACGATCAAAATCCCGATCGCGGCAGGCCAAAGCGTCTTGCCAGCGGGTCGCGGCGGAAGGTTGCCGAACCCGCCACCGCCGCCACCTTGGCCAAAGCTTTCACGGCTACGGCGCAGCAGCTCCTCGATGGCTGACGGGCCTTTGCCGCCAGGCGAGCGGCCCGGTTGCGTCCAGGGATTGCGTGGGCCGCCATCGCCGCCTTTGCCCGAACCGTCATTGCCGTCCGGGCCGTCATTCTTGCCGCCCCAGGGACCCTGGACCATTGCGTTTGCGATGCCCGGCATCCACCCGAAAAATCTTCTCATCCCGTCTCTATAGGAAGGGAGGGGCGCGAAAAACAGTGCCCTTCGCAACGATTATTGCCTAGGAGGCGCTGTCATGACCGATCTTGAGAGTTTCGCCGCCCGTCTGAAGACGCTGACCGATGGCCGTGCCAGCACGCCCCGGATCAAGGATGGCATCATGAGCCTGGCGCTGGACGTAGGCGGACTTTCGCCTGAGCGGCGGGATGCTGTCGCGGCGGCAATCAAGGAGGGTGGCCTGCTGGTCCCAGGTGTACAGGACGTGCGGATCGCCATGACCGCGGAACGCAAGGCGCCCCGTATCATCGCCGTGGCTTCGGGAAAGGGTGGCGTCGGCAAATCCACCCTTTCAGCCAATCTTGCAGTAGCGCTCAAGCGGCTGGGCTTTGCGGTCGGGTTGGTCGATGCCGACATTTACGGACCGTCGCAGGCCCGATTGATGGCCAGCGAAGATCAGAAGCCGCAAGCGCGCGACAAACATCTGATCCCGGTCGAAAGCCCCATTGGCATTCCGATGCTGTCGATGGCGCATCTGGTCGAATCCGGCAAGGCGCTCGCGTGGCGCGGGCCGATGGCGGGTAATGCCCTTTCGCAACTTATTGATGCTGATTGGGGCGACGTTGAACTGCTGATCGTGGACATGCCGCCGGGGACGGGGGACGTTCAACTTTCGATGGTGCAAAAGCATAAGCCTGCAGGGGCTGTCATCGTATCGACGCCACAGGATTTGGCTCTGATCGACGCCACGCGCGCCGTCAGCCTTTTCGAGCAAACGAGCGTGCCGCTGATCGGGCTCGTCGAAAATATGGCGGGATACAGCTGTCCCCATTGTGGCGAGATATCAGATCCCTTCGGCACGGGCGGTGCGGAGGCCGCTGGGTCGGCCATGGGCATGGCGTTCCTGGGTCGCATTCCGCTGGCGATAGACATTCGGCGCCGGTCCGATGCAGGTGATCCGCCTGCCGCCAGCGACGATGCGTCGGGCGAGGCGTTTCTGGCCGTCGCGAGGCAAGTGGCTGCCTGGCTGCGTGGTTGAGCAATAGCCGGGGAACGGTTCTGCGGCGTCCCGCGTCTTCCCTTCGGATAAGGAAGGAAAACAGGATCATGCCGCTAACGCAGCCGCAGGAAATCGCCGATCTCCTCAGTGAGACCCGCACGATTGCTCTGGTCGGCATCTCTGATCGACCGGGCAGGCCCAGCTATGGCGTCATGAAGTTCCTTCAGGATCATGGCTATCGCGTGCTGCCGGTCAATCCGCAGATCGCTGGAGAGCATGTGCATGGGGAATTCGTCTGGGCGCGCCTGGCCGATATCGGTGTCCCGATCGACATGGTCGATATCTTTCGGCGCAGTGAAGCGGCTGGCGAGGCGGTGGATGATGCGATCGCGGCGGGCGCCAGGGCCGTCTGGATGCAACTGGGCGTGATTAACGAGGAGGCTGCACAACGCGCCGAAGCTGCCGGCTTGAAAGTGGTGATGGACCGCTGCCCGGCCATCGACATCCCCCGTCTCAATATCCCGCGGGTTAGCGCAGATTAACGCTTTTCAGC
Organism: uncultured Sphingobium sp.; assembly: GCA_966211835.1. Lineage (GTDB taxonomy): Bacteria > Pseudomonadota > Alphaproteobacteria > Sphingomonadales > Sphingomonadaceae > Sphingobium. The sequence continues at coordinate 12,272 of CBIHNV010000028.1, forward strand.
TGTCGCAAGCCTCTTTATCACCTTCTTCATGACGCGCGCACTGCGGAGGCAGGCAAATCCTAATCGCACGGGTAAGGGGCTTGATCGGCGCACGCTGTTGGTCGGCGCCGGGGCTTCAGCGGGCCTGTTGCTGGCCTGGGGCGCATGGCCCCGCACCTATCGCCCGAACCTGAATGCTGCGCCGGGCGAAACCGTCTTCAACGCCTTCCTCAAGATCGACAAGGCGGGCAGGATCCTGGTTATCGTTCCGCAAGCGGAGACCGGGCAGGGCGTGACCACCTTGTTGCCGCAGATATTGGCTGACGAGTTGGGTGCGGACTGGCGGACGGTGGGTGTGCAGAGCGCGCCTATCAGTCCCCTCTATGCCAACACGCTGCTGGCCGAGGAGTGGCTGGCCGATGACTGGTCGAGGCTGGCCGGAGGCGCGGGCGATTGGGCCATCAGTCAATATGCGACGCGGCGGGCGCTGATGCTGACCGGCGCGGCTACTTCCGTGCCGATGTTCCACACGGCCTACAAGGAAGCGGGTGCCGCCGCGCGTGTGCTTCTTTGCCAGGCTGCCGCTGCACGCTGGGACGTGCCTTGGGAAAGTTGCGACATACAGAATGGGATCATCACCGATGGCGGGCAGCGCACGCTGAAGATCGGTGAGGTCGCGGCAGAAGCGGCGGAATTCGACCTGCCGGAAATTTTGCCCTTCCGCCAAGGCCAGGCTGACCGGCTGTTCGGACAGGATCTACCTCGCCTCGACACGCCGTCCAAGATCGACGGCAGTCACAATTTCGCTGCGGACGTTCGGCTGCCCGACATGCTTTTCGCTTCGATCCGGCAGGGGCCGATCGGCGATGCAGTGCTCACGCGCGTGGACGAGCAGGCTGCCAAGTCAGTCACCGGCTTCATCAAGCTGGTCCGCACCGATCGCTGGGTGGCCGCCGTCGCGACAAATTGGTGGGCAGCCAACAAGGCCCTTGATCTGAGCGATCCGGTCTTTGAACTCTCGGGCGCTCCGGTCAGCAGCGCCGGCATTGATGCCGCGCTTGAACAGGCCTTTTCAGGCTCGTCTGGCAAGCGGCTTTACGCGCGCGGCGATCTCAAGCCGCTGTTCGACAACGCTACAATCCTTGCCAGCGAGTTCAGCGTGGCGCCGGGCCTGCATCTGGCACTGGAGCCGCCCTGCGCGACCGCTCGGGTGAGTGAAGGCCTCGCGGAAATATGGATGGCGGCGCAAGCTCCCGCGCTCGCGCGGGCGGCGATAGCGGACGCTCTCGACCTGCCGGAGGAGCAGGTGGTGCTGTACCCCCTGCATGCCGGTGGCTCCTTCGGCCGCAAGATGGACTTTGAAGTCGGCATCCAGGCCGCGCTGATCGCCAAGGAGGTGGGGCGCCCGGTCCAACTCCTCTGGTCCCGGCTTGAGGATGTGATCCAGGACCGACCCAGTGCCCCGGCGCATGCCCGGATGGCGGCAAAGCTGGACCGGAACGGCGCGATCGAAGGATGGCTGGCGAAAGTGGCGGCGCCTTGCGCCATGACCCAGACATGGGGTCGGATCGCGCATCGCAAATTGCCGCATGAGGCGAGCCGCGATGCAGCCGATGCATCGACCCGGCTCGCGGTGGCGGGTATGGAACTGCCTTATGCTCTGCCCAATTGGGCGGTCGATCATTTCCCGGCGGATGTCGGCCTGCCGCTAGGCTTCACGCGCAGCAACGCGCATCTTTACGGCGCTTTCTTCACCGAAAGCTTCATCGACGAACTTGCGCACCTCGCGCGGATGGAGGCGCTTTCCTTCCGCATTCAGATGCTGGGCGGCAACCCGCGACTGGCGCACTGCTTGACGACTGTCGGAGCGATGGGAGGATGGCAGGGCGGCATCGAAGGAAGCGGGCAGGGCTTGGCGGTCCATGAGATAAATGGAGCCTATATCGCTGTCATGGTCGAAGCGGCCATCGACGGAAACAAGCTTAATGTGGGCCGGATCGTCGCGGCGGTCGATGGCGGTGAACAGGTCAATCCCGACATAGCGCGGCAACAGGTGGAAAGCGGCCTCCTGTTTGGCCTTGCCACGGCGATGGGTGCTTCGGTGCCCTACGCCAAGGGTCTGCCAACGCGCGCGATCTTGTCACGCATGGGCCTGCCCCAGCTGCAGGATATTGGCGAGATCACCGTGGAAATGATCCGCAGCACGGCGCCCCCCGCTGGCCTCAGCGATATCGGAGCGCCTGCGGTTGCGCCAGCTATCGCCAATGCTCTCTTCACCGTCACGGGGCAACGCTTTCGCCAATTGCCCCTTCTGTCACGGACATGACATCAAATATGACAAATATCGGGGTTCTTCTGATCAACCTGGGCACGCCAGATGCTCCGGACGCTGCCTCCGTGAGGCGCTATCTGGGTGAGTTTCTGTCTGACCGACGGGTTGTGGAGATACCAAAGCTGTTGTGGCAACCCATTTTGCGCGGGCCTATCCTTCTCACTCGGCCAGCCAAATCCGCGAGGGCCTACCGCGAAGTCTGGCTCGGTGAAGGTTCTCCGCTCGCGGTTTACACCCGTGAAACTGCTGCCAAGTTGCAAGAGCTGACGGGGCCGGAGATCCAAGTGGATTGGGCGATGCGTTATGGCACGCCGTCCATATCGGACCGGCTGAACAGCATGATCGCCGCTGGATGTGACAGGATATTGCTGGCGCCGCTTTATCCCCAATATTGCGCGGCAACGACTGCTACCGCACTCGATGCCTGTTACGCTTCGCTTGCTCAGCTGCGCGCGCAGCCTGCGATCCGCACCTTGCCGCCTTATTATGCTGATGCTTCCTATATCGAGGCGCTGCGCCATTCTACCGAACGTCATCTGGCTAAACTTGATTTCGAGCCAGACCTGTTGCTCGCCAGCTTCCACGGCATGCCTGAGCGCACGCGCGCGCTGGGTGATCCCTATTATGATCAATGCCGTGTCACCGCTGACTTGCTTCAGAAGGCGCTGGGAAGAGAAGTAAGGTTGACGTTCCAATCACGATTTGGGCGCGCGAAGTGGCTGGGCCCAGCGACCGACGAAACGTTGCGGGAGCTGCCCTCCCGAAATATCCGATCCGTTGCGGTGCTAACGCCCGGCTTTTCGGCTGATTGCCTGGAAACTCTGGAAGAAATTGCAATGCGCGGGCGGGAAGATTTCCTGGCGGCTGGCGGCGATGCCTTCGCTCATTTGCCCTGTCTGAACGCCTCGCCAGAAGCTATGATCCTTTACCAGGACCTGATCGACCGTGAACTGGCGGGATGGGTCCAAGATGCGTTTCGTCCACTTGGAGAGGGGAACTGACATGGCTAGAGTTGCTATTGTAACGGGCGGAACAAGGGGCATCGGTGAGGCGATCAGCTTGGCGCTGAAGGCACTGGGCTGCAAAGTCGCCGCCAACTATGCGGGAAATGACGAAAAGGCGCGGGCATTCACCGACCGGACGGGGATCGACGCTTTCCGCTGGGACGTGGGCGATCATCAGGCTTGTCTTGAAGGCTGTGCGACAGTTGCCGAGAAATTGGGCCCTGTCGACATCGTGGTGAACAACGCGGGTATCACCCGCGATGGCGTACTCGCGAAGATGAACTTCGACGACTGGAACGAGGTCATGCGCATCAACCTTGGCGGTTGCTTCAACATGGCCAAGGCGACCTTTGGCGGCATGCGGGAAAGAGGCTGGGGCCGGATCGTCAATATTGGATCGATCAATGGCCAGGCCGGGCAATATGGCCAAGTGAACTATGCCGCTGCCAAATCCGGCATTCATGGCTTTACCAAGGCTCTCGCGCAGGAGGGGGCCAAGTTCGGCGTTACCGTCAACGCCATCGCACCAGGCTATATCGACACCGACATGGTGGCTGCTGTGCCTGCGCCAGTCCTGGAAAAGATCGTCGCGAAAATCCCCGTCGGACGGCTGGGTCAGGCGGACGAGATCGCGCGCGGCGTGGCATTTCTGTGCAGCGAAGAGGCGGGGTTTGTTACTGGCAGCACCATGTCCATCAACGGCGGCCAGCACATGTATTGATGGCGCAAGGGGACGGCAAAGAGGGGGCGCTTGGTTTGGCGGAGGCGCCCTTTGCGCCTCCGGTCAAGCGTAGCGTGACCATAGCGGGACATCAGACCGCGATCAGTTTGGAGCCTATATTCTGGCAAGCCCTACGCGCCTGCGCAGCGCGGGAGGGTCTGCCGCTCAATGCGCTGATTGCGCAGATCGACCTCGCACGATTGGCCGCACCGCACCCTCCTAATTTGGCGAGTGCCATCCGCTGCTGGTTGTTCGCACATCTGCCTACGAATAATAATTATTCTCAATAGCGTTGACTCTGCGAACAGTTCGCAATAGCTGCCTCCTCGAAGATTAATGAAGAAGGGGGTTTCTGTTCGATGTCCAGCAGTTCCAAGTCGATGCCGTCATTTCTGGCTCTTGGTTGCGTAAGCGCTATCGCCTTTGCTTCGGCCGCGCATGCGCAGGATGGCGCTCCGGCTCCGAAGCTGGGCGGCATGACGGTGACCGACACTGCGATCGACGAATCGGAGGTCAAGGTCGATCGCGCGGAGTCGCCCAAATATGTTCGTCCGTTGCTGGACACGCCGCAGACGATCACGGTCATCAACAAGGAAACGATCAAGCAGCAGAATCTCCTGACACTGCGCGATGTCTTGTCGACCGTGCCCGGCATCACATTCGGTGCGGGTGAAGGCGGCTTTGGCTATGGCGATCGCATCATTTTGCGCGGCCAGGATGCGAAGAATGACGTCACCGTCGATGGCGTCCGCTCCGGCGCGTTCCTCAACCGCAATGAAGTGTACAACATCGAACAGGTCGAAGTTACCAATGGCGCCAACTCCGTGATGAACGGCGGCGGTTCGGTGGCTGGCACCATCAACCTGGTCACGAAGCGCCCTCTGGCGGATGACCAGGTCATATTGAATGCCGGGATTGGCACTGACAATTATTATCGGGCCACGGTGGACGCCAACAAGCGCCTCAATGATCTGATCGCAGTCCGCATCAATGCGGTATATCATGAGAACGACGTGCCCGGCCGCGATGTCGAATATTATAAGCGTTGGGGTATCGCACCGGCGATCACCATTGGCATCGACAGCCCGACAAGCTTGACGGTGCAGGGCGAATATCTCGATGATGACGCCATGCCGCAATATGGCCTTCGTTATTACCCGGCACAGGGCGGCATTCTGGATGAGTTTGACCGGTCAGGCTATTACGGCTTCGCCAATATCGATAAGCAGGACAGCACGACCAAGTCGCTGCAGGCGATCTTCAGCCACGCGTTCAACGACAGCCTGAAGATCCGTAATCTGACTCGCTACGAAAAAATTCATCAGGATACTATCACGAGCCAGCCCACCGGCGACTTCTGCTTCGCCTCCAGCCCGGCTCCATGCACCTTCACCCCTACGACCGGCACTGTGACCGTACCGCCCGGCTTCTTCATGCCCAACCGGGGTAATGGCCGTGGCAACACCCGCTTCATCAACAACGAGACGGCCTATAATCAGATTGATCTTAGCGCCGATTTCGCGACGGGCGGAATAGAGCATACGCTGGTCCTTGGCGCTTCAGCGCTCTGGGAAAAATATAACCAGCTGGCGGGTAACAGCCTTCGTGCAGCGGACGGCACAAATCCGTTTGCATCCGCCTTCCCACTCGTCAGCATCTCCAACCCTGGCGAAGTGGTGCAGGGGCCTGCAGGCTTCGTCTATGGCAACAACGAATATGATGGTCCGTTCAACTTCATCCGCGCAACGCGGGCGCTGGGTGAACAGACGAGCTACGCTGCCTATCTTTTCGATGCTATGAAGCTCACCGACTGGCTCGAATTCAACGGCGGCATCCGCTACGAAAAGGTGAAGGGCACAAGCAGGTCGGTTACCTTCAATACAACGGCGGGCTCGCCCACCCTGGGTGATCCGACCGGCGTTACTGCACCGGCCAGGGTCAACGATAATCTCTTCTCCTACCGGGCAGGTCTGGTCGTAAAGCCAACGCCCAACACCAGCCTTTATGTTGCCTACGGAAACTCTAAGCTGCCTTCGAAGGCTTCGGTCGATGGGTCCTGCGCGTTGGACACTGGTACGGGCGGCGGAAACTGCAACGTGAAGCCTGAGACCACCAAAAATTATGAGATCGGCGTCAAGGCCGATCTGTTCGACGCCAAGCTTTTGCTGACCGCCGCAGCGTTCCGTAATGACCGGAACCAGATCAAGGTGGTTTCGGGTGACGTGCAACTGCCCGATCAGGCGACCGACGGTAACCAGCGGGTTGAGGGGATTTCGCTTGGTGCTTCCGGAAACATCACCAGCAACTGGACGATTTCCGCCAATTACATGTACCTGAAGAGCAAGATCCGGCAGGGCGTGTCCGACTTCTGTCTTGATAACCCGGGGTCGACCAGCACGACCGCTGGTAACTGCGCGAATAGCACGGCCTTCCTGGATCCCACGCGTGGCTATGCGCTGACCAACACGCCCAAGCACTCCGGAAGCCTGTTCACGACCTACCGCTTCGACTTCGGTCTGGAGCTTGGTTATGGCATTACCTATCAGGGCAAGTTCCTGCTGAACCAGCCTACCCTCGCGCAGCTCACGACCGGGACCTATGTCGGCTACTATGTGCCGAGCTACACCATCCACCGGTTCATGGCGAACTACCCCATTACCGAAAATCTGACGGCGCAGCTCAACGTCCAGAACTTCACTAACGAAAAGTATGTGACCACGGTGCGCAACAATGTGAATGGCAGCTGGGCACAGCCTGCTCCGACCCGTTCGGCGGTGCTGAGCCTCAACTACACCTTCTAACCGTCATAATCCCCCGGCGTTTGTCCCACGCCGGGGGAGGGCGGGTGGCGATGCACTCCTCCTCGGGTCGCCGCCCGCCTGATCCTTCAGAAAAGCGAGGCGTGCGATTGATTCGCATTAGAGCTCGCGCTATGGGCTTTATCTGCAGGCAGTAGCCGTGAAAGGGGAATAGGCATGCTTGGTGCGGCCGAACGGTTCATTGCAGATGACGTCCCACCCGCTGTTTTTCCGCCAGAGCCCGCGCGTCCCTCCTCCAGCGGCAGGGTACAGGAGGCTCCACCGGTTGCAGGACCTCGCTATGGCGAACGCCGGGCCGTCAACCTGCCCGCTATTCTCCTAATCATTCTTGTTCATGCCGTTGCGATTTATGCGCTGCTACAGATGAGGCAGCATGCCCAGCGCGTGCAGGAGACTCGTCTTTCGGTCGTGAACCTGACGCCGCCCCCACCCCCGCCGGCTGCGGAAACACCTCCGCCACCACCTTCAGCGCCCCAGGTGGTTGCACCGCCGCCTCTGGTGCATGTCCCCGTTCCGCCTGCGCCGATCGCCACCGCAGTTGAGCCTACGCCCGTTCGGGCTCCCGCGATCACAGTAATCGGTCCAGCGCCGACTGTTTCCTCTCCACCTGCTCCAACAGCGCCAAGCACCGTGCAGGGCGGTGATCTCGCCGCGCAGATGGTCTCCGGAAAGCCGCCTCGCTACCCGATCGAGAGCCGCCGCAAGCGTGAGCAGGGCACCGTACTGCTATCCTTGACCTTGAGCACCGACGGTTCGGTTGAGAGCGTTGCAATTGCGCAGAGCAGCGGCTTCTCGCGCTTGGACTCAGCTGCGCGTGATGCCGTGCGGACATGGCGGTGGAAGCCAACAATCCGCGACGGTCAGCCGGTGAAGGTAAGGGGCGTCGTCGAAATACCCTTCGTCCTGCGCACCGAAGGCGCGTGACCGCATTGCTGCCCGATAGAGTTTCTTCGCCATGCTGACTGTTATTCCCGACTTGCTCGATGGCACAAATGTAGGGCGCGTCCGGGCGCTGATCGAAAGCGCGCAGTGGATCGATGGCAATGTGACGTCGGGCCATCAATCGGCTCTTGCCAAACGCAACATGCAACTGCCCGAGGATACGCCCGAAGCGCAGCAGGCGGGGGAAATCATATTGGATGCGTTGGGCCGCTCGCCGCTCTTCATCGCTGCTGCGCTCCCGCTGAAAATATTCCCGCCTTTGTTTAACTCCTATGAGGGCGGGCAGGCATTCGGGGTGCACGTCGATAACGCTGTCCGGGTGCAGGCAAGCACGGGCTTCCGGGTCCGGTCCGATCTTTCGATCACCGTCTTTCTGGAAGATCCACAAAGCTATGACGGTGGGGAATTGACCGTCGAGACCAATTTTGGCGTGCAGCAGGTGAAGCTCCCCGCAGGACATGCGGTTTTATATCCGTCCTCATCGCTTCATCGCGTTGAGCCAGTAACGCGAGGCAGGCGGACGGCCAGCTTTTTCTGGTTGCAATCAATGGTGCGAGACGATGCCGCGCGGCAGATGATGTTCGACCTGGACAGCAGCATACAGGCTCTGGCTACCGACCTTGGCCACGACAATGCTCAGGTGATTCGCTTGACGGGGGTCTATCACAACCTCTTGCGGCGATGGGCGGACGTCTGAAGCGGCCGGATGGCTAATCAAGCATAGAGGCTAAAGCAGGCGTCACATATTCCATGGCGCCGTCCGGGCAGCGGTGAATGAGACGTGCGGCGACATTGTGACGCGTCGCCAATGCCATGCCGCGCTCATGCCCCAAGATCGTGATCGCCGTCGCCCAGGCATCGGCCAGCATGGCGCTTTCGTGCAGGACGGTGACAGAGGCCACGTCATTGGCGATCGGCCTGCCCGTCGCCGGGTCGATGCTGTGTGACAGCTGGGTGCCTTCCTCTGCCCGGAAGCGTACATAATCGCCGGACGTAGCGACAGAAAGGCCGCACAAGGCGATGCGGAGGGTGGGTACGGTCAGATCAGGTGGTGCCTCTACATCAACCCACCAGGGTTGGTGATCGGGCTTTAGGCCTTCTCCGCGGAGCTCTCCTCCGATCTCGACCAGGAAGTGCTTGGCACCCAGGTTGCGGAGAGCATCTGCAACCGCATCCACCGCGAAGCCTTTGGCTATGCCCGAGAAGTCGAGCGCAATGTCGGCAAGGCGGCGCGCGCTCTGTTCCGCGATCTCGATCATGGTCCAGGGCGCAGGATGAGCAGGCACGATTTCGGGGCCGGTCACCCCCGATGGACCAAAGCCCCAGCGTTTGACGAGCTGTCCGATCGCAGGGTCGAATGCGCCACCAGACAGGCGTGCCATGTTCAACCCGGCTTGGAGGACCGTCATCATGTCTGATGGCAGCACCATCCACGTGCCGATGGACAGCGCGTTGAAGCAGCTGATGTCGGAATTGGCTTCCCAATTGCTCATCTGCTCGATGACTTGGGCGAGCACATCATCAACCGCCCTTGCACAGCCGGGCGGAGCGTCCACAATGCGGGCCGACCAGCTGGTGCCCATGGTCGGCCCGGAAAGCTCCGTAATATGTCCCGTCCCCCCCTGCTCGCCCGATGGGGGCAGGGGAGGCGGTATGTTGGGGATAGCGATGCGAATGCCGGTCAGGGCGCAAGCACTTCCAGGGTGGTGACGTAGGATGCGCGGCGCGGTGCCGGAGCAGCGGGAGACGGCGCTTTGGCGCCTTCGCCGCCTTCGCGATTTCCGCCGACAGTGGCGTTTAGCCAGTACATGCCAGGCTGCGGCCAATTGATCGAAACTTTGCCGTCCTTGCCGGTGACCAGATCCTGCTGGCCCAGGCTGTCGCGATAACGGATGCCGCCGGGAATGACCGTGACCTTGAGGTCCGCCGCAGGCTTTCCGTCGAGCAGGAACTGGAAGCTTGCCGCTTCACCTGCCACGAGATCGTTCGGGTGCGTCACCGGCACTAGCTCGATGCCAACGCCGGTCGGTTGGAAGATGGTGGTAGTAGGGGCGCCCAGCGTCAGGAATATCTCGTTGCGGTTGGTGGCTTCCACCGTCTGGACGTTGGTGGCTCCCGCTGGGATTGCTGCAGCCAGCTTATCCTTGGTCGTGCCGCGAGGCAGGCGCTTTACCTCGCCGTTCAGCGTGTAGCTGCCCATGATGCCGGTCGAGACGCTGGCGACGCGATAGGTGCCGGGCTGCGTCAGGTGGACGTCGAACGTGGAGCGGTATTTGCCGGTTGCGGCATTCTCGATCTTGCCTGCCGAACCGTCCGGCTGCGTCACTGCAATCGCGTCGGTGCGCATGGGATTATGTTCGAAGTAGAAGAGGTCGTTCGAGACTGCCGCGTCCACCGTGACCCAGCTGTCCGAGCCGGATAGGGTGGTGGAGGACGGCAACATCCACTGGCGGTGAGCCTGGGCGGCGCCGGTGGTCATCAGCGCGGCGACGGCTGCTGCGATCAGATATTTGGCTTTCATGACAGTCCCCTTATTTGCTGACGCTGAGGCTGACTTGCCCCAATTCAGTGTTGCCCTTGGCGCGGGCCACGGTGCCCGGCTTTGCTGGCCAGCTGAAGGGCAGGCGCAGCAGTTCGCGGCCGCCGACTTCGCGTGCGGCCTCTACGACCAGCGTGTAGTTGCCGGGTGAGAGTTGGCCGAGCGGCCCTTTGCCTGCGGTGAAAGCGACCTTTTGATCGCCGGGGGCGCGGGTGGCGCCGGTGATGCCGTCTGCCGGTACTTTCAGCGAGCGGCCGGAGACGCGCCACCATTGGCGGATGTCGCGCAGCCATTTGGTGCCCTCGCCCTTTGCCTTGTCGACGTTATACCAGACCGACAGGGTGCGGGGGGCGGCGCCTTCTTTCTCCAGCCAGATCGCGACGTAGGGGCGGTGATATTCGGCGACGGAGAGGCGCGGGATGGCGACGTTGACGTTTAGCGTCTGCGCAGCGGCGGGACAAGCGGCGGCGCCGAAGGCGGCGCTGCTGCCGAGGATGAGTTTGTAGCGGCTTTGCATGTGCTGCTGGTCCCCTGAATTAATGAAGGAAGAGAATAATTAAAAGCGTTGGGATGATGAGGCCTGCTCCGACCAATGGCCAGGTGCTGGGGCGCTTGGCGGCGTGGAGTTGGAGGAGGAGGAGGCCGGTCATTGCGAAGACGAAACAAGCGACAGCGAAAATGTCGATGAACCATGTCCAGACGGTGCCGGTGTTGCGGCCCTTGTGGAGGTCGTTCAGATAGCTGATCCAGCCACGGCTGGTGCTTTCGCTGGTCACCGCGCCGCTTTGCCGGTCGATCGAGACCCAGCCGTCTCCGCCGGGGCGGGGAAGGGCGAGATAGATTTCGTCAGCGGACCATTCCGCATCGCCTGATGCGCGGGAGCCGATTTCCTTTTCGACCCAAGCGGCGACGGGCGCGGGGAGTGGCTTTTTGGCATCGGTCCCATCGTCAGGCGCGACCTGTTTCAGCAGGGGCGCGGGGAGGGTCGCTGACTTCTCAACCGTCTGCGGCGAACCTTCAACGTCGGCGGCGTGGTTGAGGGTGACGCCGGTGAAGGCGAAGAGCAGGAGGCCGATCAGGCTGATCGCCGAACTGATCCAGTGCCAGCTGTGGAGCTGCTTCAGCCAGAAGGTCTTCTTCTTTTTCTTCTGCTGCTGGAGGTGAACGGGGGCGTGCATGCGGCGGATCGGTCCTGATGATGAGGTGGACCGGATAACGCGAACGACTCGCAATTGCAAACGGGGAGGTGGGGGAAATTGTATTAAAGTGTATGGGTTGGGGCGGGATGGGGCATCGGGCCTTTGATCTGAATCACCCACCCCCGTTCGGGCTGAGCTTGTCGAAGCCCTCCTCTTCCTAAAAAAAGTAGAACCCTTCGACAGGCTCAGGGCGAACGGCATTAAAGGGGTGGAGCCGATTCAAAGCACGAAGCTCGAGGGTGCGTGGCGAGGCACGAGATCCCAGCTTTCGCTGGGACGACGGGTAAGGGGGTGAGGGATGGTCCTGGCGAAGGTGGCTTGGGAGTTACCGCCCCAACAGTCCCCTTGCCTGACCAGCTATCTCGGCGAGCATCGCAACGTTGGGCGCGGCGGCGGCTTTGGCGCGTTGGACGAGGGCTCGGAATTGGGTGATGCGGGGCTGTTTTTGGGCGAGCCATGTATCGACATGGGCGATGATGTCCTTGCCGTCGCTCTTGCCGCCCTGTTCGAGGAAGTCGAGCCGGACCTGCTGCATGTCGCGCGCGACTCCGGAGATGAGCAGCCTTTCCCACGGATCGCTGGGCGCCATTCGGGCGGCGGTCGATTGGACCCAGTCGATGCCGACGGCTTCGCCCAGATGGGTGAAGGCACGGGTGAGGGCGACTTCATCTACCTTCAGCTGCCCGGCCAGCGCGGCGATGCCGACCGCGCCATCGAGCTTGAAGAGACCGGCGGTGCGGCGCACGAGGTCCTCTGGCGCGCCGAGGGACGCCAGGCGGTCGATGACGGCGTTGGTGCGGCGTAAGGCCTCGCTGGTGAGGAGGTCGTCCACATTATGCGCGAGCTTTTCGACGCCTTTGGCGAGCAGCGCATGGCCCGCGCCCGGCAATGTGCCTGCGGGCAGGCTGCGCAAGATGTCGGCGATCTGCGTGCGGACGCCGATGGCGACGTCCGCGAATAGGGCGAGGCGGGCGCTTTCCGACATGGCGGTGGCGTCGATGTGGGCCCAGAGCGTGCCGATGTCATAAAGACGCTCTGCAATCAGGAAGGCGCTGGCGAGGTCGGCGAGCGAACAGCCTTCCTCTTCGGCAAGTTCGAAGGGATGGATCAGGCCGAGCCGGTTGACGATGCGGTTGGCGACCTTGGTCGCGACGATTTCCCTGGCCAGCGTATGCGCGGCGATCGCGTCCGCTTCCTTCTTCTGCATGGCAGGAGGGAAGGCGGCGGCGAGTTCAGGTCCCATGCTGGGGTCGAGCGCGAGCTGCCCCTGTTCGATCGAGTCCTGAAGTGCGAGCTTGGCGGTGGAGAGAAGGACGGCGAGCTCGGGGCGGGTGAGGCCAAGGCCATCCTGCCCGCGCCGGAGCAGCACATCATTGGCGGCTAGACCCTCGACCTGTCGGTCAAGACGGCCGCCTTCCTCAAAGGTTTCGATGAGCCGGACATAGCTGGCGAGGTCGCCCGCGCCGCCGCTTTCGGCGATCGAGAGGCCGAGCACCTGAAGCCGGTTATCCTCCAGCACGATGTCGGCGACGGCGTCGGTCATGCTTTCGAGCAGCTTGTTGCGCGCCTCGAAGGTCAGGCGGCCCTCGGCCATCTCCTTGTTCAGCGCGATCTTGATATTCACTTCATTATCCGAGCAATCGACACCCGCCGAATTGTCGATGAAGTCGGTGTTGATGCGCCCGGCGCGCAGCGAGAAGGCGATGCGTGCCGCCTGGGTGACACCGAGATTCGCGCCTTCCCCGACGACCTTGACCCGCAAATCCTCAGCATTGACGCGCAGGCGGTCATTGGCGGGATCGCCAACTTCGCCATGGCTTTGGGCAGCGGCCTTCACATAGGTGCCGATGCCGCCGAACCACAGCAGGTCGGCAGGGCTTTTGAGGATCGCGCCGATCAGCGCGGTGGGCTCCATTTCCGTTTCGGTCACGCCCAGGATCGCCTGAACCTGAGGCGTGAGGGCGATGCTTTTCAAGCTGCGCGGGAAGACGCCGCCGCCCTTGGAGATGAGCGACTTGTCATAATCGTCCCAGCTCGACCGGGGCAGCTGGAACAGGCGGTTGCGTTCCTCCCAGCTTTTTGCCGGATCGGGATCGGGGTCGAGGAAGATGTGGCGATGGTCGAAGGCGGCGAGCAGGCGGATCGATTTGGACAGCAGCATGCCGTTGCCGAACACGTCGCCCGACATGTCGCCACAGCCGACGACGCTGACGGGCTCGCTCTGTACGTCGATGCCCATTTCGGCAAAGTGCCGCCGCACGCTGATCCAGGCCCCGCGCGCAGTGATGCCCATCGCCTTGTGATCATAGCCGTGCGACCCGCCGCTGGCGAAAGCATCGCCCAGCCAGAAATTGTGGTCCAGCGCAATGGCGTTGGCGACGTCGCTGAAGGTTGCCGTGCCCTTGTCCGCCGCGACGACGAAGTAGGGGTCGTCGCCGTCATGGATGACGACCTGGGCGGGGTGGCGCACCTTGCCCTTGACGATATTGTCGGTGACGGAGAGCAGCGCGCGGATGAAGATGCGGTAGCTTTCGGTGCCTTCGGCGAGCCAGGCATCGCGATCGACTTGGGGGCTGGGGAGCTGCTTGGGGTAGAAGCCGCCCTTTGCGCCGGTCGGGACGATGACGGCGTTCTTCACCCGCTGCGCTTTCATCAGGCCGAGGATTTCGGTGCGGAAGTCGTCACGGCGGTCCGACCAGCGCAGGCCGCCACGCGCGATCGGCCCGGCGCGAAGGTGAATGCCCTCGACGCGCGGGGAATAGACCCAGATTTCGCGCCAGGGGAGCGGAGCGGGGAGGCCCGGCACCTGCGCGCTGTCGAGCTTGAAGGCGAGGGCTTCGGCGGCGGCGTTGCTGAAGAAATTGGTGCGCAGCGTGGCGGTGATGACGGCGCGCAACAGGCGCAGCACCCGGTCCTCGTCAATGGCGGTGACCTTCTCGAGGCCAGCGGTGATCGCGGCCTGCGCCTGTTCCGCGCGGGCGGGGCCGTCCTTTATGGCCGGATCATGCAGCGCTTCAAACAGGGTGACGAGCTGGCGGGCGATGTCCTGTTCGCGCCGCAGTGTTTCGGCGAAGGTTGCCATACCATAGGCCATGCCGGTCTGGCGGAGGTAGCGGAACAGCGCGCGGAACAGCACGACGGCGTGGGGGGCGAGGCCCGCCGTCACGATCAGTTCGTTGAAGCGATCATTTTCGGCGCGGCCTTCCAGGACCTGGGCGATGGCCTCGGTGACGACCGAGGCGCGCGCGACGACCGCTTCACCGCTGCCGCCCGGCGGTAGCTCCAGAACGAAGCGTTGGACATGGCCCTGCGCGCCGCCATCGACCGCTGTTGTCATTTCGTCGATCACGCGGAAGCCGAAATTCTCGAATGCCGGGACGACTTCCGATAGGGCGATGACATCGTGGCTGTAGAGCTTCAGTCGCAGCTGTTCGGGCGTGTCCTCGCCATTGCGGTAGATGCGGATCGACTTGTCGCCGGGGCCACCGAGGCCGTGGAGCAGGCGGATGTCGATCGCCGCTTCCAACGGGCCAGCGCCATTGCGATAAGCCATGGGGAATCCGGGCGCATAGCGTTGGGCGAGCGCGGCGGCGCGGCCGGGCTCCTCCGTTTCGGTGAGCGCCTCTTCTACCGCCGGGACCCAGCCGCGCACCATTTGCTTCAATTGGCGGTCGAGCGGTGCTTCGTCGGGCACGACGCCACCATCGCGCAGGTCGAGCGTGATGCGCAGCAGGGCGAGGCCGCTTTCCTCAAGCGCGATGGACCAGCTGAGCACCGGCGCATTGGCGGCTTGGGAGAGCATGTCCTGCACCGCGAGGCGGCGGGCGGTGCTTAGTTCATCGCGCGGCAGCCAGGCAAAGGCGTAGAGATGTCGGGCCAGCGCGCTGGTACCGAGCGCCAGCTTGGGACGCGGCCGGTCGGTCAGCGACATGAAGGTGAGCGCCAGCCGTTCGAGCGTCTCATGATCGAAGCCGATCAATATGTCGTGCGGCAGGGCGGTGAGCGCGTGGACCAGCACCTTGCCCGCATGGCCCGCCGGATCGAAGCCGAACTTGTCCATCAGCGCCGACAAGGCTGAGCGCAGCAGGGGCACCTTGTCCGGGCTGGCCGACAGGGCAGCGCTGGTCCACATGCCCGCATGGATGGAAAGGGCCGTGACCTGCTTGCCCTCACGCACGGGCACGATGATGAGGTCGAGCAGCACGGCGCGGTGCACGCGGGACAGGATGTTGGATTTGATGATCAGCGGGTTGCGCCGACCTTCCTCGAACCAGGTGAAGGCGGCTTCGAGTGAGGCTGGCGACAGCAGGGGCGTGTCGTCCAATGCGCAGATGCCAAGCGGGTCTTCCCCGCGGCCGTCACGGTGACGGCGCTCATGCCCCACCTGGGTGAAATGACGGGCGAGGAACCAGCGGAGCAGCGCTGCGCCTTCGCCATCGGGAATGGCGTCCGCGTCCCGGCTCATCGCTTCACGCATGCGGGGCCAGTCGGCGACGGCGATGCGGACATCGGCGAGGGTTTCGCGCAGCGCCTTTTCCAGCGCGCGGCGGCCCTTCGCATCGGCGCGGTCCGCTTCGATATAGATCATGGATTCGCGGCGAGCGCCGGGGGCTTCGTCGTCGAGAATGGCGGAAAGCTTGCTGCCTGCCGTGCGATCGACCGACAGGACGGGATGCAGCAACCGGTAGATGGTGATGTCATGCGCGGCAAGCGCGTTGGCGATCGAGTCCACCAGGAAGGGCATGTCGTCGTTGACGATGGCGATGCGCATGTAGCGGCCGGTCGCCCCTTCGCCGAGCGTTTCGATGGCGATGGCAAGCTGGCCCGATTTGCGGACGTCGGCGGTGCGAGCGAGGAAAGTGGCGGCGGCGGTTGCCGCGTCATGATCGAAATCGTCGCTTTCGCCCGGGAGCGCGCCGCGTTCGAGCGCGGCCTCAAGCGCCTTGTGGATTGATGCGTCAACTTGGCCAGACTTCGGCTCGGACAGTGCCGCCATGCGTAACCCTCTTCCCGCTGCGGCTATGTGCCGCTTTGCCAGAACGGAGATGACGCCGGAACGTTGCCATACGACTCCCCGCTCCGGCTGTTATGCGCCAGCACCCGGGGAGGCTCAATTGGAGAATGGAATAAAGTTACTCGGGTCCGAAATATAATGATCAGGCGGTCAGGCGGCAGCGGCGACGATCACGCGCTGGCCAAGGTCCGTGCCATCGGGCAGGGCGCCGACGATGGCGAGGGTGCCATCCGCTTCCCGGCGGGCGACGACGACGGCGAGGCCATCTTCGTCCGTGGGAATGGCGATCGGATCGAGGGGCGCGGCGGTCTTCATGGCGGCGCGGGCGGTCTGGCGCGGGTCCGTGCGCGGCGGCAGGGCGGCGCGGCGTTGGGCGCGCTCGTCGCGGATCAGCGCCTTTAGACCGCCGGGATATGCGCCAAGATAGTCGCCAAGGGTGCCGATGCCGAGCCCGGCGCTCTTCGCATGTTCAAGCGCGGTCGCATATTCGGTGATGCGCGTCTTGTCATAGGTGGAGCCGAAGACCAGCTTGACCACGGCGGTGAGCGGGCTGCGCGCCTGGGGCTTGATCCCGGCGTCGGCCAGCATCTCTGCATAGTCTTCGGGCGAGGCTTCGCTCATCAGGGCGAAGTCATAGGCTAGGCCGATGGCGCGATAGAGGGCGCTGTGGGTGCGGGCTTCGCTGGTGCGGGCCTGCTCCGCGCCGTCACGGGCTAGGGCAAGCCAGTCGGCAAGCGGGGCGTCCTGCGCCGGGCTTTCCATGCCAGACAGGTCGAGCGTGTCGTCATCTTCGCCCGCCGCTGGGCCATCCGCCCAGATCGGGGTAACCGCAAGGGGAGCGGCGCTGCTGCTGCTGCGGAGGGCGGCGTCGACTTCGCGGCCAAGCTCGTCGGCGAAGGCCTGGCTCGCCAGCTCCTTCCAGCTGATGACGCCGAAGACGAAATCGATCGTGTCGCCATCCGAGGAGAAGGGCATGAGGATGCCGCGATAGAGGATCTCTGCGCCACGCTGGTTGACGAAGCCTGCCTCGAACCCAATCGGGGCGGCGTTGGCGATGATTTGGAGATAATGGTCGGTCAGGCGCGACAACAGCGAGCGTGAGGGTACATCGTTGATGAACTGGATCGACCCGGTGACCTCGCACTCCCGGCGCAGCGCAGTGCCGAGATAGACGACGGCCGGATTGTCGAGCCCGGTGCTGAAGTCCAGAAGGACGCTGTTGGGGCCGAAATCCTCCAACTGATCAGGCGACAAGTCTTCGATCGATGGCAGCGCGCGATCGCCAAGCAGCGACGCCCAATAATTATAAGCGCGCACCTGCATGCGCCGCTCGTCCGTCCCCACTTCGCTGGGCGGCTCGATCGCGCCATTATCGGCATAGTCGAAATCATCCTGATCACTGGAGATTTCCTGCCCCCGCAGAGTGTCCATCCGGCCGGTCCTAACCCAGAAGAAAAGCTTATCCGAGACTCGACACTGCCATGGGATGGTAAACATGCCGTGAAGAAGGCTGCGGCCGATGAGGGAGGCGGCAAGCGGCATGCCCGCAAAGATGATGCGCGAAGATGCAATGCCCGCTTGTCCTGCGCATCAACCGCTGTTATCTGGCCCACCCAGCGCCGCTTTAGCTCAGTTGGTAGAGCACATCATTCGTAATGATGGGGTCACGTGTTCGAGTCACGTAAGCGGCACCATTACCCCCTCCGCCAGCATCCACTTCAGGTTGAAAAAACGGCGGAAATCTGCTAAAAATTCACTCTTTCTGGTTAGGTGCGTTTGTCGCCGTCCATGCCTGTCCGTTCCCCATTGGGGGTATCGGGAAGTGGTATGAGGCTAAAGCGTGAAACGCGATACCCCCAGGAAGCGGACGAGGCAGATGGGATGGTCGACGGATGGCGCTTTCAGACGCGAGAATCCGGGGGCTGAAGCCCCAGGACAAGCCTTATAAGGTCGCTGACGAGCGAGGGCTCTTTCTCCTAATCAGCCCGAATGGCAGTCGGCTCTGGAGATTAAAATTTCGGATCGATGGGCTTGATGCCCAAGGGCGGTTCAAGAAGGTCGAAAAGCTACTCTCCCTTGGCGCCTATCCGGATGTGTCTCAAGAGAGCCCGTATATTGCGGGACGAAGCGCGGGAGGTGCATGCTGCTGGCTTGGACCCCGCTCTCGAAAAACAGAAGGCGAAGGCGGCCGCTAGGATCAGCGCTGAGAACAGCTTTTCCAAGGTGGCCGAAATGCTTCTGGAAAAGCAGGAGCGCGAGGGGCTCGCGGAAGCTACCATCAAGAAAAGGCGCTGGTTCATCAAGCTCGTCTTTCCTGTGCTGGGGAAGCGGCCCGTCTCCGAGATCCAGCCGATGGAGGTACTGCTGGCCCTCCGGCCAATCGAAAAGAAGGGGCGGCATGAGAGCGCGAAACGCGCGCTGAATTTCATCGGGCAGGTATTTCGTTACGCAGTGGCATCTCAATTGGCGGCTGGAGATCCGACGCGCGATCTTCGTGGTGCGTTGACCATACCGAAGGTCAAGCATCACGCCGCGATCCTTGATCCCAAACGGGCGGGCGAGATGCTACGTGCCATAGATGGATATGAGGGTCAGCCGCTGACGCGCTGGGCCCTGCAATTGTCGGCGCACCTGTTCGTTCGGCCGGGGGAACTCCGGAAAGCGGAATGGGCAGAGATCGACGTGGTGAAGTCCGTATGGCGGATTCCGCCGGCAAAGATGAAGGGACGGGTTGAACATCAAGTGCCTCTGTCTCGGCAGGCATTGGCGATCTTAGCTGAGATCAGAAATCTCACCGGGGAGGGGAGGTATGTTTTTCCTTCGATCAGAAGCGCGGCAAACCCAATGTCCGAGAATACCGTAAATGCCGGCCTGCGGCGGCTGGGTTATTCAGGCGACGAGATGACGGCGCATGGCTTCCGTTCCATGGCATCCACTTTCTTGAATGAGTGCGGGAAGTGGCATCCGGATGCGATCGAGCGGGCATTGGCGCATAAAGACCGCGATTCCGTTCGGGCGGCTTATGCTCGAGGGGCCTTTTGGAATGAACGCGTCGAAATGGCGCAATGGTGGAGTGACTATTTGGATCGGCTAAAGGATGAGCGGAAGATATTGTGCCCGGCGTTTGGTCAATGAGGGGTCACGGGAAGATGTGCCACCCGTCCAGATGGGGGCATGGATCGCAAACAAAGACGAAATCGACCCTTTATGGACGCTTAGCTCCAAATCTTTCACTGCCAGCTCCGGTTGGTCTGCTTACTCAATTTCAGGGCCTGGGCGGCTCGGTAGGCAACCGCCTAGTTTGAAGCCGGGGTTTTGAAGTAGCTGCTGCTAGAATAGAGGCGTCCCTCCGCTGCTGACCCTCTAATTGCGCCGTAAACGCCACAAACCAATTACCACACCGCTAATGGAACTGACCGGCCCTGCACCGGACAACATCAGTATGAGGATGCAGCGTAGCGGCGGCCATGCAAGCATCTACAATTACCGGCGGCGCCATTCATATCTGGGTTGCATCAGCCCGCCCGCCTTTGAGGCCAAGGTGGCATAATGAGATAGGTGACTGGCGCAAAACCGTTACAATCTAGATCATTTCACACTTGCATCACACGAGCCATTCACAGAGTATGCCCCGGGTTACAAAAAATCTGCGTATAAACTCGTATAGCGCCCTCGCTGCGGCAATTTGGCAATCATTATCGACCGCAGTCAACTGCGCAGATGAGGCTGCCCTACCTTACCTAGTCGCCCCCGGCGATGTTCACTCGCTCAGACGCTGTCGCCATCGGAAATTCCGTGAATTGCGAAGAAATCCGGGGCGTTAAGCATCTCGCCGTTAGCAAATCTGGCGGCATTTGGGCTCGTGCTTAGCCAAGCAATCGTGTTGGCGGTCTCCTCCGGGCGGCGCGGGGGGTGACCACCGCCGATGACCTGAACCGCGTCATCTCCCCAGCGAGCTTGCATACTGTCGGTAAGTGTGAACTGCGGTTCCACGAGAAAGGCGAGAATTCCCTCACTCGCATATTCGAGATTGATGAATGCGGGAACTCGATTCAGTGCCGCCTTTGCGGCGCTGTAAAGTAATCCCTCGCCGGGCGTCGGGGCGGCTACGGCCGCGCCACTGGAGACAAAAATCACACGCCCGCCGCCGGGCGGCATTAAGGTGATCGCTTCGCGACTTATATAAATCTGATTTATAAGGCTACCAGCAAAGTTATCCTCCGCCTGTTGCATTGTGAAATCGGCAATCCGGTCCATCGTGCCCGGACCTTGATAGATGGCGTTATTGACGAGGACGTCGATGCGCCCAAAGTGTGCCATCGCTGCGTCCAGCGCCGCGTCGATCGACGTTCGGTCGAGCAGGTCAAACCTGACACCCAGTGCCGTGCCCCCTATACCGTCGATAGCGGCAACAGTCTCGTCAATACTGCCAGGGACTGGCTCACCGTCCCCAACTGACCCGCCGCCGGCATATTGCGTTCGGCCCATGACAACGACAGCGAACCCGTGCGCAGCAAGCGTCATGGCTGTGACCTTGCCAATTCCACGGGTAGCGCCTGTCACAATTGCGACCTTCTTCATACGTTTTCCTCAATTCAAATAGCGCTGAGGGATCGCACGCTGTAGCGGTCGATCTACCTGACCCGTTCAGTTCTCGCTTGAGAGATGGGGCAGCTCTGGTGCCCAGGCTACCCCGTTTATGTGCGCCCCACCGTCGGCAAACAGAGTGTTTCCTGTGAGATAACGTGCGTCTTCACTCGCAAGGAACAAGGCAACACCGCCGATGTCGGCTTCCGGATCACCCATCCGGCCCATGGGATTTTCTGCAGATGCTGACGACGCTGCGCTAGGTTGTAATCTCTCGAACTCGCGGAAGGAGGCAGATGCTGCGGCGGGGCAGATGATGTTGGCGCAAATGCCCAGCATCGCCCATTCCCGCGCGACAGTTCGGGTAAGCGTTCGCAATGCCTCCTTGCCAGCATTGTAATCGACGGTCCCGACATGTGCATTGACGCCGTTCAATGAGCAGATGTTGATGATCCGCCCCCAGCCATTTGCCTTCATGTGCGGAAGCGCTCTGTCCATAGCCCATTTTGGGCCGAAGACGTTGATTGCGAAAGACTGGTGAAAATGTTCGTCACCCATAGCTTCAGCGCGCGAAAATGTTCCGCCGCTATAAGCATTGTTGACGAGAATATCGATGCTGCCGAATTGATTTACGGTGGCATCGATAGCTGCTTCCATGTGGCTACGGTCGGTGACGTCGGTCCGAATAAACTGAGCTTGGCCACCCTCGCTACGAACGGCTTCAGCTGCAATCTCACCCCTGTCCTCGTTATACTCCGCGATCATAACCGCAGCGCCTGCACGTGCGAAGCGCTTTACAATGCCGAGACCGATGCCATCGCCTCCGCCAGTAACAATTGCGGTTCTGCCCGCAAGTCGTAAATCCGCCATCTTAGATCCTTCAGTTCACACAGTCGCCGGACCGTTCTACTATAGGCATTTGGGTATATAGGTCCGCAACGAGATTTATGGTTATCTCAGTTCCGTCTTATTAAAGATGTTCACAGGACACCCATTGATTACATGATCGAATTCTATCACTATATTTTCCGCCTGCCACGGCGCCGCCGCCTCATGCACAAGCCCTCTTCAGAGTTCAGCCATTACAGCTTCATGTGCCCCTTGCACTCCAGCATGACGCCGACGCGCTGGTAGACGAACCGGCGCCGCCGGGCCGCGATCTCGTGCATCTTCTCGCGGCTCGTGAAATGGTCAAGCGGACGTTCTCGCCGGACCATATTCCGGTCGGTACCAACCAGCGCCCAAAACCGACGCTGCGAGAGCTGATAATCCGACATAAAGCTGAGCGCCGCGTGCCATCTGTGGCCTGGCTTCTTCCATGGTGTGGCCGCACGGCCTTGGTCAGAACTCGCGCAAGATATCACGCAAGGTGGTGCCGCGATATTCGGTGCGGACCGCGCCCGCTTTTTGCAGCGCCGGAATGACACCGTTGACCAAATCAGGAAGCTGGCGATTATAGCCTGATCCTTCGATCAGGAAACCGTCTCCGCCCACTTCGTCCATAACTGCCATCATCTTTTCGGCGACTTGCTCGACGGTGCCGCTAAAGTCCATGCCGCTCGCGCCCTTGCCGGCGGAGAACAGGTCGCGAAGGGATTTTCCCTCTTCACGACCGGCCTTCTTCATGAACTCAAGGGCGCTGGTGTGGCCGCCTGCCACGATGTCCTGCGGCACGGGTGCGTCCACGTCGTAGAGCGAGAAGTCGACGTCGAGCGACGACGAAGCCATGACGATATTATGCTCGAATGAAGCCTGCTTTTCGGCCTCGGTCATTTCGGGCCGCCCGCCGCCTTCGGGGAAGATTTCCACCGGCGTCAGGAAGAAGACCTTGATGTCGTCGGGATTGCGGCCCTGCGCTTCGGCACGATCCCGAATGTCCTGGCGATAGGCTTTCATGCCCGGAATGCCGCCGGTCATCATGCCCAGCACAACCTCGGCATTCTTGGACGAGAATTGGCGGCCGCGCTCGGATGCGCCTGCCTGCGCCAGAACCGGATAGCCCTGCGGCGACCGCAGCGTGTTCAATGGACCACGTGAGCGGAAATGCTTGCCCTCAAAATTTACGGTGTGCACCTTGGTGTGATCGACATAGACACCAGCTTCAGTGTCCGCGACCAGAGCGCCTTCCTCCCAGGAATCCCACAGCTTTTTGACAAGTTCGACGAACTCGTCGGCGATATCGTACCGCTCATTCGGGGGAAGCAACTTGTCCATGCCAAAGTTCATGGCCGCGTTCCGCTCGCTTGACGTCACCATGTTCCAGCCTGCACGGCCGTTAGTGAGGGAGTCGATGGTGGAAAGCAGCCTGGCCAGCAGATAGGGCGGATAAAAGGTGGTCGAAGCAGTCGCAATGAGGCCGATGTGCGACGTTTCCTGCGCCATCAACGGCAGGAGCGGCATAGGGTCGAGCTTGGGCGAGAGCGTCGCATTCTTGAGATCGAGTTCCATTGAGTTGGCGTATCGATCACCAACGATCAGGCTGTCTTCGAAGAATACAAAGTCGAACTTCGCCGCTTCCAGCATCTTGGCCAAATCTTTATGATAAGTCCCGTCCGTCCATCGCGAGCCGAACTCCTTCCCGTCGCCTGGCCATGAAGTAGCTCCAAACTTGGTGAAGTAGCCTAGGTGAAATTTCGTGTGTGCCATTGCTTGGACCTCTTTAACGTCCATCCACTTATCCAAAGCGGTAAGACCGGAACTCTCTTCACAAATCCATGCTCGATGCGACATGTAGCAGTAGCGACTGATACATATCCTACCCAGATGCCTGCGGACCGACGGGGAAGGTAAGCGCAATCGCCTGTTTGGAAGGCGATTGCGCTGCGCTTGCTCAGGTGCCGAAGTGATACCGAAGCGACATGCCGTACATTCTGGGCTCGCCATAAATGTAGGAGTTGAAGCCGTTCTGATAGGATACACCCTGGCTGCTGATGATATATTTCTCATTGGTCAGGTTCGTGGCGAAAGCGCCAAGATCGAAGTTCGATCCAGCGACATTTTGCCACTGTATGTTCAGTCCCAGCAAGCCATAGCCATCTCCCGGCCCGCACCGGACCGACCCGGCATAGGTTCCGCTATTCATGCGGGGACAGTTGCCGCCGATATAGGCGAACGGCTCGTCAATGGGCGCCTTGGACGGTGAGGTATATTGAGCATCGATGTAGGAATAGGTTGCCGAAATGCTGACCTTCCCAATCGATTCATCAAGCGGCAAATCGACTCTGCCGGTGATGCTGAACTGGTTTTTCGGCGTGAACTGAAAAGGGATGTTGGTCAGGACGCACTGACCCGTTGCGCCATTGAACGGAACACCCACGCCGCAATCGAAGCCGGGCGGCAGGCCAAAGGCAGGAATGCCGGCGGGAAACAAGGATGGCGCGGTATATTCATCATATTTTGCAGCGGTGTGGGAATAGGTGCCCGACAGCGTGAGCCAGCGTGTGGGCCGCACCTCGCCCTCGAACTCCACCCCCTGGATGTGCGCCTTGCCCGCGTTGCTGGTTTGCGCGCCAAAGACCTGCTGCCCATTGTAGAAATAGGCGGTTCCCCCGGTCCTCTGCAAATCCTTATAGCTTGTGTAATAATAGTTGATGTTCGTGCGGATCGGAATGCTGCCAACATGCCAGTCGGCTTTTATGCCGCCCTCGTAAGCGGTTACGAATTCCGGCTGGAAGGAACGAAGATCAGGTGCAGGGGTCGAAGTGCCGACACCACCCGTCTTGTATCCCCGGCTGACCTTTGCGTAGAGCAGGACATTCTGGTTCACATTATAATCAAGGCCGACTGTCCAGTTCGGCGCCTTGAACTTGGCACTGGACCTCGTGACGGGCGCATCGGGCAACCCAAAGTTCGAGAAGGCCGTCAGCTTGTCCCATGTATAGCGGTAGCCCGCGGTCAGCCGCAGTCCATCGAGGCTTTCTGACAAGCTGCCGAAGGATAGGGTTCCTTGCGCATACAGGGCTTGGCTGATCGTCCTCTGGCCGCGACGGGTCGGATTGAAA
Organism: uncultured Sphingobium sp.; assembly: GCA_966211835.1. Classification (GTDB taxonomy): domain Bacteria; phylum Pseudomonadota; class Alphaproteobacteria; order Sphingomonadales; family Sphingomonadaceae; genus Sphingobium. The sequence continues at coordinate 37,409 of CBIHNV010000028.1, forward strand.
GCTGAAACCAACTGCGCGCCCAGCGGCTTCACGCTCTCATAATAGGCGCCCACGGTGAAGTTGAGCGCTTCCCCCGCGAGCTTGCCCTGAAACTGGGGTTCAAAAGAATATTGCCGAGCATCGGTGTAGTAGTTGTAGCTGGGGAGTCTACCGGGATCGATCTCGTCCCCCCCGATCAAAGTACCGCCTTGTGTGGATGGCGGCCTGTGATCGTCAGGATAGCCATCGCCATCGAAGGGCGCGCTGTTCTTCAGATGCTGATAATTGGCGATGTTACGGAAGGTCAAAGTATCTGTAAGTTCTGCCGAGAAGATGTCGGTGATGGAAAAATAGCGCGTCCGTTCGCTCCAAAGCAACGGGCTGAGCGCGACCGACCGGATACCGCGACCAATCTGTTGCTGGAGATAGGTGCTGAATGGCAGCCCCGTTTGAGGATCAACGCCGTCCGGGACGGCATTAAGCACCGTTCCCGTGCCATGTTCCTGAACGCGGCCCACGGTCGCGAGGAGATAATTCTCGATACCGGGCGCCATGCGCCAGGTCAAACCTGCACGGAAGGAATAGCGATTACGATTATCCAGGTCCGTGTCCGTGGTGATTTCGTGCGTGAAACCGTCGCGCTTCTGGTAGATGCCGGCGACACGCAGCAGGAGCGTATCTTCGACAATCGGCAAGTTTAGCGCGCCGCGCACCTCGACCGAATCATAATTGCCATATTGGATTTGGCCATAGCCTTCGAGTCGGTCGGTTGGACGCTGCGGTTCGAACAGAACCGCGCCGCCAGTTGTGTTCCGGCCAAACAGCGTGCCTTGTGGCCCGCGCAGGACCTGCAGGCTGGCGAGGTCGTAATAGTTGAAGCCGCCGCCATTCTGGGCGTTGTTGCGCTGATCCGCGATGAGCGGGACTTCGGCCGAATACAGGACCACGCCCGGCGCCGCGTTGAAGGTCGCGCCTTGGCCCCGGATCGTAATATTTTCGGTGTTGCGCTGCTGTCCCGATCCGCCGACCACGAGCGAGGGTACTTGTCCCAGCAGGTCCTGCGTATTTGAGATGTTACGTTGCGTCAGTGAGTTGGCGTCGAACGCGGTCGCGGAGATCGGGACATTCTGTAGGCGTTCTTCGCGCCTGCGTGCTGTAACGATGATTTCCGAAAGGCCCGATCCGCTGGCCGAGGCGGTCGAAGCAGGCTCATCCTGTCGCGCCGATGTCTGGGAAAAGGCCGTTCCAGCGCAACCGACGAGAACGGCTGTTCCCATCAGCGTCCGGATTAAAGTCAAATGCCGCATAGTCATGGTTCTTCCCCTCTATTGATTATTATTTTCTGTCATTATGATGGGTGCGCGAATAGTTCTTATATCGTAATAAAAACAAGCCCATCCGATACGAATGAACATATGAGCTTACTTAGATTGATCGCGCCTGGTCTGATTCTTCTCTTTTACAGAGGGATTTGACGACTTTGGAGGCTCCCTCAAATTCCGAAAATTGCCCAAAAATTCTGGGCCCGGCTGTCAATCCTTGTCCAAGGACATGCTGCCATGCTGGACTGCTTGCAAATACTTGGAGATTGACAAGGTTTTGTCAATCAAGAAAATTCGGGTCTGGGGTGGCTGCGAGAAAAGTGGGCTCGAGAAACACAGCTGAATTGCCGAGGAGCACCTTGATCGCTCGCTTTTTCGAAATTGCGTGATGACGTTTCCGCTTCGCGTCGCGTCAATTTCGCTTGCTGACCGCTATTTAGCGCCGGATATAGGCGACCAATGAACGATGACCTGAAAGCAGCCAGGCGCCGGAAGCCTGGCGTCTATTCGCGCGGAGCCGAGACGGTTGACGCGATCCTCAAGGCTGCGTTGCATGTGTTGGTGGAAGAAGGCGCGGGCGCCTTTACGCTTCAGCGCATTGCCACGCAATGCGGTTTGAAGGTGGGACATGTGAACCACCACTTCCCCCGCAAGGAAATGCTGGTCGAGGTTCTGCTGGACGAGATCCTGCTTGCCGGTGAACAGCAGATCAAATGGGCGATGGAACAGCCTGATTCCCCAGCCGAGGACCGGCTCGCCCAGCTTATCGCGCATGTCCTGGATGATGTCAGCACGAAGCAGACAGCGCATCTGTTCACTGAGCTCTGGGCCATGGCGAACCACAATCAAGTCGTAGCTGACCGGCTGGAAGCGCTGCATCGCCATGTTCACCGCATGATCACCGGAATGGTTGAGCAACTAAACCCGGCATTAAGTCATGACGACGCCGCGGCGGTTGCCATATTCATCTACGGTGCGGTCGATGGCATGACCATGTTTTCAGGCTATAACCGGCCGTGGGCCTCTTGCATGCCCAGCGTGAAGAATATTGCGATCAGGAGTTTGGTTGATCTGGCGAAGACGATCACGTCGGCGGAAATAGCGGATCTGCCTTCCGAACTGATCGGGTCCCAAAACACATAAGCCGACGGGACACCGCGGTATGAGCAGGAAGGTCAGGCGGGGTTTTCAACGCCTTGCCCCTGCCTGCGCGCGCCAAACCGGCATGTCTTAAAAATCGCCATTGACAAAACTTGGTGATTGCCAAATATTCTCTTCATGCTTTTGCGGCCGAGCTCGCTCGCTGCGGAAGAAGAAATTTAAGCATGAAGCAGAAGCGGACAATGAATTCGCGCGGCTGACTTGCTGCATTTTGGATCATCTCGATTGCCAAATCGAAAGCGAAAAGTTTGCGGCAAGGCGATCCGAAGATAAATGTTTCAGGCAACATAATCATTGTCTGCAATGAGATAAAATCGAGAGGTGATATGGGTATTCAGGCCAAGCTGGACCGCTCGCAATATACGGTGTCCGTTGAGGACTATGCGACGGGAATCGCGGATCGTCTCAAATTCTTGATCGAGACCGACCCGCAGATTGCTGCTGCACTTCCCGACCCTGCGATCAACACGGCCAAGCGCATCAGCGGCTTGAGTTTTGCCCAGATCGTGGCGACCTGCATGGAGGGTTATGCGGGTCGCGCGGCGTTGGCTG
>CBIHNV010000029.1:0-39597 GCA_966211835.1 uncultured Sphingobium sp.
ATTTCTCAGTGGAAATTTGTGCCCTCCCTGGGTCACTTCTCAGCGGCAATCAACACCTGGGATCTCCAGGCGCTCACACCAAGACAGCATTGGTTGTGGAGATGCTGCGCCGGGACAGCGGCGCGACCCTGGATGAACTGACCGGTGCCACCAGTTGGCTGCCGCATACAACACGGGCGGCGCTCACGGGGCTACGCAAGAAGGGCCATGCGATCGATAAGCGCAAGCGGGGCGAAGTGACCTGCTATCATCTTGGTTGCCCGGCCTGATGCGCGGTGTGGCAGCGCGCCTGGCGGAGATCGAGGCCATGAAGCCAACGGCGCTGAAGGAGGAATGGCGCAAGGTGCATGGCCAGGATCCGCCACCGGTGACGGCAAGCCTGCTCGCCCGCGCGCTCGCTTATGATGTGCAATGCAGTGCCCAAGGCGGTGCGGGCAAGCGCATGCGCCAGCGGCTGATGGGGGTTGCGGGAGGGCGGGCAGCGCCGTCGCCCGTCCTCCAGCCTGGCACCCAGCTGGTGCGGGAGTGGGGGTGGGGAGAGCCACCATGTGCTGATGGAGGAGAAGGGCAGATGCGCCTATAGAGGCAAGAGCTTCGCCTCCCTGTCGGCAGTGGCCCGGCATATCACTGGCGCTCACTGGTCGGGACCACGCTTCTTCGGGGTAAAGCCATGACCCAGAAGAAGAAGCTGCGCTGCGCCATCTATACCCGCAAGTCGACCGAGGAGGGGCTCGACCAGGCATTTAACAGCCTGGACGCGCAGCGCGAAGCCTGCGCTGCCTATGCGCTCAGCCAGAAGGGCGAGGGTTGGTCGGTGCTGCCCACCCTCTATGATGATGGCGGCTTCTCAGGGGGCAGCATGGAGCGTCCCGCGCTCGTTCGGCTGCTTGCCGATGTTCAGTCGGGCAAGGTCGACATCGTCATCGTCTATAAGGTCGATCGGCTGACCCGCGCCCTCAATGACTTTGCCCGCATCGTCGACGTGTTCGATGCTGCGGGCGTGTCGTTCGTCTCGGTGACCCAGCAGTTCAACACCACCACCAGCATGGGACGATTAACGCTCAACGTGCTGCTAAGCTTTGCCCAGTTCGAGCGCGAAGTGATCGCCGAGCGGGTGCGCGACAAGATCGCCCAGTCAAAAGCCAAGGGTATGTGGATGGGCGGCACCGTTCCGTTCGGCTATCAGGTCATCGACAAAAAGCTGGTGCCGCACTCAGATGAGGCGAAGACGCTTGTCCATATTTACCGCCGCTATCTCGCGCTGCCCTCGGTCATGACGCTGATGGAGGAGTTGAGGGTAGAGGGCATCCTCAACCGCCCCTCGAGCGGCGACGGACAAGGGCAGCCGTTCGTGCGTGGGCCGCTGCATTATCTGCTCTCCAACCCCACCTATCTCGGCAAGGTCCGTCACAAGGGCCAGATCCATGATGGCGAGCATGAAGCGATCATCGATCAGGCATTGTGGGATGCGGTGCAGGAGAAGCGCAGGGGCGCGATCGGCACCAAACGCGCGCGCGGCAATGGTCAGCATGGCAGTCTGCTCACCGGCATGATCCGCGATCATGCCGACCGGCCGATGTCACCCAGTCATGCGGTCAAGCAGCAGCGGCGCTACCGCTATTATGTGTCCAGCATGGCGGCACAAGTCGAGGAGCGTGGCAGCAAGATGCCAGCGCTGCGTTTGCCTGCCGCGGAGCTGGAGTGCGCGGTGGTGGATGCGGTCAGAAGCCTGCTGACTGACGAACGGACCATCATGGCCTTGCCCCAGGTAGAGGCGCAGGCAATCGTGCGGCGCCGCCATGCCGCGCACGCACTTGCTACGAAGATGGAGAAGGCGGGCAAGGCCGAGCTGCGGGAGCAGCTGCGATCGCTGGGCTCAGCCATCCTCGTCCACCCCGATCGCATCGAGTGCTCAATCAGCCAGCGTTTGCTCGTAGCGCGGCTGGACAAGGTCCCGCCCGCTCCGGAAGATGATGGCGTCCGCTTGGCTCTGATCATCCGCACCAAGGTGGATCGGCGCGGGCATAATCTGAAGCTCGTCCTGCGCTCGGAAAAGGATCGTCCGCCCAAGGTCAATCCGACGCTGATCCAGCTGCTCTGCAAGGCGGAAGCTGCTCGAGCACAGCTCTTTGCCGATGGCGAGGCAACGCGGCGTGACCTGAAGTTGGAGCGCCTGGCCCGGCTCGCCTTCCTGGCGCCCGACATCATGAGCGCGATCATTGAGGGCCGCCATCCGCCAGCTTTGACCACGCGGCGCATGATGCAGCTGCCGCGCATCCCGCTCGACTGGCGCAGCCAACGTCAGGCGCTGGGCTTCTGACATCCATTCCAGAAAATCCGGTACCACTTGAATCGGCCCCGTGAGACGCGGGGCCTTTTTTGTGAGGTTCGCGCGCGAAGGGGCGGTCTCTGCGTACCGAGATTTTTGCCTCCCAGGCGAAAGCACGCGGAACCGCGCCATTCTCGGGGGAATCTCAAGAACAGCCTGTAAGTTACTGTAACATAGGAATGACTGGCTGGGGCGGCAGGATTCGAACCTGCGCATGGCGGTACCAAAAACCGCTGCCTTACCGCTTGGCTACGCCCCAGCATGCGCTCGGCGGGGCCGGGCGTGGGGATGGCATATAGCGTCTCTTGCGGGAAAGGAAAGCCTAGTCATGACAGCTCGGCTTCGCCAATATGGGCGTGTCGAAACGCTTCCTGGAACACCCGGCATGAATGCAAATAGTTCGCCCGCCAACGCACCGGCGCCGCAGGTCACGCCTGCCTCGCCGCTGTTCCTGCGTGAGGATGAAATCCGGCGGGGTATTGAGATGCTGTATTTCGGCTACTCGGCACTCACGCGGTCTATCGATGACGGGCTTGCGGCGCAGGGGCTTGGCCGTGCGCATCACCGTGCGCTCTATTTCATATCGCGGCAGCCCGATTTGACCGTGAAAGAGCTGCTGCGCCTTCTTTCGATCACCAAGCAGTCGCTCGGCCGTGTGCTCAATGATTTGATCGAGCGCGGCTATATCGAAACGCGGCAGGGCGCAAATGACAGACGGCAAAAGCTGCTTCGGCTCAGCACCTCGGGCAAGGCGCTGGAGGCCGACCTGTTTCGCGCGTTGCGTGAAAAGATGGCCGCGGCATATGCCCAGGCGGGGCAGGGCTCTGTCACGGGATTCTGGCGCGTGCTCGAAGGATTGATCCCCGATGCCGACCGGTCGATGGTGTTCGGACTGCGCAGCCGCTGATCGGCGGCAACCATAAGCGCTTGCGTTGGTTAAGCTCAGGCACGTGACGGTAAGATGAGGAAGAACATGAAGTTATCGCTTCTAACTGGCCTGACGATCGCTGCAGGCATGAGCCTGTCTGCCTGCTCGGAAAAGGCAGCCGACAGTTTGGAGAACGCCGGGTCGGCAGTCGGCAACGACGTCAGCCGGGCCGTTGATCAGGCGGGAGAGAAAATCGCCAATGGCCTTGATGATGCAGGCCGGGCGTTCGACGAGAGCGCGAATGATTTGGGCGCCGCAAGCCGCAACGTCGCTCAGGATGCCCGGCGCGAAGCGCGCGATGCCAGGGATGATGCGGGCGCGGCAATGGAACGCGCCGGAAACGACCTGCGGCACGATTGAGCCTTCACGAGGCTCAACCATCCACACCGCATCAAGGCTGGGATTGGCCTGACAGTTGATGGAGCGCCGCGGCGACATAGCGGCGGCGTTCTGGATCTCGACTGATCTCCAACATGGCGCATAGGCTCGCGCGGGCGGCCTCCACTTCGCCCAGCACCAGCTGCAGCCGGGCGAGGGCCCACCAGCCTGCGTCATGTTCCGGAGCGACGACGGTCATCCGATCATACACCGTGCATGCCCGCCATGTGTCGCCCGCATCTTCTGCGCGCGTCGCCTGGTTCAGGAGCAGGCGGACCAGCGTCATGCGGTTCGACATGGGCTCGACTGCGGACTGGGCATAGGGCCCGGACACAGCAGCCTTCGTCGACAGCTCGGCCAGTTGCTCCGCCTGCACCAGCGCGCCGCGCCGGAAGGGATCGATGATCGCCGGAGTGTCTTCCGGACCTATGCTGACCAGCACATGTCCCGGCGTGTTGAGCGCATGCGCCCGCCATCCTGCGCGACGCGCGGCAGCGACATAAAGGATGGACAGGCTCACCGGCAGGCCCCGGCGCCGGTCCAGCACTCGCACCATGTCGGCGTTCAGCGGCGCGTCATAGCTGTCGCTATCGCCCGCAAAGCCAAACTCCTCACCGATTATGCGCGCGAGAAGGGCGCCTTGTTCTTCCCCCGATCGCAGATCTTCGTCACCGATATTGGCTCTTTCCGCATCTATGGCCGCGCCGATCCTGCGCAGCAGCACCAGATAGGGTTCGACATCGATCCCTTCATGATCCAGCGCGCTCAGCATGAGCGCAGCGCTGTCCAGTTCAATATCTTCGTCAGCCAACAGGCCGAGATAGGCGATGCTCTCGTTCATTGAAGCACCGGGGATGCAAGGACGGGGAGAACGATGAAGCTTGCAGAGGAGTCGGCAAATATTCTTTCCATGCGCCTTAGATGGGGGCGGGGACGCCACTTTCCACCAGCCCGCCCGCAAAAAGACGGCAGGTGCCAGACATAGCCGGTCACCTGCCTTTACGACACAGCAGGTTCCAGACGAAGGACCGCAGAACCCTCACATAATTTCCCCGCACAATGCAGCAAGGCATTGGCATCAAAGGGTTTGCTGATCAGCATCTGGCCCTGAAATTCCTCAGGCAAGCTCTCCCGACCATATCCGGTCACGAATGCAAAGCAGATTTCCCGCCGTGCCAGCGCGGCCGCGACATCCTCAACGGTCCGTCCCTGCAGATTGCCGTCGAGCAACGCCGCGTCAAATTCCGCGCGCTCGATCAACGCCAACGCCTCTTCGGCAGATCCCGCGATCGTCACGCCAGCGGCCGCGCCATCCTCCAATATGCTCGCAATCTCCATCGCCACCAGCGGCTCATCCTCGATGACGAGGAAGGTACGCCCGGCAACACCGCCACTTTCGGAAGCGGCCAGATCTTCGCCCATATTCATGGCCGGGCTGGCGCTATTGATCCGGCTGATGCGCGGGCCGCTGGGCAGGGTCATGGTCCAGCAAACGCCCATTTCCTCATAGCTGACGCTCGCCAGTCCGCCCTCCGCCTTCAGGCTGCGCTCGATAAGAGCGGTGCCAAATCCCCGGCGCGTCGGTTCACTTACGCGCGGGCCGCCACTTTCAGTCCAGCGGATCAGCAGCCGGTCCCGCTCCATCTTCCACGACAGCGACACAGTACCTGCGGGGGTGCAGAGCGCGCCATATTTATGCGCGTTCGTCACCAGCTCATGCAGGATCAGCGCGACGTGCAGCGCCAGTTCCGGCGCCAACTCCAATTCCGGCCCCTCTATGTGCAGCTGCCCCAGATCGATCGCACCAATATCGATCTGGCCGTTCACCAGCTCACGCAGCGACGCGCCCTGCCATGTGGTGCTGCTCAGCAACGAATGCGCGCGGGCGAGGGCGTGAATGCGCCCGGTGAAGGTCGGGGCGAAATCCGACGGACCCGACGAATGGCGCAAAGTCTGCACCGCGATCGCCTGTACCGAAGCGAGGGTATTCTTGACCCGATGGTTGAGCTCGCCAATCAGCAGGCGCTGCGTTTCCTCGGCGCGCTTGCGTTCCGTGACGTCGAGTATCTGGACATTGACCGACACCAGCCGACCTTGCCCATTGAGCAATGCCGAACAATAGCATTCGCATTCCAACGTCACGCCTTCCGCCGTGCGCATGCGCAGATGCTGGACCGCGCGCACGCTGCGCCCGGCGATCAGGTCGCTCATCAAGCCATCGAACGCAGCTTCGTCTTCAGGGTCGATCCATTTCAGCTCGCCCGCCTTGAACCCGGCGACCTCGGGCGCACGCCATCCGAACAACCGTTCAGCGCCATTGGACCAAGCGACGATATGGCGGGCCGCATCGAATTCGATGATCGCCAGCGGAGAATTGTCGCTGTGCGCGTGCAGCCGGTTGAGGGCAGCGGCGATCTCGTCCCGCTGGCGGGCCAGTTCCTGCCGCTGCCGGAAAAGCTCGACGAAAACGGCCGCCTTGTTGCGCAGGATATGCGCGTCGACGGGCTTCAGCAGATAATCGACCGCGCCCGCCTCATATCCCCGGAACCGCCGCCGCTCGTCCGTCGCGACGGCGGTCAGGAAGATGATCGGCACCCGCCGCGTCCGCTCCGTGCCCCGCATCAACTCCGCAAGCTCGAAGCCGTCCATGCCCGGCATCTGCACGTCCAGCAGCGCCAGGGCGACATCATGCACCAGCAGCAGTTCCAACGCCTGCACGCCTGATCGCGCCTTCAATAGCTCGACGCCCTCTCCGGCAAACAGGGCCTCTAGCGCCGTCAGATTCTCCTCGACATCGTCAACGGCCAGGATCTTGGGCTTGTCATGCAGCATGGCGCAGATCCTCCAGATCCTTGAGGTTCCGCCGATAGATTTTTTCGGCCTCATGGAAGTCGGCAAAGGCTTCGGAATAACGGGAAAAGCGCAGCGTCTCCTTGGACCCAAGGCCCAGGAAGCCGCCGCGCACCAGCGATCCGCCGAACAGCCCCAGCGCACGATCCTGCAAATCCCGATCGAAATAGATCAGCACATTGCGGCTAGATACCAGCTGCACTTCGGCAAACACCTGGTCGCTGGCAAGATTATGTTCGGCGAATACCGCCCTGCGGCGCAGCGTCTTGTCGAACACCGCCGCGCCATAGGCTGCGGTATAATAGTCGGACAGCGACTGCTTGCCGCCAGCCAGCCGGTGATTTTCCGTAAACTGCGCGATCCGATCGAGATCATAGATCCCGGCCTCCGCCTTCTTGAGCGCGGCGGGGCTGATGTCGGTGCAATAAAAGATCGTGCGATCTTCCAGCCCTTCCTCCCGAAACAGGATCGCCAGCGAATAAAATTCCTCGCCATTCGCACAGCCCGCGATCCAGATCTTGAGCGAAGGGTAGGTGCGAAGGTGCGGCACTACCATCTCCCGCAACGCCCGGAAATAAGCCGGATCGCGAAACATCTCGCTCACCTGGATGGTGAGGAAACCCATCAGGTCGGCGAACACTGCCGCATCGCGCAGCAAAAGGTGCTGAAGCTGCGAAAGGCTTTCGCATCCGTGCCGCTGCTGCGCCCGGGCGAGGCGACGGTGCAGCGACCCGCGCGAATAGCCGCGGAAGTCATAATGATAATGTCGCCAGAGCGCCTCCAGCAGCAGGTCGAGTTCCAGCTCCTCGTGCGGGGCGAATGTCTCCTCGCTCATCGCGGCATCCACACGCGCGTCAGGCTGAGCAGCTTGTCAACGTCGAGCGGCTTGGCAAGATAATCGTTCGCACCGGCATCCAGGCAATCCTGCTGGTCGCGCGCCATGGCCTTGGCCGTAAGGGCGATGATCGGCATCTGCCTGCCCCAGGGCTGCGACCGGATTTCTCGCGTGGCGGTAAGCCCGTCCATCTCGGGCATCATGACGTCCATCAGCACCAGATCGACGGGATCGGACAGGCCACGCGCCGCTTCGTCCAGCGTCTGGAGCGCCTCGCGCCCGTTGCGGGCAATCCGCACTTTCGCCCCATGCGGCTCGAATATGGAGGTGAGCGCATAGACATTGCGAATGTCATCCTCGACCACCAGGATTTCGCGCCCGTCCAGGGCAGCGTCGCGGTTCAGCGACTTGGCGATCAGCGCCTGCTGCGGTTCGGGGAGGTCCGACACGACCTGATGCAGGAACAGCGTCACTTCATCCAGCAGCCGCTCGGGCGACTTCGCGCCCTTGACGATGATCGACTTGCTGTAGCGCCGCAGCCGCATCTCTTCTTCCGGAGCGAGATCACGGCCGGTGTAGACGATCACCGGCGGGAAGCCGACCGCCTCATCGGCGCTCAGTCGTTCCAGCAGATCAAGGCCGGATGCATCGGGCAGGTTGAGGTCCAGCACCATGCAATCAAAAGTCTCACGGCCGAGCAGGTCGAAACATTGCGCGGCAGAATGCGCCTCCACCGTCTCGACATCGCGCGACGCCAGCAGCAGCTTGACGCTTTCCGCCTGCTGCGCATCATCCTCGACCACCAGCACGCGGCGCAGGCGCTGCGACATGCGCGCTTCCAGCCCCTCCAGCATGTCGACCAGCGCGTCGCGCTTCACCGGCTTGAACAGGTAGCCAATCGCACCGCTGGACAGCGCCGCCTGGCTGTCGTCATCGACCGAGACAACATGCACCGGAATATGGCGCGTGCGCACGTCGCGCTTGATCCGGTCCAGCACGGACAGGCCGGTATGATCGGGCAGGTTCATGTCCAATATGACGGCATTGGGCACATATTGCCGTGCCATCAGCGCGCCTTCGTCCGCCGTAGTGGCGATCAGGCATTGGAAATTCAGCTCATGTGCGACGTCGCACAGGATCTTGGCAAAAACCGGATCATCCTCGACGATCAGGATGACGCGCGCGTCGCCCGACAATGTCTCGCGATCGTCCTGCGCGGCAGGACCCTGGCGCCGCCGGGCAGGCTTGGGGTTGGAGGGCGCGGGCCGGAACTGTTCTGCCGGGCGGATGGGGACGGCCGCCACGCTTTCCACGCCGTCATAGCGTTCGGGCAGGATCAGCGTGAAGACGCTGCCTTCCCCGGACGCGCTGTCCACCTGCACCTCGCCACCCAACAACCGCGCAAGCTCGCGCGATATCGACAGGCCAAGGCCGGTGCCGCCATATTTCCGGCTGACCGTACCATCGGCCTGACGGAATGCTTCGAAAATTACGTGCTGCTGCTCAGGCGGGATGCCGACGCCCGTGTCATGCACGGTGAAGGCGATCCTTCCATCACTTGCTGCCTTCACCGCCAGCGTCACCGAACCACGATCCGTGAACTTGATCGCGTTGGACAGGAAATTCTTCAGCACCTGTTCGATCCGTTGAGGATCGCTCTCCATCTCCGCAGGCGCGCCCTGTTCCTGTGTCACGCTGAAGGTCAGCCCCTTGGCCTCAGCGGACGGCGCGAAGATCGCTTCCATTTTTTCGGTAAGCGCGCGGATGCTCATGCGGCGGGTGTGCAGCTCCAGCTTGCCCGCCTCGATCTTCGAAATATCGAGAATGTCGTTGATCAGTGTCAGCAGGTCATTGCCCGACGTTTCGATCGTCTCGGCATGGCGGACTTGCTCTGCCGACAGATTGCCCGCGCGATTTTCCGCAAGCAGCCGCGCCATGATCAACAGCGAATTGAGCGGGGTGCGCAGTTCATGGCTCATATTCGCCAGAAACTCGGACTTGTAGCGGCTCGCCTGTTCCAGTTCGCCAGCCTGGTTCTGCAGCGAATGCTGCGCCCGGGTCAGGTCGTCGCGCTGGATTTCCAACTGCCGCGCCTGCTCTTCAAGCTGAGCATTGGTCTGTTCCAGCTCCGCCTGCTGCGCCTCCAGTCGCGCGGCCGACTCTTGCAAATGGCGGCTTTGCTGCTCCAGTTCTTCATTATTGGCGCGCAGCTCCTCGCTCTGCGCCTGCAATTCCTCGGCCTGCTGCTGCGTTTCTTCCAGCAACTCGCGCAGCCGCGCGCGATATTTGCCTGACCGGATGGCGACGCCCAACTGGCCCCCAATCCTGTCCAGCAATGCCTGTGCGTCGCCGTCCGCGTCCTTGGGCAGGCCCAACTCGATGACAGCGTTGATCGTACCATCGGCCTGGGTGGTGCTGATCAGCAGGCTCTCGGGCTTGGATTGGCCAAGCGCCGATCCATAGCAGAGATAGCCGTCCGGCACGTCGTTCAAAAAGAAGCTGCGCCGGTCGCTCACCGCCTGGCCCAGCAGCCCATCGCCGGGCGAAAAGCGCTCCGGCAACGGAGCGTCCGACGGGACGGCATAGGTGGCGTAGCGGCGGAAGCCATCTCCATTGGCGATGTAGATCGCGCCCGCCTGCGCCTTGAGATAGTCGGCCAGGAATGTAAGCGCGCTCGAGGCCAGCGCATCGAGGGACTGTTCTCCTCCCACCGCTTTCGCCAGCCCTACCTGTCCACTCTGCAGCCACTCTTCGCGCGAAATGGCAAGGCGGTTCCGGATGAAAAGGACGCCGACGATGGCGAGAATCCAGCATGTCACGCCTGCCAGCAGCCGGTTGGTAAACGCAACTTGGGGATCGACACCAGCCGGGGCGAGCGTGAAGCCGACGATCGTCAACAGGGTCACGATGGCTGCGACGGCCAGCGGCAATTGCGGGCGCTTGGCGACATAGGAAAGGACGACCGGCAGCAGATAGGCAACCCAGACGGCCGTTCCCAATGGAAAGATGATGTCGGCCAGGAAGGGGAGGGCGAGGAGAATGGCCAGCGCGGCGTAAAGCCCGGCCTGAGAGATCGAGGATTTCAAATGCTGCATTTTTTAAAAAAAGCCCCTGTTACGCTTACAGCGTCACAGGAAGCTCGCTTCCCCCTTGTACCCATTTCCCCGCGATGACCACCCCTCGCAAAGCGAGGTTGCAACTCATCCTTGAGCAGCCGAACGAGCTACGACGGCATTGGTTCCAAATTTATATCGCAACTCCGGCTGCCTACCGACTCTTGTTCATGCCCACCTTTCGCCTCTATGCAGGCGTCGAGGGAAGGAAGGGCAGGAGGGGGCATGCCGACCGATACGACAGGGGCGTCCGCCAGAGCGGCGTCCGGCGTGACCAGGCGGGAATTGCGGACGGTCGTCGGCGCCAGCCTGATTGGCACGATGATCGAATGGTTCGACTTCTTCATCTACGGCGTCGCCTCGGCGCTGGTGTTCAATCGCCTGTTCTTTCCGTCCTTCGATCCGCTGACGGGCACGCTGCTTGCCTTCTCCACCTATGCGCTCGGCTTCCTGGCCCGGCCACTCGGCGGCGTCGTCTTTGGCCATTTCGGCGATCGCATCGGCCGCAAGATGCTTCTCATGATCAGCCTGCTCACCATGGGCCTATCGACCACGGCCATTGGCCTGCTGCCAACCTATCAACAGATCGGAACCTGGGCGCCAATATTGCTGGTGCTGCTCCGCCTGCTCCAAGGGTTCGCTGTAGGCGGGGAGTGGGGCGGGGCGGTCCTCATCGTGGCGGAGGTCGCGCCTGCATCGCAGCGCGGCTTCTGGACCAGCTGGCCGCAAGTCGGGGCGCCCGCGGGCAACCTGCTTGCGGCGGCCGTGTTCGCCGCATCATCCGCGTTGCTCAGCGAAGCGGACTTCATGGCCTGGGGCTGGCGCATCCCATTCCTGCTGTCGATCATACTCGTCTTCGTCGGGTGGTGGCTGCGCCGGGCGGTGTCCGAAAGCATGGTCTTCGCACGTGAAGCAGCGTCCGGCGGCGTGGAGCGATTTCCCGCCATCGAAGCGATCCGCCGAAAGGGCCGCGCCCTGCTCACCGGAGCGGGCCTGCGCTTCGGCGAGAATCTCTGCTACTATGTCGCCGCTACCTTCTCCATCACCTATTGGACGGAAATCAAGGGCGGCGACCGCTCGCTTGTCCTCAATGCCGTGCTGATCGGCTCTGCGCTTGAATGCCTGACCATGCCGCTGTTCGCCGCCTTGTCCGACCGCATCGGCCGCAGGCTCGTCTACGGCGCGGGCGCGCTGTGCGTCGCCGCCTGGTTCGTCATCTTCTTCGCCCTGATGGACGGCGGCACGATCTGGAGCGTTGGCCTCGCGATCACCGTCGCCATGGTAGCGCACGGTGCCATGTATGCCCCGCAAGGCGCCATGATCACCGAGCTTTTTCCCACCCGCCTGCGCTATTCGGGCGCGAGCATCGCCTATCAGGCCACGTCAATCGTAGCGGGTTCCCTCGCGCCCATCATCGCCCTGACGCTGTACAAGGCGAGCGGCGGCACGGCGCTGGTGGCCGCCTATGTGATCGGCGGCTTGCTCCTCACCTTGATCGCCGTCGCGGCAGCGCCCGAAACGCGTGGGGTCGATCTCAACAAGGCGGTCTGATCTCGTCCAACCGCCAGGCCTCGAACATTATCCAAGCCATAACCTATGTGCGCGCGGTCCCGCACCACCTCGCCTAAAAGGCATGAAGTTCAGGGAAGAGATGGCGAGAGGCTGGCCGCTACCGGCCGGTCTCTCGCCACCCTTTGATACAGGGACGGAACAAGCTGAAGCTCCATCTGTTCAATATCCACCAAGAGGAGGATGAAGATGGCCGAAGTTCACAGAGATCCCTACACCGGAGACCGTACCGTCGTCCACAAAAGCCGCGGCGGGCGCACGCTTGCGATAGTTCTGATCCTGATCCTGGCCGTTGTCGGCATCCTGTTCGCCACCGGCTTCTGGAAAGCCGACGTAAAGGGCGGCGATGTGCCGGAAGTCAGCGTCAAGGGCGGCGAGCTTCCCAAGGTCGATGTAGACTCGAAGGCAGTCGTCGTCGGCACCAAGAAGGAAACGATCGACGTTCCAACCGTAGGCGTGAAGGATAATGGCGAGGAATAATCTTCGCCAGAAGCCTTGAAAAATTCAGCGGGTGAAACGCCATGGCAGCGGCAGCTGTCACGGAGTTTCACCCGCATCTCATTGTACCGCGACAGTGTTCACGGGCGCGATCACGCGTCCACGATGACCACTTTCACCCCGGCATTTTCCAGCATCGCGACCGCGCGCGGCTCAACCCCCGCGTCCGTCACCACGATGTCGACCTCGTTCAGGCCGCAAACAATCGCCCCTGATGAGGAGGTGAATTTACTACTATCGACCAGCAGCACCACCTGCTCGGCCCGATCGATCAGGCGGCGTTCGGCGGCAACCAGGATGACATCCTGCTGCATCACCCCTTGAGGGCCCACGGCAGCCGCGCCCATGAACAGTTTGGGCGCATGAAATCGCGGCATCGATTCTTCACCCGCGGGCGCCAGAATGATGTTCTGTTCCCGAAACAATGTCCCCGACGGCAAGAGGATTTGCGTGCCCGCCTGCGGCAGGAGTGCGTTGGCGATGTGCAGCGAGTTGGTCAGCACCGACAGGTCCAGCCCGTCGATATGCGGGCACATTTGCAGGGTCGTCGTGCCGCCATCAATCATGATGCCTTCGCCATGCTGGCAGAGTTGCGCAGCCGCCCGGCCGATCGACCGTTTCTGGGCGAGATTCTCGGTGATCGATTGCGCGAAGGGGGTGCCCGCCAGGCGCGCCGCGCCATCCGGCTTGCCGCCATGGCTCTCCGTCAGCCGCGCCCCGCCGCGGACGCGGTGGATCACGCCTTCTTCCTCGAGCCGCGACAGGTCGCGCCGGATCGTGGCCGGGGACGCTGCAAGCCGCGATTCCAGGGCGCGATAGCTGACGAAGCCGGTAGGGCCCATGGCTTCGATAATCAGCCTTTCGCGTTCCTCCGCGTGCATTGTCCCCGAACCCCCTTGATCAGGCAGCCGCCCGTTCAGCTTCAAGCTGTTCCAGCGACTTGCCCTCGTTACGCGGCGCCCAAAGAGTGCCGACGACGCCGCTTATGACGAGGAAACCGGTCAAAATCCATGCCAGTGTCGTGAATCCCGTCGCACTCAACATCGGAACGAAGAAGCTGAAGATGCCGAGGCTTATCCGGACGATGGCAAAGCACAGGCCCTGCGCCGTCGACCGGAGCATCGTCGGGAACATTTCGGAGCTCCAAAGCTGGAAGAAGCTCTGCGCGCCGAAACCGCCACCGAACTGAAGCAGGAACACATGCAGCAGCGCGATCGGGATGGTCAGCGGGAAGATCGCAAGCAACACCATGCCGATCACCTGGATGATGGCCGAGATAGCGAACAGCGTCCGCTGGTTGACCTTGTCCGCATAGCGCATGAAGACAAGCCCGATCGACGCCATGCCGATCGCGAAGGACAGCGCCTGGATGGCGACCGACTGCGCCTGCGTTGCCGCGCCGACCGTGCGCAGGATATAGGGGAAGAAGAAGCCGTTCGTCCCTGCCCACAGGTTCCAGAAGCCATACATGCCGACCAGGCCCAGGATGGATGCCAGATATTTGGGCTGGAACAGCGTGGAAACCGGCAGCTTGGCAACGCCTTCCTTCTGCGCGGCTTCCCACCGTTCGGACTCCTTCATGCGCGAACGCAGGAAGGTGAGGCCAAGGGCAATCACCAGCAGATGGGCAAAGACAATGCGCGCGCCCAATTCGCCAAGGCTGGTGAGCGCGAGGCTGAGCAGCAGCACGACCACGGGGCCAAGATACCACAGCACCTGTGCCACGCCCGAATGCTTGCCGCGCCGGTCATCCGGGGCCTGCTCCGCGATCAGCGACCAGGACGCGGGAATGTCCGCGCCAACCGCAACACCAACAATCAGGAAGCCAACGACGATCATCCACGGCGCAAAGGCGAAGACCAGCATCGCCATGCCGATCGCATAGACCAGCATATCCCACTGGTAGATCTTCTTGCGGCCAAGCTTGTCGCAAAGCCGCCCGCCGACATAGGCACCGACGCCAGCGCCGATCGCGTTGGGCCCGAATGCTCCGATCAGGCCGATAAAGTCGTTCGACAGGCCGTAGCTCTCTTGCCATAGCGCCAGCGCGGCGGAACCGGCCACGATCGATCCCGCATCGATATAGTTGGCCAAGCCCGCAAGGATCGTATCCCGCCAATTATCCTTTTGTGCTCCCGCACTCATTTCTCGTCCCTCCCGGTCAAAATGCTCTGGTTTATGTCGGCGATCGTGGAGCAGCCGGTGAGCGCCATCGCCACGCGCATCTCCGCCTCGATCAATTGCAGCATCTTCGTGACGCCCGCTTCCCCTTGCGCGGCGAGCGCATAGGCCCATGCGCGGCCAAGCAGCACGCCCTTTGCCCCCAGCGCCAGCATGCGCACGACGTCCAGCCCCGATCGCACGCCGCCATCGGCAAGCACTGTCAGCTTGTCACCGACCGCGTCGGCAATGGGGGGCAGGGCGCGCGCCGTCGACAGCACGCCGTCCAGCTGCCGCCCGCCATGGTTGGACACTACGATCCCGTCCGCCCCCAACGCCGCGGCTTCCCGCGCGTCCTCAGGGTCCAGCAGACCCTTGATGATCAGCGGCCCCTTCCACTCGGACCGGATGAAATCCAGGTCGCGCCAATGGATCGACGGGTCGAAATTATTGCGCATCCAGGCGAAGAAATCCTCGATCCCGGTCTTGCCCTGCAGCACGGGAGCGACATTGCCCAACGTATGCGGGCGGCCACGCAACCCTACGTCCCAGGCCCAGCCTGGCTTCATCGCCGCTTGGGCTGCGCGCCAGATCTGGCCTTTCAGCCCGTCCGCGCCAGCAAGGCCGCTATGATAATCGCGATAGCGGCTCCCCGGCACTGGCATGTCCACCGTGAAGACCAGCGCGGAACATTGGGCGGCGGCAGCCTGCGCCAGCAGGTCCTTCATGAAGGCGCGGTCGCGTATCATGTAAAGCTGGAACCAGAAGGGGCGAGACGAAGCGCGTGCGACTTCGGCCAGCGAGCAAGCGCCGACCGTCGAAAGGGTGAAGGGTACGCCAGCCCCCTCGGCCGCGCGCAGCGCCTGACATTCCCCGCGCCGTGCGTTCAGTCCGGCAAGGCCGATCGGGGCGAGTGCAACCGGCAGCGCCTGCTCCCGCCCGAACAGGCTGGTGGTCAGGTCGAGGGCCGAAACGTCGCGCAGCACGCGCTGGCGCAGAGCGATATCGCTCAATTCGCTCACATTTTTGCGCAGCGTCACTTCGGCGTAGGAGCCGCCATCGATATATTCGAACAGGAACCGGGGCAGGCGGCGGCGAGCAGCCTCACGGAAATCAAGAACGCTGGCTATCGGCATGCGCGGACCCCTTTAAGAAATCGTCTCATTGATCTCAGACAACCAGCTGGAACGATAGGCGGAAATATCCTCATCCAGCGGCTCGACCCGGCTGAGCGACCCTTGCGGCTTGAGCTTCGGGTCGATCAACCGCAGCGCGCCGAAGGACACGTCATTATGGGCGTTGGCGGTGTAGACCTGCATGTCGGGCCGCAGCGAAGCCAACGCCCGGACGAACACCTCGGCATCGGCGAAGCGGCCTTCGACCAGCAACCGGTCGCGCGAGCCGATCAGGTCCAGCATCGTGTCGGCGACCAACGCTGCATAAAGACACACTGCCGCGCGGCGCTGATACCAGTCTTCCGGCCGCGCAATCCAATTGCCGCTGCCAGCGGGATAGGGGCCAAAGCCTTGCGCCAGCGTCGGCAGCAGCATTGCGCCCGATTGCAGCACCTCCGGCACTGCGGCCAGCAGGGCGGGTTGATCGGGCTTGATATCGACGCGGCGTGTGTCGAATTCGATCACCGTCTCTATCTCGCGGCCGCCCATGAAGCGCGCCGACGGCACGGCACAGCCATAGGCATCGACATTGACCAGACAGTCCCGCCCTTCGGCCAAGCTGCTGGTCGCCAGCGCTTCCTGCGGCAGGCGCATCGCGATGAACCAGGTGCCGGTGGAAAGGATGGTGGAATCGCCTTCTGCAATTTCGTCGAACCCGCGCGCCGCCAGCAGGGCCGCGTTGGAATCATGCAGCCCGGCAAGGACGCGAATGTCCGGAGAAAGCCCGGTGCGCGCCGCCAGTTCCGGACGGATCGTACCGATACTGTCCGCCGCCTTGGCCAACGGCGCAAAGCGAGCGGCCCAGCCCAGGCGTTCGGCGAGCGGGGAGAAGCTACCCTGGTCAGGGCTCCACAAATCGCTGTGGCAGCCGAGGCTTGTCACTTCCGTCGCGGCCGTGCCGGACAGGAACCAGCCCCAATATTGCGCCCAGGGCAACAACGTGGCCGTCGCCATTTCGGCCGGGTACAGGCGACCGAGCCAGTAAAGCTGCGACCCGATATTGAGCCCGTCGGGCAGGGCGGGTGAACCAGTGATCGCAAAGGCGTCGCGCTCCTTGCGATAGGCATCCATGATCTCGTCAGGGATCGACTGCTCATAATCGATCGGTGCATAGGCAAGCTGATCGCCAACCAGCGCAACGACGCCAGCGCCATGCGCCACGGGCACGATCACTTCTACCGGGCTGGATGCGTAGCGTGCGAGTGATTCGACAAGCCATTCACCAATGCCAGTCGTGTCGAGGCGGCGGACGCCAGCTTCAGTCTTTACCTCATTCGGGCGAACCTGACGGTCAAGAATCCGGCCGTCGCGCGACCATAAGGACACTTTGCTCAGCGTCTTGCCGATATCGACTATGATGGCGAAGCCGAGGTTCAGTTCGTCCTCCCGCATGAAATTTTCTCATCTTGTTTGATCGAATATGATCGATTAATAACGCAAAGGATTGATTGAGGAAAGCGCAAATGATAATGGGAGCGCCATGAACATGCAAAATCCAGTCTCGTCGGCGGCCATCCCCTTTGCCGTCCCCTCCAGCCGCTGGGATGATGGCGTCGCCGCGACTCTCGGCCCTGCCGAACTGCTCCTGTACCGGTCGAATCTGCTCGGTTCGGACCTTACCGTGACCAATTTCGGCGGCGGCAACACGTCGGCCAAGATCACGGAAACCGATCCGCTGACTGGCGAGCAGGCTGAGGTTCTTTGGGTCAAAGGTTCCGGCGGCGATATCGGTTCGATGAAGCTGGATGGCTTTTCAACGCTGCATCAGGAAAAGCTGCTAGGGCTTGAGAAGCATTATGCCGGTCCTGAGGACGACGACAAGATGGTGGGCTACCTCCCCCATTGCACGTTCAACCTCAATCCCCGCGCCGCCTCGATCGACACGCCGCTGCATTCGCTACTTCCTTTTGCACATGTCGATCACGTCCACCCCGACGCGATCATCGCGCTCGCCGCTTCTTCGGGTGGCGAAGCTGCGACCCAGGAAATCTGGGGCGGCAAGATCGGCTGGCTGCCCTGGAAGCGTCCCGGCTACACGCTGGGCGTCCAACTGCGCGACTATGTGAAGGCGAACCCTGGCCTGAAAGGCGTCATGCTCGCCGGTCACGGCATCATCTGCTGGGCTAATACCGCCAAGTCCTGCTACGAACACACTGTCCAGTTGATCGCGGACGCCGCCGCATATCTGAACGCCAAGCTGGCCCAAAAGCCTGCTTTCGGTGGTCAACTGGTTGAGCCCAATGCTGACCGCGCCGCAATCGCTGCCGACCTGATGCCGCGCCTGCGCGGCCTGATGACCGGTGCGCGCACCAAGGTCGGCCATTTTTCGGACGATGCCGAAGCGCTGGAGTTTGTAGGTTCGGCTGAGTTCCTGCGCCTCGCGGCGCTGGGCACCTCCTGCCCCGACCACTTCCTGCGCACCAAGATCGCACCGCTGCCGCTCGATCCTGCGAAGTTGCAGGACGACGCCTATCTGGCCGATCAGATCGCAGCCTATCGCGACATGTATGCGGCCTATTATGACCGCTGCAAGCGCTCCAACTCGCCCGCGATGCGCGATGCCAACCCGATCGTCGTGCTGGTGCCGGGCGTCGGCCGCATCACCTTTGCCGGTGACAAAACCACCGCGCGTCTGGCCGGTGAGTTCTACGGCAACGCCATCAACGTGATGCGCGGCGCCGAAGCGATCGGCGAATATATCGCCCTCGATGAGCAGGAAGCGTTCGACATCGAATATTGGCTGCTGGAGGAAGCAAAGCTCCAGCGCATGCCCAAGCCAAAGCCGCTGGTCGGCAAAATCGCCCTGGTGACGGGCGGTGCAGGCGGCATCGGCGCAGCAACCGCCGCGCGTCTGCTGGCGGACGGCGCCTGCGTCATGCTGGCCGACCGCGCCGCCGATGCGATCGAAGAGGTCCGCGCGGGCTTTGCCAAGCAGTTCGGCAAGGACGTCATCCGCGCCGCCGTCTGCGACGTGACCGACGAAGCGCAGGTCCAGGCAGCGTTCGACGATTGCGCCCGTGAATTTGGTGGCCTCGACATCCTCGTCGCCAATGCGGGCATCGCCTCTTCGGCGCCGATCGAGGAAACCACGGTCGCCCTGTGGCGCAAGAATTACGACGTGCTGGCTGAGGGCTATTTCCTCACCGCCCGCGCTGCCTTCCCGCTGATGAAGCGGATGAAGGAGCAGGGTGGGGCGTCGATCGTGTTCATCGGTTCGAAGAATGGCGTTGCCGCCGCAACCAACGCGTCTGCCTACGCTTCGGCCAAGGCTGCCGCCAACCATTTGGCGCGCTGTCTGGCGCTTGAGGGCGCGCCCTTCGGCATCCGCGTCAACACCGTCAACCCGGACGCTGTCATCAAGGGCAGCAAGATCTGGGACGGCGACTGGCGCAAGGAACGCGCTGGCGCGCATGGTATCGACTCCGGCAAGGAACTAGAGGAACATTACCGCCAGCGTTCGATGCTGAAGCGCGACGTGCTGCCGTCCGACATCGCCGAAGCGGTTTACTTCCTTGCCGGCGACATGTCGGCCAAGTCGACCGGCAACATGATCAATGTCGATGCGGGCAATGCCCAGGCGTTCACGCGCTAATCGGCAACGGAGAGGTTAAATATCATGAGCAACCTGCCCATTTCCGCCGAACTGATCGCGGAAGCCAACGCCCGCGAGACTGAGGCGCTGGAAGAAGATTATGCCGCGCTCGGCCGGAAGCTGTCGCGCACGGGCATCGACATCGATGCAATCAAGGACCGCGTCGCGGGCTTTTCCGTCGCCGTGCCCAGCTGGGGCGCGGGGCGGGGCGGTACGCGCTTCGCCAAATTCCCGATCGCTGGCGAGCCGACCAACATCCATGAAAAGCTGGAAGATTGCGCCGTCATCAACCAGCTTAGCCGCGTCACGCCGCGCGTATCGCCGCACTTTCCTTGGGACAAGGTTAGCGATTACAAGGCGCTGCGTGAGGAAGCTCAGAGCCTTGGCCTTGGCTTTGACGCGGTCAACAGCAACACCTTCCAGGATCAGCCGGGGCAGGCGCAGACCTATGCGACCGGCTCCTTGTCTTCGACCGTCGAGGCAACCCGCCAGCAGGCGGTCGAGCATAATATCGAATGTATCGAGATCGGACGCCAGTTGGGTTCTACCGACCTCACTGTATGGGTCGGCGATGGCACTAACTTCCCGGGTCAGCAGGACTTCGCCCGCAGCCTGGATCGCTATCTGGAAGCGACAGCGCAGGTCTATGCGACACTGCCGGACGATTGGCGGATGCTGCTGGAACATAAGATGTTCGAGCCCGCCTTCTACTCGACCGTGATCTCGGACTGGGGTTCCTCGATCCTTGCCGCGCAGGAACTGGGTCCCAAGGCCAAGTGCCTCGTCGATCTTGGTCACCATGCGCCGAACGTGAATATCGAGCAGATCGTGGCCCGCCTGCACCGCTTCGGC
Source organism: uncultured Sphingobium sp. (assembly GCA_966211835.1). Classification (GTDB taxonomy): domain Bacteria; phylum Pseudomonadota; class Alphaproteobacteria; order Sphingomonadales; family Sphingomonadaceae; genus Sphingobium. The sequence goes on from CBIHNV010000029.1 coordinate 20,280, forward strand.
AAGTTGGGTGGTTTCCACTTCAACGACAGCAAATATGGCGACGACGATCTGGACAGCGGTTCGATCAACCCGCACCAGCTGTTCCTGGTATTTAACGAACTGGTAGAAGCCGAACTCCACCCGCGCGACGGCTTCAACCCCAGCTACATGATCGATCAGTCGCACAATGTGACCGATCCGATCGAGTCCATGCTGTCATCGGCCGAGACGATCACGGCATGCTTTGCCAAGGCGTTGCTCATCGACCGCGAAGCACTGCACGCGGCGCAGGAAGGCAATGACACGATGATGGCATTCCAGGCGTTGCGTCGCGCTTACAATGTCGACGTAGCGCCGATCATAGCCAAGGCACGTCTGGAAGCTGGCGGTGCGATCGACGTGCTGTCGACTTACCGGGCCAGCCTATGGCGCGAGCGCAAGGCGCAGGAGCGCAAGCCGGTCGGCCTCGGCGCCGGAATTGTCTGACCTGTAGATATTAGTGGGCGCTGGCAGATGTTGTCAGCGCCCCCTCTTCGTTTCCGTATATTTAACATAATCCTCATTATCGATCTTTCGCAGCTCGTGCGATGCACCCTTAGGCAGCAAGCCGCTCTCGACTCCGCGCTCGCTCCAGTACCTCATGATTGTCGCCGATCCAGTCGCAGATTCGGCTGACTGTACCTAAAAAGCTACGGCCCAGTTCCGTCAACCTATATTCCACGCTCGGCGGCATTGTCGGCAGCACCTCCCGTGAGACCATCCCAAATCGCTCAAGCTCGCGCAGCGTTTGCGTTAGCATTTTTGAGCTGATCGGCGCTGCGCAGCGCTTGAGATCGGAAAAGCGCAATGATCCGTCACCCAATCGATAGGTGACAAGCATCGTCCATTTGTTGCCCACCAGCTCTAGAATCTCGAGGGCGGTTTGCGGGTTCACCTTGGTATCCATACGATACCTAATACCCATCAGGTGCCTTGTTGCAAATCGAAACTCGAATCGGTAGCCCTCTTTCATCGAGAGGCGAAGCTCGCCCATGGAGAGGAAGCTATCATGAAGATCCTGGTTATCGGCGGAACAGGTATGATCGGCGGTCATGCCGCCCTTCACCTCGCGGCAAAGGGGCATGACGTCACTGTCGCTGGCCGCAAGCCACCGCAGCAAAGCACCGAACTTTCCCGGCTGCCCTTTCTGCAGGGTGACTATATTGAAGGAAGCTTCAATGCGCAGGACTTGGCCGCGTTCGACGCCATCATCTTCGCGGCCGGGAACGACATTCGCCATGTTCCCGAGGGCGGCGACTATGACGCCCACGTCTTCCGCGCCAATGCCGAAGCGGTGCCCCGGTTCGCTGCGTTGGCCAAGCAAGCAGGCGTCCGCCACTTCATCCATGTCGGCAGCTTCTATCCGCATATTGCCCCGGAACTGCTGGAGACGAACGTCTATATCCGCGCCCGCAAGCTTGCGACGGATGGTATAGCTGCATTGGCTGATGACAGCTTTCATGTCGTCAGCCTTGATGCGCCCTTCGTCGTCGGCACCGTAGCAGGCATGAGCCTGCCCATGTTCGAAGCCTACACCCGCTATGCTGAAGGCCAACTCGGCATTCCGCCCTTCGGGCCGTCAGGCGGCACCAACTTCATTTCTACCCAGTCCCTGTCGGAAGCGATCGACGCGGCGCTGGACCGGGGTGAAAATGGCAAGGCCTATCTCGTGGGTGACGAGAATTTGAGCTTCGCTGATTATTTCAAACTGTTCTTCCGGGCGGCGGGTAATGACGTCGATGTGCCCTCGCTGGATCAGGAGCATCCAATGTTGCCGGATGCAGCGATTTTCACCGGACGCGGCAATATGGTCCGCTACGAACCCGACGCGCAGACCATGGCTGACCTTGGCTATCGTCGGAATGACATAGCGCGAGCGGTAAAAGAGGTTGTCGATCAGTTCCGGTCAGGGAAATGAGCGCGGCTGCTCTCGCGGGCCGGACAGCAGTCGTTACCGGCGGCAGCGGCGGGATCGGCACGGCCTGCGCACGCGCATTGGCAGCAGGTGGCGCGCGGGTGCTTATCATGGGACGGCGGGAGGAAGCGCTGAATATCTCGCGCGACCGGATCATCGCCGATCTGCCAGATGCGCAGGTCGCCACCTTCGCTGGTGACGCGACGTCCGAGAAGGACGTCGGCGACGCGCTCGCAAAGGCCCATGCGATGGCCGATCGCCTGGACATTTTGGTTCCCACGGTTGGCGGCGGTGGATTCGCCCCCTTTCTTTCGACCAGCGTTGCGGACTTGCGCAGGGACCTGGACCTTAACATCACCAGCGCCTTCATAGCGATGCAGCTTGGGGCGAAGATGATGCGCGATGGCGGGTCGATCATCTGCATATCGTCCACTGCCGCGACCCTCCCCTTCCCTGCGCTGGCGACCTATTGCGCGAGCAAGGCCGGGCTGGAAGGATTGATCCGCACCGTGGCGGACGAACTGGGCGCGCTCGGCATCCGCGTCAACGCGGTGCGCCCCGGCCTGACGCGAAGCGATGCGACCACGGACATGTTCGCTGACCCGGCGGTCATTGCTCGCTTTCTGGAGCAAACTCCACTCAAACGGACGGGAGAGCCGGAGGATATTGCCGCAGCGGTGGCTTATCTGGCCAGCCCCGCTGCCTCCTGGGTGACCGGGCAATCCTTTGCTGTCGATGGCGGGCAGGAATTGCGGCGCAATCCCGACCTGTTGGGCGCGGGCTGATCAATGCATAAATGAAATCAAGGATAGGATGATGCTGGATTTTACGGGCAAGACGGTCCTGGTGACTGGAGGAGGCGCGGGCATTGGGCGGGCGTGTGCCGATGCGTTTGCGCGGCAAGGCGCGCGGGTTTTTATTGCGGAAATCGATGCGGAGCGCTGTGAAAGCTTTACGGCAGGAACGGCCATCCGGTGTGACGTTACGAATGCGGAACAAGTTGAAGCACTCGCCGCGAGGCTGGAGCAGGACGCGGATGGTAAGCTCGACATCCTTGTGAACAATGTCGGCCATTTCCTTCATGCCAAACCTTTTTCCGATCTTGCCCGAGGTGAAATCGAGGCGATTATCGGCATAAACCTGATCAGCCTCATGCACGTGACCAACCGCTTGCTGCCGCTGCTAAAGGCTTCGGCGCCTGGCAGCTCGATCATCAACATCAGCTCGATCGAAGCCTATCGCGGCATTCCCAACTGCTCGGTCTATGCCGCTGCGAAGTCCGGTATCACCGGCTTCACCAAAAGCCTTGCGCTGGAACTCGCGCCGCTTGGCATCCGGGTGAACGACATCGCACCGGAAACGACCAACACGCCCCAGACGCCGATCGACTATATGGTGCCGCCGGAAAACCGCGAGCATGTGGAAAGATGGGTGCCGTTGGGGCGCTTTGGCGACCCGGACGATTGCGCTGGCGCGGCTCTCTACCTTGCAAGTCCGCTCGCTTCTTGGGTGACGGGAACGGCGATCCATGTCGATGGCGGCTCGCTGGCGGCGGCGGGGTGGATCCGCGACATCAACGGCACCTGGACGAATATGCCGATCGTCACCGGCAATGGCATGAACCTGTGAGCGGCGTCATGGACAGGCTCGCTGATGAAGCGGCGCTGCGGCGCACAGCGGAAATCTACGCCCAGGGCGCGGATCGCAAGGACAAGCAACTATGGCGATCCGTGCTGGCGGACGACTGCCGGATCGAAGGTCCTGGGTTCGTGACAGAGGGACTGGACGCAACGCTGCAATCCATCGATGCGCTCGGGCAAATGTTCCGATCTACCCTTCACAAGGTCCATAACCAGACGGTTATGATCGAGGGCGATGAGGCAAGGGGCGAGACATATTGCACCGCCGATCACCTGATGAACGATGCGGATCAGCTGCTGCGCTGGACCATCCGCTATATCGATGAATGGCGACGCGAAGGCGGTGCGTGGCGGATCACCCGCCGCAAGCTGGAGTTGCTATGGGAGGAAATCGTTCTAGTCACCGTTCGCCAAGGCTGACATAGCCACCGCTTTCATTTGGCAGCAATCTCAATCGCGCTACACTTGGCCTAATCCGGATAGCTCGGATCATCCGACGCACCTGCGGCGTTCTGGGTCCGAGCAACAAAGTGGAACGCGATGACCGATAGACGTGCCTGCATAAACGCCATCGGCTGCGCCGTTCCCCAACAGGATGTGCACGTCCCCTTCATCAATTGGGCCAGCGGCCAAGTAGCGGACGAGAGGGCACGCAGTCTTTTCGCCCGAATGGCCGAGCGAAGCGGCATAAACCGTCGATGGTCGGTTCTGCCGCCAGACGACGCGGGAGGATCGCCAGTCGATCCCGGCGGATTTTACGCCGATGCCATGCCTTCGACATCGCAGCGCATGCAGCTTTATCACCGCTTTGCGCCGCCGCTGGCGCTGCGCGCGATCGACGACCTTCGCGCCAAGGCATCCATCGACGGCATCACCCATCTGGTCGTGGCGAGTTGCACCGGCTTCGTCGCGCCGGGCATCGACCAGATCATCGCCGACGCGCTGGGGCTGACAGGCGTCGAGCGAACATTGGTCGGCTTCATGGGCTGCTACGCGGCAGTTGCTGCGCTGCGGACGGCGCGCCATATCGTCCGGTCGGAACCGGAAGCCCGAGTGCTGGTAGTCACCGTCGAGCTATGCTCGCTCCATCTTCAACCCGAGCAGCAGATCGAAAGACTGCTGATGATGCTGCAATTCGGCGACGGCGCGGCAGCCGCGCTCGTCACTGCGGATGATCGGGGTTTCGCCATGGACGCGCCCTTCGCGATCAATCTGGAAAGCTCGGCCGATCTCATCCGCTGGGAAATAGGCGACAATGGCTTTGTCATGCATCTGTCAGGCGAAGTTCCCGCGCGCATCCAGGCGGTGCTACGGGACGATGACATAAGAAAGCGGATTTGCGGCGTCGATGATCCGGCTCAGATCGACAATTGGGCGGTCCATGCTGGCGGCCGATCGATCCTGGACGCGGTGCAAAATGGCCTCGACCTCGACCCGGACGCCCTTTCCGTATCCCGCGGCGTCCTTGCCCGAAACGGCAACATGTCGTCGGCCACCCTGATGTTCATCCTCAACGACCTTCTTCATGAGGAGAGGCGCGGCAATGGCGTCGCGCTTGCCTTCGGACCCGGCGTTGCTGCCGAAGGTTTCCGCTTTTCCCGGGTGGGCTGATGCCGGAGGCGCTGATCATCGGCGGCGGCCCTGCCGGATCGGCGGCCGCCATCACGCTGGCGCGCGCAGGCTTGAGGCCACATGTGATCGAACGCCAGGCCAAAGCGGCCGCTGGCGTGTGCGGCGGCTTTCTCGGTTGGGATGCCATAGCGAGCCTTCAAGACTTGGGATTGGACCCGTGGATGCTTGGCGCGCGCCCGATCAGCCGGTTCAGGCTGGTAACAGCATCCCGCTGCGTCGAGGGCCCGCTGCCCAATACAGCGGCCGGGATTTCCCGCATCACTTTGGACAACGCCTTGATCGAAGCGGCCGCGAATGCCGGCGCGATAATCAGCCGGGGCCGAACCGCGCGCGCTGCCGACCCGGAAAGCCGCGCGGTGCGCTTCGACAATGGCGAGATGCTGACGGCGGACGCACTCTTCGTCAGCGTGGGCAAGCATGAGCTGCGTGGCATGGGGCGCGACTTTTCGACCTCGTCGGTCGGCCTGCGAGCCACCCTGCCCGCTTCCATCGCATTGCATGATGCTCTGTCGGGGATGGTCGAATTGCATCTTTTCGACAGGGGCTATGCCGGATTGCTCTTGCAGGAGGACGGATCGGTCAACCTCTGCCTGTCAGTCGGCCGGGACCGGTTGAATGAGGCGGGCAGCGTGCCCGCCTTGCTCGCTCAACTGCAGCATGAAGCGCCGCTGTTGAAGGAGCGACTACAGGGCCTGTCACCCCATTTCGACGCGGTTGCGGGCGTGCCCTATGGCTGGCGTGCGCGTGCAACCCGTGATGGCGTCTTTCGCACCGGCGACCAGAGCGCCGTCATTGCATCGCTCGCGGGGGACGGCATTGCCATCGCCCTTGCCAGCGGCATGAGCGCCGCGCACGCGATGTTGAGCGGCGGTCCCGAGGCTGCTCCAGCATGGCAGCGCACATGGCGCAGGCAGTGCAGCATGCCGGTCGGCATCGCCGAAGCGCTGCGTCACGGCGCCGCTGCGCCGCTGCCCCGAAGCCTGCTCATGACCCTGTTGAAGTTCGCCCCTGCCCTTGGAACAAACGCCGCCGCGTTGACGCGGATCAGGAACGGATAAGCGGTCGCTCCCTGACACGCTCTACGCACAGGCGAAAGGCAAATCGGCGCACGATCCGTACCTGATCGGCGGGAATGCCCGCTTCGCCCAGCAACTCGATCCAATCGGCCCGGCGAAAGGAACGCGCGATAGAAAGCTGGCCATCTTCCCGCACGATCCGATGCACGCGCAGCAGCCGGGCCAGAATGGGAAAGCCCCAATGGGCAAAGCCATGACGATGCAGGTCGCAGATCAGCCAGCCCTTCCCCGCTTTCGCCTCCATATGACGTAGGAAGGCCAACAACTGCGCATCGGTCATATGATGCGTGACTTGGCTGGAAATGATGAAGTCAAAGCGCTCGGGCTGGTCGCGATAGTCGCCAGCCCGATAGTCGATCGACAGGTCGGCGGGCGTGGCGTTGCGTGCCGCAAGCAAGCTCTTCTCGTTCAGGTCGACGCCGACCAGCTGCGCATCGATCCCCCGCTTCCTCGCCCAGCGCGCGATCGCGCGCAGCACATCGCCGTCGCCAAAGCCAACGTCGAGCAGGCTGAAATGCCTGGCGCTGCCGACGGCGCGGCGGAGAAAGGCGATGCTGGGCCATGCGGTGAAGGTCCAGCGGTTCACCCGCGCGAGATCGTGCAGGACCTGCTCATATATTGCGGGATCCAGGTCAGGCGCATCCATCTGCTCTTCCTGACGCGATCTGATGTTCAGCTTGGCCATGCCTCTTCTCCATCACCTTCCTACACGGAGAAAGCGGTTGATGCGCCAGACTTTTCGGCCCACCGTGCGGGAAGGGCAAAGGATAGGAACATGACAATGCTGGCGGCCACCCTGCTGATGCTCGCGTCTTCGACTGTCACGACCTCAACGAATGTGACCGGCCTGTGGGTGACGGACGATGGCAAGGGGCTGGTTCGCATCGAACCTTGTGGCGCAAAACTGTGCGGCCGCATCGTCAAGGTGCTGGATACCCGGCCTGGCGTTCCCAGGACCGATGTGCACAATCCCAATCCGCGCCTGCGCGCGCGCCCCTTGGCGGGTCTTCTGACATTGTGGGATTTCACGCGGTCAGACGCGGCCTGGACGGGAGGACGGGCCTATGATCCCAAGAGCGGCAAAAGCTATCGCTCGTCCCTTGCGAGAAACCCCGACGGATCGTTGAAGCTCACGGGCTGCGTCCTGTTCATCTGCGAATCACGCCGATGGACGCGCGGCGGCTAGATCGCCTCCCACTGGAATACTCCATAGCGCATTGCACCCGTCCTTAGGGCAAGGATGAGGCGCGGCAGGCTGAGCATGAAGTCGCGGCTCATCGTGGCCCGGTTGAACGCGAGATGGCGGATGCTGCTGTCGCTGAACAGGCGGCGGCCAAGCCGCTGGAGGCAGATCGACCAAGTGCGGCGGACGTCGCGACTGATATCCTGATAGTCCATCAGCCGAAACCCGGCGGCGGAAGCCCAATCGAGATAATCTTCCCGGCTCCCCATGCTGGGTAGCCTCCCCTCCCGGCAGATCGGCAGCAGCAGATGCCGCACTTGCCATGCAGGAACGCCCTCTCCTTCCAACCAGGCGCATAAGACCAGACGGCCGCCGGGCCGCAATATGCGCCTTGCCTCGGCGAAGAAGCGCGGCTTGCTGACCATATGTTCGGAGCTTTCGATCGCATAGGCGCGGTCGAACGACGCGGGATCGAGGCCATTGTCGAGCCAGTCGCGGAGCAGGCACGTGAAGTCTGGAGAACGCTGGCTCCCGACGCGATGCTGCGCCGCCGACAGGGTGAGGCCGGTGATCGACACATCATGACGCGCCAAGATGGCAGCCGCAGTCGCGCCATAGCCGCAGCCTATGTCGCAAAGCCGTTCGCCGCGCTCAATCCCAAGCTTTTGCTCGACCAGCGCGACCAGTTCGGCAGCGGCCTGCTCCGGCGTTTCATTGCCTGCACGCCAATAGCCATGATGGACATGATCGCCCCAGATGCGGCGATAGGCGAGATCAAGCTCATCATAATGGAGGGCGACGCTGCCCGCGTCCATGGCTTGGTCGGGGATGATCATTGCGGTCAGGGCGTCACGGAAATCAGAGCCATTTCAGGTCACCCCGCGTCCAATTCTTTGCCGCCCTTGTCGTTCGCGGGCTCCGCCGCCGTTGCGGCAGGCATCGGCGCATCGGACGTTCGGGATGAAGGGTCCGGTGCGTCGAAGCTGGTATATGCAATCAGCGCGGCAAGGGCAACGCATGCAGCGATGATCGCCCATAGCCATCGCTTGGCACTTCGCTGTCGTTGTCGTTCGGGATCTTGTGGCATCGCCTCACCTATAAAGCCTGACCCCGGGTCTGCGAGGGCAAAAGATCCTGGCGTCCTAACCTGGTTAAATGATCCAGGCGGATCAGGCGCTTTCCTTGCGCGTTCCTCAATCGAACAACTGTTGAACCGGTTCCCGACTGGCGAGGATGATGATCATGAATGACCGCAATGCATTTCTTCAGGGGCAAGGATCGCCGATCAAGGACGATGCAGCGCCGCCCGAAAACGGATGGCGCGGCGAACGGTCCGCCGACGAAGTGGCGGGAACGCAGTCGCAGCGTCGCCATATTCCCGGCGTAGGGCCGGAGGTGGAGGAGATTTCCGGCACCGCCTTCGCCGAAGCGCAGGGGCTCGATCCAAACCCGCAGGATGAGGATCAAGAGGAGAACCGCACCTTGCCGGATTCTGGCTCAGGCGGCGCACGGGAGGGCGATGGCGTTAGCGACCTCGACATGTCGGGAAGCAGCCCCGGCGGCGAAAGCGCTGGCGCCCCCTATCCGCACGGCCACCGCAAGACGGACAATGATCCGGGCAGCATCATGGGCCATGGCGGACAAACGGAGATCGACTATCATGGGCCGGGCCACCTGGGATCGACCAACACCGGTGATGACGACAATCGCAACGGCGTCGCTGAAAAGGATGATTGACACAGATCATCGGGCAAGGCGTGGCGGCGACGCTCATCCACAATAGCATGTCTGGCTAGGCGGGCAGTTCGGCAATCGGGCTGAACCCCCCTTGCCTTCCTGTCCTTATAGGCAGAACATCGCTCCCTCAAAAAAAGACCGTCTTGCCAGACAAGGCGGGATGAGGAGAGCAAGGATGAGCGGCACTCAATCGCGCTCCATTGCGCTGATCGGCCCGGCCGGCGCAGGGAAAACCAGCCTCGCCGAAGCTATATTGCACATAAGCGGCGCCGTTAGCCGGCAGGGGTCGGTAGAGGCTGGCACCAGCGTCGGCGACGCCAGTCCGGAAGCGCGAGAACGGGGAAGCTCGACCGAAATCAACTTCATGCAGTTCGAATGGATAGGCGAGCCTTTCTCGCTTATCGATATTCCCGGCTCTCCAAGCTTTGCCGACGATGCAGCAATGGCGATCCACGCCGTCGATCTTGCCATCGTCGTCATCGATCCCGACCCGGCCCGCGCGCCGCTGGCAGAGCCCGTCCTCCGCAAGCTTGAACGCGCAGGCGTGCCCCATGCGCTGTTCGTCAACAAGATCGAGCAAGCCCGGGGCAGCATCCAGGAACTGCTTGCCGCCCTCGCCCCCATGAGCGCCGCCGCCCTGGTCGCGCGGCAGATTCCCATTCGCTCGGGCGACCGGATCGACGGGTTCGTCGATCTCGCGCTCGAACGCGCCTATCATTATGAGGCTGGCAAGGGATCGCAGCAGATCGCCCTGGCCGACGAGATCAAGGCTGATGAAAGCGATGCGCGCTTCCACATGCTGGAGCAGCTCGCCGATCATGACGACATATTGCTGGAACAGCTTCTGTCCGACGAGCAGCCGAGCCTCCAGACCATCTTCGCCGATCTGGCGCAGGAGACGGCGAGCGGCCTGATCGTGCCCGTGCTGTTCGGCTCTGCCGCCAACGGTTTCGGCATTCGCAGGCTGCTCAAGATGCTGCGCCACGATACGCCTTCACCGTCCCAGACTGCGGAGCGGCTGGGGATCGACGGGGCGGCTGCGCAAGTCATGAAGATTTCGCACGCAGCAACTGTCGGTCGCCTCGCCATCGCCCGGCTGTTCGGCGGCAAGCTGACGGACGGCGCGGAATTGCAGGACAGCACCGGCCAGGCGTTGCGCGCGGGTGGCCTGTTCGCGCTTCAGGGCAATGCCACGGCCAAGATGCCCACTGCCGATCCCGGCGCAGTGCTGGGCATCGCGAAAGTCGATACGGCAAAAGCGGGAGACCTGATCGGGATTTCGGCCAGGCCCAATGGGTCCGCCCTGATGGCCGACCGGCCAGCGGCAAATTGCGCCATCGCCATCGCTGCCAAGGACCATAAGGATGAGGTGCGCCTCTCCACCGCCCTCAACCGGCTGGCGGAGGAAGATCACGCCCTCCACTGGACCCAGGACGAAGCGTCGCGCGAAACGCTGCTGCACGGGGTGAGCGACGAGCATCTGAACGTTGCGCTTGCCCGCCTCAAACGCCGCTACGGCGTCGCTGTCTCCGCGCAGCCACCCACGATCGCCTACCGGGAATCGATCCGCAAAGCCGTGACGCAGCGTGGAAGGCACAAGAAGCAATCGGGCGGACATGGCCAATTTGGCGATGTCGTGCTGGACGTCCGTCCGCTGGAGCGTGGCGAAGGCATCCGCTTCGAGGAACGCATCACTGGCGGCGCGATCCCCAAGCAATGGATACCGGCGGTCGAAAAGGGTGTGCAGGACGCCCTGGGCAAGGGTCCGCTCGGCTTTCCCGTGGTGGATGTCGCGGCGACGTTAGTCGATGGCTCATTTCACAGTGTCGACAGCTCAGAACTTGCGTTCCGGACGGCAGGGCGTATCGCGATGAGCGAAGCGTTGGCCGCCGCCTCTCCTTATCTGCTGGAGCCGGTTTCGCATGTGACCATCATGACGCCGGGCTCCGCATCATCGCGCATCACCTCCGCCGTCGCCAGCCGTCGCGGCCAGATGCTGCGCATGACGAGCCGGGAAGGCTGGTCAGCATGGGATGTGATAGAGGTGCTCCTGCCAGAAGCCGGTTTGCAGGGATTGGAAGCGGAAATCCGTTCGATGAGCCAGGGTATGGCTTCGTTCGAAGCGCATTTCGATCATCTGGCCGAGGTAGCGCCAAAGCTCGCCAGCAGCATCGTCCAGCGGGTCAAGGAACCCGCCTGATCAGGCAGGCAGATGCTGCCGCGCCCAGTTGACGATGGCGGCCGCCGGCATCGCTCCTGCATTGCGGGCGAGTTCCCGTCCCTTATGCACGATCACGAGCGAGGGAATGCTGCGTATCGCGTAGCGGGCGGCGAGATCGGCCTCCGCCTCGGTATCGATCTTGCCCAGCCGGAGGCGCGGCTCCAACTGTGCCGCCGCCGCTTCGAACGCTGGCGCCATCTGGCGGCAGGGCCCGCACCAGCCAGCCCAAAAGTCGATGAGAAGCGGAATATCGCTGCTCGCGGCATGTTGGGAAAAATTGCCGGTGGTGAGCGTCACCGGTCGCCCCTGAAACAAGGCGAGCTTGCACCGGCCGCAACGCCCCTCCCCCAGCCGCTCCTCCGGCACCCGGTTGAGCGCGGCGCAGGACGGGCAACTGATGATGAGGAGGGTGGTCATGCTACAGGTCCTTCGTCATGCCGCCAGTCCACGCGAGCGGAGCAACGCATCCACTTCCGGCGCACGGCCGGCAAAGGCCTGGAAGTTTTCGGCCGCAGGACGACTGGCGCCCGCCGCGAGGATTTCCCGGCGGAACGCGCTGGCCCCACCCCCCGGCAGGTCGGCATGGGAGAAAATCTCGAAAGCGTCCGCCGACAGAAGCTCGGCCCACAGGTAAGAATAATAGCCGGCCGCATATCCGCCCGCGAAAATATGGCTGAACGCATGGGCGAAGCGGTTCCATTCCGGCGGACGAAGGACAGCCACGGAGGCGCGCACCTGTTCCAACGTTTCGATGACCCGCGATCCCTGCGCAGGATCATAGTCGCGATGCAGCAGCAGATCGAATGTCGCGAACTCGATCTGGCGCAACAATGCCAATCCTGCCTGGAACTGGCGAGCGGCAAGCAGCCGATCGAACAGGGGTTCAGGCAGCGGCTCACCCGTGTCTACATGCCCCGACAGGCCGATCAGCGTTTCCTTTTCCCAGGCGAAATTCTCCATGAACTGGCTGGGCAGCTCCACCGCATCCCACTCCACGCCAGAGATGCCGCCAACAGAAGGCAGGTCCACCTCGGTCAGCAGGTGGTGCAGCACATGGCCGAACTCATGGAACAGCGTCACCACATCATTATGCGTCAGAAGCGACGGGCGATCGCCCGCAGGCGGCGCGAAGTTGGTGGTGAGATAGGCGATCGGCCGATGGAAAATGTCCGCGTCCCGGAAGCGTGCCCGGCAGACATCCATCCACGCCCCACCCCGCTTCCCCGCGCGGGCGAACAGATCGAGATAGACGCCCGCAACAATCTCGCCGCTCGCGTCCAGAACGTCATAGAACAGCACATCGGGATGCCAGGTGGAAACGCCGCTCCGTTCAACCAGGCGGACATCGAAAAGCCGCTCGATCAGCTTCTGCGTTCCCGCGAGCACACGCGGCAAGGGGAAATAGGCCTTCAGCGCTTCCTGATCGACCCCATGCAAGGTTCGCCGCATCGCTTCTGCAACATAGGACAAGTCCCACGGTTGGAGATCGTTCAGCCCGAAATGCTCGGCGGCAAAGGCGCGCGCTTCTTCCAGCTCCTTCTCACCCACCTGGCGAGCACGCTTGGCAAGGTCGGCAAGGAAGGCCAACGCCTCGTCTGCATCCGCCGCCATCTTGGTTTCAAGCGAGTGCGCGGCGGAATCGTTGAAGCCCAATATCTGCGCGGCTTCATGCCGCAGCGCCATGATCTGGTCGATCCGCTCACTATTGTCGTGGCTCCGATCGTCCGATTGGTCCGACGCGCGCGTATTATGGGCGCGATAGACACGTTCGCGCAGCGCCCGATCCTGGGCATGAAGCAGAATCGCCAGCACACTCGGCTGGCGCAGCGTGATCAGCCAGCCCGGCAGCCCCTTTTCCTGCGCGTAGGCGGCGAGAATGGCCTTGTCGCTTTCTGGAACCCCGGCCAGCGCCGCTTCGTCGGTAACATGTTCGCTCCAGGCTTCGGTCGCGTCCAGCACTGCATTGCCGAAACGCGTGCCAAGGTCGCTGAGCGCCACGCCGATGTCGAGAAAACGCTGACGCGCTTCGCCCTCCAGCGCCACCCCCGCCAGACGGAAAGCCCGCAGCGCCAGTTCGACCGCCCGCCTTTGCGCAGGCGGCAGATCGGCAAAGTCCGGCCATGCAGCCACGCGCGCCACTGCGTCATGATGCGCGCGGTTCTGGCCCGCCTCCATCAGATAGCTCGTGATCAGCGCTTGTGCTGAAGCATGAGCCTCCCGCAACTCGGGCGTATCGGCCACCCCTGCAAGATGGCCAACGGGCGACCATGTTCGCGACAGAAGGAAGTCCGCCCGCTCCGCCGTGAGGATGACGCTGCCAAAATCATCCGCCTGACCAGCTGTGATCTGGGCGATCGCCGCGCGATGCTGCTCGATCGCCTCCTCAATGGCGGGAACCACATGCGCCGCCTCGATGGCAGCGAAATCGGGCAGGTCGGTATCGGCGAGCAAGGGATTGGGCGAGGTCATGGCTACTCTTGGCTGGGTCCAGAAGGACAGAAGAAGCCCCCTAATTGGGCGATGACATCCCGCTCTTCAAGCTTCCATCCAGTACAGGCCCCGCCTCAGCCAGCCTTACCGTTCCGCCGTTCCGTTGATTGCCAGCACCGACGTGACAAGCGCCCTGGTCCCGCTGCGGATCGCGGGCCCGGGCGTGGGCGCGTAAAGCGGAGAATGGTTGGTGGGTGGCGTGACCCCCTTCGCCTTATATTCGGCCAGCTTCTCCGGCGCGTCGCCGCCGACCATCAGATAGACGGACGGGATGCCGAGAGCGCCGAACTCCGAAAAATCCTCGCTTCCCGAAAAGCCGGGCGCATTTGCTGGGATGGAAAGCAAACCCTGACCAAATACTGCTTTCAGCGACGGCGTGAGCCGGGTAGCCAGCGCTGCATCATTGACAGTGGCGGCCGCACCATTGACGCGATTGATGGTTGGTTCAGGCGCGCCCGCCATCATGGACGCGGCTTGCGCGGTCTTCTCCACCCCGTTCATCAGCAGTTTGCGCACCTCAGGCGTGAAGGACCGCAGGCTGAGCCGCAAACGGGCTTCGTCGGGGATGATGTTGCCGACGGTCCCCGATTGGAAAGCGCCAACCGTGATGACGCCGAAGGTGCCCGCGTCTTTCTGGCGGCTGACCACGCTTTGCACGTCGGAAACGAAATGCGCGCCCATGACGATGGGGTCGATGGACGAGCTGGGTGCCGAACCATGGGCGCCCTTGCCATGGAAGACGACCTCCAGCGCATCGGAGGCGGACAGGATCGCCCCCTCCTTCAGTACGACGGTGCCCACCGGCACGGCGCCTGCAATATGGGCGGCCAGAGCGTAATCGGGCTTCGGAAAGCGGGTGAACAACCCGTCCTTCACCATCGCGCTGGCCCCGCCCAGCACTTCCTCGGCTGGCTGCGCGATGAAGACCAGCGTGCCTTTCCAATGCTCCTTCAAGGAAAGGAGCGTCTGCGCGGTCCCTACCCACCAGGCCATGTGGGCATCATGGCCGCAGCTATGCGCAATGAAGGTCTCCTTGCCGTCCAACGCGGCTTTCGCCTTGCTTGCATAGGGTAGGCCCGTCTTTTCCTCCATAGGAAGCGCGTCCATGTCGGTGCGCACCAGCGTGACGGGACCGGGGCCGTTGCGGAATATCGCGACTACCCCTGTCGTGCCCACCTTCTCCGTGACCTCGAACCCGAGCGCGCGCATCTTCGCCGCGAGCAACTTCGCCGACCGCTGTTCCTGAAAGCCCAGCTCGGGATGCTGGTGAAGGTCCTTGTAGAGCGCTTCCCATGCGGCGATGTTCTTGTCGATTACCGCATCGATCGCGGGCTGGGGCGCCGACTGCGGGACTGCTGCGCCAACAGGAAGCGTCAGGAGAAACGAAAGCGACGAAATCGCCAGTCCTGCAAAACGTGAAATGCGCGTCACCCGCACTCTCCTGATAGAATATTAGACGTTCATTGGATGTCGCAAAGGCTGAGGCCCCGCTGCCTCATCCTTCTCGGGACATTGAGGGGAAGCGGCGTATCCCACCGCTTCCAGCGGCTGGACTTTACTCTTCGGGACCCAGATCAGGTGCCCAGGCGACGCCATTGATATGGGAACCGCCGTCCACGAACAGCGTGTTGCCCGTCACATAGCGCGCATCTTCGCTGGCTAGGAACAGCGCTACGCCGCCAATGTCCTTTTCCGGATCGCCCATCCGGCCCATCGGGTTGGCAGCGGCGGCCTGCGACGCGAGCTCCGGCTGAAGCTCGGCAAACAGGCGGAAGCTTGCAGAGGCGGCTGCCGGGCAGATGATGTTGGCGCATATGCCATGGTGCGCCCATTCGCGAGCGGCCGTGCGCGTATAGGCGCGCAGCGCCTCCTTCCCAACATTATATTCTGCGGTGCCGATATGGGCATTGACCCCATTCAGGGACCCGATGTTGATCACCCTGCCCCATCCGCGCTGGCGCATATGCGGGAAGGCCGCCTGCATCGACCATTTCACGGCATAGAGATTGAAGTCGAGGCTCTCGGCGAATATGTCGTCGCTCTTCGTTTCGATGCGGGTCATGTTTTCGCCGCGATAGGCGTTGTTGACCAATATATCGATGGAGCCAAATTCTTCGACGCAGGCCTCCACGACACCCACGATCTGATCCCGGTCCGTGACATCGCACCGGCGGAAAGCAGCACGCGCGCCCGCATCCCTCAGGCTTGCGGCCACTGCCTCGCCCTTTTCGACATTGATGTCGGCGACCATCACCGCTGCCCCTGCGGCGGCCAGGCGGCGGGCGATGCCTTCGCCAATGCCGTCTCCAGCGCCAGTAATCATGGCGGCCCGGCCGGACAATATCGCGTCAGTCACATTTCTCTCCCCGCTACTGCACAACAGCGAGCCACTTTATAGCACCGCTTATTGTAATAGCATGATCGGGCTGGCACAGACGATGCAAGCAAAAAGTGGGGAAGACGATGCAGAAGATCGCTTTGGTGACTGGCGCAACCCGGGGAATTGGCCGGGTCATTGCACTTGCCCTTGGCCGCGCGGGCTTCACGGTCGTGGTGACGGGCCGCACGCTTTCTGCGGGAACCGGCCATCATGACGCGATGGGCGGCGTCCCCGTGCCCGGCAGCATCGAAGAAACGGTGGCCGAAATAGAAGCAGCAGGTGGGACCGCCTATGGCGTGCGGCTCGACCTTGCCGATCGGACATCGATCGACGCCGCGGTGGAGACGACCCTCGCCCGGTCCGGCCGGATAGACCTGCTCGTCAACAACGGCATCTATCAGGGCCCCTCCATCATGCAGAAGGTGATGGACATCGATCTGGCCGATGCCGAGCGCGCCACCGCCGGTAATTTCATCAATCAATTCCATCTCAGCCGCCTCGTCCTGAAGGCGATGATCGCGCAGGGCGGCGGCCGCATGATCTTCATGTCGACCCGTTCGTCCGTCGATCCGACCGAGACGGGCGGCGCACTTTTCTACACGGGCCCGAAAGCCGCCTTCAATCACATCCCCGACTATATCAATTTCGAACATCGCGCAGACGGCATCAGCGCGTTCCTGATCGAGCCCGCCTTCACCATGACCGATACGTTAAGGTCGGCCTGGGCAGATGCGGAAGCCGAAGTAGGGCTTGGGACCCAGGCGCGCGATCCGCAGGAAACGGCCGACACGGTCCTGTGGCTTGCAACCCACCCAGACGCGCCGCGCCTCGCTGGCGCGCAACTGATCAATGCCCCTGATTTTTTCCAGGATCATCAGATTCAGCCGGATTGATCCAGTGCTCGCATGATCTGAACCAGTTGCGCGAAAGACTTTGGACAGCGTCAATGCGCAGATCACTAAACGTCATGAGTCGGAAACCATCTGCTTAGCAGCATGGATTAGCAATTTGCCGCAATAGCGATCCAAGGGCGGAACTTGCCATCATCGTTCCTGTTCACTCGCTGGAGTTCGACAGGAAGGATTATATATGCAGCAGCCTCCCGAAGCCTCGGGCGATCTGCGCGAAGAATTGCGCGGGGATGCCCATAAACTCACCAACACAGCTACGGAGCGTCTGCAAAGCGAGGCCGACGCACGCAAAGGACCAGCGGTAGAGCAGGCCCGATCCGTCGCATCGGCGCTCAAAAAGGCGGCCGAAGATCTTGGCGGTGGACAAAGTCCCAGCTGGCTTAAATCCTTGTTCGAACAAGGCGCACAGCAAATCCAACGCTTCGCCGACACGGTCGAACAGAAGGATTCGCGGCAGCTGGTCGGCGACCTTCGTCAGATCGCCCGCGATAACCCGACGACCTTCCTTGCCGCCTGCGCCGCGGCCGGGTTCGCCGCGAGCCGGGTGTTGCGAGCCGAACCGACTACGCCCAGCAGCCAGAGCCTTGCAGCGCCGCAAGGTGGCTGGTCCGACCCGCCAAGCACGAACATGGGGGCGATCTGATGGCCGACACGGTAAACAGGACCACTACCGCCGTCCCCCCTGCCGCTGGAAGCGCGGCATCGGCAAGCGATGACAATATCGTCTCGCTGCTGAGGGACCTTACGGCACAGGGATCTCATTTAGCCGAACAGCAGCTCGCTCTCATCAAGGCGGAGGTGCGAGAGACCGGCAGCGACCTGAAGAAGGCGGTCGGCGCCATGGCAGGCGCGGCGGTTGTCGGCATCGCCGGGCTTGGCGTGCTGCTGATGGCCTTTGCCTATCTCCTTGCCGACGCGATCGATCATCTTGGCCTCGCGACCCTGATCGTCGGCGTCGTGACGCTGATCGTCGCCTATGTCCTGTACAGGACCGGCGCGGCGAAGATGCGTGCTGTCGATCTTGCCCCCGAACGCACGCAGCACAGTCTTGAAAGAACGCCCGCGGCTCTTCGCGGGGACCTTCATCCGGAGCATAGACGATGACCGATACTGTCGAACGCGATCCAGAAGCGATCGAACGCGACATCCGCCGCACGCAGGAGGATATGAGCCGGACGATCGACAAGATCGGCGATCAGCTCACGCCGCGCAAGATTTTCGACGCCCTGCTGGACAAGGCGGACGAAAGCAACATCGATGCCCGCATGCTGCTCGACGGCGCGCGGCGCAATCCGATCGCTTTAGGGTTGATCGCGGCAGGTACGATCTGGCTCATCAGCGACAAGGATTCCAAATTTCCGTCTCTGCCGTCCCGCTCAGGTGGAGATCAGCAACCGCGCGACCTTGACGTGCATCATCGCGATTATGTCAGCCACATGTCCGCGGTCGAAATGCGGGATGGCGAAGACTTCGCCGCCTATCAGCGCCGCCGCGATCAGGCGCGCGCAAACTACCTGATGCTGGAAAGGCGGGCCGACGAAGACGACAGCAGCTTTCGTCAGCGGCTGGATGACCTAACCGACCGTTTCCGGGAAAAGCGCCACGCCTGGGCGGAAAGCTCCAGCAGGGCGGGCCAGGCCACCATGCGCGGTGCGAGCCAGGCTGCGAACAGGGCGCAGGACCTGTATGAAAGCAACCCGCTTGTCGGTGGCCTTATCGCGGCGGCTGTCGGCGCAGCGCTTGGTTCAGCCATGCCCCTCAGCCGTGTCGAACAGGAAAAGCTCGGCTCGCTGGGCGAAAAAGCGCGCGCGATGGCAAGCGAGCAGAAGCAGGGCCTGACGGACAGCTTGCGCGAGAAGAAGGACGATCTGGTCGGCCGCGTCGATGACAAGCTGCAGCAGGGCGGCGATACCGGCACCCAGTCCAGTAGCCAACTGGCGGGCGGCCAACCGTCGGGCGACACCTTCCACGCCCGACATGATCAGGGCAGTGCTCAGGATTTCGGCGCGCCCAAGATTTGAAGGCCGGCGGATAGCATCAGAGTCGGGGGGGGGGGGGGGGGGGGCGCCCCCCCCCCCGCACAAGTTGGCAGAGACAGGACAACCCACACACAAA
>CBIHNV010000030.1:0-38507 GCA_966211835.1 uncultured Sphingobium sp.
AGGTCCTGGCCGACATCGCGATGCACGAAGGCGAGGCGTTTAGCGCCATCATCGCCCAGGCAAAGGCCGCGCTGCCCGCAGCTTGAGCTTAGAACGATCGCAAGATCGTCCAAGGGGCGCCGGGGCAGATGCTTCCGGCGCCCTTTTTGTTTTGGATGGTTTCGAACTACCACCTCCGTTCGGGCTGTTCTGATGAGTCACCTGCCTCATCAGAATATCGAAGCCCTACCTTTCTCTTTGAAGAGATGTGAGGCCCTTCGACAGGCTCAGGGCGAACGGGATATATTGGGAGCTTGCGACACGAGGATGGTCCCATGCCGCTGCATGTCTGGTGGATCTATGTCACGGCGGTTTTCCTGATCTCGGCCACACCAGGTCCGAACATGCTGCATGTGATGACGCAGAGCATTGCGCATGGGCCGCGCAAGGCAGTGGTCACCATGGCGGGCCTGATGAGCGCGGTGTTGCTGTGCCTGATCGCATCTGCGTTGGGTCTGGGCGCGCTGCTCAAGGCGTCGCCGCTGCTGTTCGCGGTGCTGCGCTATGCGGGGGTCGCCTATCTGATCTGGCTGGGGATCAAGGCGTGGCGCGCGCCCGTGGCCCACGGCGGCGATGGCGGAGCCACAACGGCGATGCCAATCCGCAAGCTCTACGGCACGGCGCTACTGACCGGCCTGTCCAATCCCAAGCTCATCATCTTTGCCGCCGCGCTGTTTCCGCAGTTCATCGATACCGCGCGACCCTTCACAGCGCAGTTGGCGATACTGGTGGCGAGTTTCATTGTGATCGAAAGCCTCTGGTATGCGGTGTACGCCCTTGGTGGGATGAAGCTAAAGCATTGGCTACAGCCCGCAAACCGGCAACGTCTGTTCAACCGTGGAACGGGCCTGCTGTTCATCGGCTTTGGCGGTGCGCTACTGGGCGCGCGGGCCTGACCCTTTCCTTGGCGCTCGCGCCCGGCTAAGGCGCGCTCAATATTTCGCCTTCGCGGGAACGATGAATACTCATGAGTGAAATTGCCAATCTGAAAGCCGGTTTGATCGCCGACATCGCCGCCGCCGATACGCTCGACGCGCTCGAAGCATTGCGCGTGGGTGCGATGGGCAAGAATGGCGTGATCACGGGCTTGCTCAAAACGCTTGGCCCGATGAGCCCCGAAGAGCGGCTGGATAAGGGACCGCCAATCCAGGACCTGCGGGAAAGCGTGACTGCCGCGCTTGCGGAACGCAAGGCTGCGCTGGAGCAGGCAGCGCTTGATTCGAAGCTGGCGGCTGAGAAGATCGACATGACATTGCCTGCCGATCTGGGCGCACAGGGCTCCGTCCATCCGGTGAGCCAGGTGATGGACGAGCTGGCGGAGATTTTCGCGGATTTGGGCTTCTCCGTCGCGACCGGGCCGGAAATTGAGGACGACTGGCATAATTTCACCGCGCTCAACATTCCCGAGACGCATCCGGCGCGGGCGATGCATGACACATTCTACTTCCCTGATGACCCCGACCAGAATGGGGAGGGCAAGAAGATGCTGCTGCGCACCCATACGTCGCCGGTGCAGATCCGCACGATGATGAGCGGCGAGCCGCCGATCCGCATTATCGCGCCCGGCCGCGTTTACCGGTCGGACAGCGACGCGACGCATACGCCGATGTTCCACCAGATCGAGGGGCTGGTGATCGACAAGGGGATCACGCTGGGCCACCTCAAATGGACGCTGGAGACCTTCCTCAAGGCCTTTTTCGAGCGCGACGACATCGTGTTGCGCCTGCGGCCAAGCTATTTCCCCTTTACCGAGCCCTCGGTGGAGGTCGATGTGGGCTACACGCTGACCAACGGCCAACGCGTCATTGGCGGCGACGGTGATGCGCCCGGTGGCGGTTGGCTGGAAGTGCTGGGCAGCGGCATGGTCAATCGCCGCGTGATTGAGGCTTGCGGGCTCGACCCGGATGAGTGGCAGGGCTTTGCCTTTGGCACCGGCGTCGACCGGCTCGCGATGCTGAAATATGGGATGAACGACTTGCGCGCTTTCTTCGACGGCGATCTGCGCTGGCTGAAACATTATGGCTTCTCGGCGCTCGATGTGCCGACGCTGAGCGGAGGAGTGGGCGCATGAAGTTCACGCTGGGCTGGCTCAAGACGCATCTCAATAGCGATGCCGACCTGCCGACGATCCTCAAGGGGCTGACCAACATCGGCCTTGAGGTTGAAGGCGTCGAAAACGCGGCGGACAAGCTCGCACCCTTCCGCATTGCGAGGGTGCTGACGGCAGAGCCGCACCCGCAGGCGGACAAGTTGCAGGTGCTGACCATCGATGCGGGCGACGGTGCCCTGCAGGTCGTCTGCGGCGCGCCCAATGCGCGGGCAGGCCTTGTCGGCGTGTTCGGGACCGAAGGCGCTGTGGTGCCGGTCAATGGCATGGTGCTGAAGAAGACTGCCATTCGCGGCGTCGAATCCAACGGCATGATGTGCTCGTTCCGCGAACTGGAACTGGGCGAGGATCATGACGGCATCATCGAATTGAGCGCAGATGCGCCGGTGGGTCAGGTCTATGCGCAATGGGCGGGCCTCGATGATCCGGTCATCGACGTGTCCATCACGCCTAACCGGCAGGATTGCATGGGCGTGCGCGGAATTGCGCGCGATCTGGCCGCGGCAGGATTGGGGACGCTCAATCCGATCATCGTTCCCACGGTTGAGGGCGTCGGCCCCGGCCCCGATATACGTATCGAGGATGCGGACGGCTGTCCGGCCTTCTACGCCCGCACCGTCAAGGGCGTGGCCAACGGACAATCGCCGGAATGGATGGCGAAGCGGCTGAAGGCGATCGGGCAGAAGCCGATCAGCACACTGGTCGACATCACCAATTATCTGATGATCGACCTCGGCCGACCGCTGCACGTCTATGACATGGCCACGTTGAAGGGACCGCTGGTTGCACGGCGGGGCATGGCGGGCGAAGAGGTGCTGGCGCTCAATGGCAAGACCTATACGGTTGACGACACGATGACCGTCATCGCAGACGATGTCGCGGTGCACGACATCGGCGGCATCATGGGCGGCGAACATTCCGGCGCGCAGGACGGCACGACCGATGTGCTGATCGAGTGCGCCTATTTCACACCGGAACGGATCGCGGTGACCGGGCAGAAGCTCGGCCTCACCAGCGATGCGCGCGGGCGGTTCGAGCGCGGAGTCGATCCGGCCTTCCTGGACGATGGCCTGTCGATCGCCACGGACCTTGTCCTCAAGCTGTGCGGTGGAACGGCGAGCGAAGCAACCCGGACGGGCACGCCCCCGGTTGTCGAGAAGATTGTGCGCTATGAGCCCTCGCGATGCCTGACGTTGGCGGGGGTCTATGTCGGCGATGATGAGCAAAAGCGCATCCTCGATAGCCTGGGCTTCGGCGTTGAAGAGCAGGATGCGACCTATGATTATCAGGATGGCGTGCCGGTCACGACACCCGCCTATTGGAATGTGAGTGTTCCAAGCTGGCGCCGGGACGTCGATGGCTGGCCCGATCTGGTGGAGGAAGTGGTGCGGATCGTCGGGCTCGACCAGGTGCCCTCCACCCCCCTGCCCCGCATGCCGGGCGTCGCCAGGCCGACCGCGACAGCCGAGCAGCTGGTCGAAAGGCGCGTGCGCCGGACAGCAGCGGCGCGTGGCCTTGCCGAGGCGATCAACTGGTCCTTCATTTCCGAAAAGGAAGCGGCGTCGGTAGGCGGCGGCGACTGGACGCTCGCCAATCCGATTTCCGAGGAGTTGAAGGTCATGCGGCCTTCGCTGCTGCCGGGGCTGCTATCGGCAGCGCGACGGAACGTCGATCGGGGTGCGGCTTCGGTTCGGCTGTTCGAACTTGGGCGGCGCTATTTCACTGACAAGGAGCGGGCCACCGCTGGCTTCGTGCTGGGCGGCGAGAAAACGGCGCGCGCCTGGCAGACTGGCAAGGCGCAGGCTTTCTCAGCCTTCGATGCCAAGGCCGAGGTCATTGCGCTGCTGGCGGCGGCTGGCGCGCCGGTAGCGAACCTGCAGAGTTTCGGCGATGCTTCGGGCGCTTATCACCCGGGACAGTCGGGCACCTTGCGACTGGGACCCAAGGTGGTGCTGGCGGAATTCGGCGTGCTGCATCCTTCGCTGGCTAAGCAATTTGGTCTGACTGGCGCGGTGGTTGCTGGGGAGATCTTCCTTGATGCGATCCCGGCCAAGCGCAAGAGCGGCTTTATGCGCGCGCCCTATGCGCCGCCCGCCTTGCAGGCGGTGAAGCGGGACTTCGCCTTTGTCGTTGATGAGGCGGTGGAGGCCGACGCGCTGGTGCGCGCCGTCAAAGGCGCGGACAAGAAGAGCATTGTCGATGCGCGGCTGTTCGACCTTTTCGCTGGACCGGGCGTCGATGAAGGGCGGAAGAGCCTGGCGATCGAGGTGACGTTGCAGCCGGGGGAGAAGAGCTTTTCCCAGGAAGAGCTGGACGCGATCAGCGCGGCTGTCGTGAAGGCGGCGGAGAAGCTGGGCGGCGCGTTGCGGGGGTGAGGCTGCAGCCTTCGGAAGGTGGCGTTGCGCGTCCCCTTTCCTTCACCTCTGTTGGTTCAAGGCACGATGGGTCCCAGGATGACAATGATGGGTAGGCGTGCGTGATTGATGAAAGGGCCGAATGGACGAGTTGATCACGATCGCTTCGGAAGGCCTGACCGCCGCCATCAACCCCCTCGGTGCGGAGCTTTGGTCGCTCACCGACGCGCAAGGCCGCGAGTTGATGACCGACGCCGATCCGCGCTGGTGGACCGGGCATGCGCCTTTGCTGTTTCCCTTTGTTGGACGGTCGCGGGGCGACACTTACCGGCTAGACGGGCATGAATATTCAATGCCGCAGCATGGATTTGCGCGGCGCATGGCTTTCACGCAGATTGAGCATCTGCCAGAATCAGTGACGTTCCGGCTGGACGCGGATGCGGCGACGCGCGCGGTGTATCCGTTCGACTTCCGGTTGGACATGCAGTTCGCCGTCGCTGGCGGCACCTTGATGATGACGGCCACGGTGATGAACAGGGGAGAGGCGGACATGCCCTTTTCCTTTGGTTATCATCCGGCCTTTGCCTGGCCGTTACCCTATGGCGGGACGTCGGAAGCGCATGTCGTGGAGTTTGAGAAGGCGGAGCCTGCGCCGCTCCGCAAGGTAGGGGATGAGCCGGGCTTGATCGCGCGGGAGAACGTCGCATCGCCGGTCATCGGCAATGTGCTGAGGCCAACGCACGCGATGTTCGCAGATGACGCGCTGATCTGGGATGAGCTGGAGAGCCATAGCCTATTGTGGGGCGTGCCCGGGCAGACGCGGCTGAAGATCGACTTTCCCGACACGCCTTGGCTCGGGCTGTGGCAGAAGCCGGGCGCGCGTTATCTGTGTGTGGAGCCATGGGCCGGGATGGCGGATCTGGTCGGCTTCGAAGGCGATGTTTGGGCGAAACAGGGTATCATGCGGTTGCTGCCGGGCGACGAGCGGCGGTTCCGCATGGACGTGTCGGTGGTGGAATAGCCCGCCGCACGCTGCGCGCATTCGGCAGACGGAGGCACCGCTGGCGAATCCTTGCGGAGTCGCTATATG
The DNA here is from genome assembly GCA_966211835.1 of uncultured Sphingobium sp. GTDB lineage: Bacteria > Pseudomonadota > Alphaproteobacteria > Sphingomonadales > Sphingomonadaceae > Sphingobium. The sequence continues at coordinate 5,591 of CBIHNV010000030.1, forward strand.
GCGCGCCATGACCATCCCATCCCGCCGCACCTTTGCGATCATCTCCCACCCGGACGCGGGCAAGACCACGCTCACCGAAAAGCTGTTGCTGGAAGGTGGCGCGATCCACTTGGCCGGTGAGGTGAAGGCGCGCGGGGCCAATCGGCGTGCCCGGTCGGACTGGATGAAGATCGAGCAGCAGCGCGGCATTTCCGTGACCAGCTCGGTCATGACGTTCGAGCGCGACGGGATTACCTTCAACCTGCTGGATACGCCGGGGCACGAGGATTTCTCCGAAGATACCTATCGCACGCTGACGGCAGTCGATTCGGCCGTCATGGTCATCGATGCGGCCAAGGGCATCGAACCGCAGACCCGCAAGCTGTTCGAAGTGTGTCGGTTGAGGAACGTGCCCATCATCACCTTCGTCAACAAGGTGGACCGCGAGGGACGTGACGCCTTTGCGCTGCTGGACGAAGTGGCGGACGCGCTGGCGCTGGACGTGTGCCCGATGAGCTGGCCAGTCGGCATGGGTGGCCAGTTCGAGGGCATTTACGACTTTGCCAAGAACCGGCTGCGGCAGCCCAGTGGCCCTTCCAAGGAGTTTGAGGGCAAGGAAGTGTTTGTCGAGGGCATCGATGACGATGCACTGGCCGAGCATGTTTCCGCGCACGGGCTGGAAAAGCTGCGCGAGGAGGCGGAGCTGGCGGTTGGAGGCTATGCCGATTTCAACCTGGCCGCCTATCGCCATGGCGACCTGACGCCGGTCTATTTCGGATCGGCTTTGAAGCTGTTCGGCGTCAACGAGCTGATCGACGCCCTTGCCGCCCACGCGCCGCCGCCGCGTGCGCAGCCAGCCGAGCCCGCGCCGGTGGAGCCCGAAAATGGCGAGGTAACCGGCTTCATCTTCAAAGTTCAGGCCAATATGGATCCGCAGCATCGCGATCGCATCGCCTTCATGCGGCTATGTTCGGGCAAGTTCCGGCGCGGCATGAAGCTGACGCCGAGCGGGTCCGGCAAGCCGATCGCGGTGCACTCGCCGATCCTCTTTTTCGCGCAGGATCGCGAGATCGCGGACGAGGCTTTCCCGGGCGACATCATCGGCATTCCCAATCATGGGACGTTGCGGGTGGGAGATACGCTGAGCGAGAAGGCGGGGGTGCGCTTCACGGGCCTGCCCAACTTCGCGCCGGAAATCTTGCGGCGCGTGGCGCTCAAGGACCCCACCAAGACGAAGCAGCTGCGCAAGGCATTGGACGACCTGTCCGAAGAAGGCGTGATCCAGGTCTTCTATCCCGAGATCGGCAGCAATTGGGTTGTTGGCGTGGTCGGGCAGTTGCAGCTGGACGTGCTGATTTCCCGGTTGGAGGCGGAGTATAAGGTGGCGGCGGGGCTGGAGGCTTCGCCTTTCGATACTGCGCGTTGGATTTCCGGCGATGATGCGGCGGTCAAGGAACTGGTGTCCTTCAATGGCGCGAACATGGCCAAGGACCGGGACGGCAATCTCGTCTTCATGGCCAAGAGCGCCTGGGACGTGAACTACCAGCAGGAACGGCATCCAAAGGTGAAGTTCAGCGCCACCAGGGAGCGTTGACGCGTTGGCGGGCGCGAGATGACCGCCATCCTCTACAGTTTCCGGCGCTGTCCCTATGCCATGCGCGCGCGAATGGCGCTGGCCGTCAGCGCGCAACAGGTGGAGCTGCGCGAAGTTGTGCTACGCGACAAACCGGCGTCGATGATCGCCGCATCGCCCAAGGGGACCGTGCCCGTCCTGATCCTGCCAGGCGGAGAGGTGATCGAAGAGAGCCTCGACATCATGCGCTGGGCGCTTGGCCTGCATGATCCGGAAGGCTGGCTCGCTGGAGATGACAAGGCGCTGATTGCGGCGAATGATGGGCCGTTCAAGCAACATCTCGACCGCTATAAATATGCGACCCGCTTTGGATCGGACCCGCTGGAGCATCGCGCCGCAGGGATGGCATGGCTGTCCCAACTGGAGGCGCGGCTGGAGAGCAGCGATTTCCTGTGCGGAGCGCGCAGGACGCTTGCCGATATCGCGATCTTTCCGTTTGTGCGGCAGTTCGCCGCCACCGATGATCAGTGGTTCGAGGCGCAGCCCGTACCATATGTGCGGGCGTGGCTCCGGGGTTTGACGGGATCGGAACTATTCGCGCGCGTCATGGCGCGCAGATCGGCTTGGCAGCCCGGCGACGTGGCGGTTTTCCTTTAGCGCTGGGATTGTTCTTAGCGGCGGAGGAGGAACACAGCATGCTCGGCGAAGAGGTTCGCGTTCGCGTGAGTGGTTTCCTTGTCGCCCTTCAGGAACCACTGGCCATCGATGGTCCAGCCGCGCTCCTTCACCAGGGCGCGAAAGTCATCGACGGTGACATGGTGGATGTTGAGCGTGTCGTACCATGTGTCGGGCAACAGGCGCGTCACCGGCATGCGGCCGCCCCACATCAATGACAGCCTGCCGCGCCAATGGGCGAAATTGGGGAAGGACACGAACGCCTGGCGGCCGATGCGCAGCAGTTCGTCCACCACCAGGTCCGGGCGGCGCGTGGTCTGCAGCGTCTGGCTGAGGATCGCATAATCGAAGCTGGCGTCGGGATAATAGGCGAGGTCGGTGTCGGCGTCGCCTTGCACCACGGACAGGCCACGGCCGACGGCGGCGGCGACATTGCTAGGGTCGATCTCCAGCCCGCGCGCATCGACCTGCTTGGCATCGCGCAAGGCGGCCATCAGGGCGCCGTCGCCGCAACCGACGTCCAGCACGCGCGCGCCGGGGGTAACGGTGCGGGCGATGAGGGCGAGGTCAGGGCGCAACCCCTCTTCGCTCATGCGCGGCCGCCTTTCAGGAATCCATCGACCACGCGGTTGAGTTCGGGACATTCGAGCAGGAAGGCATCATGGCCGAAGGGGCTCGACAATTCAACGAAGCTCGCCTGCGCGCCGCTGGCGTTCAGGGCGTGGACGATCACGCGGGATTCCGCCGTGGGGTAGAGCCAGTCGGTATCGAAGCTAACCAGGCAGAAGCGCGCTTTCGATGGCGCAAAGGCCGTGGCCAGGCTGCCGCCATGATCCTCCGCGATGTCATAATAATCCATCGCGCGCGTGATGTAGAGATAGCTGTTGGCGTCGAACCGCTCGACGAAGCTCAATCCCTGGTGGCGCAGATAGCTCTCCACCTGGAAATCGGCGTCGAAACCGAAGGTCTTGGCATCACGCCCCTGCAGGCGGCGACCGAATTTTTCGGTCAGGCCCGCTTCGGACAAATAGGTGATGTGCGCGGCCATGCGTGCAACGGCGAGGCCGGCGCTTGGAACCTGGCCGTCGGCATAATAGTCGCCGCCGCGCCAGTTGGGATCGGCCATGATCGCCTGGCGTCCAACTTCGTGAAAGGCGATATTCTGCGCGCTGTGCCGGGCGGTCGAGGCGATGACGATGCAGCTTTCGACGCGGTCGGGGAAGATGGTCGGCCAGCTCAGCGCCTGCATGCCGCCCATCGATCCGCCGATAACGGCGGACAGGCAGCCGACGCCCAGATGGTCGAGCAGCAAGGCCTGCGCGCGCACCATGTCAGCGATCGTGAGAACCGGAAAGCGCATGGCGTAGGGGGTGTTGCTCGCCGGATCGATGCTGGCCGGACCACTGGAACCCATGCAGCTACCGATGACATTGGCGCAGACGATGAAATGCCGCGCCGGATCAACCGGCTTGCCCTCGCCCACCATCCGCCACCACCAGCCGGGCTTGCCGGTAAGGGGATGGTCCGACGCCACATATTGATCGCCCGTCAGCGCGTGGCAGATGAGGATGACGTTGGATCGGTCCTCGTTCATCGCGCCATAGGTTTCGTAGGCGATATCTACCGGCGCAAGGGCGGCGCCACTGTCCAGCCGCAGCGGGCCCGCAAGGCGGACTTGGCGGCGGAGGCCGAAACGGATGTCGTCGGTGGAGGAGGCGCTGGCCATGGTGGAAGCGGGCTAGGACCGTGGAGGGGTGCTGTCAATCGGGTGGGGATCGGCTAGGACGAGCGGCATGAGCCAGACCCGCATCCCGATTGTCGCCTATGGTCCGTTGTCCCCTTACCTTGCGGACCAGCTCAGGGCCCGGTTCGAAGTGCATGAGGTTCCAGCGGATGCAGATCCAGCCACTTTGCCCAAGGCGGCGCGGGCGGCGCGGGCGCTGGTATCCTTCGGGGCGGTCGGTGCGTCTGCAGCGATGATGGACACGCTCCCCAAGCTGGAAATGATCGGGCTGTTTTCGGTCGGCTATGACAAGGTCGATGTCGCCCATACCCGTGAAAAGGGCATCAAGCTCAGCAACACGCCTGACGTGCTGACGGACGATGTGGCCGATCTGGCGGTGGGGCTGCTCTACGCGACAGTGAGAAACATCGCCGCCAATGACCGGATGGTGCGATCCGGCCAATGGGCCCGAGGAGGAACTGTGGCGCTGAGCGGCAGCGTTACGGGGCGACGGATCGGCATATTGGGGCTGGGGCGGATCGGACGGGCGGTTGCGCGGCGGCTGGAGCCCGTGGCGAGCGAGATCATCTATCATAATCGCAGGCCCGTAGCCGATGTACCCTTTCGCTACGTGGAAGACCGGATCGCCTTCGCGCAAGAGAGCGATGCGATGATCGTCGCGACCTCGGGCGGGCCGGAGGCACAGCGGCTGGTGGATGCAGCGATGCTGAACGCGCTGGGGTCGCACGGCGTGCTTGTCAACATCAGCCGTGGAAGCGTCATCGATGAGGACGCGCTGGTGGCGGCGCTGACCGAAGGGCGGATCGGCGGCGCTGGGCTGGATGTGTTCGTGAACGAGCCGGAGGTGTCCGAGGCCCTGCTCACCATGGACAATGTCGTGCTGCAACCGCATCAGGGGAGCGCAACCGTCAGCACGCGCAAGGCGATGGCTGATCTTGTGCTTGCCAATCTCGACGCCTGGGCTTCCGGGCGACCGCTGGTCACTCCGGTCCTATAGCAGCGCTTTGCCTTTGGCGTGGATGACGCTAAAGCGCGCGCATGACCAAACCCGCACCCAAGGAATGGATTCTGGGCATTTCGCCCTATGTGCCCGGCAAGGCTGCGGCCGATGACGGGCGCCCGCTGATCAAGCTGAGCGCGAATGAGAATCCGCTGGGCACTGGCGAGGCGGCTCGCGCGGCGCTGATGGCTGCGACGGCGGACCTTGCCACCTATCCCGATCCCGGCGCGGCGAAGATGCGCGAAGCGATCGCGGCGGTGCATGGGCTTGACCCGGCGCGGGTGATTTACGGCACGGGATCTGACGAACTGCTGCACATCGCCGCGAGCGCCTATGCCGGGCCGGGTGACGAGATACTTTACGTCAAATACGGCTTTTCCGTTTATGACATCGCGGCGCGGCGCGTCGGCGCGACCCCGGTCATCGCGGCGGACAAGGATTATGCGACCGACGTGGACGCCTTGCTGGCTTGCGTTACGGAGAAGACCAAGGTCATCTTCCTGGCCAATCCCAACAACCCCACCGGCACCATGACGCCGCGGGAGGAGATCGCCCGGCTGCATGCCGCGTTGCGGCCCGATATCCTGTTCGTGCTGGATCAAGCCTATGCCGAATATCTGGGCGCCGATGAGGATGATGGCGGGCTGGAGTTGGCGAAGAACGGCAGCAACGTGCTTGTCACCCGTACCTTCTCCAAAATCTATGGGCTGGCGGCCGAGCGGATCGGCTGGGGCTATGCGAGCGCTGAGATCATCGACGCGCTGCACCGCATCCGCGCCCCGTTCAACGTAACCACAGCGGGGCAGTCGGCTGCTATTGCTGCAGTGAAAGACCAGGCGTGGGTAGAAGCCAGCCGGACCCACAATCGCCAGTGGCGGGAGTGGCTGGCCGATGAGGTTGCATCTTTATCGAACCATGGCCTGCGCGCGGTGCCGAGCAAAGCCAATTTCATCCTCATTTTGTTTAACGGCAAGCTGACCGCCGAGGCAGCGATGAAGGGCCTTTGGGACGAAGGCTTCGCGACCCGCTGGCTGCCGGGCCAAGGGCTGCCCAATGGCCTGCGCATCACCATCGGCACCGAGGAGCAGGTGCGCGCCGTTGCTGCAAAGCTGCGCGCCATGGCGGAGGCGGCCTGAGCCATGCCCCCTTTCGCGCGCGTCACCGTCATTGGCCTAGGGCTGATCGGGTCGAGCCTCGCCCGGGCAATCCGTGAATATATGCCGACGGTGCGCGTTACCGGCCATGATGCCGACCCGCGCGTGCGTGAGATCGCGCGCGCCATCGCCCTGTGCGATGATGTCACCGATACGGCAGGTGCAAGCGTGACGGACGCCGATCTGGTCGTGCTGTGCGTGCCGGTGCGCGCCATGGGCGCGGCGGCGGCGGAAATTGCCGACGATTTGCCCGCCGATGCGATCATCAGCGATGTGGGATCATGCAAGGCCGATGTGCTGGCGCAGCTGAGCAGCGCCCTCCCCGGACGCATGATCATCCCCGCGCATCCTGTCGCGGGTACGGAGAATAGCGGGCCGGAAGCGGGATTTGCCAGCCTGTTCCAGGGCCGTTGGTGCATCGTCACTCCGCCCACCGATGCCGATCCGGTGGCGGTCGAGCGCGTGTCCGAGCTGTGGCGCCGGATCGGTGCGGACGTCGAGACGATGGACCCGCAGCATCATGACCTGGTGCTGGCCGTGACCAGCCATTTGCCGCACCTTATCGCCTATACGATCGTCGGCACGGCCAGCGACCTGGAGGATGTGACCCAGTCCGAGGTGATCAAATATTCGGCCGGTGGCTTTCGCGACTTCACCCGTATCGCGGCGTCCGACCCCACCATGTGGCGTGACGTGTTCCTGGCGAACAAGGATGCGGTGCTGGAGATGCTGCAACGCTTCTCCGAAGATTTGTCAGCGTTGCAGCGGGCGATCCGCTGGAATGATGGCGACACGCTGTTCAACCTGTTCACGAAGACGCGGGCGATCCGCCGGTCGATCATCGAGCAGGGGCAGGATGATCCCAAGCCCGACTTCGGGCGATCGCATTAGATTTCGCGGGACGGCGGATTAAGCGCATTGATCGCGGCATGGACGCGGGCTTCGGCTTCGCGGCGATCAAGGCCGGTGGGAACAACCTCGCCGACCTTATAGGTGATGGTGCCGGGGCGCTTCAGGAACTTGCCGCGCGGCGAAAGGCGACCGCTGTCGATCGCGATCGGAACGACCGGCATGGCCAACAGCGAATAGAGGCCTGCAAAGCCAGCGCGCAACGGCGGGCTTTCGCCATGAGGGACGCGCGTTCCTTCCGGAAAGAGGCATACGGCGCGGCCCTGCTCGGTCGCCGCGCGGGCAGCTGCGCGTAGCGTACGCATGGCGCTCGCCCCGGCGCTGCGTTCCACCGGGATCAGGCCATAAAGCTCCGCGATACGGCCCCACAAGGGAATGTCCAGCAACTCGCGCTTGGCGGCGATGACTGGCCGATCGAACAGGCACAGCAAGTCGATCGTTTCGAACATCGACTCATGTTTGACGATGTAGAGATAGCCGCCCTGGGGCAGGTCACCGACCACGCGTATCTTCTGGCCCAGCAGCCATCGTGCGCAGAAACGGTGAAAGCGGCTCCACGCGGTCGCGATCACCTGCACTCCGGCAGGCCAGGGCCATGCGACCAGCAGCGCGGACAGAACCAGCAGCAGCGATCCAGTATAAAAGGCCAGCATGAAGGCGAGCGAGCGGAGGGCAGTGATCATGGGCGGTCTTCTAGATGCCGACGAGCGCGGCGGCGCGACGGAGCAGATATTTATTATATTCGCGCATCAGCATCCTGAAGCTCGGTCGGCTCGGCACAGCGTCATAGATGATCGTGAGTTTGTCCGGCACCGCCTGACGCAGCTCTAGCGCGGCGCGGCGCATGTGCCAATCGGTGGTGATCAGGCGGACAGTGCGGAAATCCCGCCGCTCCAGCCAATGGGCCGTCTCGATGGCGTTGGAGCGGGTGTCGATAGCCTCGCGGCCAAGCGTGATGCAGCAGGAAAACAGCCGCTCCGGCCGGTCATATTGCGCCGCTAACTCCGCCGGTCGGACCGAACGATCGACGCCGGAGATCAGCATGCGCTTCGCTGCGCCTTCCTCCAGCAGGGCAAGGCCGCGATCAATCCGGCCAGCCCCGCCTGTCAACACGACGATGGCGTCGGTCGGGCGGCCATCGAGCGGCTGCGGCAGGAAGATCGCGAACCAGGCGAAGCCCAGCATCCAGGCGAGCAGGCTCACCGCGAAGAGGCGGACGATCATAACAGCCGCCCCAGTGATCGCAGCACCGTCCAGCGCGCGGCAAGCGTCGACAGAAGGACGCCGCCGATGGGTAGCAGGGCGAGGATCAGCCAGCTGGTCCAGGGCAAGCTGATCGCCGCGAGCAGGTCAGAACCGGTGGCGGAGAGGCGCGCGCCCAGCAGGATGATGACGAGCAAGGCGGTGACGAAGCCGAGCAGGCCGCCGAACAGCGCGTCGAGGCCAATGCGCCGCTGGAAGAGCCGGGCGATCTGCACGTCGGTGGCGCCCATCAGGTGCAGCACGTCGATGGTGCCGCGATGGCTGTCATGCGCCGCCCGGGCAGCCAGGACGACGATCGCGGCGGTGGCGAGCGCCATCAGCAGCACGATCCCGGCCGCTAGTCCGCCGAGAGCGGCGAGGAGGCTGCCGAGCGGCTGGAGGAATGCCGCATGCGGCTCGACACGGATGCGGGGCGAAAGGCTGGCAAGCGCGCGGTTCAGGCGCTGGACCTTGGCCGCCGTTGCTCCGGGCGACAGCTCGACATCGATGAGCGCGGGAATGGGAAGGTCGCCGCTGGCGGCATCCTGGCCCAACCAGGGCCTGATCTGATCCGCGAGCGTGGCGGGATCGACGGGGTTGACCGAGCGGACGTCAGTCGACTTGCGGAGGAGACGCGCCGCCGCACCGCTCAGCTCCTCGCGCCGGTCGGCGTTGGCCTCAACGATCTGGATCGTGGCGCGCCCGGCCAGGTCCGCGCCGACTGACTGGACCGCTGCGGCGAGGCCAAGGCCTGATGCAGCGGCGAGCACCGTCAGGAACATCATGATCGCGATGACCCAGGGCATGGGCCCGGCAACGCGGCCTTCCGGCAGCAACCGATGGCGCGCAGCGGCCGCGGCGCGGCGGTCCGCGCCGGTCATGATGCCGCCGCGCCTTGCGCCCGTGGCGGGTAGCGCAGCGCACCGGTGGGGTCGGACAGGCGTCCCTTGTCCAGCCGCATCATCTGCGCGCCTTGGACCTGGCCTATGAGCGGCAGGTCGTGGGTGGCGACGACGATCGTGGTGCCGAGGCGATTGAGCGCCTCGAACAAAGTGAGCAGGCGGCGGGCCATGTCCGCGTCAACGTTGCCGGTCGGCTCGTCGGCCACGAGGATTTCAGGCCGGGCAATGACGGCGCGGGCGATGGCAACGCGTTGCTGCTCTCCGCCCGACAAGGTGGCGGGGCGCGCCAGCCCCCGATCGCCAAGGCCGACCCAGTTCAGCATTTCGGAAACCGACGCGTCGATCTCGCTCTCCACCATGCCCGCGACGCGCAGGGGCAAGGCGATATTGTCATAGGCGGACAGGTGCGCGACCAGCCGGAAATCCTGAAAGACGACGCCGATCCGGCGCCGGAAGCCGGGTAGCCTTTTGCGGGGCAGCGTCACGACATCTTCGCCGAACAGGCGGATAACACCGCGGCTGGGTCGCTGGGCGAGGTACAGCAGCTTCAAGAGCGACGTCTTGCCCGCGCCCGAAGCGCCAGTGAGGAAATAGAAGCCACCGCCATGCAGGGAGAAACTGACGTCGGACAGCGTCTCGCTATCCAGACCATAGCGCAGGCCGACATTTTCGAACTGGACGATCGCCGACATGCCTTGGTTGATGCGCCCACGCGCTCCCTGCTTCCCCTGGTCTGCAGCCATGGCACAGCGGGCGGGCAGGCGTAAAGCCCAAGGCGTTGCAAACCGCCGAGTCGCGGCATCTTCGCCCCTCCCCTTCAATGCCGCTTGCCCTCGAGTCAAAGCCATGCCTATGAAGCGTCATGATCCTGGTGTGTCCCAATTGCGCCACGCGCTATATTGTGCCGGACAGCGCCGTCGGCCCCAATGGCCGCCAGGTTCGCTGCGCCTCCTGCAAACATAGCTGGTTCCAGGAAGGACCGGTGTTGGTCGCCAGGGAAGAAGCCATGGCGGAGGCGCCGATCACCGCCGAAGCGCCGCCTGCCGCTCCACCCCCTCCCCCTGTTGCTGCCCCCGCTCCTGCGCCTGTCGAGACAGTGACGGCCCCCGATCCTGTGGAGGAAGTCGCTGCGGCGCCCGCTCCTGCGCCGGTCAGGGCGGCTGCTCCGGCTATGGCGACAACGCACGCCGAACATCGGGTTGACGACATCTATGGCCGCAGCCGGGTGGAAGTTGACGAGCGCGACGCCACCCCGGTGAAGCCGCGCCGCAACAAGCTCAAGCTTTGGACCTATGCAGCGGTGCTATTCTGCCTCGTGATAGGCGGGGTGGGCGGCGCGCTTTGGTATTTCGGAACGCCAAGCTGGGCGGTCAATCTGGGGCTTGTGTCCGACGAGGGCGATCCGGATCTGCTCTTCTACCTTTCCAAGCCAGCGGAGCGGCGGAAGCTACCCACGGGCGAGGAATATTTCGCTTTCGGCGCACGGATCGTGAACAGTGGGAAGGGGACCCTGCCCGTCCCGCCGGTGCTGGTACAGCTACGCGACCAGCAGAACCGGCTTGTGTTCAGCTGGACGACGAAGGCGGATCGCACCAGCCTGAAGCCGGGTGAAGAAGCGTCGATCAACGAGAGCCGGATCGATATTCCCAAGAATGCCGAGAATTTGTCGCTGACTTTTGTTCAGTGAGGGCGGTTAGTTTCGGTCACCATGTCCGTTCGGGCTGAGCCTGTCGAAGCCCTCTCCTTTTTTAGAAAGTGAAGCCCTTCGACAGGCTCAGGGCGAACGGCGGTGGGGTCGGCCGGATTACGGATAGCTCACCGTCTTTGGCCGTCCTTGCGGGATCGGGATGAACTCCTGATCATCGCCGGGGATCAGCGGGAAGCGCATCGCCTCCCAATCCTCGCGCGCCTGGAAGAGGCGGTCTTTCGAGGAGGAGACGAAGTTCCACCACACGTGGCGCGGAGTCTTGAAGGCTTCACCGCCGCAATACATCACGCGGCCGCCATCGACGCTCATCAACTTAGCGCGGGTGCCGGGTCGCAAAACATACAACGTCTGTGGCAAGAGCGGCACGCCGTCGAGCGATGCATCGCCACCCGCGACATAGAGGGCGCGCTCATCGGCATCCGCGTCGATCGGCACGCTGCCGCCGGGCATCAGCTGAATATCGGCATAAATAGTGTCGGCATAGGTCGTGACCGGCGAGGTCGCACCCCACAGGCTACCCATAATCACCCGCGCGTTGGCCCGGCCGCAATCGATCACCGGCAAGCCGCCTTCGCTGACATGTTCAAAGGCAGGCGCCATCTCCTCGATCCCGTCTGGCAGGGCAAGCCAGGTCTGGATGGCAGAGAGCTTGGATTCCCGCCCGCGGTCGCTGTCGGGCGATCGTTCGGAATGGACGATGCCACTGCCCGCCGTCATCAGGTTGATCGCGCCCGGCTCGATCAGCTGCTCGGTTCCGAGCGAGTCCCGGTGGAGGAAGGCGCCCTCGAACATGTAAGTGACTGTCGCCAGGTTGATGTGCGGATGCGGGCGTACATCGATGCCTTGCCCCGCGCCGATCCTCGCCGGTCCAGCCTGATCGAAGAAGATGAAAGGTCCAACCATCGTGCGGCCCGGCGCGGGCAAGGAGCGGTGGACGCGGAAATCGCCAAGATCGTGGGTTGTCGGCGTGATCGTCTGGATGATGAGGTCGTCGGGCATCATGCGTTGTTTCCCTGATCAGGCTTCGCCGGGCGCGCGGGCTTTGATCGCCAGCGCATGGACTTTGTCGCGGAGCAGATCGGCAAGTGCCGTGTTGACCAGCCGCTGACGCGCGACACGGTTCTTGCCCGCAAACTCGGCCGATACGATCTCTACCGTGAAATGACTTTCGCCCGATCCGTCATGACCCGCATGGCCGCGATGCTTTTCGCTGTCATCGATCACGGCGAGTTGCTCTGGCGACAGGGCGGCGCGCAGCCGCTGCTCAATCTCTGTGGCCACCGGGCCTTTCAGTTGGGTGCTCATCGCACCTATATAGGCCCTTTGTTCCATCATGCATCAGGGCAATCTTGTCTACCGACCCCTTCTCGACCCGCCGTTTCAACCGCTTCCATGGCCGCGTGGAAAGCGACCGCCCCTGCTGGGTCGAAGGATGTGGCGAACCCGGAGAGTTCCGCGCGCCACCGTTGGAGGGATCGAGCACGAACCAGGAGGGGCCCCGCTGGCGCTGGCTGTGCCTTGATCATGTGCGGGAGTTCAACCAGGGCTATAATTTCTTCACCGGCATGAGCCCCGATGAGATCGCCGCCGCCCAGCGCCCCTATGCGGGGTGGGAGCGGGAGACGCGGGCATTCTCCTCGAACGCCACAAGCCCGCCGCCCAAATGGTCGGACTTTCAGGACCCGCTCGACGCAATCGGCGCCAAGTTCAAGGAACGGGTGGCAAAGGCGCGCGCAGACAACCAAATGCGCCAGGATGGCAAATTCCTGTCCAATGAGGATCGCAAGGCGTTGTCCACTATGGGACTTCCGATCGATTCGGATCGCAAGGCGCTTAGGCAGCGTTATACCGAGCTGCTGCGGCGCTATCATCCCGATCATAATGGCGGCGACCGCAGCCATGAAAGCGCCCTGCAGGGCGTGATCGAGGCCTATGGCCTGCTGCGCAAGGCGCCCGCCTTCGCCTGAACGGGCAGGCCGCGCCGCACTGATTGGCTACTCGACACCGGCCTTCGCCTTACGTTAGGGCGGAGGAGAGTGAACAGAAAGAAGAGTGATGACCGACATTCCGAACGTCCAGCCCGATACCCGTTCAGAGACGCTGCTGGCCGCGCCCGATCGCGAAGTCGATGCGCGGGACGTGTTCGGCATCGATGTCGACATGAAGATCCCCGCTTTTTCCGAAGCGGACGAGCGCGTGCCCGACCTTGATCCCGCCTACGTGTTCGACCCGGACACGACGCTCGCGATCCTGGCGGGCTTTGCCTATAACCGGCGTGTGATGGTGCAGGGCTATCATGGCACCGGCAAGTCCAGCCACATTGAGCAGATCGCGGCGCGGCTCCGCTGGCCCTGCATCCGCATCAACCTGGACGCGCATATCAGCCGTATCGACTTGGTCGGCCGCGACGCGATCGTGCTGCGCGACGGGCAGCAGGTGACGGAGTTCCGCGAAGGCTTGCTACCTTGGGCATTGCAGCGTCCGGTGGCGCTAGTGTTCGACGAATATGACGCGGGCCGTCCGGATGTCATGTTCGTGATTCAGCGCGTGCTGGAAACCGATGGCAAGATGACCCTGCTCGACCAGAATCGCGTCATCCGGCCCAATCCGCATTTCCGCCTGTTCGCCACCGCCAACACGGTGGGCCTGGGCGACACGACCGGCCTTTATCATGGCACGCAGCAGATCAACCAGGGCCAGATGGACCGGTGGAACCTGGTCGTGACGCTGAACTATCTACCCGCCGCCACCGAAGCGCAGATCGTGCTCGCCAAGTCGGGCGAATATGATCATGAGGGCGGCCGCAAGGAAGTCGAGAACATGATCAAGGTGGCGGAGCTCACCCGCCAGGGCTTTATCAACGGCGACATTTCGACCGTGATGAGCCCCCGGACCGTGATCAGCTGGGCGCAGAACGCGCTGATCTTCAAGAATACCGGCTTTGCCTTCCGCCTGTCCTTCCTCAACAAATGCGATGAGGCGGAGCGGCCGCTGGTGGCCGAATATTATCAGCGCGTGTTCGGCAAGGACTTGCCGGAAAGCGTCGCCCACCGGGCGGCCTGACGCCATGATCGTTGTCGAGCGCATCGCGCCGGATGGCAGCGCGCACCGGGTCAATATCCGGGGCCATGAGCTGATCGTCGATATGACGCCGCCTGACGGGCATGATGCGGGACCTGACCCCCATGACCTGTATGATTCGGCCTTGGGTGCGTGCAAGGCGATGACGATGCTCTGGTATGCGCAGCGCAAGGGTATTCCGGTTGAGAACATCCATGTCGGCGTTATCCGGGATGCGAGCGAGGAGCGGGATGGCGTCTATCGGCTGACGACGCGGATCGCGCTCAGCGGACCGCTGACGCCCGAGCAGCATGAAACGCTGATCGGCGTAGCCGCGCGTTGCCCTGTTCACAAGCTGATGAGCGAGGTCGAAACGCAGATCGAAACGGTTGCCGTACCGCCCGTCGGCGAGGCTGAACGCCCGTGACGGAGACGATCGCCCATGTTGCCTCGAGCCGCCGCCTGCCCTTGGAGCGCGCGTTCAACCTGCGCGATTTTGGCGGCTATGCGACGGCTGACGGGCGAGTTGTGCGGCAGGGCATGCTGTTCCGGTCGGGCACAATGGCGCTGCTGACCGAGGCGGATGCGGCGCATCTGCGCTCGCTAGGCATACAAGCGATCTGTGATTTCCGGCGCGGTAATGAGCGCAGTGCAGAGCCGACCGTCTGGCACGGCGCAGAGGTCGATTATTTCTGCCGCGATTATAGCGAAAGCAGCGGCATATTGGGCGAGATGTTGAAGCGCAGGGACGCGACCGCACAGGACATGCGCGATGCCATGATCGGGTTATATCGCGCCATTCCGCTGGACCATGCCGCATCCTACCGGGCGATGTTCGCACAAATGCTGGCAGGTAGGCTTCCGATCATCATCAACTGTTCGGCGGGCAAGGACCGGACCGGTGTCGGGGCGGCATTGATATTGGCAGCCTTGGGCGTGCCGAGTGAAACGGTCGTCGAAGACTATCTTCTGACCAATGAACATGCCGATTGGGATTGGCTGCTCACCCAGCGCGACACGCGGATGGCGCGGGCCTGGTCCGCCCGGGCAGAGGCGCTCGAGCCTTTGTTGACCGTGGATGAAGCCTATCTGGAGAGCTTCTTCGCCGAACTGGACAGCAACCATGGCGGCATCGAGGGGTATCTCGCCGGTCCGCTCGGTCTGGATTTGTCGGCACGACAGCTGCTGCGGGAAAGGCTGCTCGACTGATGGCCGAGCGCTCGCCCCTGGATGCTTTCAAGGACGTGCTGTCGGGCGCGGCGCGGTCGATCGCCCGCGATGCGGAGGTTGAAGTCGGCTTCACGGCGGACGCTCCGCACATGGCAGGCAAGGCGATCAAGGTGCCGACGCCCGGCCGGAACCTGCCAGCCGATCAAGTCGCCCTCGCCCGTGGCTTTGCCGACGCCAACGCGCTGCGGCTGCGGCACCATAATTTGAAGCTGCATGCTGCCGCTGCTCCTGCCGATGCCACCGCGCGCGCGGTCTATGATGCGGTCGAACAAGCGCGGGTGGAAGCGATCGGATCGCGGGCGATGGAAGGCGTGCGCGCTAACCTCAATCATGCGCTTGAACTACGGCTGAAATCCGACCCTCTACGCCGCGCGCGCTCCGCTGATGAGGTGCCGCTGTCGACGGCGCTGGCGCTGAAGGTGCGCGAGCGGCTGACCGGCCAGCCGATTCCCAAGGATGCGACCGGTGGCATGGCCATGGTTGACGCCTGGATCGAGGAAAAGGCGGGAGCCGATCTCGACGCGCTGGGTCTCGCCATTGATGACCAGCGCGCGTTCCAGAAGCTCGCCCAGGCCATGCTGGAGCATCTTCAACTGGTCGAAAGCGATGTGCCGCCCGAGACCGACGAGGACGAGCAACAGGACGAGGGCGAGGACGAGGAAGAGCAGCAGGAAGAAGGCGATTCCGGCGAGGAGGAGTCCGGCGACAACGACATGAACGCCGAGGCGCGCGCCGAAGACAAGGGCGGCAACACCGAGGAAGGTGAAACCGAATATAGCGACGACTTCGACGCCGACAGCGATCAGGGCGCCGACGATATGGGCGACGAGGGCATGATGCCCGTCCGGCCCAACCGGCCGATGTCGGACTTGCCGCCGGGGTTCGACTATAAGCCCTACACGGTCGCGCATGACGAAATCGTCACCGCCGAGGATTTGTGCGACGAGGATGAGCTCAATCGCCTGCGCGGCTTCCTCGACCAGCAGCTGGTGAGCTTGCAAGGCGCGGTCACCAAGCTTGCCAACCGCCTGCAGCGCCGGTTGATGGCGCAGCAGTCGCGGTCCTGGGACTTCGACCAGGAGGAAGGGCTGCTCGATGCGGCGCGGCTGGCGCGGATCGTGATCGATCCTACCCGCTCCCTTTCTTACAAGGTCGAGCGGGACACCGAATTCCGCGACACGGTGGTGACGCTGCTGATCGACAATAGCGGCTCCATGCGGGGCAGGCCGATCAGCATCGCCGCGATCAGCGCCGACATCATGGCGCGCACGCTGGAGCGGTGCGGCGTGAAGACGGAGATATTAGGCTTCACCACCCGCGCTTGGAAGGGCGGCCAGAGCCGGGAAGACTGGCTGGCGGCTGGGCGTCCGCCAATGCCGGGGCGTTTGAACGACCTGCGCCATATCATCTACAAGAAGGCCGATGAGCCATGGCGGCGGGCGCGGCGCAACCTGGGCCTGATGATGCGCGAAGGGCTGCTGAAGGAAAATATCGATGGCGAAGCGCTGCTTTGGGCGCATCAGCGGCTGATTGCGCGCAATGAGGAACGCCGTATCCTGATGGTGATTTCCGACGGTGCTCCGGTCGATGATTCCACCCTATCGGTGAACAGTGGCACCTATCTGGAGCGCCATCTGCGGCAGGTGATCGAATGGATCGAGAACCGCTCTCCGGTGCAGCTGGTGGCGATCGGCATTGGTCATGACGTCACCCGCTATTACCGGCGGGCCGTTACCATCATGGATGCCGAGCAGCTCGGCGGCACGATGGTCGAGCAGTTGGCCGGGCTGTTCGACGAGGATTAGGCCGTAAGGCGGCCCGTCCAGCCTGTTCATCCCTTGAAATGACCATCGGCGCTCTCGACCTTCTCCTGACGGGGGTGAGCAAGCCTTTGTTGAGGAGAATATCATGAGTGTCGCTTTTCGCCGCGAGAGCGACGAGGAACATCTGGAGCCCACATTCGAGATCCCGATCCCGCCCGGTCCCAACTGGGTGACACAGCGCGGACTGCGGCTGACGCGCGAGAAGGTGGAGGCGCTGGAAGCAATCGACGCGGCGGCGATGAGCGAGGAAAGCGCCAAGAAACATAAGCGCGAGCTACGCTATTGGCGCACGCGGCTGGCGACGGCAGAGGTGAGGCCGGTAACAGAAGGCGACGCGGTGAGTTTCGGCGCGCGCGTCACATATCGGCTCAACGGCCAGACGAAGACCGTCGCCCTTGTGGGTGACGACGAAGCCGATCCCAACGAGCAACGGATCAGCTTTTCCTCGCCGCTTGCACGGGCGATGATGGACGCCGAGGTGGGGGAGAAGCTGGATTTCGCCGGAAAGGCTGAGGTTTTGGAGATTGTGTCGATCGAGCCAATCAACGAGATGTGATCATGGCATTTTTCGGAGGCGCAGAGACATTCCCCGCGCCTCCGTGATTAAACGATCAGCCGTTCCGGCCAGCCTCGAACAGGAACCAGGCGCGTTCTTCGGCCTGATCGGTCCAGTCATCCACGATGCCTTCAGTCGCATTGTCGCCAGCTTCGGTAGCGGCGGCCTTGGCGGCGCGAAGCGATTCGACCAGGCGCAGATTATCCTCGCGCAGCTCGTTCAACATGTCGGCCGGGTTCACATAGTCGGCGTCATTGTCCGTGATCGACTGGCGGCGGGCAATGTCGCCGATCGAGCGGAGCGTCGTATTCCCGGTCTTGCGCACGCGTTCCGCGATGGCGTCCGTAACGGCCAGGATCTGCGCCGCCTGCTCATCAAACATCAGGTGATAGTCGCGGAAATGCGGGCCCGAGACATGCCAGTGAAAATTCTTGGTCTTGAAGTAAAGCGCATAGCTGTCGGCAAGCACGCCGTTGAGTGCTTCGGCCACGGACTTGGTGGCGTTGCTGCGCAGGTCGGTGGGAGTCTTGAGGTCGGGGGCGGTCATGTCTTGCTCCTGGCTCAGTGAAATGATTTCGCGGGTATAATGATCTGATGGCGATAAGGTGCCATGGCAAGGCGGGAATTGCCTGGGGAAATCCTCGTTCAGACTGATCCACTCAATCGATCAGTGCTAAGCAATCAGACGAGTTGCAACGCAGTGACGACAAGGATCAGCGCGATGATCAGCATTAGCATTGCGACCATCAGGCGGGTCGCCCTAACCGCGCCTGCATGTAAAATCCGTTCGCGCAGCAGGACGACGGGGACGAGCGCAGCTGTGACGCCAAGCATTCCACCAATCCCCGCCAGGACCGGCTCCGCCGTGCGGACCGCTATTCCCAAAACCAGGAATTGAGAACCGTCGCCGAGGCCAAGGATGAAGAGTCCCAAGGCAGCGGTGAGAAAAGGACCTGTTGGCCAGTCGGCAAGCGGGTCCGGCGACTTCACGCGCCAGAGCAAGCCTACGCCGAGGAAAAGCACGGCCAGCGCCAGGAACAGCAGGCGGGCGTCTGACCCAAGCATGGGTGATAGAAACGCGCCCGCGACCGCGGCAATGGCGGCATTGGCGGCGGCGGCGAGCGCAATGCCGGCGATAATCGCCCCTTCCTGTCGGAAACGGGTCGCCAGCGCAAATACCAGCAGCTGATTCTTGTCACCTATTTCAGCCAGGAAGCATCCAAGCAGCGCAGTCAGCAATGCATCCATCAGCTGCGGCAGTCTTTAGAGGGACAGTGCCGGTGCGGACGCCGCTGGTTGCGCCACGATCGCAACCGGCAGCAACTGCGCATCGGCTATTTCCGTGGCGATCGCGTCACGCATCAGGTCGAGATAGGATAATATCACCGGACCCGTGCCCTGCAGCGACAAGGCAGATTGCAGCGTGTCGGCAAGCCCTTCCACACTGTCGATATGATAGGCGCGGGCAACATGGCGGATCTGATCGACTTCATCGCTCATTCGCAACAGGCTCACCTGGCTTCGCTGCCCCGCAAGGCCATCGACGCGGCGTAGCATGTCGGCAAGAATGGCCAGCATCGGATCATGTCGCATGGGAAGCATCCCCCTATCCTGTTGCTCCGATGACAAGATGCATCGGAACCCGTTAAGGCCGCGTAAAGTCTATCACGCCGCCCGGCCCGCTGCCACGCGCGTCTTGACATTATCCCGAATCTCCCTCATGGGCGGCTGCTGAAACGGGGCGGCCCTTCACGGGGCCGCTTCTCTTTTTCACGATATACACGACCAGGAACCAGGGCCATGGCCAAGCCAGCAACTGTCAAGATTCGCCTCGTCAGCTCGGCTGACACCGGCTTCTTCTACGTTACGAAGAAGAATCCGCGCACGAAGACCGAGAAGCTGAGCTTCCGCAAATATGACCCGGTCGTGCGCAAGCATGTCGAGTTCAAGGAAGCCAAGATCAAGTGATCTGACGGCGGGTTCGCTCGCCTCGATCAGTTGATGGCTGAATGAAGAGGCCCGCCCCTTGTGGGAGCGGGCCTTTCCTTGTTCGTTGCGGACCTGTTGCGTAGGGATTGGAGTTGGACAAACGCTTGGCTCCTTGGAGGCAAGAACGCCTCCATCTGCGTCATGCGAATGCTGGCATCTCAGGACCACCGTCATTTCCTAAAGATCCCCATTTCGCTGGGATAACGAGGAACTGAATATCCACAAAAAGGGGGAGACTTCCGCCTCCCCCTCGCCAGCTCGAAACGAAGGAAGGGGGAATGAGCAAATCCCTCCCCCTTCCCGCTTTCACTGATCAGTTACCAACCGGCTGACCGTCCGTGCGCGTGATGACGATGGTCGATGAGCGCGGCTGCTGACCCGCGACTGGCCAGTTGCCGGTCGGGTGCTGGATGTTGACGAAGAAAGTCTTGAGGTCCGGCGTATAGGCGATGCCGGTGATCTCGCATCCAACCGGTCCAACCAGGAAGCGCTTCGACTGCTTGCTGGTCTGGTCGACATAGAACATCGCATTGTGGCCAAAGGCCTGATCGATGGTCGTGCCGGTCACGCCAGAATTGCCCGGAACGCTGTGATCGGTCTGCACCCACAGGCGGCCTTGCGGATCGATACGGA
The DNA here is from genome assembly GCA_966211835.1 of uncultured Sphingobium sp. GTDB lineage: Bacteria > Pseudomonadota > Alphaproteobacteria > Sphingomonadales > Sphingomonadaceae > Sphingobium. The sequence continues at coordinate 25,768 of CBIHNV010000030.1, forward strand.
CGCCATCCGGGCTGGAGAAGGTGTCGCCCTTGATGTCGCCCACCAGGTTCGCGCCGCCGGCCGACAGCTTGGGATCGCCGGCCAGCAGGAAGATTTCCCAGGTGAAGGTCGCCGCCAGCGGCGAATTGTCCTTTTCCTTGAACTTGATGATGTGACCATGAAGGTTGCGCGTGCGCGGGTTGGCCGCGTCGGTGACCTGACGGCCGCTATTGTTGGTCAGCGTGCAATAGATTGCGCTGTTGTCCGGCGCGACGGTCAGCCATTCCGGACGATCCATCACGGTGCCGCCTGCGACGCGCGCTGCGGCCTTGGTGTTGATCAACACGTCGGCCTGGCTGTTGAAATTAACGGTGACCGGCGTGGGCGGCGTGGTGCTCTGGCTGACATTGCCCGGATCGACAGCGCCCGGCACGAGGCCGTTCTGCTGGTGGACCAGCGCACGCCATTCACCTGTGCCATCGGCGTTGAAGCGCGCGACATAGAGCGTGCCGTAATCCAGCAGGTCGGTATTGGCAGCGCGGTTCGACGCGTTGAACGCGCGATTGGGCACGAACTTGTAGATGCAGCCCGGCGTGCCGTCATCACCCATGTAGAAGGCAAGGCGGTTGTTGCTGTCGGTCATGTGCGCAACATTTTCATGGTCGAACCGGCCCATGGCGGTGCGCTTCGTCGGCTCGGCAAGTTCCTGATAGGGGTCGATTTCGACCACCCAGCCGTAATTTCGCTCAGGCTGCGACGGATCGAGATAATTGTCCGTGCTTTCCTCGCAGGTCAGATAGGTGCCCCAGGGGGTGCGGCCTGACGAGCAGTTGTTCAGCATACCCTTGATCGTTCCGGACAGCTGGCCAGCGGCGGGGCCGCCCGCACGATAGTTGCTGTTGCCGCTGTAGCGCTTGTTGAACTTCGATCCGGCCTTCACCGCCCATTTGCCGTCGCTGCCCTTGGCGACTTCCACCACCGAAATGCCGACGCCCGACAGCGCGAGTGCCTTCTGGTCTGCGGTCGCCGTGGCGGCGTTATAGCTGCCTGAGAAGAGGATGTTGTAGTCGGGCAGCTCATGGTTGATGGCGAGCAGTCCGCCCACGTTGGCATCGGTGCCCGACAGAGAGAAATATTCCATGCCGTCATGATTGCCGCCAGCCCATTTTTCGGCGTCGGCAGGCGTGGGGAAACTACCGGAGTAGGGCGTGCCAGCTTCAACGGAATCTCCCGCCTTAAGCAGCACCTCGACCGAATAACCAGCCGGAACGGTGACGGTGTCATTCTGGTTTGCGGCGACGGGTGCAAAGGCAATGGCGTAGCTTGGCGCGGGTGCCGGGGTGGGCGTCGGGCTTGGCGTGGGGCTGGGTGACGCGGAATCATCGTCATCGTCGCCGCAGGCCGCGAGAGCGCCGAGCATCGGCAGGATGGACAGGCCCAGCAGGCCGTTCTTCAGCACAGAGCGGCGGCCGGGATTGGCCGCGACGATCGCTTCCAGGCAGTTGTCGCCCGATTCGATCCTGGGCTCTAAAGCGCGAGACGGCGCACGCGCCTCATCGGTGAGGTGAGACATGATTTTACCCTGTTCCAGATCGGACTGTCGGCGGGATGCCGCGTCCTTGATCCGGGGGCTTGGCAGGCGCGCATGTAATCAGCGCTTCACTTCAGGGACAGGGGCATGAAAAACCCATGACAATCCAGTGACGATCTTGGCCGAGCGTTACAGCAGGGCATTCACCTGCTCGATAAAGCGCAGAACCGAGATCGGCTTGGAGACATAGGCTTGCGCCCCTGCAGCGCGAAGCCGGTCCTCATCCCCCTTCCCCGCATAGGCAGTCACCGCCATGATCGGCACGGAAGCAAGCCGCGGATCGCGTTTCAGCGATACGATGAGATCAAGGCCGCTGACATGGGGCAGGTGGATGTCGGTGATGACAAGGTCCGGCCGGAACTCCAGCGCCTGCGCCACCACGTCGCGGCCGTCACGCAGTGGCAACACTTCATGACCATGGGCGCGCAGCAGGTCGCAAAAAAGTTTGAGATTGAGTTCGTTGTCCTCGACAACGAGCACGCGCTTTGCCACCAGTCACCCGCGTTAAATGAATGCGCATTCGAAAAGCGCGCTGATACAACTGCCCCTTGCCGAGAATCAATCATGCGTTCCGATAGCCCCGATAGCAAGCGACTTGGCCCAGCCGATAACGAGGACGCCATGACGCTCGCCCTGATGGCGCTGGCCTGGACGCTCAGCGACGAACAGCGGGCGGACCGGCTGCTTGCTCTCACCGGGCTCGATGCCAGCGCGCTGCGGGCGGGAGTGGATGACAAGACGGTGCTGCAGGCGGTGCTCGACTTTCTCGCTGATCATGAGCCGGACCTGATCGCCTGTGCCGACGCGCTGGATACGACGGCTGAAGGGTTGATCGGCGCGCGGCGGGAGCTTGGACGTTGAGCCGCCCCCTCATCATCACCGACTGCGACGAAGTGCTCCTGCACATGGTCGTCCCCTTTCGCGAATGGCTGGACGAGCATCATGATGTGCATTTCGACATGCGCGAACGTGGTTTCGCCGAAGCGCTCCGCCACAAGGACAGCGGCGTCCCGCTGGAGCGCGAGCTTGTCTGGCAGCTGCTGGTAGGATTCTTCGATACCGAGATGCACCGCCAGATGCCGATTGCCGGGGCCGTCGATGCGATAGGCAGGCTGTCGCGCATTGCCGATATCGTGGTGCTCACCAACATTGGGGAGCGGCACCATCAGCAGCGGGTGGAGCAGTTGGCCGCCCATGGGCTAAGTTTCCCGGTGCACTGGAACCACGGCCCCAAGGGTGCCCCTCTGGCAGCGATCGTCGCGGACCGGCAGCCATCAGCGGCGCTGTTCATCGACGATCTGGCTGAACATCATCAATCCGTGGCCGAGCATGCCCCGGGCGTCTGGCGGTTGCATATGGTCGGCGAACCGGAAATTGCGCCCGACATCGACGCTGCGCCCTTTACCCATGCCCGCATCGACTGCTGGGCGGAGGCGGAAGCCTGGATCGCAGCCCGGCTGGCCGAAGGGCCTGCGCCTTCACCTTCCCATAACCCAGATGGAGCCCATAATGAGCGTTGAAGCCCGCCTTGCCGAACTCGGCATCACCCTGCCCGAAGCTGCGGCACCGGTCGCAGCTTATGTCGCTGCCGTGGAAGCCAACGGCCTCCTCCACATTTCCGGGCAGATTTCGCTGTCCGAAGGGCAGTTGATGACTGGCCGCCTCGGTGAAGATCGCGAGCTTGATTATGGCGTCAAGGCAGCGCGCGCCTGCGGTCTGAACCTCATCGCCCAGATAAAGGCCGCGCTCGGCAGTCTGGATCGCGTCGAGCGGATTGTGAAGCTGGGCGCCTTCATCAGCAGCGCGCCCAGCTTCACCGATCAGCCGAAGGTCGCGAACGGCGCGTCGGAATTGATGGTCGAGGTGTTCGGGGACGCGGGCAAGCATGCTCGCAGCGCCGTTGGCGTGCCGGTGCTGCCGCTCGGCGCGGTGGTTGAAATCGACGCGGTCGTGCTTGTCCGGCCTGCGGCCTGATCTTTCCTTCCTGACGGTCCGCCCCTTCGCCCACCGTGGGCTGCATGGGGCGGGCGCCAGTGAAAACGGCATGGCTGCCTTTGATGCGGCCATCACGCAGGGATATGGCGTCGAATGTGATGTCCGGCTGAGCCGGGATGGCGTCGCGATGGTCTTTCACGATGCGGCGCTGTCCCGCGTGACGGGGGCGGAGGGCGTAGTTGCGGAACGGAATGCCGCCGAACTCGAACAGCTAAGACTGGAAGACGGGGGCGGCATTCCCCGGCTGGCGACGCTGCTGGCAGCATGCGGGCAGACGGTCCCGCTCTTGATCGAACTGAAGGTCATGGGTCGCACTGTCGCGCCCCTTTGCGCAGCTGTGGCGCGTGATCTGGCGAAGCACCCCCGCGCGCTGGCTGCAGTAATGTCCTTCAACCCCATCGCGATGCGCTGGTTTGCGCGCAACATGGGCCAGGCGGTGCGCGGGCTGGTGGTAACGGAGCAGGGGCGGCCGGGCTGGCGTGGTGCGGCCCGGCGCGGCCTTGCACTTTGGGTGGCGAGCCCCGACTTTATCGCCTGTGATGTACGCGATCTTCCTTCCCGTTTCGCAGCCGAGGCGCGTGAGCGCGGATTGCCCGTGTTGAGCTGGACCGTCCGCAGCGCGGCCGAGCATGCCGTTGCGGCGGCGCATGCGGACCAGATTATCTTCGAGGCCCCGCGTGACTGAGTGCGTCGTGCGGATGACTGGCGGCGTCGCGGAACTGCCGCGCGCGGAGTGGGACGCCTGCGCCGGGACCGCAAACCCCTTCATGAGCTGGGATTTCCTTGCTGCGCTCGAACGATCGGGGAGCGTAGGTGCGGGAACAGGATGGCAGCCGCTGCCGATGCTGATCGACGGTGCGGACGGGCGAATTGCGGCCGCTGCGCCTCTTTACGGGAAGACGCATAGCCAGGGCGAATATGTGTTCGATCATGGCTGGGCCGATGCGTGGGAGCGTGCGGGAGGCCAATATTATCCCAAGATTCAGCTAGCGGCCCCCTTCTCTCCCGTGCCGGGCCCGCGTTTGCTTCTACGGGATGCAGAATCAGGGCCCGCGCTGATCGCTGGCATCGAAACGCTGGTGGAGCGCAACGACCTGTCCTCCGCCCACGCGACCTTTATCGAGCCGGGCCAGGTGCCGTTGTTCGAAGCGGCAGGCTGGCTGATCCGCGAGGATAGCCAGTTCCACTGGATCAACCGCGGTTACCGCGATTTCGACGATTTCCTCGCCAGCCTGTCGAGTGCCAAGAGGAAGAATATTCGCAAGGAGCGGGCCCGCGCTGTCGAAGGACTGGAGATCGCGCACCTCACCGGCATCGACCTGACCGAGGCGCATTGGGATGCCTTCTGGCACTTTTATCAGGATACCGGATCGCGAAAATGGGGGCGGCCCTATTTGACGCGGGATTTCTTCTCGATGCTGGGCGAAAGCATGGCGGACCGGGTGCTGCTCATGCTGGCGCTGCGTAATGGAAGGGCGATCGCGGGAGCGCTCAACCTGATCGGCGGCGATGCGCTATATGGCCGCTATTGGGGCTGTGTCGAGGATGTGCCGAACCTGCATTTCGAACTATGCTATTATCAGGCGATCGATGTTGCGATCGCGCGCGGGCTGGCCAGGGTTGAAGCGGGCGCGCAGGGCGGCCACAAGCTGGCGCGAGGATATGGGCCGGAGCCCACCTATTCCGCGCATTTCCTTCCCAATCCGTCTTTCCGCCGGGCTGTTGCCGACTTTCTCGCCGCAGAGCGAGCAGGCGTGCAAAACGACCGCATCTGGCTTGCCGAACGATCGCCGTTCCGCAAGCAGGGGTAAGGGTCAGGCGGCGCGGAGTTGGCTCGCCGCAATCCAGGCACGCGCCTGGCGCTGTGCTTCGGCGATTTCACGCGCGGTCATTTCCTCTGCAATCTCGGCGCGCATCGCTTGTCCTTCCTCGCTGCCGCGCGAGGCCGCGAGGTTGAACCATTTATGCGCTTCGATCAGATCGACGGGCATGCCGCCGGTGCCGCAGCTATAAGCGACACCTAGCTCAAAACATTCTTCAGCCGATTGCCAGCCCGTGGCTGCCAAGCGGCTTTCCATCAGAAACTGGGCGCTCTTCAAACTATTTGCCATGACCGAATCCCCCTGTGGATTTCGAGATGATGGTTTTCGACAGGCGGCACGGTGCACCGGCAGGGGATAAAAAATGGTTAACGCAGATTGCGGCTTCGAAACGGCAGCGCCCGGAAAATATGGGAGGAGCAAGGTTAATGAGACCAATGGCCCGATCTATCGCTGGCTTCGCCGCGTCATTGACTTCATAGCCGCGCGATGACCAACCCTTCTCCTCCGGTCGCCGCTCGACAGTCGCCAAAGGACATCGGATTTCGCGAATTTGTGGTGTTGAGCGCCTGCTTGATGGCGATGAATGCCCTTTCGACCGACCCCATGCTGCCTGCGCTGCCGGATATCGGCCGAGACCTTGGGGTCGCGAATGCGAATGACCGCCAGCTCATCATCAGCATCTATTTTCTGGGATTGGGCGCTGGATCGCTGCTGTTCGGCATCCTGTCCGACCGCTTCGGGCGCAAGAAGGTAATGGGCGGCGCGCTGGTGTTGTTCGTGCTCTCCACCATCGCATGCGCGGTGGCGCAAAGCTTCTCGCTGCTTCTGATCGGCCGCGCCTCAGCCGGTTTTTTTGCTGGTGCAAGCCGCGTCATCTCGGTCGGCATCATCCGCGACCGGTTCAAGGGCGACGCGATGGCCCGGGTCATGTCGCTGATCCTGGCGGTGTTCATGCTGATTCCGGTCGTGGCGCCAAGCTTTGGGCAGGCGATCCTCTGGTTCGCGCCATGGCGCTGGATTTTCTGGATCCTTGCCATCCAGGCTGCGCTCATCCTGATGTGGATGATCTTGCGCATGCCCGAGACGTTGGCACCGGAAAACCGGCTGCGGATGAACGCGGCGACGATTTTTCGCACGATCGGCGCGGTACTCACGAACCGGAGTGCAGCGGGCTACATGCTGGCGAGCGGCGTGGTGATGAGCGGCCTCATCGGCTTCATCCTTTCGGTACAGCAGATCTTCTTCGATATTTTCGACGCCAAGTCCTTCTTCCCGATCGCCTTTGCAGTGATGGCAGGCAGCATGGGGGTGGGCAGCCTGCTGAACAGCCGGCTCGTGTCGCGATTCGGAGCGCGGCGGTTGAGCCAGGGTGCGGTAATCTCCATGATCGTCACGAATGCCATACATCTCGGCGTCATTGCGTCCGGCCACGAAAATATGGTCAGCTTCATGGTCTTTCAGTCGGCCACGATGATGGCGGTCGCCTTCACGGCTTCCAACTTCGGCGCTATTTCGATGGAGCCATTCGCGAAGGGGGCGGGCGCCGCCTCTTCCTTCCAGGCCTTTTTGACGACGGCGCTGTCCAGCGCCTTGGGTAGCATCGTCGGGCGCGCCTTCGACGGGACGACACTGCCGCTGACATTAGGCATGCTGATATTCGGGTTCGCGGCGCTGCTGATCGTCACCTTTGCCGAGCATGGAAAGCTCTTCACGCGGCCACATCATGATGCGCTCCGCGAACCGGAGATCGACCCTGTCCACTGAGAAAAGGCGGCGGATCATGTCCGCCGCCTTTCGCTACCTTCAGGCCTCCCGGCCGCCCGGCGTGGGAGCACCCGGCATCGGCGGCACCGGTTGCGGCGGTACGTCGGCATCCTGTTCGTGCGTCTCGACCACGCCGCGCGCTACATGGCTCTTGCGATAGCCATAGAGGAAGTAAAGCAGCAAGCCGAACCCACCCCACACCGGCAGCACCAACTGGGCGTCCACCGGCAGGTTGAAGAAGAGGAAGAGACAGCCGACGGAAGCAAGGGGAGCGATCGCCCATATTGCAGGCGTCCGGAACGGCCGGTGGCGATTGGGATCGCGCACCCGCAGCACCAGGACAGCGATCGACACCATGAAGAAGGCGAAGAGCGTACCCGAATTGGAAATGTCGGCCAGCTGGCCCACCGGCAGGAGCGCTGCGCCAATCGCGACGAAGATGCCGGTGACGATGGTCACGATATGCGGCGTCTTGAAGCGCGGGTGGATGCTCGCCAGCTTTTCCGGCAACAGCCCGTCGCGCGCCATCACGAAGAAGATACGTGTCTGGCCGAACATCATCATCAGGATGACGGAAGGAAGAGCGAGATTGGCGGCTAGGCCCAGCGCGTTCCCGACCACCGTCCAGTTGATCGACCGCAGCACATGGGCCAACGCCTCGTTGGAGCAGACCAGATCGCCCGCATGCGCGGCAGTGGCACAGGCCTGGGCAAAGCCTGCCGAGCCCGGTGCGACGATGGAACCATCCAGGCCCAGTACCGGCTGAGCACCGATCGCGCCGATCGCACCTGCAGCGACAAGCAGGTAGAAGATGGTGCAGAGCGCGAGACTGCCGATAAGACCGATCGGGACGTTGCGCTGCGGGTTCTTCGTTTCTTCCGCTGCCGTCGAAACCGCGTCGAAGCCCACATACGCAAAGAAGATGGAAGCCGCCGCGCCGACGATCCCCATCCCGCTGGTACCTTCAGGGCCGAACCAGCCATTGGGCGCAAAGGGCGAGAAGTTGCCGGTGTCCAGCGCAGGCAGCGTCAGTGCGATGAATGCGGTGAGCGCAACGACCTTGATCGCGACCAGGACGGCATTGACGCGCGCGCTTTCCGTAGTGCCGATGACGAGCAGGGTCGTAACGGCAAGAGCGACGACGATCGCGGGAATATTGATGAAGCCGTGGGAAAAGTCGGCATGTGGGATGAAGCCATTCATGCTCCAGGCAGGCCCCGCGGACAGGGCCTGTGGCAGCTCCAGCCCCGTGACGCTTTTCATCAGTCCCATGAAATAGCCTGACCAGCCCACGGAAACCGCGCTCGCCGCCACCGCATATTCGAGGATCAGGGCCCAGCCCACCATCCAGGCGAGCAGTTCCCCAACCACGGCGTAGGTGTAGGTATAGGCCGATCCGGATACCGGCACCATCGACGCGATTTCGGAATAGCAAAGCGCTGCGAAGGCACAGACCGCCCCGGCGATGACAAAGCTCCACATCATGCCCGGCCCCGCCTTTTGCGCGGCGGCTGCGGTCAAAACAAAAATGCCGGTGCCAATGATGGCACCGACACCCAGAAGCGTAAGCTGTATTGGCCCCAATGTCCGCACGAGGGATTTTTTCTCAGCTGTCGCCAAAATGGCGTCCAGTGGCTTGATGCGCCCGAAGATCATGCGTGGAGCCCTTTATATGTCATCTTGTCCCCAACCGGTCGCGAGACCGGTCCCTTATATCGTGAAGGAGAGACTATCGCCTAATGTGGCGCGCGCAAGTATGTTGCGCGGCCTCGGCACATTAGTCCAAAGGAGTCATTGATGATCGAACTGCTGCGCGCCGCGAGCCTGTCGGATGTACCGCACGGCTTTGCCGGGCGCCGGGGCGGTGTATCGACCGGCGTGCATGCGGCATTGAACGTCGGCCTGGGATCAGCGGACGAGCGGGAGGCCGTCCTGCGCAACCGTGATCTGGCAAGGGACGCTCTTCTTCCTAGCGCGAGCTTGGTCACGGTGCGGCAGGTCCATTCGCCGGACGTCGTGACGGTGACGGGCCCAATCGGCGAGGCGCATCGCCCGGCGGCCGATGCGATGGTAACGAACCTCCCCGGCCTTATCCTTGGCATATTGACGGCGGATTGCGTCCCCGTGCTGCTTGCCGATGCGCAGGCAGGAGTCGTCGGAGCGGCGCATGCCGGGTGGAAGGGCGCGATCGCTGGCGTCACCGACAACACGCTGGCGGCGATGGAAAAGCTCGGCGCCCGCCGTGACCAGATCAGTGCCACGATCGGCCCTTGCATCGGCCGCGCTTCCTATGAAGTGACCAGCGACTTCGCCCGCCATTTTGAGGAAGAAGATGTGGAGAACAGCCGCTTTTTCTCGGCCGGACGTGAAGGCCATTGCCAGTTCGACATTGCAGCTTATGTAGCAGCCCGCCTTGCCACGGCAGGCGTCAGCCGGGTCGAGATGATGGACGAAGACACCTACAGCCAACCCGATCGCTTCTACAGCTATCGCCGATCTTGCCATCTAAACGAGGCAAGCTATGGTCGGCAAATCTCGATGATCGCGGTTGGTTGAGGCGCCGCCAATAAGCGAAGCGCTCAGCCGGGCAGCAGGCCCGGATCGATGCCGGTAAGCTCGATCGACAGGTCCCAGAGCCGCCGGGCATCTTCGACGTTGGCGGCCTGCTGCTCAATCCGCGCAGGGCCGGACCCGCCACGCATCTCCCATCGCCCCTGCGGCCCGAAATAGTCGCCGCCTTTGGCATGCGGATCGGTGGCCGCCTGAAGCGTCGGCCAAGCCGCCGCCGCGACGGGATTGAAAAACGGGCGCACAAGCGGAAGTATCGGCTTGGTCCATGGCGGAAGATGCCGCATCAATTCGGTCAAGGATACGCCCGGATGGCAGCCGATTGCACTCACCGGCGATTGCGCAGCACGCAACCGCCGGTTCAGTTCCAACGCGAACAGCAGGTTAGCGAGCTTGCTTTGGCCATAATAAGCGGTGGCGTTGTAGGTCTTGTCGGCGTTCCAATCATCCCAAAAGATGCGGCCTTGGCGATGGGCGATGCTGGAGGTGACCACGACGCGGGAGCCGACCGTTTCCGAAAGCTTCGGCAGCAGCAAGGCAGTCAACGCAAAGGTGCCAAGATGATTGACGCCGAATTGAAGCTCGAACCCCTGTGCGGTGCGGGTGAGCGGCGGTATCATCACCCCTGCATTGTTGATCAGCACGTCGAGCCGGGGTTCGTTGGCGACCCGATCGGCAGCTGCGCGCACGCTTGCCAGATCGGCCTGATCCAACGCGATCAGATCCAGGTCTGCACCTGGGGTGTCTGCCTTGATCTGGGCCAACGCTTCACCGCCTCGTCCAGCATCACGGCATGCGAGTAATACGCGCGCGCGCTTCGCGGCCAAGGCTTTGGCTGTTTCGAACCCGATCCCGGTGTTGGCGCCTGTGACCAGAAAAGTGCGGCCGCTTTGATCCGGCACATTGTCCTTGGTAAAAGTCACGGCAATTCCTCCCCGCCTGGTCTTATGTTCGTACTAATGAACAGGCGCGGATATCAAGGTAATGGGGATCGGTTTCGTCCGCTAGTCTTCAGTTTGATCGCCATGCGTGACGCCTACACTAAACGGGCAATCATTTGGCTTTGGCTGCGGTGATGAGGATCTCAACCTTATATTCAGGGCTGTACAATTTGGCTTCACATGTCGCGCGGGCGGGAGCAGGGAAACCAGCAATCCAGGCATCCCATGCCTGGTTCATTTCCTCAAAGTCATTGATGTCGGCGAGCCAGATTTGCGCCGTCAGCAAATGGCTTTTGTCACTTCCCGTCTGTTCGAGCAAAGCATCGACTTCGGCAAGCGCAGCCTGCGTCTGAACGCTGACGCTCTCACCAGGCGCGCCGATTTGACCCGCGAGGTAAATGGTGTCGCCATGGATCACGGCTTCGCTCATGCGCGGGCCGGTGTCGATGCGGATAATGGTCATGATATGAGTTCCCTCCAAGTAGCGACTGGCCGAGGCGACGGGTTTGGGCCCGCGAGATCAGTCAGGCCTGTGATCAACCTGTTCTTGCTCGGCTTGCAGGCCGAGGTCGATCCTTAAGTCATTTATCAGGCTCAGACCCAGTGACATCTGCCGAGAATGGCTCTTCATAATGTGAGCGCGGTTCTGGTAGCGGCTGGCCAGTTGGAAGTCACATCGCGGCGCGGGTTGCCACTGCAAACCTGGCATAAGCACCTCTTCAGCGATTCCGGGATTTCTGGCTCGATGAACTGGAGTTTTGGACAGTGCGCGGAGATCAGCGCATTGTCAGGCCACCATCTACGGAGATCATCTGGCCGTTGATCCACTCTCCATCAGCCGATGACAGCATCGCGACCATAGCAGCGATGTCTTCGCCCTTGCCCAGGCGCGGCGCAGGCGTCTTGCGACGCATGTCCCCGGCCATCGTCTCGGGCAACGTCTGAAGCATCGCTGGGGTCATGATATATCCCGGCAATATCGCATTGGCGCGGCCCCCCTCGCGGCCCCAGCGGTTTGCGACATGGCGGACGAGCGCGCCGATGCCCGCTTTGGCCATGGCATAACATGGACGCTCAACGTCTCCGATAGGGCGCAGCCGCTGAAGAGCTGTAGATCATCGCCCCGCCGCCTCGGGACAGCAATCGCGGCAAGGCATGCCGTGTCGCTCGGGCCATGCCCTTGAGGTTGATTTCCAACGTCCTATCGAGCACTGCGTCGTCCACCTCGATAGCATTGCTGTCATCGAAGATGATGCTTTGATCGGCGAAGTTGGCGTGAAAAATATCTATTCCGCCAAATGTCTTTGCGGCTTTATCCAGCAGCGCTGCGAAGGACTCATCCTCGGCGGCATCGAACGTGGCGCCTACGGCTTGACCACCCAAGCCGGTGATCTCCTCCTCAACCGCGGCGATCCCGTCTATCTCCCCCGGCGGCGCTGCGACGACGACGGACGCAACTTCAGAGGCTAACCTCAACGCGGCGACGGCGCCGTTCCTCGGCTGGCGCCCGCTACAACAGCGACCTTGTTCGCCAGGCGTTTGCAGATAACATCGTGCTGCATCCTCATTCTCCTGGTTGTCGTTTGGCGTGGATAGCAGCCTTTCGGAACAGGAGGCATGGCGGATTAGCACGCTAAAATCGCGCGAGTGGGCTGGGAGCTTCACCCTTTGGTTTACAGTTGGACCTACCCGTGGGCTTTTATCGGGATGGTTTCCGGCCGCAAAGATTAGTTGATCGAACAGAAGGCGAAAATGGTGCGTTTCCGGTGCGTGCTTATCGCCGTCGGCACGGGCAGAGCTCCTTGCTTCAAAACCTATTCCTGAAGTTCTGGGGCGGAAGTTCTGAAAGAAGGCGCGAGACACCGGTCGGAGCGATCAAAATGCAATGAGATGGCCAAGGCCATGGACGATATGCTCAACGCATAGTCGGCCTTGCCGCCCTCCGACGACGAGGGCGAATCTGGTTTCGTTCGCCTTAAACGATAACGCCGCCCCAAGGGGCGGCGCATCGAATTTTACGGCGGTGGTTGCGGGAGCAGGATTTGAACCTGCGACCTTCAGGTTATGAGCCTGACGAGC
>CBIHNV010000031.1:0-36122 GCA_966211835.1 uncultured Sphingobium sp.
CATCGCAACACCATCATAGCAGGTGTTGCACTTGTTCCGTGAACTCAGGGGATCTAGGGCCTCAATGCGCAATAGCACGAGATGCCAGCTTCCGCTGGCATGACGACCAGGAGAAGGCCTCAGTCCCGTCCCAAAGGATCAAGCGCACTCGACCGCCGACGCGCTGGCTCTGCCACCGGACTCAACGCCGAGGCGCGCGGCGGAGCAGCCACCGGCGCGCCCATGCCGCCCGCCATCTCCTCCAACGCCGCGATGCGCTTTTCCGTAGCCGGATGCGTGGAGAACAGCTCGCTCACATGCACGGGAACGATATAAAGCTGCGCCGCAGCCGGATTGCGCTCCGCGACATGGTTGGGGATCGTTGCCGCCTTGCCGGAAATCTTGGCGAGGGCCGACGCAAGCGCGCGCGGATTGCCGCTGATCTCCGCCCCGGCGGCGTCGGCGCCATATTCGCGCGTGCGGCTGATCGCCATCTGCACGATCATCGCGGCAAAGGGTGCGACGATCACCGCCATCAATGTCGCCAGCATGTTGCCATGCCCATTCTCGTCATTCCCGCCCCGGAAGAAGAGGCCGAAATTCGCAAGCATGGACACCGCGCCCGCGATCGTAGCGACCATGGTCATGATCAGCGTGTCGCGATTCTTCACATGGCCAAGCTCATGCGCCATCACGCCCGCCACCTCATCGCGGCTGAGCATGGACAGCAAGCCCGTCGTTGCAGCTACCGCGGCATGTTCAGGGTCGCGCCCCGTGGCAAAGGCATTGGGATGGGGCTCGTCAATCAGGTAGACGCGCGGCATCGGCAACTGCGCCCGCTGCGCCAGATCGCGCACCAGACCGTAGAATTCCGGCGCGCTCTCACCATCCACCTCCCGCGCATTGTGCATCGACAGCACAATCTTGTCGGCGTTCCAGAAGGTGAAGAGGTTCATGCCCGCCGCCACCAGCAGCGCGATCATCGCCCCGCCGCTGCCGCCCAGCGTGTACCCCAATGCCATGAACAGCGCCGTCAGCGCCGACAGCAGCATCACCGTCTTGAAACCGCTCACTTGTCTTCCACTCCTTTGCAGCCCAGATAGCGGGCTTGGCATGAATATGGGGTTGCCAGCGTGCCGCCACAATCGAAAGGCTTTTGGACATGGGAACATATAACGGCAAGCGCCCCGCGCATGTGAAGCCGCCCGCTCACCTGTCAAAAAGCCCGCCGGTGCCCCAGCCCGATCCGATCGACACCCCGTCACGCCACGAAGAAGAACTAAGCCCCGTTCGCTACGGAGACTGGGAACGCAAGGGAATCGCTATCGATTTTTGAGTTTCGACCTTAAGCAATCGATCGGTTCATCGCTGATTCTGCACGTCTTCCGCTGGCCTGTGCCGTCATTGCGGGCGGCGTGACCCTGCGCCTCTAGCCTTCACCGCCTGCTTTTGTGCAGGGTCTGAGCGGGCGAAGGAAGAACAACAAGCCGGGGGCGGGTCGTGAATCATATAGCTGAGATTAAGGTGAGGGCGGTGTCTGACTATGCGCCGGAGGATGCGGCGCTGCTCTGTGCCGTGGGTCGTCTGGTCTGTGCCTGGACGATGCTGGAGCAGAGTCTGGAGGCGAAGATCGCCATGATGCGGGAAGCCATGGGTGACGTGCGAACCGTCGGCACCCGGACGCGCCCCGGCATGGCGAAACTGATGACGGAACTTCGCACGATGGTGGCGATGCGCGACAAGCGCAATGCCAGCGCCTTGACGGAGATTTCGGATATCGAGCGGCACATGCAAAGGATAGATCGCTTCCGCGCGCTCATCATCGGCGGCTTTCAGCAGCCAGCACCCGGCGGCTTTACCTGCCGCGATGCACGGAACAATCACACGCATGTCTCGCTTAATCACCTCGATGCGGAAATCTCTTCGCTCGAAACGGTGGCGCAGCGCCTGCTGGCCGTCTGACCGGGCGAGGTAATCCTCCCGCTATACTTGACCTTTGACGCATGGAGGGCGAAGCCTTTCCCACGCGACTAGCGAGAATGGAGTAGCATGCCTTACAAGCCGATACGCAAAGCCGTGTTCCCCGTTGCGGGCCTCGGCACGCGCTTCCTGCCTGCCACCAAGTCGGTGCCCAAGGAATTGCTCCCGGTCGTTGACCGCCCGCTGATCCAATATGCCGTCGACGAGGCGCGTGAGGCCGGGATCGAGCAGATGATCTTCATCACCGGCCGCGGCAAAGGCGCGATCGAGGACTATTTCGACATGGCGTTCGAGGCCGAAGCGACCCAGCGGGAGCGCGGCAAGGACCTGTCCGCCCTGGACGGCACACGCCTCGCGCCCGGCAACGCGGTGTTCCTGCGCCAGCAGGAGCCGCTGGGCCTTGGCCATGCGATCTGGTGCGCCCGCGACATTGTCGGCGATGAGCCATTCGCCATCCTGCTGCCTGACGAGTTCATGAAGGGCGCGCCGGGCCGTGGCTGTCTCAAGCAGATGGTCGATGCCTATAATCAGGTTGGCGGCAACCTCGTCTGCGCGCTCGAAGTGCCGATGGCCGACACGCCGAGCTATGGCGTGATCGATCCGGGCGAGCGCAATGGCCCCCTCACTGAGGTTAAGGGCTTGGTCGAAAAGCCTGCCCCGGGCACCGCTCCGTCGAACCTCATCTTGCCCGGCCGCTACATCCTGCAGCCGGAGGTCATGAAGATCCTCGCCACGCAGGAAAAGGGCGCGGGCGGCGAAATCCAGCTGACCGACGCCATGGCTTCGATGATCGGGCAGCAGCCTTTCCACGGCGTGACCTTCGACGGCCGCCGCTTCGACTGCGGGTCAAAGGCGGGTTATATCGAAGCGAACCTGGCCCTGGCGCTGGAGCGCGAAGATCTGGGCGAACATATCCGCGAGTTTGCGCTGGCGGAGTTAGGCGCTACGTCCATCGCCGCTGCCGCCTGATCGGGTTTTGGTGAGAGAGGCGGTCCGGCGTGTGCGGGGCCGCCTTTTATGTTTCTGCGGGCCTGGGCCGCCCTATAATCTCCCCTCCCGCAAGCGTTCAAACGAGGCACGTGACTCGTTTGAAGGGCCGGGGGGTGGGCCAGCGCAACCTTGATGTCTTAGAGCAACGGTTAGCGCAGAAGCTCGCTTCCG
Organism: uncultured Sphingobium sp.; assembly: GCA_966211835.1. Lineage (GTDB taxonomy): Bacteria > Pseudomonadota > Alphaproteobacteria > Sphingomonadales > Sphingomonadaceae > Sphingobium. The sequence goes on from CBIHNV010000031.1 coordinate 3,121, forward strand.
CTCGCGCCCACCCCTAACCCCTCCCGCCTGCGGGAGGGGAAAGGTTCATGGAGCCGCTCTCAAAACGGCACTTCATCATCCAAATCATTGTCGAAGTTCGGCCCGCCAGCGCCGCCGCGCCCGCCGCCCGATGAGCGACCGCCGCCGCTGCCGCCACCGAAGCCGCCGCCGCTGCCACCGCCGAAATCATCATAGTCGCCGCCAAAGCCGCCCGAGCTGGCGCCCCAGTCACTGCCGCCGCCCTGCGAGCGACCGCCACCCTGACCACCGCCCGGCGCACCATCAAGCATGGTCAGCACCGCACCGGGACCTTGCAGCACCACTTCCGTCGTATAACGGTCATTGCCCGACTGGTCCTGCCACTTGCGCGTGCGCAGTTGGCCCTCAACGTAGACCTTTGATCCCTTGCGCAGGAACCGCTCGGCGACGCCCGCCAGCCCTTCAGAAAAGATCGAGACGCTGTGCCATTCGGTGCGCTCCTTGCGCTCCCCTGAATTGCGGTCCTTCCAGCTTTCGGACGTGGCGATGCGCAGGTTGCACACCTTGCCGCCATTCTGAAAGCTCTTCACTTCCGGGTCCGCGCCCAGATTGCCGACCAGAATGACCTTGTTGACCGAACCCGCCATATTTCCTCCGATACTTTGGAGGCTCTTATAGGCCCGCTGCCGTCGCGGTCCAGTAGGTCAGGCCCGCAGCGACATAAGCAAGCGCGAAAAGATAGCCGATCATGAAGAGCGGCCACTTCCACCCATTCGTCTCCCGCTTAGTAACGGCGATGGTCGAAATGCACTGCGGCGCAAAAACGAACCATGCGAGGAAGGCGAGCGCCGTAGGCAGCGGCCAATTATCCTTCAGCCGATCGCCCAGGCTCCGCTCCAGCTTGGCTTCATCCTCATCCGCATCGAGCGAATAGACGGTCGCCAGCGCCGACACCGCGACTTCGCGCGCGGCCATCGCCGGGATCAATGCGAGGGAAATGTCGCGGTTAAAGCCGATCGGCTCCAGCACGACATTGAGACCGTTGGCGATCCGCCCTGCTACCGAGTAATTGACCTGGCTGACCGCGCTACCCTCAGGCGCCTTGGGGAAGCTCAGCAGCAGCCAGAGGATCACCGTCGACGCAAAGATGATCGTACCCGCGCGCTTCAGGAAGATGACCGCGCGCTGCCATAGCCCTAGTATGATGTCCTGCGGGCGCGGCCACTGATATTTCGGCATTTCCATCAGGAAACCGCCGCTCGCGCCCTTGGTCACCGTCAATCGCAACACCAGCGCCACCAGCATCGCACCGATGATCCCGGCGATGTAGAGGCAAAAGAGCACCAGCCCCTGAAGCCCGATGCCCATCCCTACATTCCGCGCCGGAATGAAGGCGCCAATGATCACGGCGTAGACCGGCAGGCGAGCCGAGCAGGTCATCAGCGGCGCGATCAAGATGGTGGTCAGCCGGTCCTTGGGATCGGAAATGGTGCGCGTCGCCATGATCCCCGGCACCGCACAGGCGAAGGAGGAGAGCAGGGGAATGAATGCGCGGCCGGACAGGCCGACCCGCGCCATCAGGCCATCCATCAGGAAAGCGGCGCGGACCATATATCCCGTCGCTTCCAGCATCAGGATGAAGAAGAAGAGGATGAGGATCTGCGGCAGGAAGACCACGACCGATCCGACGCCGTTGATGACGCCATCCACCAGGAAGGATCGCAGCAGCCCGTCCGGCAGTGCGTCACGGATCGACGCGCTTGCCGCTTCGGCCAGCCCTTCGATCATGGCGATAGGCGCTTCCGACCAGGCGTAGACTGCCTGGAACATGATGAAGAGCAGCGCGAGTAGCAGGAGCAACCCGGCGACGGGGTGCAGCGCAACCCGATCGACCGCAGCCGTCAATCGCCGCGACGGCGTTTCCCGCACGATCGCCGCACGCGCGATTCGGCGCGCCTCGCTGCGCAACGCGTCGAACCCAAGCGGCGCAGCGGAAGGCCGCGCCTGGTCGCTGCCATCGAACAGCGCGTCCAACTCCGTCCGGAGATGATCAAGGCCTCGCTTGCGCACCGCAACGGTCGAGATGACCGGCACACCCAACTCGCGCGAGAGAATGTTCGCGTCGAGTTCCAGCCCGTCCCGGGTGGCAAGGTCGACCATGTTGAGCGCGACCACGGTCGGCAGGCCAAGGGCGATCAGCTCAAGGGCAAAGCGAAGGTGATTGTCGAGGTTGGAGGCGTCCACCACCACCACCAACGCATCGGGCAGGCGCTCGCCATGCTGCTTGCCAAGCACCACGTCGCGGGTCACCTGCTCATCGGGGCTGGTGGGATTAAGGCTATAGGTGCCAGGCAAATCGACCAGTTCGAGCGGGCGACCATCGGACAGCGACAGCCTGCCCGCCTTGCGCTCCACCGTCACGCCCGGATAATTGCCGAGTTTCTGCCGCGCGCCGGTCAGTGCGTTGAACAGGGCGCTCTTGCCGGCATTGGGGTTGCCGACCAGCGCGACCAGCGGCAGGCTGCTCATATGGCGTTCGCCGGGCCAGTACGCACGATGATGGCGGCCGCGTGGTTGCGCCGCATGGCGATGGTCATGCGTCCGACTTTGCACGCGATCGGTCCCCGGCCCAGCAGGCCGCCATGGTGAAGCGCTTCAACGCTTGCGCCTTCGCACAGGCCGAATTCACGCAGGCGCTGCCCATCCGATGCAGTCAGCGCGTCCCAGTCGATCAGGTCCACATAGGCTGGCTGGCGCAACGGAAGTTCGGTCAGGCGCAAGGAAGAAGAACTCGCTGAAGTCACCTGCGAGTGACTATCAATATAGATAGGAAAAGGCCAGACGGAATTGCGGGCTTATGGCGCGGGTCAGATTGCGGGGTAACGCAGCCTGCCGATAAAGCGCGCAAGGCTCAGCCGCTCGCCGCCGCCAATACCCTTCCACTTCGCCTTTGCCCGTTCGAACCGCATTATCCCGTCGATCCGACGGTCCAGGAAAGCGCGGCTGTCCGCCCAATCATCGCTCTCGTCATCGACGAACACCAACAGCGTTGCGGCATAGACACCCGCCAGCGTCAGCCGCTTGCTATAATGATTGAGGTCAGTCGCGCTATCGCCAGCCGCTCGCCACATGACGTCGGCCGACCGCCAACCGAGCCGCGCCGCACGGACGCTGTTCTGCGGCAGCGCCATGACTGCGAGCGCGCGGCGCAACGCTTCCCGGTCACGCGCCAGCAGCGTCAGCCGCGCCGTGACCAGCGCCACAATGCGCTGGCGGATCGACATGGTGACCAGCTTCTCGGGCGGCAGCGCTTCCAGCATGCCGGCATCGATGCTCGAAAACCAGGCATCGATCATGTCCATTGCCCCGCCAGCAAAGGCGAGCTGCGCGATCTCGACATCCACCTTTCTTTCCGACGCAGCCATGGCAACTGCCTCCGGCCGCCAGCCATCGAAAGCGGCGTGACGGGGCAGGATGGGTGCTAGGAACGTCCGCACCTCATCCAGGGTGGGGTCTTGGGGCAAGGTCTTCATGAACCCATGGTAAGGCTCCGGATGCCCACGCACAAGCTCCGGACACAGGCCGCAAGATAATGTTGCAACATATCATCAGATATGATGTAACATTAAATAACAGCGGTCGCAGAGCCGCTCAGGATAAGGATGGAGGATGCGATGGCGATATTGGCAATGCATGCGACACATGGTCGGCCTCAGGGCGGCTATAGCGGGGGCGGGGGCTCGCCGGTCGCCATTGGGGCAACAATCGCGGTTCACGCGCTGGTGGTGGGCGCTTTCATCCTGATCCCAAAGGAGGTGATTGCTCCCTATGTCCCGCAAATCCTGATCGGCAAGCAGATCCCGCTCGACCCGCCACCCCCGCCCGAGGCGCAGCCACAACCAACCGACGCCAAGCTTCCCTCCCAGCCGACCCTGGACCCGATCCCCACCAACCCGGATGATCTGGTAAAGCTGCCTGACAGCGGCGAGGGCCTCATCGCTCCGGCTGGCGGCACCAACGCCGGGACCGGAACTGGCGGTGATGTCATTCTGCCATCTCGCGAACCGGTCCGCGAACCCGTGCTGGTCGATCCCGGCATCGATCCGCGCGCCATGTCCGCTTTCCAGCCTGACTACCCTGGCACGATGATCCGGCAAGGCGCGGAAGGCACCGTCACCGTCCGCGTCAGCATTGGTGCGGACGGCAGGGTGACTGGCATCGAACGGATATCGGCAACCGACGAGGCCTTCTGGGTCGCCACCCAGCGGCATGCCATGCGCAAATGGCGCTTCCGCCCCGCGACTCGGGACGGCGTGCCGGTGCCTGGGACCAAGGTCCTCACCGTCCATTTCAAGTTGACCGACCGGTGAGCACAGCCCAGCCGGATGCAAGCCCCGGCTTTGCATCCGGCGCCGCCATATCCTATATACCGGCGATGGCGATCTTCCCCCGTCCGGTCTCTCCCAAAAGCGCGCTTGGCGATCTGTGGAGCTATTTTCGCGAGAATCGGCCGCATAAATGGCCGCTGCTCGGGCTGTCGATGGCGATCACCTGGGTCATCATCTGGGTGTTCATGGTCGACGCCAACACCAACACGATGCCGACCCGCAACAAGATCATCTATGTGCAGAGCTGGGATGCCAGCCGATCCGACGCTGCGATCATCCTGCAGCAGAAGATCGACCTCGCCAAGAGCGAGGCAGCGCTGCAGAAGCGACAGAAGCAGATGCAGGGCTGGGCCGACGCATTCGGCATCGACTGGCGCGCCGAGGAAGCGCGCAACAGCGCCAGGCGCAAGGAAGCGTTGAAGCAGATCAACGCCCAACTTGACTCGCGGTTGGCGAAGGCGGAAGCGGCGGAAAAGACCGCGCCCAAGACCAGCCAGAATTGACTTCCCCGATGGCCGACCCCGCCGACGACCGCCGTTTCATGGCAGCGGCCATCGCTCTGTCGGAACGCGGCCGGGGCCTTTCCACCCCCAATCCCAATGTCGGCTGCCTGATCGTCCGCGACGGCGCGGTCGTCGGACGCGGATGGACCCAAAAGGGTGGGCGGCCCCATGCCGAGGCGCAAGCGCTGGATGAGGCGCAGGATCAGGCGCGTGGCGCAACCGCCTATGTGACGCTGGAGCCCTGTTTCCACCTGTCCGCCCGCGGTCCTCGCTGCGCCGACCTGATGGCCCGCGCTGGCGTCGCCCGGGTGGTGATCGCCCTGCGTGATCCTGATCCCCGCACCGATGGCCAGGGCGCAGGGCATTTGCGTTCGCGCGGCATCAAGGTCGAGATGGGTATCATGGCGCAGGAAGCTGCTGCTGCGATGCGCGGCTTCGTGTTGCGTCAAACCCTCGGCCGTCCCGCCGTCACCCTGAAGCTCGGCCTGTCGCTCGACGGCTGTATTGCGCTCAAGGACGGTTCGAGCCGCTGGATCACGGGTGAGGCAGCGCGCGCCCATGCCCATCTGGAGCGGGCGCGGCACGACGCCATCCTGGTAGGCGGCGGCACATTGCGCGCCGACGCCCCGCGCCTCGACGTGCGGTTGCCGGGCCTGGAGGATCGCTCGCCCCGCCGCCTGCTGCTGACGCGCGGTGCTGCGCCCAAGGGCTGGGAGGCGATCGCGCAGCCGGAGGATATCGCCGCGCTCCGCCATGTCGATCATCTGATGGTGGAGGGCGGCGCGGCGACGGCTGCGGCGTTCCTGTGGGCGGATCTGGTCGATCGCCTTCTGCTCTACCGCGCCCCGATCCTCATCGGCGGCGGCTTGCCAAGCATCGGCGACATCGGTCTGTCGGACCTAGCCCAGGCCCACCATCGCTGGACCCTGACCGACGAGCGCCGACTGGGCGAAGACCGGCTGGAGGTTTACGAACGGCGGCGCGGCGCTTAGGAGCGTCACGGAACCAGCAGGATCGCACACCCATGTTCACCGGCATCATCACCGACATCGGCACCATTCGCTCCGCTGAGCAACGTGGAGACCTGCGCCTCGTCATTGGCACCGCCTATGATATGGAAAGCGTGGCGATCGGCGCGTCGATTGCCTGTTCGGGCGCATGCCTCACGGTTGTCGAAAAAGGCCCCGACTGGTTCGCCGTCGATCTGTCAGCGGAGACGGTGGAGCGCACCGCGTCCGGCTTGTGGAAGCAGGGCGGCAGGCTGAACCTCGAACGCGCGCTCAAAGTGGGTGATGAGCTTGGCGGGCATATCGTCACCGGCCATGTCGATGGCGTCGGCACCTTGGTCTCGGCCACGCCGGAGGGCGATTCGACCCGACTGCTGATCGCCGCATCCGCGGCGCTTGCTCCCGCACTCGCGGCCAAGGGATCGATCACCGTGGATGGCATTTCGCTGACCGTGAACGGCGTTGAAGATCAGCCGGACGGCTCCGTACAGTTCGGCCTCAACATCATCCCGCACACCGCTTCCGCCACCACGCTGGATGCTCTGGCGATGGGCCGGACGTTCAATCTGGAGATCGACGTGCTGGCGCGATATCTCGACCGCATGCAGAGCTTACGCCGGCCGATGTGATTACTGCTTGATGAAATCACACTTCAATGTGATAACTGCGATCCAAGACCATCTTGGTCACGGAGTCGCCCATGTCTTCTGCTCTTATTGATACCGTCCGCACCCTCGTCAATGAAGGGGGAATGTCCCGCTCCGGCTTGGCGCGCGCGGCGGGGCTTCATGCCAATTCCCTCCGCAAGCTGGGCGAAAGCGACTGGAACCCCACCGCTGACACGTTGGGCAAGCTTGAAAATTATCTCGCGCGGCGCGAAGGCGGCACCGCTCTTGCCTCCCCGGAAGAGATCATCAACGAAGCGCGCAATGGCCGCATGTTCATCCTGGTCGATGACGAGGACCGTGAAAATGAAGGGGACCTCGTAATCCCCGCGCAAATGGCGACGCCTGACGCGATCAACTTCATGGCGACCCATGGCCGGGGTCTCATCTGCCTGGCCATGACCAAGGACCGGATCGACGAACTTGGCCTCGACCTTATGAGCCGCAACAATGGCACGCGGCACGAAACCGCTTTCACCGTGTCGATCGAAGCGCGGGAGGGCGTGACGACCGGCATCAGCGCCGCCGATCGCGCCCGCACCATTTCCGTCGCGATCGACGGGTCAAAGGGGCGGGACGATATCGTCACACCCGGACATGTCTTCCCGCTGGTCGCCAAGAATGGCGGCGTGCTGGTGCGCACCGGCCATACCGAAGCCGCTGTCGATGTGGCGCGCCTCGCCGGCCTCAATCCGTCCGGTGTTATCTGCGAAGTGATGAAGGACGACGGCACCATGGCGCGCCTCGATGACCTCATCCCCTTCGCGCAGAAGCACAAGATGAAGATCGGCACGATCCGCGATCTCATCGCCTATCGCCGCCGCCATGACCACATGGTCGAACGGCGGGCTGAAACCGTCTTCAACAGCAAGTGGGGCGGCGATTGGAAGGCGATCAGCTTCTATAACAAGGCGACCCAGAGCGAGCAGCTGGTACTGCAAAAGGGGCATGTCTCTCCCGATGAGCCGACCTTGGTGCGCGTACATCAGCTCTCGCTGCTGGACGATGTCTATGGCGCCAGCGGCCCGCGCTGCGAAATCCTCGGCAAGTCGATGGAGATCGTGGCGGAGGAGGGCGCTGGCCTCATCGTCGTGCTGACCAGTAATTCGCCGACCGATTTCCTCACGCGCATCCTTCGCCACCATGCGGGCCAGCCTGTCAGTGGCATGGACGAATTGCGCGACTATGGCGTGGGCGCTCAGATCCTTGCGGAACTGGGCGTGCATGACATGATCCTGCTCACCAATTCCAGCCACAGCCTCATCGCGCTTGACGGCTATGACCTCTCCGTGGTTGGGCACCGCCCCATCGAGCTATAAGAAGGATACCGGCCGTGGCGAAATTCCTGATCGTTGAAGCCCGCTTCTACGACCATCTCAATGACCTGCTGATCGAAGGCGCGGTGGCCGCGCTGGAATCAGAAGGTCATAAATATGAAGTGGTGACGGTGCCCGGCGCGCTGGAAATCCCCGGCGCGGTTGCGCTGGCGGCGGAATCCGGCCGCTATGATGGCTTCGTGGCGATCGGCGTGGTGATCCGCGGTGAAACCTATCATTTCGAAGTGGTTTCCAACGAGAGCGCGCGGGGCCTCATGGCGCTCAGCATGGACGGCATCGCCATCGGCAACGGCATCCTGACCGTCGAAAATGAGGCGCAGGCGCTGACCCGTGCCAAGCCCGACGAGAAGGACAAGGGCGGCGAAGCGGCCAAGGCCGCCATCGGCATGCTGGCGCTCCGGGAGAAATTCGGGGCCTAGGAGCTTCCCGCTCTACATGGGCACCGCCTCTTGATCCGTTCGCTCGGAGCTTGTCGAAGGGCTCAACTTCTTCTTTTTGGAAAAGGGCCGCCCTCAAGCGGCCCTTTTTTATGATCAGGTTCAGCCTGCTTCGGCGAGCACCGGATAATCGACATAGCCCTCGCTACCCTGGGTGTAGAGCGTGTCGGTGCTTAGGGGATTGAGTGGCGCTCCAAGTGACAGGCGGTCCGGCAGGTCCGGATTGGCGATGAACGGGCGGCCGAAGCTGATCGCCTGGGCAAGGCCGCTGTCCAGATCCTCCTGCGCCCGCGCGGCGTCATAATCGCTGTTGAGGACAAGCGGCCCGTTGAAGTGACGGCGGACCATCGGCGACTGGCGCGGAACATCGCTCGCGCCGCGCGTTCCATCCGGACGCAATTCCCGCATTTCCAGAAAGGCGATGCCGATCGGCTCCAGCGCCTTGGCAATCGCGATGCCGAGGCTGGCGGGATCGCTGTCGTCCGTGCCTTGCGATGCGCCATTGATCGAAATCCGCACGGCTGTGCGGTCTGCACCAATGGCGTCAGCGACGGCCTGCGTGATTTCGCTCAGCAACCGCACGCGATTTTCGGGGCTGCCGCCATAGGCGTCCTGCCGCTGGTTGACGCCGTCGCGCAGGAATTCGTCCAGCAGATAGCCGTTGGCAGCATGGATTTGAACACCATCGAACCCCGCCTCGCGCGCATTGCGTGCAGCCGTGACATAGGTCGCGATCAGGCCCGGGATTTCCTCCGCCTCCAGGGCGCGGGGCTGCTCATAGGGCTTGTTTCCCTCATAGCTATGGGCGTGGCCGGGCGCGGTGATGGGGCTCGACGATACCGGCTGCTCCCCGCTGACGCTGGAATGGACAAGGCGGCCCATATGCCAGAGCTGCGCGAAGATGCGGCCGCCTGCCTCATGCACGGCGTTCGTGATCGGCTTCCAGGCTTCCACCTGCTCCCCCGACCAGATGCCGGGTGCAAAGGGCCAACCAAGCCCCTGCCGCGACACGCCGATGCCCTCGCTGATAATCAGCCCGGCTGTGGCACGCTGGCCATAATAATCGACCATGATGGGCGTAGGGACATGGGCACGGGTGGCACGGGCGCGCGTAAGCGGCGCCATCAATATGCGATTGCGGGCACGGATGGCACCCAGTTGGACAGGTTCGAAGAGGCGGGTCATGAAAATCCCCTTTTTAAAAGTTGCGAATCGCAACCTAAATGCTTGCTGACGCCAATTAGGTACCGGAAATGCGGCTTTCAAGACTGCGCGCGGCAAAATGTCAAAACAGCATGTCGACCGTGTGAATGGCGAGGCCAACCAGCCCCCCGACCAACGTCCCGTTGATGCGGATATATTGAAGGTCGCGGCCAACGGCGCTTTCCAGGCGGCTGGTCACTGTTCCAGCATCCCAGCCGCGCACCGTTTCGCTGACCAGCGTCACGATGGAATCGCCATAGGCCGCCGTCGCGCCAACCGCCGCCCGGCGCACGAAGCGGTTGATTAGCAAACGCAAGCCGGCATCTTCCTGCAACGTCGTCCCCAGTTGCTGCAGCGCTTCTCCCAGCCGTCCCGCCATCGCCTTGCCGGGGTCACGCACCGCACGCAGCAGGCCGGACCGCGCCTGTTCCCAAAGGCCGTCGATCCACCGCTGCATCGCTGGATTGTCCACGATTTCGTCCCGGATGCGCGCAACGCGCTCCTGCATGGCCGCGTCGAATTGCAGGTCGCTTGCCAGCTTCGCCATGCCCTCTTCCGCCTTGAGACGCAGGCTGTGCCCTGGATCGGCAGCCATCTCGGCAAGCATCCGCCGCAGCCCGTCGATGATCGCGTTGGACAGGTTTTCGTCCAATCCCGTCCAGCGCAGGATCTTGCCCGCACGGTCATGCACCATCTGGCGGATCAGATGATCATTCGCCTCCAGCGTCCGATCGGCCCAGTGGATGATGCTGTCCATCACCGGCGCGTGGCGGCCGTCGCGCATCGCTGCCTCGATCGCCTGACCGATCATCGGCGCGATATTCATGCCGCGCAGCCGCTGGGCGATCGCGCCCTTGACCATGCCGCCGAGCCGTTCCTGATCCAGCGCTTCCAGCATGTCCGCCACCAGCCGCGATGCGCCCTCACGCAGCCGCCCGTCACCCGCTGAAGGACTGGCGAGGAATCGCCCGGCAGCGGCGGCCACATCCAGCCGCTGCATCCGCCGCGCGACCACCGCGGGGGTCAGGAAATTATCTCTCAGGAACAGCGCGAGCGTGTCGCCGATGCGGTCCTTGTTGCGCGGGATGATCGCGGTGTGCGGGATCGGCAGGCCCAGTGGATGGCGGAACAATGCGGTCACCGCGAACCAGTCGGCAAGACCGCCCACCATCGCGGCCTCCGCAAAAGCCTGAACGAAGCCGATGGCTGGATGAAGATGGATGGTGGACCTTGCGGCGAGGAACAGCAGCGCCATCGCGATCAACATGCCGGTCGCGACGACCCGCATATCGCGCGGTTGCCGAACAGGGGCATGCGCGGCGGGCAGGGGAACGGGAAGCTGCTTCATCGTCCGTCCAACGGTTACGCCGCCGTTTCGTTCAGCCACATGTGCCGTTCAGGCCGCCGGCCCAATCGCTTTACTCCGCCGGTTGCGTGCTTCCCTCATGCCGCGCGTCGTCTCCCGCCTTGTAGGTAAGGAGGCGGCGGCTAAGGCGCGGACCCGCCCATCCTTCGAGCTGCAACGCCAGGCTGAAAGTCGCAGGCACGATCACCAGGGTGAGGAGCGTGGACAGGAGCAGTCCACCGATCACCGTGATGCCCATCGGCGCACGCCAGGCGCTATCCCCGCCCAGCGAAATCGCGGTCGGCACCATCCCTGCCACCATCGCGACGGTCGTCATCACGATCGGCTGTGCGCGCTTGTGCCCGGCGTCGATGATCGCGTCGAACCGAGGCACGCCTTTCTGAATTTCCTCCAGAGCAAAGTCGATCACCAGGATCGAGTTTTTCGCGACGATCCCCAGCAGCATCAGGATGCCGATGAACACGGGCATCGATATGGGATGCCCCGTCAGATGAAGAGCCAACGCCCCCCCAAGCGGCGCCAGCAGCAGCGATCCAAGATTGACGAAAGGCGGCATCAACCGCTTGTAGAGCAGCGTCAGCACGGCCAACACCAGCAGGATGCCGGATATTACCGCAATGACAAAATTCTTCATCAACTCCGCCTGCCACTTGGATTCGCCGGTGGTGATCTTCTGAACGCCGGGGACGCGGCCTTCGTTGATTTCCTTCATCGTAGGCAGGGAATTGATCGTCTTCATCGCCTGGCTGCTGACGATGCCCGGCGCGAAATCGGCATCGACCACGATCCGGCGGATCTGATTATATCTGCGGATCTGGGTGGGGCCCGCGCCGAATTCGACATCGGCGACCACCTTCAGCGGAACCGAGCCACCGTTCACCGTAGGCACCGGCATATTCTCCACTGTCGCGATGTCGCTGCGGCTGTTTTCCTGCACGGCGACGCGGATCGGAATCTGGCGATCGGAAAGCGAGAATTTCGCGGTATTCTGATCAATGTCGCCAATGGTCGCCACCCGGATCGTCTGGCTCAGCGCCGCAGTGGTAACGCCCAGGGTCGCGGCGAGGTCTAGGCGCGGCTTGATGATGATCTCCGGCCTGTTCATGTCGCCCTGAACGCGGGGCGCACGGATTTCCTTGACCCCCAGCATCTCGCCGACCAGCTTGTTTGCGGTTTTGTCAAGCAGTTCGGCATTATCGCTGCCCAGCATGATGGTGACGTCACGGCCCATGCCGCCGCCCGCCTGCGACTGAAAGTTTACTCGCGCGTCAGCGACCTGCTGGAATTTGGGCGCCATGCTGCGTTCCCATTCCACCGATGAAGCCGGGCGATCCTTCTTCAGCGTCAGGTAGATATTGGCGCTCGTCGGCTGAATATCCGCGAAAGCCGCATCGACAAATTTGGTGTCGGCCGTGAGCATGTCGGCAACGCGGCGCGCCACCTGAGTAGTCTGCGCCAGCGTGCTGCCCGGCACGGTTTCGATCTTCACCTGACTATAGTCAGTGTTCATCGACGGCTGGAATGCCATTGGCAGCGTGCCGAACGCGAGCAGCGTAGCAAGGAAAGCAAGGCCCCCGATGCCGACGGTCCAGATGCGATGATCGCGCAGCCATGCGGCAAAGCGGGGCCTTGCGCCTCGTGCGCGATGGGCGGTGGCGCGGCTTTCATCGAGCGACCAGTGCAGCACGCGCATATAGACGTCCATCAGCCAGCCTTCGCCATGGCTTTCCTGCCCATGCGCCTTCAGGAAATAGGCAGCGATCATCGGCGTGATCAGGCGCGCCACGGCCAGGCTGAGCAACACGGCGACGACGACGGTCATGCCGAACTGGATGAAGAACTGGCCTGAGATGCCCGGCATCAAGCCGACCGGCAGGAACACCGCGACAATCGCCATGGTCGTCGCCAGCACGGCCAGGCCTATTTCGTCAGCCGCGTCGATCGACGCCTGATAGGCAGTCTTCCCCATGCGCATATGGCGGACGATATTTTCGATCTCCACGATGGCGTCGTCGACCAGCACGCCCGCGACCAGGCTGAGCGCCAGCAGGGACGTGACGTTGAGCGTGAAGCCCATCATGTCCATGAACCAGAAGGTCGGGACGGCCGACAGCGGAATGGCAAGCGCCGCGATGATCGTCGCGCGCCAGTCACGCAGGAACAGGAACACAACGACGACCGCCAGCACCGCGCCCTCGATCATTGACTGCATCGCTGCATGATATTGGCTCTTGGTGTAATCGACGCTGTTGAAGAGTTCCTTGTAGCGGACCTTGGGATTTTCCTTCTTCAGCTGCTCCAGCACCTTCATCGCATTGTCGAACACGGTGACGTCGGATGACCCCTTGGCCTTTTCCAAGCTGAAGCTCGTCACCTGCATGCCGTTCATCAGCGAAAGCGATCGCTGCTCGGCAAACATGTCGCGCACGTCAGCAAGGTCTGACAGCTTGACCGTGCGGCCGCCGGGAATCGCAATCTGCGTCTGGCCGAGGGCATAGGCATCCTGCGCGTTGCCGAGTACGCGGATCGCCTGTTCGGCTCCGGCGATTTCGGTGCGCCCGCCCGCCGCGTTCAGGTTCACCTGTTGCAACTGCTGATTGACCTGCGCGGCGGTGACGCCGTGCGACTGCAATTTCGCAGGATCGAGGATGACGCGGATTTCACGGGTAACGCCGCCGCCGCGCTTGACCGCTGCCATGCCCGGCACTGCCAGCAGACGCTTGGCAACCGTGTTGTCCACATACCATGACAGCTGCTCGAGCGTCATGTCAGTCGCTTCGGCACTGAAATAGGCGATCGGGCGATCGACATCCATCCGCGTGACCTGCGGTTCCAATATCCCTTCGGGCAGGTCGCTGCGGATCTGATCGACCGCATTCTTGACGTCATTGACGCCCCGGTCGATCGGCGTTCCGATCTGGAACTGGACGATCGTCATCGACTGGCCTTCGGAGACGGTCGAGGTGATCTCGTCCACGCCGCTGATGCCACGCACCGCCGCTTCGACGCGCTGCGTCACCTGGGTTTCCAATTCCGGCGGCGCTGCGCCGGGTTGCAGGACCAGCACCTGGGCGATGGGGAAACTGATGTCGGGCTGCTGGTTGATGTCCATCCGGCCAAAACTGACCATGCCCGCCAGCAGCAGGGCGACGAACAGCACGAGCGGCGACACCGGGTTGCGGATGGCCCAGGCAGAGATATTGCGAAAACTCATGACGGCTTCCTCGCCTGCGCGGTTTTACCCGGCCTTTTGAATTTGCGGCCGCACCTTTTGCCCCGGCCGCAGGAAGGCGCCTGCGGAGGCGACGATGCGTTCGCCGCCATTGAGCCCGCGCGTCACGGGAACGCCCTTGGGAGATACCGGCCCGACTTCGACCTGGCGCCGCTCGGTCTCGTTGCGGCCGTTGATGATGTAGACGAAATGCCCCTTGGCATCGGTCTGTACGGCCGATTCCGGCAGCAGCGGCGCCGTGGCGGTGCCGCTCACGATCTTGGCGGCGGCGAACCCGCCGGGCCTGATTTCCTTGTTATAGGGGATGGCGATGCGGGCGATGCCCTGCCGTGTCTGCGGGTCGACGACTGGCGATACCTGCCACACGCTACCTGCGAATTCGGTTTGGCTGCCAACTGGCGTGACGCTCGCGCTATTGCCCGGCCGCAGCGACACAAGGTCGCCTTCGCTGAGCTGAGTCAGCAGCTCCATCTCGCCACCCTTCGCCATGCGGAAAAGTACCCCGCTGCTCGATCCTACGATTTGCCCCGGCTCGACATCGCGGGTGAGGACAAGGCCAGCGGCGGGCGCGCGAATGTCCAACCGTCCCGTCCGCGCGCGCTGTTCGGCAAGCTGCGCCACGGCGACATTGACCCGCGCATTGGCGGCGTCGCGCGTCGCGGTCCGCTGATCGATGTCCGCCCGGCTGATGAAGCCGCGCTTCACAAGCGCCTGTGCCCGGTCGAGCTGTGCCTGCGCCAGCTTCGCATCCGCGCGGTTTACCTCGACTTGTGCTGCGAGCGAGCGAACCTGTTCCGTCTGGACCGATCGCTCGATCACCGCAAGCACTTGCCCCGCACGCACCCAATCGCCCGGCTGCACCAGCACACGAGTGACCTGCCCGCCTTCTCCAACGACGCCAACCGGCATTTCGACGCGCGCGGCAAGCGACCCGGTGCCACTGATGGTACGAGCCACGACAGACTGGCCGGGGACCAGGACGGTGACGACCGGCGCCTCCTCGACCGGTGCGGCCGCATCCTCGCCCTTGCCGTGCATGCTGATCCAGGCAGCAACAGCGATCAGGATGATGGCGATCACGGCGCCAATCGTCAGCATCCGCCGCTTGGAAGAGCGCGGTTCTTCGCCAAAGATGTGCGCCGGAGCTTCGCCGGCAACCTGCGTTTCGTAGTTCATCCTGAATCCATCATCGGGCGGCCGGGCTGGCAAGCGCTGTGTTATATAAATACATCACCCTGCTCAACCCTAAATACACTGTGCGCACAAGCGGGGCAACGCCGGGACTGTTGCCGAACGCTTGCCAAATCCGCGCACCTGTGGCGCTATGAAGCAGGTGGCGGGAGGACGCTAGGATGGAATTACTAGGCTGGATCATCGTTGGCCTGTTCGCTGGCGCAATTGCACGGCTGGTGATGCCTGGCCGTGATCCCGGCGGATGCGTCGTCACCATCCTGCTGGGAATCGCCGGTGCGTTGTTCGCGGGCTATGTGGGCCGTCTGCTTGGCGTCTATGAGCCGGAGGAGCAGGCGAGTTTCATTGCAGCTATTCTGGGCTCCATCGCGGTGCTTGCGATTTACCGGTGGTTCGCACGGCGCGGTTGACCCTGCACGATGAAAAATGATCTGATTAACTGCGTCTGACAAAGCGCATGACGAAAAGGGCTGCGCCGAAGCGCAGCCCTTCATAACCCGCCAGCGAAGCTTTCGGCGTGGTTTAGCGCACCGATCCGCGACGGACCAGGTTGACGATGGCAAGCAGCACGATGGCACCCACCAGCGAAACGAGGAAGCTATAGAGCGTCAGGCCATCATTGATAGAACCGCCGCTGAAGATCAGGCCGCCGATAAACGCGCCGACGATGCCAACGACGATGTTCAGCAGAATGCCCTGCTGCGCATCGGTGCGCATGACCATGCTGGCAAGCCAGCCAATGATACCACCGACAACAAGCCACAAAATGATACCCATTTCACACTCTCCTTGGACCAGCGCCCCCAGCGGGTTGGCTGATCTATTCAACGGCGAAGTCGGCTTCGCGTTCCCTGAGAAATGTTTCTGGGTTGACAATGGCGGGTGAATCGGGGCGGCGTGACAAAGCAAAGGGCCGCCGAATCCATGTTCGGCGGCCCTTGCGATGCGCGAGTCCGGCCAATGTCGGACGGGCAGATAATCAGTATTTCTGCTGCCGTTCGTAGAGCGATTTATAATATTGGATGCGGGTAACGCGCAGGCCGTGCATGCCCGACCGGTCAACGGCGCGCTGCCAGCCTGCAAATTCCTCCAGCGTCAACGAATAGCGCGCGCAGGCTTCATCGACTGTCAGCAACCCTCCATTGACGGCAGCGACCACCTCTGCCTTGCGGCGGACGACCCAGCGTGTCGTGTTGGCAGGCGGCAGGCTGTCCAGAGTCAAGGGTTCCCCGAGCGGCCCGACGACCTGAGCAGGTCGGATTTTCTGATTTTCTATCATTCTCACCCTCAAAAAGCGGCACTGGCGTTGCCGAATTCAGCAGCGGCAACCGGTATGCGCGTCAGCCCTGAAGATCAGCTAAAGCGCCACGGTAAACGCCCCCTTCATCATCCTTGTCCCACTCTTAAATGCTGTGCGATCAACGGGTTGAAGCTTCCCGTTGGGCGCGCGGCCTCGATCATGCCGCTCGGACGTGGCGCGAAGACTTCGGCCAGATCCTGGATCCAGTCCCCTGCTTCATCCTGCCCCCGCAGGACGCCTGCAACCGCCTGCGCGGTCGGGCTGGCCGCCTGCTCCGCCGCCGAAGCGGCGCGCAGCAGAGGCCAGACCGGCGCGTGCGGCCGACTGACAGGTCTGGCATTGGCGGCTTTGAGACCGCCTGCCCGAAGGAAACCGAAATCCATGGGAAGGGAGATAGCGAGGAAAGGATAAAGTCCGGTAAACTCGCGCAACCGAAACGACGCATTGTGGCCTAAAAAGGGAATCTCGCTGGAATGCGGCGCTTCGGGCGATTATATGCGCGCCCATGCAGCCCCAGTTCCAGTTGCCCGAACCGCTTGCAAAGCGGCGAATCGTCGTTGCCATGTCCGGCGGCGTCGACTCCAGCGTCGTTGCCGCTCTTGCTGCGCGCACGGGCGCGGAAACCATTGGTGTCACGCTTCAGCTTTATGATCATGGCGCGGCAGTCGGGCGAACAGGCAGTTGCTGCGCCGGGCAAGACATACGGGACGCGCGCGCCGTGGCCGACCGGATAGGCATCGCGCATTATGTCTTTGATTACGAAAGCCGTTTTCGCGATTCTGTTATCGCTGATTTCGCTGATGAATATATGTCCGGACGGACGCCGATCCCTTGCGTCAAATGCAATATGGGCGTGAAATTCACCGATCTGTTCCAGATCGCGCGTGATTTGGGCGCGGATTGCCTTGCAACCGGCCATTATGTCCGCCGCGTCGAAGGCGCGCAGGGCGCCGAACTCCACCGCGCAGCCGATCCCGCGCGTGACCAGAGCTATTTTCTCTTCGCGACCACCCAGGCGCAGCTTGATTATCTGCGCTTTCCCCTGGGCGGCCTGCCAAAACCGCAGGTGCGCGAGATAGCGGCTGAACTCGGGCTGTCAGTGGCGCTGAAGCCCGACAGCCAAGACATCTGCTTCGTGCCGGACGGTGATTATGCAGGCGTGGTGCGCAAGCTGCGCCCTGACGCCGATGAAGGCGGGGACATCATCCATGTCGATGGCCGCGTCCTTGGCAGGCACAAGGGGCTGATCCACTATACCGTAGGCCAGCGGAAGGGGCTGGAGATCGGCGGCCAGGCCGAGCCGCTCTATGTCGTCCGCCTGGAGGCTGGCGAGCGGCGGGTGATCGTCGGGCCGAAGGCGGCGCTGGCGGTATCGGCGGCGCGGCTCTCCGACATCAACTGGCTGGGCGGGGACTTCAGCGGGCCACTGACCGCCAAGGTGCGATCAATGGCCAAGCCTGTCCCGGCGCGGCTGGACGGCGATCGCCTGCTGTTCGAGGCGCCCGAATATGGTGTGGCGCCGGGTCAGGCGGCCGTGCTTTATGCTGGCGACCGGGTGCTGGGTGGCGGTTGGATCGAAGCCACGGAGGCCGCGCTGGCGCACGCTGCATGAATATTGTCCTTTATGGCGTGCGCGGCTAAGGCCCGCCGGTCATGACTCGTCCGCTCACCCTCGCCATCCCCAAGGGCCGCATCCTCGATGAAGCGCTGCCGATGCTCGCGCGCGTCGGCATAGAGCCGGAGGCGGAGTTCCATGACAAGAAGAGCCGGGCGCTGCGCTTCGCCACCAATCGCGCCGATATTTCTATCATCCGCGTGCGCGCTTTCGACGTCGCGACCTTCGTCGCCCATGGCGCGGCGCAGATCGGCATCGTCGGGTCGGACGTGGTCGATGAGTTCGACTATTCCGAACTCTATGCGCCGGTCGACCTCAACATCGGCCATTGCCGCCTGTCCGTTGCCGAGCCGGTCGATCTTGCGGGCGAGGATGAGGCGGCGATGAGCCATGTGCGGGTCGCCACCAAATATCCTTACCTCACGCGCCGCTATTATGAAGCGCGCGGCATCCAGGCGGAATGCGTGAAGCTGAACGGTGCGATGGAGCTCGCGCCGTCGCTGGGCCTGTCGCGACGGATCGTCGATCTGGTCTCATCGGGCGCGACGCTCAAGGCCAATGGGCTTGTCGAAACCCATGTTATCACGCAGGTGTCGGCGCGGCTGGTCGTCAACCGAGCTGCCTACAAGATGCGCTCGGCCGAACTGGCGCCGCTGGTGGAAGGTTTCCGCAAGGCCGCAGGGGGCAAGGATGCCGCTTAGGCTCGACAGCCGCGACGCCGATTTCGCCGCCAGCTTCACCAAATTGGTCGATGCGCGGCGCGAGGCGGACGAAGATGTGTCGCGCGATGTCGCGGCGATCCTGAAGCGCGTCCGGGCAGAAGGCGACGCCGCAATCGCTGACTATACCAGCCGGTTCGACCGCCATGATCTGGAAGCCAGCGGCTGGGCCGTCACCCCTGCCGAGTGCCGCGCCGCGCTGGATGGTATCTCGCCTGACTTGCGGGACGCTCTCGAACTCGCGGCTGCGCGCATCACCGCCTATCATGAAAAGCAGAAGCCGCAGGACAGCGACGGCACCGACAGCGCGGGCGTGCGCCTGGGCGCGCGTTGGCGGCCGGTCGATGCGGCCGGGCTCTATGTACCCGGCGGACGCGCAGCCTATCCAAGCTCGCTGCTGATGAACGTCATCCCCGCCAAGGTGGCTGGCGTGTCACGCATCGCGATGGTTACGCCGACGCCCAATGGCGTGATCAACCCGCTCGTCCTCGCCGCAGCCAGGATTGCCGGTATCGAGGAGATTTGGCGCGTCGGTGGCGCGCAGGCCGTGGCGGCGCTCGCCTATGGCACGGATCGGATCCAGCCCGTCGATGTCATCACCGGCCCCGGCAACGCCTGGGTCGCCGAAGCCAAGCGTCAGCTTTATGGCGTCGTTGGCATCGATATGGTCGCGGGCCCCTCCGAAATCGTCGTCGTCGCGGACAGAAAAAATGATCCCGACTGGATCGCCGCCGACCTACTCAGCCAGTCGGAACATGATCCGACCAGCCAGTCGATCCTCTTCACTGATGATGCCGCCTTCGCCGATGCGGTGGCGCAAGCCGTGGAAAGACGCCTGCCGCTCCTCTCGACCCAGGCGGTCGCCACGACCAGCTGGGCAGCCAATGGCGCAATCATTCTTGTGCGCGATCTGGAAGAAGCCATGCCGTTGGTGAACCGTCTGGCGGCCGAGCATCTGGAGCTGGCAGTCGATGATCCTGACGCCCTGTTTGCGCAGGTGCGGCATGCCGGATCAGTGTTTCTCGGCCGCATGACGCCTGAAGCTGTCGGCGATTATGTCGCAGGGCCCAACCATGTCCTGCCGACGGGTCGCCGCGCGCGTTTCTCTTCCGGTCTGTCGGTGCTCGACTTCATGAAGCGCACCAGCTTCCTCAGCCTTGATCAGGCGGCGATCGATGCGATCGGCCCGGCAGCGGTCGCGCTGGCGGAGGCGGAAGGACTGCCTGCCCACGCGGCATCCGTGGCAGTGCGGCTGCGCTGATCATTTTCCGTTCGGTTCGAGCCTGTCGAGAACCGGATGCGCAGGGTTCTCGACAGGCTCGAATTGAACGGAATAAAAGACCTTTATGAACGAACGCTCCAAATCCCGCTCCGCCGCCCGGCTTGCTGCCGTGCAGGCGCTGTATCAGCTGGAAATGGAAGGCACGCCGCTTCGCGTCCTGCTGCATGAATTTCATCAGCATCGCCTCGGCGCGACGATCGAGGATGTGACCTATGCCGATGCGGAGGAAAGTTTCTTCGACGATATCGTGACCGGCGTGGACAAGCGGCGCGACGAGATTGACGGGCTGATCACCGCCCGCCTGTCGAAGGGCTGGAGCTTGGAACGACTGGACAAGCCGATGCGCCAGATCCTGCGCGCGGGCGCATACGAGTTGATCGCGCGGCGCGACGTGCCAACCGGGACGGTGATCAGTGAATATGTCGATGTCGCGCACGCCTTTTACGACAAGCGCGAGGCGGGCTTCGTCAACGGCCTGCTCGACGGCGTGGCCAAGGATGTCCGCAAGTAACCAACCACCTCCGTTCGGGCTGAGCCGTTCGGCAGGCTCAGGGCGAACGGAGGTCAGTTATGTCCGCTGAATCCCGCTTTCTGACACTGCTGCGCTTGCTGGCCAATGACCCGGCAGCGCGCGGACTGCAGGATGATGTCGCGGTTCTGGATGTGGGCGGCGCGCGCCTGATCCTGACCAGCGACACGATGGTGGAGGGGGTGCATTATCTCCCCAGCGATCCGCCTGCCGACATCGGCTGGAAGCTCGCGGCGGTCAACCTGTCAGACCTTGCCGCCAAGGGCGCGCGGCCGGTCGGCTGTCTACTCAACTATGCGCTCTCGGGCGATGACCCTTGGGACGCCGCCTTTCTCGAAGGGCTTGGCGAGGCGCTCGGCCGCCACGCCATGCCGCTGCTGGGTGGCGACACCGTCAAGATGCCGCAAGGGAGCGCGCGCAGCTACAGCCTGACCGCGATTGGCGAGGCGAGCGGGCCCATTCCTGCCCGGAGCGGCGCGCAGGTCGGCGATCGTCTTTATCTCACCGGCCCGGTGGGCGACGCCGGGGTAGGCCTGGACTTGCTCCGGTCGAACCCTGTCGCCTCAGGTCCGCTGGTAGAAGCCTATCGTCGCCCTAAGCCGCGCCTTGCCGAAGGAATGCTGCTCGCTGGCCATGCCCATGCGATGATGGACGTGTCGGACGGGCTCCTGATCGACGCGGCGCGCATGGCGGAGGCGAGCGGCCTCGCCGTCACCATCGACCATGTGCCGCTCTCCCCAGCCTTGGAGCTGGTGAGTGGCGGTGGCACCGCCGCGCAGATAACGGCCGCGCGCGCAGGCGACGATTATGAGCTGTTGTTCGCCCTGCCGCCTTCGGCCAAGCCGCCGGTGCGCGCCATTCCAGTGGGCAGCTTCTCTTCAGGGTCCGGCCTTACCCTCATGATCGACGGAGCGGCGATCCCGCTGCCGGATCGGCTCGGCTGGGAACATGGCTGAACGCGGGGCGCACAACGGCTTGATTCAGGTACATTTCGTAACGGCTTGACGTCGCTCATCCTGTCTGTAGCTTCGCGCCATCCTTTTCTCAGCCCGGTTGGACGCGCTTATGTCCGTGCCCTTGACGCTGATTGATGCGGTGCCTGATGCTGGATGCGTGAATTCCGGCCGCCCGCGCTCATGCTTTTCGCCCGCCCGTCTTTCCCTGCGGAGCGGCCGATGACAGCAAGAACAGGGGGAGAGGAACATCCATGCAGATTGTCTATATCGCCATGGGGTGCGGGCTATTAGCCCTGCTCTACGGCCTGATAACCAGTCGTCAGGTTCTGGCGGCATCCGCCGGTAATGAAACAATGCAGGCGATCGCAGGTGCGATCCAGGAGGGGGCAAAGGCCTATCTCAGCCGCCAATATATGACGATCGGCATGGTCGGCGTGGTGGTGGCGGCGCTCGTCTTCTTCTTTCTGGGCGCAACATCCGCGATCGGCTTCCTGATCGGCGCGATTCTCTCGGGCGCGGCGGGCTTCATCGGCATGAACATTTCGGTGCGCGCCAATGTCCGTACTGCGGAAGCTGCTCGCACCACGTTGCAGAGCGGCCTCACCGTCGCCTTTCGCGCAGGCGCAATCACCGGCATGCTGGTGGCAGGTCTGGCGCTGCTCGCGATCAGTGTCTTCTTCTGGTATCTCACCGGTCCCGCAGGTCATGCGCCCGACGATCGGCTGGTGATCGATTCCCTGGTGGCGCTTGCCTTCGGGGCCAGCCTCATCTCGATCTTCGCGCGCCTAGGGGGCGGCATCTTCACCAAGGCCGCTGACGTCGGCGCCGATCTCGTCGGCAAGGTGGAAGCAGGCATCCCGGAAGATGATCCACGCAACCCGGCGGTGATCGCGGACAATGTCGGCGACAATGTCGGCGACTGCGCGGGCATGGCTGCGGACCTTTTCGAAACCTATGTCGTGACGGTCGGCGCGACCATGGTGCTGACGGCCCTGCTGGTGAGCGGTGTCGATAATGGCTTCCTGCAACGGCTCATGTCTCTGCCGCTGATCGTCGGCGGCGTGTGCATCATCACTTCGATCATCGGCACCTACATGGTGCGCCTCGGCTCCAGCCAGTCGATCATGGGCGCACTCTACAAGGGCTTCTGGACGACGGCGATCCTGTCGATCCCGGCGCTTTATTTCGCCACCAGCTTCACCCTGGGTGATCTCAACGCCCGCTTCGGCACAGACCTCGACGGCGCGGGCGGCTATACCGGCATGGCCCTGTTCTGGGCGATGATGGTCGGGCTTGCCGTCACCGGCCTCATCGTTTGGATCACCGAATATTATACCGGCACCAACTATCGCCCGGTGCGCAGTATCGCCCGCGCGTCCGAAACGGGGCATGGCACGAACGTCATCCAAGGGCTGGCGGTCAGCCTTGAAGCAACGGCACTGCCGACATTGGTGATCGTTGCGGGGATCATCGTCGCGCACCAACTCGCAGGGCTCATCGGTATCGCCTTTGCGGCAACGGCAATGCTCGCGCTGGCGGGCATGGTCGTCGCGCTCGACGCCTATGGTCCCGTTACGGACAATGCCGGCGGCATCGCGGAGATGTCGCATCTTGACGACAGCGTCCGGGTTAAGACCGACGCGCTCGACGCCGTGGGCAACACGACCAAGGCCGTGACGAAGGGCTATGCCATCGGCTCGGCCGGGCTCGCCGCGCTTGTGCTGTTCGGCGCCTATACGGAGGACCTCAAATTCTACAATTCGGCCCTCGGTCTTACCGAGCCGGTCGATTTCAGCCTGTCCAACCCCTATGTCATCGTCGGCCTGCTGCTGGGGGCGCTGCTGCCTTACCTGTTCGGCGCGATGGGGATGACGGCGGTCGGCCGCGCCGCTGGTGACGTGGTAAAGGACGTTCGAGACCAGTTCGCCACCAACAGCGGCATCATGGAAGGGACCTCGCGGCCCGACTATGCGCGCACGGTCGACCTCGTCACCCGCGCGGCGATCAAGGAGATGATCATCCCCAGCCTGCTGCCGGTGCTGGCGCCGATCATCGTCTATTTCGCCATCTCCGCCGTAGCAGGGACGCCGAACGGCTTTGCTGCGCTGGGAGCCCTGCTGCTCGGCGTGATCGTATCGGGCCTGTTCGTGGCGCTGTCGATGACCTCAGGCGGCGGTGCCTGGGACAATGCCAAGAAATATATCGAGGACGGCAATCATGGCGGCAAGGGATCCGACGCGCACAAGGCAGCGGTGACCGGCGACACCGTGGGTGATCCTTACAAGGACACGGCCGGACCTGCAGTCAACCCGATGATCAAGATCACGAACATCGTGGCCTTGCTCCTGCTTGCGGCTCTCGCTCACGGCGTTTGATCGCCTGCAACGCTGAGCGAAAGGAGATGGCCCCATCCGCAGTCGGACGGGGCCATTTTCGATGCCACGGGAAAGAGAAATAATAGTCACAAATTGTACATAAAACAGAAATCAGGATGTCACATAAAGGTCATAGTGGGCCTCCGCGTCACAAGGCGACGGGAGATTATGATGCGACCGACTTTGAAGCTTCTGCCAGCGTTGATGGCTTTGGCCCTTCCATCCATGGCTCATGCCACGGAGGATGATCAGCTTTGGACCGGCGTGAGCGCCACGGTGAAGTTGAGCGACAAATGGCGCTTCTCCCAGGAGGTCATTGCCCGGTTCAGCGAGGATCGTGACGGCCTTTACGAGGTCGAGATGAACTCGCTCCTGGGCTATAAGGTCACCAAGAATGTGACGGTCTGGGCGGGCTACACCCATGACCCCAATTATAACGCCGGTGACTTCGCGGTGATGGAACATCGCGGGCGTCAGCAGGTGACGTTCGACAATATCGTGAAGATCGGCCCCGGCCAACTAAGCGCCCGCCTGCGCCTTGAGGAGCGCTGGCGCGAAGGGGTTGATGGCACTGCTTGGCGCTTCCGCCCCTATGTCAAATATGTGCTGCCCTTCAAGGAAGGCGGCAAGACCGCGCTGGTGCTGAGCCATGAAAGCTTCATCGACCTCAACACCACCAATTTCCAGCGGGTCGAGGGTGAGGAGCGCATGCGCAACCTGATCGCCATCACCACCCCGATCGTGAAGAATGTGAACGCGGAAATCGGTTATCTGCACCAGCATGGCTTCCGGCCCGATGCCGAAGATGCCAACGATAATGTGGCATCCTTCGCGCTGAGCTTCTCCTTCTGATTCGAATATGGGCGGGGGAGGGCTATGCCTTTCCTCGGCCCGACGGATGAACTGGCAGTTGGCCAGCTTGCCCCTGCGCCCATCGCGGGCCTATAGGGCGCGCCATGACCAGCGAACCCTTCCGCTCGCAACTGGCAGCGCTTGAAAAGCGCGGCCGCCTGCGCCGCCTGGTGCCGCGCGCCGGGCGCGACTTCGCGTCGAACGACTATCTGGGCCTGGCATCCGATCCGCTGATCGGTCAGGCGGTAGCGGACGCGGTGGCGCGTGGTGTACCGGTGGGATCGAGCGGCTCTCGCCTGCTGCGCGGCAATGCGCCGGAGCATGAGGGGCTGGAGGCGAAGGCGGCTGCCTTCTTCCGCACCCAGGCGGCGCTGTTCCTCGCCAATGGATTCGCTGCAAACTGCGCGCTGTTTTCGACGCTGCCGCAGCGTGGCGACCTGATCGTCGCGGACGAGCTGATCCATGCCAGCGTCCATGACGGCATCCGCTTGTCCAAGGCCGCCACCGTCTTCGCCCGGCATAATGATGTACAGAGTTTCGCTGACCTCATCACCGCCTGGCGCCAGGAAGGCGGCAAGGGCCGCATCTGGATCGCGGTCGAGACTCTCTATTCCATGGATGGAGACACGGCGTCGCTCGC
This sequence comes from uncultured Sphingobium sp., assembly GCA_966211835.1. GTDB lineage: Bacteria > Pseudomonadota > Alphaproteobacteria > Sphingomonadales > Sphingomonadaceae > Sphingobium. The sequence goes on from CBIHNV010000031.1 coordinate 28,697, forward strand.
TGATCTCGCGAAATTGGCGGCGCAGCATGACGCGATGCTGATCCTAGATGAAGCGCATGGCACGGGCGTATTCGGCCCAAACGGCCGGGGCCTGTCCGCCGGGCTCGATGGCCTGCACAATGTCGTGACGCTCCATACCTGCGGCAAAGCCATGGGCGTGGAAGGCGCGCTGATTTGCGGGCCGCAGATCATCATCGACTATCTGATCAACCGCGCGCGCGCCTTCATCTTCTCTACCGCGCCCTCGCCGCTGATGGCGGTCGCTGCATCGGCTGCGCTCGACCGGATCGAGCAGGCGGATGACCTGCGCGCGAGGCTGAAGACCCTGTGCGTCGATGCCGCCGAAGTCATCTGCGCGCCTCTGGGCTTGCCTGCGCCGCGTACCCACATCGTGCCCGTGCTGCTGGGCGAAGACCGGCGCACCATGGCCGCTGCCGCCGCGCTGCAGGAGGCAGGCTTCGACGTGCGCGGCATCCGCCCGCCGACGGTGCCGCCGGGCACTAGCCGCCTGCGCGTCTCCCTGACATTGAATGTCGGCCGTGCCGATGTCGCGGCGCTCGGCGAAGCATTGCAGAGGGTCATGGCATGACGCGCTTCGTCGTCACCGGCACCGACACCGACATCGGCAAGACGGTCTTCGCCGCCGGGCTCGCGGGAACGCTAGGCGCTCATTATTGGAAGCCGGTCCAAGCGGGCGTCGATCCCGAAGGCGACAAGGAAACGGTCGCCCGGCTCGGCAACCTTCCCCACACGCACATCCTGCCGGAAGCCTACCGCCTCACGACGCCTGCTTCGCCCCATCTGGCGGCGCGCATCGACGGGGTTGAAGTATGTGTCGACAAGCTCTCCCTGCCGCAAGTGGACGGCCCGCTGGTCGTGGAAGGCGCAGGCGGCGTGCTGGTGCCCGTCAGCGAGACGCTGCTGATGGCCGATCTCTTCGCGCATTGGCAGCTGCCGGTCATCCTGTGCGCGCGCACCGCGCTCGGCACGATCAACCACAGCCTGCTCAGCATCGAAGCGCTGCGTAGCCGGGGCGTGCCGCTGGCGGGCATCGCGTTCATCGGCGATCCGCATGAGGAAAATGAGCGGATCATCCCGCAGCTCGCCAAGGTTCCGAGCCTCGGCCGCCTCCCGCGCCTCGACCCGCTGGACGCCGCCAGCCTGAAAGCCGCTTTCGCCGAGAATATCCGCTTGCCCTGAAGTCGGCCGCAGCCCGCCTTGCATGATTTTCGACAATTGCCATGGACTTGTCGTCCTGCGCCGGGTCAATTGCCATGATCGGATCAAGCAAGGGATGCTTCGATGAAAAATCTTCTGATGAGCGCCGCTGTTGGCGCTCTGCTGCTCGCGACCAACGCCGCGCAGGCAGGCCAGGCGTCATCTGCCAAGCCAACCTACGGCAGCTACGGATTCGACGACAAGGGCATGGACCTGTCCGTCAAGCCGGGCGATGATTTCTATCTCCACGCCAACGGCGGCTGGGCGAAAGCGACGCCGATCCCGGCCGACAAGTCCAACTATGGCGCGTTTAACGTGCTCGATGACCTGTCGCGGGAACGCACCAAGGGCATCTTGGAGGAGGCGAGAAAGGATTCCGCCAGCCGAATCGGCATCGCCTATGCGAGCTATCTCGACGCGCCCACCGTGGAGGCGAAGGGTTTGACGCCCATCAAGCCTTGGCTGGCGAAGATCGCGGCGGTGAAGGACAAGGCGGGATATGCCCGCTTGGCGGCGGAGGCTGCACGCGCCGGTATCGCCGGACCCTTCACTTTCTATGTGGGACAGGATGACAAGGCCCCGGACACCTACATCCTGAACCTGCGGCAGTCTGGTCTGGGCCTCCCCGATCGTGATTTCTATTTGCAGCCCGACGAGAAGATGGCGGCCATCCGCACCGCCTACGCCGCGCATCTGGAGCAGATGCTGACACTAGCGGGCGCGAGCGACGCAAAGGAGCGCGCCGCTGCCCTGATGGCGTTCGAAACCGAAGTGGCGAAGGTCCACTGGACCCAGGTCGATAGCCGGGACGCAGACAAGACCTACAACCGCATGACGCTCGCCGACCTGCAGAAAGCCGCGCCCGGTTTCGACTTCCCGGCCTATTTTGCCGCCAACCGCCTGAACCCGCAAGCGCTGATCGTTGCCCAGCCGACGGCGGTCGCGGGCGAAGCGGCACTGATCGCGCGTACCCCAATCGGCGTGTTGAAGGACGCCTTGCTGCTGCGCAGCCTGCACAGCTACGCCGACTATCTCCCCGACCGGATCGCCGACGCCGACTTCGCCTTTTACGGCACCACCCTGTCCGGCACCCCACAACGCGAAGAGCGGTGGAAGCGCGCCGTCAGCTTCGTCAAAGGAGCGATGGGCGAGGAAGTCGGCAAAATCTACGTCGCCCGCTATTTCCCGCCGGAGACCAAGGCGGCAATGGACCAGCTCGTCAAAAATGTGATGGCCGCCATGGGCCGCCGCATTGATGGCCTCAGCTGGATGAGCGATGGCGCGAAAGCGAGGGCGCACAAGAAGCTCGCGGCCTTCACGCCCAAGATCGGCTATCCCGACAAATGGCGGGATTATAGCGGGCTCGAGATGGCGGCAGGCGACCTGTTCGGCAACGCGCTCCGATCGAACCAATATGAGTTCGACTATCAGATGGGGAAACTCGGCAAGCCGATCTACCGCTGGGAATGGCAGATGACGCCGATGGAGATCAACGCCTATGCGGACTTCTCCATGGTGGAGATCGTCTTCCCGGCCGCCATCCTCCAGCCGCCCTTCTTCGATCCCCATGCAGATCCGGCGGTGAATTATGGCGGCATCGGTGCGGTGATCGGCCATGAACTCAGCCACCATTTCGACGATCAGGGCGCCAAATATGATGAGACAGGCAAGCTCAACCAGTGGTGGAGCGATGCCGATGTCGCTGCCTTCAAGGGGCTCACCGGCAAGCTCATCAAGCAATATGACGCCTATGAACCCTTCCCCGGCGCGCATGTGAAAGGTGACTTTACCCTGGGCGAGAATATCGGCGATCTGGCAGGGGTCGCGGTGGCGCTCGACGCCTATCATGCGTCGCTCGGCGGAAAGCCTGCGCCCGTGATTGACGGCACCACCGGCGACCAGCGCTTTTTCCTCGGCTGGGCGCAGGTATGGCGGCGCAACTATCGTGAGCCCAACCTGCGCCAGCGGCTGGTGACCGACCCGCATTCTCCGTCACAATATCGGGCAGATACGGTGCGGAACTTCGATCAATGGTACTCGGCCTTCAACCCTGCACCCGGTAGCAAGCTCTATCTCGCGCCCCAGGATCGAGTAAGAATCTGGTGAAAGATGAGCGACAGTAACGATCTAGCCCTGCGGTGAGCCGTGACGATGCGAGGGATGAACTGCGCCGCGCCCGGCCGTCATCCCTCGAATCTCACGTTTCGCCGGAACACTCTTTAAACCTCGTGCGCTCTTCCACAGCTTTGAGTCATCAAATCGCAAGGAGAAGCATGTTGACGGGTTTTCGTTCATCACTGGTTTTGAAGACGGCAATGGCATCGGTCGCTCTGTTGGCAGCGGCACCAGTTCTGGCGCAGGGCGCAGCCGCTCCGGCAACGCCTGCGGCTCCGGCCACCCCGGCGGCCCCTTCGGCTGCAGCGGGCAAGTTTAGCGATGCGGACATCAAGCTGTTTGCGGCTGCCGCGGTCGAAGTGACCAAGATCCAGTCGGATACCAGCATCGCTGACGCGGAAAAGCAGCCCAAGATGCTCGCCGCGTTGCAGGCATCGGGTATCGCCCCGGAAAAGTTCAATGAGATCGGGCAGGCTGCCGCCGCCGATCCGGCGTTGCAGCAGCGTATCCAGGCCGCCGCGCCTGCAGCACCGGCCGCTCCCGCCACGCCGGCAACGCCAGCCGCCCCTGCTGCCCCTTCGAAATAAGGCGGCATAGGGATAACTGAGGGGGAGGGTGCTTGGCCTGACGCTTGGGCTGATCTAAGCGTCGCGCCATGACCTCCCCTATCTGGCACCCCTTCACCCAGCACGGGCTTAACGAAGCCATCCCGCATGTTGTTCGCGCGGAAGGCGCCCTGTTGCACCTGGCAGGCGGCGGCACGCTCATCGACGCCATATCCAGCTGGTGGGTCACGACCCATGGCCACTGCCATCCCCGCATTGCTGCTGCCATCGCTCATCAAGCCGGGCAGCTCGACCAACTGATCTTCGCCAGCTACACGCATGAGCCCGCCGAAGAAGTGGCGCGGGGCCTGATCGAACTCGCCCCCAGGGCTGAAGGGCGCGACCCGCTCGCCCATGTCTTTTTCTCCGACAGCGGATCGACCTCCGTCGAGGTCGCTCTAAAGATGGCGCTCGGCTACTGGCATAATCGCGCGCTGGATGGTTTGTCCGCACCCCGGCATCGCATCCTCGTCCTTGAACATGGCTATCATGGCGACACGATCGGCACGATGTCGGTCGGCGAACGCGGCGTGTACAATGCCGCATGGACGCCTTTGCTGTTCGACGTCGGCACCATCCCCTTCCCAGCGCCCGGGGCAGAGCAGCAGACGCTCGATGCGCTGGAAGCGGCTTGCAAGGAGCATCCGGCCGCATTGATCGTCGAACCGCTGGTCTTGGGCGCGGGCGGGATGCTGATCTACTCCCCCGCGGTCCTGCGCCAGATGGCGGGAATCTGCGCGCGGCATGATGTCCTCTTCATCGCTGACGAGGTGATGACCGGCTGGGGCCGCACCGGCACCATCTTCGCCTGCGAGCAGGCTGGCATCGTGCCGGACATAATGGCTGTTGCGAAGGGCATCACCGGCGGGTCCGTCCCGCTCGCAGCAACGCTCGCCACCGCCCGTATATTCGACGCACACAAATCGCAGGATCGCGCCCGACTTTTCTACCACTCGTCCAGCTACACGGCGAACGCCATCTCCTGCGCCGCCGCAGCCGCCAACATCGCGATCTGGCGCGAGGAGCATGTACTCGGCCGCATCGCGACGCTCGGACGGAACATGGCCGAAAGAATCGGGAAACTGGCGCTTCATCCTGCCTTCGAAAATCCCCGGCAACTGGGCACGATCATCGCTATAGATTTGATCGCGCAGGACGCCGGTTATCTGTCGGATCTCGCCCCCCGCCTGCGCCGCTTCTTCCTCGATCGGGGCATTTTGCTGCGGCCCTTGGGCAACAGCATCTATCTGATGCCGCCCTATTGCACTGATGTAGATCAGCTCGATCGCATCTTCGCGGCGCTTTCAGAAGCAGGCGATGCATTCGGCGTAACGGCCTGACTTTCATTTTCCGCATTTTGCCGCTATGGCGGCGCGATTTTTCGTTTCCCCAGGATATTATGGCAAAAGAAGAACTGCTTGAAATGCGCGGACAGGTTGTGGAGCTTCTCCCCAACGCCATGTTCCGTGTCCGGCTTGAAAATGATCACGAGATCCTTGGCCACACGGCTGGCAAGATGCGGAAAAACCGCATTCGCGTGCTGGTGGGCGACGAAGTGTTGGTCGAACTGACCCCCTACGACCTGACCAAGGGTCGGATCACGTACCGCTTCAAATAAGCCGCTCATCTGATGCGGCTCATCCTTGCTTCGGCTTCCCCTAGACGGTGTGAACTTCTGGGCCAGATCGGCGTGCGTCCCGATGTCGTGGACCCCGCCGACGTCGATGAAACTCCTTTGAAGGGCGAATTGCCCGCTACCTATGCCGCGCGCGTGGCGGCGGAAAAGGCGGCTCTGGTGGCTACCCGTCACCCCGGCGCGCTGGTGCTGTCAGGCGATACCGTAGTTGCGGCAGGCCGCCGCATCCTGCCGAAGGCAGAGACGGAAGATGAAGCGCGGACCTGCCTGTCGCTGCTGTCGGGCCGCCGCCACCGCGTGCTGAGCGCCATCACGCTCATCGATGGCGAGGGCAGGGCGAGGCATCGCCTTTCCACCAACATCGTCACCTTCAAACGTCTGGAGCAGGCCGAAATCGACGCCTATATCGCCACCGAAGAATGGCGCGGCAAGGCAGGCGGCTATGCCATCCAGGGCCGTGCCGCTGGGCTGATCCGCGCGATACAGGGCAGCCATAGTGCGATCATGGGCCTGCCCCTTTACGAAACCCGCGCGCTGCTCAAGGCAGCGGGCTATCCACTGGACTGACCGCTATGGCCGAATGGCTTTATGAAGAAGGGATTGGCGAGGCCCGCGCCGCGTTGATCGAAAAGGGGCGTCTGGTCGAAGCGCAGATCGAGCGTGAGGGCGATGGCGCCCGCGCCGGTGCGGTGATGCAGGGAAAGCTCGTCCGGACGATCATCCCCAAGAAACGCGGCATAGCCCGCCTGATTTCGGGCGAGGAAGTGCTGGTCGAACCCCTCCCGCCTAGAACCGCAGAGGGCGCGACCGTCCTCCTCGAAATCCTGCGCGAAGCCATCCCTGAGGAAGGCCGCCCCAAGCTCGCCAAGGCCCGCATCGCCCAGCCAGGCTCCAAAGTGCATCCCGCCCCCAGCCTGCTCCAGCGCCTGCGGGCAACGGGCATTCCCGTCATCCCTTGCCCGGCCCATGAAGAAGACCGCTTCGAAGCCAATGGCTGGAGCGAACTGATGGAAGAGGCGATGTCCGGCGAGATCGGCACGGAAGAAGCGGCGCTGCGCATCTTCCCCACCCCTGCGATGATCCTGATCGACGTGGACGGATCGCTCCCTCCAGCGAAGCTTGGCCCCAAGGGCGCGAAGCTGGCGGCGCAGGCTGTCCGTCGCATGGGACTCACGGGTTCGATCGGCGTCGACCTGCCCACCATGAACAACAAGGATGAGCGCGCCGTCGCCTCCGCGCAGATCGACAAATATCTGCCGCTCCCCTTCGAACGCACTGCAGTGAACGGCTTTGGCTTCGTCCAGATCATCCGCCGCCGCGAACGGATGAACCTCATGGAGCTACTGCGCGCCGATCCGGTGGAGACCGCCGCACTCGCCTTGCTCCGCCGTGCCGAGCGCGAGGGTAATGGCGGGCCGGTCACGATCACCGCTGCGTCTGCGATCATCGACCGCCTGTACAAAGCGACCGAGTGGCTCGAGCAACTCGCCCGCCGCCGTGGCGGTGCCGTCAGCTTGAAGCCGGAGCCCGGCCTTGCCATATCGGCGGGCCATGTCGCCTAAAGCATCATCCTGCCCGATCTGCGGCCAGCCAGCGCATCCGGACACGCGGCCTTTCTGCGGGAAGGCCTGCCGTGACCGCGACCTGCTGCAGTGGCTCGGCGACGGCTATCGCGTTCCTGGAACCCCTGCTTCCGACGAGATGAAAAAAAGCGGCGATGATGGGGTGGACAACCCCCTGGATTGATGCCTATAGGCACGCCTCTCAACGCCGCCGGTGGTCCTCCCCGGCGCCCGTGCCCGGGTAGCTCAGTTGGTAGAGCATGCGACTGAAAATCGCAGTGTCGGCGGTT
>CBIHNV010000032.1:0-34374 GCA_966211835.1 uncultured Sphingobium sp.
AATGCCGGAAGAATGCATGGGGTTGGCTCCTGGTTGTGGCCCGCGGGGCGGGCGTGTGATTTTTATTTTTTTTAATAACATTTTCGCGGCGAGCATCGCGCCCCCTGCATTCCGTCGATTACCTGCCCCGCCCACCCCCGCCCATCACAAGTCCGCGGGTCAGTCGTTTCAACGCGTGCGGGTGGGTAGATTCGACTAGTAAGAACGGCCCACCAGCACCCGCTCGACCGCTTTGTCACCGGTGAAGATACACGCACCATCCGCCGCATCCGCATCCAGTGGCACGTTGCGCAACGTCAGCTTCTCGCCCTTCAGCCACTCGATCACCTTGTCGAGAGCCGCGCCCGTGGGCTTGGACCATTGCACCAGGGCCCAACCCTGCTTCTTGCTCGCAGCGAAATAGGCCTTGAGCGCATCGAGCGACGTGATCGACTTGTCGATATTGCCATGCAGACGGGCCTGGGCGTCGGCGAACAGAGCCTGCTGAACCTCCTCGAGCATACCGGTCGCGGCGGCGAGGAAATCGCCCTTGGCCACGATCTGGCTGTCGAGCTTCCCATCCTCGCGATAGAGGCGATCGCGGCGCAGAACGGACACATTGCCGCCCGCAACATCGCGGCCGCCGACTTCGACCACGATCGGCGCGCCCTTCTTCACCCAGCCCCAACGCTTGTTCGCTGCCTTGGCGGGCCGCTTGTCGAGCAATGCGCGAACGGGCTCGCGGAACACGTCCTGCTTGTTCAATGCGGTGACCAAGTCACCGCAATAATCGAGGATCGCCGCATCCTCGTCATTGTCGCGCAGCATCGGCACGACTACGACTTGATAGGGCGCCAGACGCGGCGGCACGCGCAGGCCGTCATCATCGCCATGCACCATGATAAGGCCGCCGATCATGCGGGTCGACATGCCCCAGCTGGTCGTCTGGGCCAGTTCTTGGCTACCTTCGGCATTCTGGAACTTGATGTTCTGCGCCTGGGAGAAGGTGGTGCCCAGGAAATGCGAAGTCCCTGCCTGAAGCGCCTTGCCGTCCTGCATCATCGCTTCGATCGAGTAGGTCGCGACCGCGCCGGGGAAGCGTTCATTCTCCGGCTTCTCGCCAGCAACCACCGGCAGCGCTACGCATTCCTCGGCGAAGCTGCGATAGACCTCCAGCATCTTCATCGTCTCTTCCATCGCCTCATCGACGGTGGCGTGCGCCGTATGCCCTTCCTGCCACAGGAATTCGGCGGTGCGCAGGAACATACGCGTGCGCATTTCCCAGCGGACGACATTGGCCCACTGGTTGATCAGCACCGGCAGGTCGCGCCAGCTCTGCACCCAGCGGGAAAAAGCCGCGCCAATCACGGTCTCAGAAGTCGGGCGAACCACCAGCGGCTCTTCCAGCTTCGCGTCCGGATCAGGCACCAGCTTGCCGTCCTTCTGGATCAGGCGATGATGCGTGACGACCGCCATTTCCTTGGCAAAACCGTCGACATGCTCCGCTTCCTTTTCGAAATAGGACAGCGGGATGAAGAGTGGGAAATAGCAGTTTTCGTGGCCGGTCGCCTTGATCCGCTCATCAAGCAGCTTCTGAATGCGTTCCCAGATGCCATATCCCCATGGTCGGATGACCATGCTGCCGCGCACGCCGCTTTCCTCGGCCATGTCGGCTTCGGAAATGACGGCTTGGTACCAGGCGGCGAAATCCTGTTCGCGGGTAACGGAAAGGGCGTGCTTCACGGGATCGGCCTTGTTCTTCAACTAGAAAAGATGGCGCGCCATAAGCGAAGCGCGCCGTCCCGTCGACCCCGAACGCACCGCCTCAGCTAAGCTTGTCGATCTTGGCATTGAGGGCGGAAAGCTGCGCCTTCAGATCGGCGATCTCATCATCCTTGCTGCTTTCCGAAGTTGCCGGCGCTGGAGCGGCAGCGCCAGGCACGCCCGGCATCTCAGGCATGCCTGGCATCCCCGGAACTTTCCCGAAAGCGCTCGCGGCCGCTTCGAACATCTGCATGTTGCGCTTGGCGATTTCCGCCAGCGGGCCGCCGCCAAAGGCGCCCTTCATCGCTTCCTGGAACTGCATCTGGTTCTTCCGGAAAGCGTCCATCGATGCTTCCAGATATTGCGGCACCATCGACTGCATGGAATCTCCATACATGGCGATCAATTGGCGCAGGAAATTCACCGGCAGCATGTTCTTGCCCCGCTGCTCTTCCTCCATGATGATCTGCGTCAGGACATTATGCGTGATGTCTTCACCGGTCTTTGCATCGACGACCACAAACTCGCGCCCCTCACGAGTCATTTGCGATAGCAAATCCAGTGTGATGTAACTCGACGTTTCCGTGTTATAGAGACGCCTGTTCGCATATTTCTTGATGATGACCGGCTCTGATTCATTGGCGGTCTTGGTTTTGGCCATGGATTCCTCTCCCACACCTGCACTTTCCGCATTAGCACAAGGCGTTGCCGCACCGCAACATGGCCCGCGGCCATTGCCCCTTTTTCTCAACATTTTATGGCGAGAGACTGAGGATGACCCTGACCTGCGGCGCAAGGCCTTTCAGGGGTTACGCAAATATCAGGAGGCCACCCGCCCCACACCACCGCCGCCGCCTCAGGTCTTCGCTTCTGCGGGTAGCGCCAGATTGCTGCGCTACGGCGCGGATAACGACTTGGCTCCGGTCATCTTCATACCATCACTCATCAACCCGCCGCAGGTGCTGGACCTATCCGAAGGGCGATCCATGTTGCGCCACATGGCTGCAGCAGGCCATGACGCCTATCTCGTCGATTGGGGGAGCCCTGCCCCGGAAGATGCGGGGCTGGGCCTTGAGCATCATGTGACGCATCGTCTGCTCCCCATGCTTGCTGCCCTACCCCGTCCGCCTATTCTGGTTGGTTATTGCCTCGGCGGCAGCCTCGCGCTGGGGACTGCGGCCGTGATGGATGTGCATGCCGTCGCTACCATCGCAGCGCCCTGGCAGTTCGACGGGTTCCCCGATGCCGATCGCGACCTGATCGCGTCCCTCTGGCGCGGCGCAAAGTCCACCAGCGAGCAGCTTGGCTATGTGCCTATGGAGGTTCTGCAATCGGGATTCTGGGCGATGGACCCGGCGCGGACCATACGCAAATATGCGGCCTTCATGGATATGGAGCCGGGTTCCGAGGCAGAGCGCGCCTTCCTCGCCGTTGAAGATTGGGCGAATGGCGGCCCGCCCCTGACCTTCGCGGCCGGACAGGAGTTGTTCGAAAGCTTCTACGGAGACAATGTTCCGGGTCGGAGCGAATGGCAGGTCGATGGCAGGGTGATCGACCCGGCAAGCCTTGCCTGCCCGACATTGTCCGTTCGCTCGGCGACCGACCGAATCGTTCCCGCCGCTGCAGCCCCCGATCTGAAGGACGGCTTCACCTTGCAACTCGGCCATGTCGGCATGATCGTGGGCAGCAGCGCCCGCCAGTTGCTCTGGGACCCCCTCTCCCTTTGGCTTTCAAGCCACGGGGGTTAATGATATTGCGGCGCAGCGGGCCCCTTCATCAAGGATCAGGATTGTGTCAGACATCGTCATCACCGCCGCCAAGCGCACGGCCGTCGGCAGCTTCATGGGCGCCTTCGGGTCGACGCCCGCGCATGAGTTGGGCCGCACCGCCATCGTGGCGGCGCTCAGCCAAGCTGGTGTCGCACCGGAAGAGGTGGATGAAGTCATCCTCGGCCAGATCCTGACGGCAGCACAGGGACAGAACCCCGCGCGTCAGGCTGCGGTCAATGCCGGCATTCCGGTCGAGCGCACCGCGATTGGTCTCAACCAGCTATGCGGATCGGGCTTGCGCGCCGTGGCGCTGGCTGCACAGGCGATCAAGGCGGGGGATGCGCGCATCATGATCGCAGGCGGGCAGGAAAGCATGTCGCTTGCCCCTCATGCGCAATATCTGCGTGCCGGGGCGAAGATGGGTCCGATCTCGCTGATCGACACGATGACGCATGACGGCCTGACGGACGCCTTCAACAATTATCATATGGGCGTGACGGCGGAAAATCTGGCGGAAAAATACCAGATCAGCCGCGAGGCGCAGGACCAATTCGCCGTCGCCAGCCAGAACAAGGCCGAAGCAGCACGCGCATCCGGCCGCTTCAAGGATGAGATCGTCCCGGTCACGGTGAAGGGCCGTAAAGGCGACATCATCGTCGATGCCGACGAATATATCCGCGCTGGCGCCACGCTGGAAGCGATGCAGGCGCTGCGTCCGGCCTTCAAGAAGGACGGTACGGTCACCGCGGGCAATGCCAGCGGCATCAACGATGGCGCTGCCGCGCTCGTCCTCATGTCCGCAGCCGATGCTGCGCAGCGCGGCGCCACTGTTCTGGGCCGCATTGCGAGCTTCGCGACCTGCGGCGTCGATCCGGCCATCATGGGAATCGGCCCTGCTCCGGCAAGCCGCAACGCCCTTGCCAAGGCGGGCTGGTCGCTGGCGGACCTCGACCTTATCGAAGCCAATGAGGCTTTTGCCGCGCAGGCTCTGGCGGTCGGTCAGGAATTGGGATGGGACGCGGAAAAGGTTAATGTGAACGGCGGCGCGATCGCCATCGGCCACCCGGTGGGGGCGTCAGGCGCCCGCGTGCTGACCACGCTGTTGTACGAGATGCAGAAGCGCGATGCGAAAAAGGGCCTTGCCACCTTGTGCGTGGGTGGCGGCATGGGTGTAGCCATGTGCATCGAACGCTGAGCTGACACCAGGCCGCCGGATCGCCCATGGCGGCCTGTTTCCTTCTAATGCCAGATGCGATCGAAACGGGGCCCCAGCCCTGTCAGCAACTCATATTGCGATAGTCCGGAGAGCGCCGCGGTCGCAGGTAAATCATAATCGATGTTCAGCCAGTCTCCTTCTTTGACAGAAGGCATGGTTGAGACATCCACGGCGATCAGGTCCATCGACACCCGGCCAACAATGGGCAGGCGCACTTCTCCCACGCTGACCATGCCGCGCCCCGAAAAGCAGCGCAGATATCCGTCCGCATAGCCGAGGTTCAGCACCGCGATTTCCATGTCATTCCTGGCGAGATGCGTTGCGTTATAGCCGACACTGTCTCCCGCAGGGACATGGCGGCGTTGCAGGACCTGCGCCTGAGGGAAGACGACCTGCGTGATCGCGCCTTCCGCTTCGGGTCGCGGAATACCGCCATAGAGAGCCAGGCCGGGCCGCGTCAGATCAAATGCATAGGCTTGGCCGAGGCAAATGCCCGCGCTGTTGGCCAAGCTGTAGCGATCCGCCTGCACGTCTTGCCGAAGCGCCGTGAAGCGCTCCAGTTGCAATCCGCTGAGTGCCGTATCTTCATCGCCAGACGCCAAGTGACTGAGCAAGGTATTGACCGCCAACCCATCCAGTTGGCCAGCGATATCACTCCGCCAATCCAGCCCAAGGCGGTTCATGCCCGTATCTATCATGACGTCGCAAGGGTGACTTCCAGCCACCTTCCACCGGACGATCTGGTCAGCAGTGCAGAGCACCGGACGCGCTCTGGAGGCGAGCGCCCGCTCCATGTCCTCCGCCCGCACGCCGTGGAACACCGACAGGTTGATCCCGTCCTGCAGCAAGGGCTCGAGCACCGCCGCTTCGCTCCAACTGGCTACGAAGAAGTCGCGGCATCCTGCGTCCAGCAGGCGGCGCATGACGTCTAAGGCACCCGTGCCATAGCCGTCCGCCTTGATCGCGGCGCCGCATGCCGCCGTGCCGCTGCGGCTTTGCAGCCAGCGCCAATTGTTCACGAGCGCGCCACCGTCGAGGCGGAGGCGAAGCGGGGCAGTAAATGCGGTCATCGATGATGCGATAGCGGCATCATTTGCGAGCGTCGAGGGTTTCGACCAGCCAGCCCGTGAGGGGTGTCGCGCTGTTTCCAGCGGACGAGCTATCCTGAAGTATCTAGCGGATTTCTAGCGGCTTCGGTCGGGCGGCGCGCGGCTCTCCTGGGTGAAGCCATTGTGGTTCAGGCGCGGCAGGGCTTGTCCTGCTGCGCCTGAACCAGATCCTTATTCGAGTTCCAGAATGATCGCGTCCACCGGCAGGCTCTCACCTTGAGCCGCCGACACGCTCTTCACTGTACCCGCCTTCTGCGCGCGCAGGATATTCTCCATCTTCATCGCTTCGATGACCGCCAGCGGCTGGCCCGCCTCGACCTTGTCGCCTTCCTTGACGTTCAGCGAGACCAGCAGGCCGGGCATCGGACAGATCAGGAAGCGCGACAGATCCGGCGGGATCTTTTCGATCATGTGCTTGGCATGTACCGCCGCATGCGCAGGCAGGATACGCAGCTTGTGGCTGGCACCATGTGCGGTCAGGACAAAGCCCGAGCGGACCGGGGCGATCTTCACCGCCAGCAATTCCTCGCCGAACTCCGCCTCGATCAGGCGGTCGCCGGGCGTATATTCCAGCGCCATGTCGATCGCTTCGCCGTCCACGGTCACGTCATCGCCGCTGATGACGACGTCATGGATCGCATCGCCGATCTTCACCTGCCAACTGGTCGGAGCGCGCAGCTTCTTGCCCAGTTGACCGTCGATCCGGCGTGCACGATCAGCCTGCGCCATCGCGGCGAAAGCACCGATCGCCGATAGCTTCTTCAGCAGCACTTCGGAAGCAGGCGCGCCGGTGAAGCCTTCCGGATATTCCTCAGCAATAAAGCCAGTCGTGATGTTGCCCGAACGAAAACGCTCATGCTGCATCAGCGCGGATACGAAATCGATATTATGCCCCGGCCCCTCGATCTCGAACTGGTCGAGCGCCGCGATCTGCTTGTCGATCGCCTCCAGACGGGTGGGCGCCCAGGTGATCAGCTTGGCGATCATCGGGTCATAGAACATCGACACTTCGCCGCCTTCCACCACGCCGTCATCGACGCGCACGCCGTCGCCGGTTTCGGGCGGATTGTAACGGATCAGGCGACCGGTCGAGGGCAGGAAGCCGCGATAGGGATCCTCGGCGTAGACGCGGTTCTCGATCGCCCAGCCGTTGATCTTGACGTCTTCTTGGGCGAAGCTCAGCTCCTCGCCATTGGCGACGCGGATCATCTGCTCGACCAGGTCAAGGCCAGTGATTTCCTCTGTTACCGGGTGCTCCACCTGCAAACGGGTGTTCATTTCCAGGAAGTAGAAGCCATCGCCGGTCTTGTCCGCGCCCGACACGATCAGTTCGACCGTGCCCGCGCTGAAATAGCCGACCGCGCGAGCGAGGGCGACGCACTGCTCGCCCATCTTCTTGCGCATTTCCGGCGAAACGAAGGGCGAAGGCGCTTCCTCGACCACCTTCTGGTGGCGGCGCTGAATCGAGCATTCGCGTTCGTTCAGGTAAACGATGTTGCCGTGCTGGTCGCCCAGGATCTGGATTTCGATGTGGCGCGGGCTTTCGATGAACTTCTCGATGAAGACGCGATCATCGCCGAAGCTGTTCAGGCCCTCGCGCTTGGTCGCCTCGAAGCCTTCGCGGACGTCCTGCTCGCTATAGGCGAGGCGCATGCCCTTGCCGCCGCCGCCAGCCGACGCCTTCATCATCACCGGATAGCCGATCTCATTGGAGATCTTCACGGCATGCTCAGTGTCCTCGATCACGCCGACATAGCCGGGGACGACGTTGACGCCTGCTTCCTTGGCGAGCTTCTTGGACTCGATCTTGTCGCCCATCGCTGCGATGGCGTTGGCGGGCGGGCCGACGAAGATGATGCCTTCTGCGTCGAGCGCCTTGCGGAAGCTCTCGCGCTCGGAAAGGAAGCCATAGCCCGGATGTACGGCATCGGCGCCGGTATCCTTGCAAGCCTGGATGATCTTTTCCGCGATCAGATAAGACTGGGCGGCGGGCGACGGGCCGATATGAACAGCCTCATCCGCCATCAGCACATGGGGTGCGCGCGCATCCGCGTCCGAATAGACCGCCACGGTCTTGATGCCCATCTTCCGCGCCGTGCGGATGACGCGGCACGCGATTTCGCCACGGTTCGCGATCAGGATCTTGGTGATTGCCATTATCTGTCCTTGCCCCAGTCCTACTTTCGGCCGTTCGTTGTTACCTATGCACCTTCGTCTTGCCGGACTTGATCCGGCATCCCGCTGTCTTCCTATGCAACGGCAGCCAGGAAGCGGGACCCCGGATCAAATCCGGGGTGACGAGATTGTACGTTAATTCTTACTCCGCCGCCTCCAGATGCCCGTGCGGCTGTGCGGCCATTGCCGTCAGCCCGAGCTTCGAAAGCAGCGCGCTATCCTTGTCGTCGCCAGCGTTCGCCGCCGTCAGCAGCTTGTCGCCAGTAAAGATGCTATTCGCGCCCGCCATGAAGCAGAGCGCCTGACAGGCTTCGCTCATGCTCTCGCGGCCCGCCGAGAGCCGCACCATCGAATGCGGCATAACGATCCGCGCCACCGCGACGGTGCGGACGAACTCCACCTCGTCGATTTTGGCGAGCGGCGTGTCCTTCAGCATGTCGCCCAGCACGGTCCCGGCCACCGGCACCAGCGCGTTGATCGGCACACTCTCAGGATGCGGCATGGTACCCAGCGCATGCAGGAATCCGATACGGTCCGATCGCGTCTCGCCCATCCCCACGATCCCGCCGCAGCAGACGTTGATCCCCGCATCGCGGACATTTTCCAGCGTCTCGATCCGGTCCTCAAAGGTCCGGGTCGTGATGACGTTGGCGTAATTTTCCGGCGAGGTGTCGATATTATGATTGTAATAATCGAGGCCTGCATCCGCGAGTTGCTTCGCCTGATCGGACGACAGCATGCCCAGCGTCATGCATGTTTCCATGCCCATCTGGCGAACACCCTTCACCATCTCGATGAGCTTGGGCATGTCCCGTTCCTTGGGATTGCGCCAAGCCGCGCCCATGCAGAAACGGCCAGAACCATGATCTTTTGCCTGCGCCGCCGCCTGCAGCACGGCCTGCACATCCATCAGCTTGGTGGCCTTGAGGCCGCTTTCCGCCTCGGTCGACTGGCTGCAATAGCCGCAATCTTCCGGGCAACCGCCGGTCTTGATCGACAGCAGCGTGGACAGCTGCACCTCATTGCGCGGGAAGTTCGCGCGATGGATCGACTGCGCCTCAAACATCAGGTCGTTGAAGGGCAGGTCGAACAGCGCGGCAACCTCGTCGCGAGTCCAGTCGGTGCGGGGCGTAATGGTGGTCAAGCGGCTTCCTCCAGCCCCGCCGGGGGCATGTTGTGGCCGAGGAGGCGCAACACATCGGCTGCGCATTCCACGACATTGGAGCCCGGCCCATAAATGCCCTGAACGCCCGCGTCACGGAGATAGTCGTAATCCTGAGGCGGAATGACGCCGCCCGCGATGACCTTGATGTCGTTTCGGCCCTTTTCGCGCAGCTGCCGGATGAGTTCGGGGATCAGCGTCTTGTGCCCAGCTGCCAGCGACGACGCGCCGACCACATCGACGCCGCTGTCGAGCGCCAGCACCACCGTTTCTTCCGGCGTCTGGAAAAGCGGACCAGACACGATGTCAAAGCCCATGTCCCCAAAAGCGGACGCGATCACATTGGCGCCCCGGTCGTGGCCGTCCTGCCCCATCTTGGCGATGAGTAGTTTCGGCTTCCGGCCGAGGCGCCGCTCGACGGCCTGCACGCCGTCAAGAACCTGTTTCCACCGGCTGTCCTGCGCATATGGCTTTCCATAGACGCCCTTAACCGGCGTCGGCACCGTGCCATAGCGGTCGAAGCTGTCTTCCATCGCGGAGGAGATTTCGCCAAGCGTCGCGCGCGCACGGGCGCACTCGACCGCCAGCGCCAGCAGGTTGTTCTCGATGCTGGACGGCTTTGCCGCACCATCTCGCAGGGCCTGAAGCGCCGCTTGGCAGGCGGCTTCATCGCGCCCGGCCTTGACCTTGTTGATGCGCGCGATCTGCGCCTCACGCACCTTGGTGTTGTCGACCTCCAGCGTTTCAAGCAGGTCCTCGTTCGCCAGACGATATTTGTTGACGCCGACGATAACATCCTCGCCACGATCGACGCGCGCCTGCCGAGCGGCCGCCGCTTCCTCGATCATCGCCTTGGGCCAGCCTGCCGCCACGGCCTTCGCCATGCCGCCTTCGCCCTCGACGCGATCGATGATTTCTTGCGCGGCGTCGACCAGCTGCTGGGTCAGCGCTTCGATATAGTAGCTGCCGCCGAGCGGATCGACGACCTTCGTCATCCCCGTTTCTTCCTGGATCACGATCTGCGTGTTGCGCGCGATACGTGCGGAAAAGTCGGTGGGGAGAGCGATCGCTTCATCGAGCGCATTGGTGTGCAGCGACTGGGTGCCGCCCAGCATCGCCGCCATCGCCTCGATCGTGGTGCGGATGACGTTGTTGTAAGGATCCTGCTCGGTCAGCGACACACCCGACGTCTGGCAGTGAGTACGCAGCATCTTGCTGCGCTCGTCCTGGGCGCCCAGCTTTGTCATGGCGCGATGCCACAGCACGCGGGCGGCGCGCAGCTTCGCGACTTCCATGAAGAAGTTCATGCCGATCGCGAAGAAGAAGCTCAGACGCCCCGCGAACTTGTCGATGTCGAGGCCCGACGCGACGCCATATTTCACATATTCGATGCCGTCGGCGATGGTGAAGGCAAGCTCCTGCACCTGCGTCGCTCCGGCTTCCTGCATATGGTAGCCGGAAATCGAGATGCTGTTGAACTTGGGCATCTCTCGGCTGGTATAGCCAAAAATATCCGAAATGATCCGCATTGAGGGTTCAGGCGGGTAGATGTAGGTGTTGCGGACCATGAACTCCTTCAGAATGTCGTTCTGAATGGTTCCGTCCAGCAGCTTGCGATCCACCCCCTGCTCTTCACCTGCCACGATGAAGAAGGACAGGATCGGGATCACCGCGCCGTTCATCGTCATGGACACGGACATCTGGTCGAGCGGGATGCCGTCGAACAGAATCTTCATGTCCTCGACGCTGTCGATCGCCACGCCCGCCTTGCCGACGTCGCCGACGACGCGCGGATGGTCGCTGTCATAGCCGCGATGGGTGGCAAGGTCGAAGGCGACGCTAAGCCCCTTCTGACCGGCGGCAAGGTTGCGGCGATAGAAGGCGTTGGATTCCTCGGCGGTCGAGAAGCCCGCATATTGCCGGATGGTCCACGGACGGCCCGCATACATGGATGCACGCACGCCGCGGGTGAAGGGCGCGAAGCCCGGCAGGCCCGGATCGACGGACACATCGTCCGCCGTATAGAGCGGCTTGACGGTGATCCCTTCCGGGGTCTCCCAGTTCAGGTCCTTGCCCTTCACCTCCTTGGTGGAGGCGGCGGCCCACTGATCCAGCGTCGGCTTCTCGGTCATCGTTCCATTCCTTTCCTCGCCCCTTCAGGGGAGAGGATACGCAGGCTTGTCAGCTGGGCTGACTAGCCAAAGTTGGAGAGGGGGCTGCCCTTCTCCGCTGCGACTAAGGCCTGCTCCGCAGCCCCAAGTCTCGCCGCCTCTCCCCTGAAGGGGCGAGGCAATTAGTGAGCGCCCTTGGGCGTCTCCATGATCTCAGTCAGCACCCCGTTCATGTCCCTGGGATGCACGAAGAAGATCAGCGTCCCATGCGCCCCGATGCGCGGTTCGCCGAGCACCTTCTTGCCAAGCCCTTCAAACCACGCCTTGGCTTCATGAATGTCGGGCACTTCATAACACATATGATGCTGTCCACCGGCGGGGTTCTTGGCAATGAAGCCGTGAATGGGCGAGTTCTCCCCCAAAGGCTCGATCAACTCGATCTGCGTGCCTTCGGTCCCATTCTCGCCCGGCGTGTCTACGAAGCACACCTTCACTCCCTGCGCGGGCAGGTCGAAGGGCTCGTGGCTAAGCGTTGCGCCCATGACGTCGCGATAATAAGCGAGCGAGGCTTCCAGCGAAGGCGTGGCAACGCCGATATGGTTCAAGCGGCCGAGTTTCATCACTACTTCCATCTATTCTCGTCATCCCAGCGGAAGCTGGGAACTCATTTCCAACTGACCACCCAGCCTCCCGAGATGCCAGCCTCCACTGGCATGACGCCTGTTACCTCACAGCGGAATATTGTCGTGCTTCTTCCACGGATTCTCGAGCGCCTTGTTGCGCAGCTTGCGCAGGCCGAGCGCGATCCGCTTGCGGGTCGAATGCGGCTGGATTACCTCGTCGATGAAGCCCTTGCTCGCCGCCACGAAAGGATTGGCGAAGCGGTCTTCATATTCCTTGGTCTTTTCCGCGATCTCTTCGGGCGTCTTGCCACGGAAGATGATCTCCACCGCGCCCTTCGCACCCATCACCGCGATCTCGGCAGTCGGCCAAGCATAGTTCAAATCGCCGCGCAGATGCTTGGACGACATAACGTCATAGGCGCCGCCATAGGCCTTGCGCGTGATGACGGTGATCTTCGGCACGGTCGCTTCGGCATAAGCGAACAGCAGCTTTGCGCCGTGCTTGATGATACCCGAATGTTCCTGAGCGGTGCCCGGCAGGAAGCCCGGCACGTCGACAAAAGTGACGATCGGGATTTCAAACGCGTCGCAGAAGCGGACGAAGCGGCCCGCTTTCTTGGATGAGTTGATGTCGAGCACCCCAGCCAGCACCATTGGCTGGTTTGCGATGATGCCCACGGTCTTGCCCTCGATCCGGCCGAAACCGCATAGGATATTGCCTGCATGCGCCGGCTGCACTTCGAAGAAGTCGCCTTCGTCCACGACCTTGCGGATCAGCTCATGCATATCATAGGGCTGGTTCGCATTGGCGGGGATCAACGTGTCCAGGCTCTCTTCGACACGATCCCAGGGATCAGCGCTTGGACGCTCCGGCACCGGCTCCTTGTTTGAAGCAGGCAGGAAGTCCACGAAGTCGCGGACCGCCAGCAGCGCTTCGATGTCGTTCTCGAACGCCACGTCAGCGACGCCCGACTTGGTCGTGTGCGTCACCGCGCCGCCAAGCTCTTCCTGCGTCACGACTTCGTTGGTGACGGTCTTCACGACGTCGGGGCCCGTCACGAACATGAAGCTTGAATCCTTCACCATGAAGATGAAGTCGGTCATCGCGGGCGAGTAGACCGCGCCACCCGCGCAGGGGCCCATGATGACGCTGATCTGCGGCACTACGCCCGAAGCCAGCACGTTGCGCTGGAAAATCTCGGCATAGCCCGCAAGCGAAGCCACGCCTTCCTGGATCCGCGCGCCGCCCGAATCGTTAAGCCCGATCACGGGCGCACCCACTTTAAGCGCCATGTCCATGATCTTACAAATCTTCATCGCGTGCCGTTCCGACACCGCGCCGCCATAGACCGTGAAGTCCTGGCTGAAGACATAGACGAGGCGGCCATTGATCGTGCCCGACCCGGTGACGACGCCGTCACCCGGAATATGCTGCTCGTCCATGCCGAAGTCGATGCAGTTATGCTCGACATACATGTCCAGCTCTTCAAAGCTGTCTTCGTCCAGCAGCACTTCCAGACGCTCCCGCGCGGTCAGCTTGCCCTTGGCATGCTGCGCGTCGATGCGGCGCTGGCCACCGCCCAGGCGAGCGGCGTCGCGCTTGGCTTCCAGCTGTTCGATGATGGCGAGCTTCGACATAGAAATTATCTCTCCGGTGACGGCACGGATGACTAATGCTGCCCCTTTCCCATCTTTCACGCTTTTCGCAAATGCAAATTTGCCAATTTGCAAATCACCATTTCGCAAATTATGAGCTCGGCATGGCTAGAGGTAACCGCATTTTCGCAGGACCAAGGCTGCGTCAGCTGCGCCTGGACCATCGCATGGACCAGGCGACAATGGCGTTGGCGCTTGGTATTTCGGTGTCTTACCTCAGCCAGTTGGAAAATGACGACCGGCCGTTGACCGCCAAAGTGAAGGCAGCGGTCGCCAGTGCATTCCCCACCGATTGGGCCAGCTTTGACAGCCGGGAAGAAGAACAGCTGCTCGGCGCGTTCACCTATGCCCTGGCGCACCCGGAGCTTCCCGGCCCGCTAATGGAACCTGAGCGCATAGAGAAGTTGCATCTCCAATTTCCAGAGTTCGCCGCCCGCTATATCGACCTCTACAATGCGCATATGCGGGCCAATGAGCGCATCAACATGATCGAGGAGGCAATTGCAAACGATCATGAAGTGCAAGCGCGCCTTCCATGGGAAGCCGCGCGCGATTGGTTTCACGAAGCGGGCAACTATGTCCACGCGCTCGATTGCCTCGCCGAAGACATGGCGTCCAGCTTCACCGCAGGCCAGGTTCTTGACGAAGGCATGCTGGTGGAAGCGCTCGCGCGGCGGCATGGCATCGAAACGCTGATCGCGGACACGCCGGATTCAGCTCTCCGGGCCTATTCCTCCAATGACCGCCGCCTGTTCGTCAATGCGGCCCTGCCGGTGGAAAGCCGAAAATTCATGCTTTCGCACCAGCTGATGATGCTGGAAGGCCAGGCGGTGATCGCCGACGTCGTAAACCGAGCGGCCCTGCCAGTCGAAGGGGCTGACCGGCTGCTTGCCATTGGGCTTGGCAACTATGCCGCTGGCGCGCTCCTGATGCCCTATGCGCAGTTCCGGGCGGCAGCACGGGAGGTACGCCATGACATTGACCGGCTCGCCCGCCGCTTCGGCGTGAGCTTTGAACAAGCCTGTCATCGCCTTTCGACGCTCCAACGGCCGGGGCTTCGCGGCATCCCCTTCTTCTTCTGCCGTGTCGATATGGCTGGCAATATCACCAAGAGGCACAGCGCCACCCGCCTGCAATTTGCGCGCTTCGGCGGGGCCTGTCCGCTTTGGAACGTCCATGAAGCGGTGGCCATTCCGGACCGCATCAACGTGCAACTTGGCGAAACGCCCGATGGCGTCCGCTATGTCTCCATGGCGAAGGGGCTGGTGAAGCCTTTGGGCAGCTATTCGCGCACTCCCCGCCGCTACGCCGTGGTCCTGGGGTGCGAAGTCGCCCATGCGGCGAACTTCGTCTATGCGGACGGGCTCCAGCTCGAGATGGAAGGAGCCGCCACGCCCATCGGCATAACCTGCCGCCTCTGTCCGCGTCAGAGCTGCGATCAACGCGCCTTCCCGCCCGCCGACAGGCCGATCCGGGTCGATCCCGACAACCGGCAAATCGTCCCCTATTGGATAGGGTGAGGCCATAGCGGTCAGTCCCAGCTAATGTGAACTGGCCCTGTCGATCCTTACCCCGGCCGCCTATGACAAAAAATATGCATCAAGTCACTCCGATCACCTGGCCCCTTCACACCGAGCTTGCGGACAACGGCTTTGCCCGCGTCGCCGGGCCTGACATGTTGGCGGGATTAGGCATGGAGGATGCAGCATGGGGCGCCTTTGCCCGCAGTTGGGACGATCTAGGCCCGGACCTGTACATGGCCGATGGCGGCCGGTACCGCCGCCGCCGCCACGCCGCCTTCAAGGCCGAACAAGGCCGCTTCTTCCGCAAGCCGCACCAGCCCCATTTCCAGAGCCGCGACTATAATCCGCTGAATGGCGATGTGCAGCGCTGGTTCGATCCCGTCCATCCGGCGACGATCGACAGCCCGGTGACGCAAGCCATTTTCGCCTACTGCGCGACAGCCTTTGACCAGGCAGGCTCCAAAAGCTGGCACGTCGAGATGCATCAGTTCCGCATCGAAACATGCGAGGACGACGTTGGTCGGCCTACACCTGAAGGACTGCACCGCGACGGCGTCGATTGGGTGTTCGTCATGCTCATCGAACGCCGCAATGTCCGCGAAGGCGTGACCCGCATAGGCGCGCCCAATGGCACGCCGCTCGGCGAATTCACGCTAGCCCTGCCTGGCGACAGCGTCTTGATAGACGATCACCGCATCCTGCACGGCGTGACAGAGATCCACGCGGTCGAGCCCGGCATGCCCGCTTGGCGCGACGCGCTGGTTGTGACCTTCGCTGCGGAGGGATAACGCATAAGCTATCCAGCCGTTCGCCCTGAGCCTGTCGAAGGGCTTCACTTCCTTAGAAAGAGACGGGCTTCGACAAGCTCAGCCCGAACGGAGGTGGGCGGTGGAGCCAAGAATGATCTTTAAGAGGCTCCTCAACCCACAGCTGAGTGCCGCTTTCAAATCACTTCAGCAGCACCAGCTCCTCAGCCATGCTGGGATGCAGCGCGACCGTGTCGTCAAATTCCTGCTTGGTAAGACCCGCCTTCACCGCCACGGCCGCAGCCTGCAGGATCTCCGGCGCATCAGGGCCAATCATGTGCAGCCCGACCACGCGATTGGTCGTGGCATCCACCACCATCTTGTAAAGCGCGCGCTCGTCACGACCGGCGAGCACATTCTTCATCGGCCGGAAATCGGATGTGTAGACCTTCACCGTGCCCAGCTTGTTCTTCGCCTGCGCCTCCGTCAGCCCGACACCGGCGAGCGGCGGGTGGCTGAACACCGCCGACGGCACGCAATTATAATCCACGGTCCGGGGATTGTCGCCGAACACCGTATCGGCAAAGGCATGCCCTTCACGGATAGCGACCGGCGTCAATTGCAGCCGGTTGGTGACGTCACCCACGGCATAGATGCTCTCACAGGTCGTGCGGCTATGATCATCGACCTTGATCGCGCCCTTGTCGTCCAGCTCCACGCCCGCGCTCTCAAGGCCAAGCCCCTCGACATGCGGCTGTCGTCCGGTCGCGAACATCACCGTGTCGCATGGGATGGGATCGCCGTTCCTGAAATGCACGCACAGCGTGCCATCATCATTCTTCTCGATCCGCTCCATCTCTGCATTGAAGCGGAATTGGATGCCTTTCATCGTCGAAATCTGAAGCAGCCGGTCGCGGATCTGCTCATCATAGCCGCGCAGCAGGGTGGAGGACCGGTTGACGATGGTCACATGGCTGCCGAGCTGGTGGAAAATACCCGCAAATTCATTGGCGATATAGCCGCCGCCGACGATCACCATCCGTTTGGGCGCATCCTCTAGGTGGAAGGCCTCGTTAGAGGTGATGCCATGTTCGGCACCTTCCAGATCAGGTATCGACGGCCAGGCGCCGGTCGCAACCAATATATATTTCGCGGTCAATTCCCGCCCGCTCGCCAGCTTCACAGAATGGGCACCGGTGATCACGGCGCGTTCGGAGATCAGCTCGACCTTATGGCTGTCCAGCGTGTTCCGGTAGAGCCCTTCCAGCCGGTCGACGTCAGCC
Organism: uncultured Sphingobium sp.; assembly: GCA_966211835.1. Classification (GTDB taxonomy): domain Bacteria; phylum Pseudomonadota; class Alphaproteobacteria; order Sphingomonadales; family Sphingomonadaceae; genus Sphingobium. The sequence continues at coordinate 17,117 of CBIHNV010000032.1, forward strand.
AGCACATTGTCACGCAGCACTTTCCATTCGAACCCACACTCCGGGACATTCCAGCCAAACCGGCGCGCGTCCTTCAAATCCTCGGCAAAGTGCGCGCCGTAGATCAGCAGTTTCTTGGGCACGCAGCCGCGAATGACACAGGTGCCGCCGACCCGATATTCCTCGGCGACCGCGACCTTGGCCCCATGCGCAGCCGCCACGCGCGACGCCCGGACGCCTCCGGAACCTGCGCCGATGACAAAAAGGTCGAAGTCGTAGTCGCTCATGCTGATCTCCGCTGGGTTGCGGCCGGATATGGCGGCTATCCAGCGGAGTTACAAACGGCTTTTGCTCGCCTTACGCTCCGCCGAGCGCCAGATTGATCAGCGCCATGGTGGAAGGATCAAAGCCCTTCGCGCCTTCTGTCTCGATCGACTTGGCGATTTCCTTGCCCAGCTCGACGCCGAACTGATCGAACGGATTGATCCCCATGAGTACGGCATTGGCAAAGGTCCGATGCTCGTAAAAGGCGATCAGCGCGCCCAGCGCGTCCGGCGTTACATCTTCCAGCAAAATCGTGGTCGACGGCCGGTTGCCGGGATAGGCACGCGCAGGATCAGCGTCATTATCCTTCCCCCGCATCAGCGCCGCGCCTTGGGCAAAGCAGTTCACCAGCAGCGCCCGATGATGCGCCGGGTCCAGAGCATGCCCAGGGTCGATCGAAGCGACGAATTCGACCGGCGCGAGGATCGTGCCCTGATGCAGCAGCTGGAACACCGCATGCTGCGCATCGGTGCCGACGCCGCCCCATGTGATCGGCGCGGTCGGACCATCCACCGGTTGGCCGTCGCGGGTCACGCTCTTGCCATTGCTCTCCATCTCCAACTGCTGGAGGTAGGATGGCAACAACCGCAGCCGCTCGTCATAGGCAAACAGAGCACGGGTCTGACACCCGACAACCCGCGCATAATATTGGTCCACGAATGCCGCGATCAGCGGAGCGTTCTGCGCCGGATCGGACAGCCGGAAATGCCTGTCCATGGCCGCCGCTCCCTCCAGCAGGCTCTCAAACGCATCCCAGCCAAGCGCCAAGGCGGCGGGAAATCCGATGGACGACCACAACGAATAGCGGCCCCCCACCGTTTCGGAAAAGGGCAGGATACGCGTCTCGTCCACACCCCATTCGATCGCCTTGTCCGGATTGGCGGTCAGCGCGATCACCTTGCCATAGGGATCTTCCACACCCGCCTCGACCAGCCAGTTGATCGCGCTTGCCGCATTCAGCATGGTTTCGGTGGTCGTGAAAGTCTTTGACGCAACCGCGATCAGCGTCGCTTCCGGATCGAAACGCGAAATCGCTCGCTCCAGCGCAGTGCCATCGACATTGGAAACGACTGCCACGTCATAGCGCGACCCGTCGCCACCCAGCGCGTCCACGATCAGGTCGGGACCAAGCGCCGATCCGCCGATGCCGATATGCAGGATGTGGCGGATGGGGCCCAGCGCTTCACCCTCGATCGCATCGATCAGCGCGCGCATGCGGGCATGCAGCATCTTGGCGCGCGACACGCTTTCCGCATTGCCTTCGCCCCGCTCAGCGGGATGCTCCGCCGCGCGGCCTTCGCTATTGTTGATCGGCTCTCCCGCGAAAAACGCGTCGCGCCATTTCGCGAAGTCTTTTTCTTCCGCCAGCTTCAGGAAGCCTCCGACCAGTTCGCTGGTCAAATGCGTTTTCGACCAGTCGAAACGGATCGGCCCCTGCGTAAGCGTGAACTTGCTCAGCCGGTTGGGATCTGACGCAAAAAAAGACTTCAGTTCGGGTCGCGGGAGCGCCGCGATGGCCTCCAGTGCAGGGCTGGGCATGGAAACGTAAATCCTCTTTTTCAATCGATCGATGTCGACACTGCACCTGTCGATTCTCGTCCTTCTTACCCAAGCGTAACGGCCAATGCACCGGCCGCTATGCTTGACGGCGGGTTTACAACGCAGCAAAAGCCGCAACGGCCTGTTTTCAAGGCGGATCGAAGGACTAGACAACATAGCATGAGCGCAAAATCCGAAACGCGGGACTTCCTTTGGTTTCTCGCTAAGCTGGCGGTGTTCGTCTTTGTCCTGCGGAGCTTCATCGTCTCCCCGTTCAATATTCCGTCTGAATCGATGCAGCCGCGCCTGTTGATCGGCGATTATCTGCTCGTCGCCAAATGGCCTTATGGCTATTCGCGCTATTCGCTTCCCTTCAACCTGCCGCTGATACCCGGCCGTATCCTGGCCTCCACGCCCAAGCGCGGCGACGTCGTGGTGTTCAAGGCACCGCCGAACCAGAAGAATGATTATATCAAGCGGGTCATCGGCTTGCCCGGCGACATGATCTCGGTACGCGGCGGCACCGTCTATCTGAACGGTCAGGCGATCCGGAAGCAGAAGGTTTCCGACCTCGTCATACCCGTGTCCCCCAACATGCTGGATGCAGCCGCAAAGGAGGGCAGCCCCGCCCCTTGCTACCGTCCGAAGTTCGAAGAGGACGCACCGGGCGGCGGCCGCCAGTGTCGCTATCCACAATATCGGGAGACATTGCCGGGCGGCAAAAGCTACAATGTCCTTGATCTCGTTCCCAATGGTGCAGCCGATGACCGCGACACAGTGCTGGTCCCCGAAGGCCATCTGTTCATGATGGGCGACAATCGCGATCGCAGCGCCGACAGCCGCTTCCCGGCAGTGGAAGGTGGCGGCATCGGTTTGGTGCCTGAGGAAAATCTGGTCGGCAAAGCGATGATTTCCGTATTCTCGACCGACGGCAGCGCCAACTGGCTGCTCCCCTGGACCTGGTTTACGGCGGCGCGCTGGAACCGCATCGGGGAAGGCTTTTGACCAAGGCGGACACGTCTGGCTGGCTCGCCGGGCTGATCGGACGAGCGCCGCGGGATGAAGCACCTTTCCGCCAGGCGCTCACCCATGGCAGCGCCAATGCCGTCAATTATGAACGGCTGGAATTTTTAGGCGACCGGGTGCTTGGCCTGATTGTCGCTGAATGGGTCTATGAGCGGTTCGCCAGCGAGCCTGAGGGCAAGCTCTCCCGCCGCTTCAACGCATTAGTCTCGGGCGAAACCTGCGCAGACGTGGCGCGTGCCGCCGGAGTTCCCGCCCACCTCGTCCTCGGTAAGCAGGCGCGGGACGACGGAGCTGCCGACAGCGACAATGTGCTGGGTGACGTCATGGAGGCGCTGATCGGCGCGCTCTATCTGGAGGCGGGCCTGGACGACGCCCGCGCCCTCGTCCGCCGCCTCTGGGCAAACCGCGTCGATACGCAGGAAAGCGCGCCCAAACATCCCAAGTCCACGCTGCAGGAATGGGCGGCCGCCAATCGCCGCAAGCCGCCCGAATATGCGATGACCGACCGCTCGGGTCCTCATCATGCACTGCGTTTCACGGTGACGGTCAGCATCAAGGGCGCTGGCGAAGCAAGTGCGACCGGCGGGAGCAAGCAGGAGGCTGAGACGGCTGCGGCGAAGGCGCTGCTGGATAAGCTTGGCGGGTAGTCACCCCGCCTCGCCCCACTCCCATACCTCCGTTCGCCCTGAGCCTGTCGAAGGGCTTCACTTTCTTCTGAGCAAACATGCCCTTCTACACTTACATGCTCCACTGCGCTGACCGAAGTTTCTATGTCGGCCACACCGACGATCTCGAAACACGCCTCGAACAACACGAGGCAGGCGCGCTGCCCGGCCACACCCAAGACCGCCGCCCGATAAAACTGGTCTGGTCGCAAGAGTTCGGAAGCCGTATGGAGGCGCTCGAAGCCGAGCGTCAGATCAAGGGCTGGAGCAGGGCGAAGAAACTAGCGCTCATCCGTGAAGACTGGAGCCTCATCTCTACCTTGGCTCGCTCGAAAGAAGAACAGTAAAGCGCTTCGACAGGCTCAGCGCGAACGGAGTAATTTTTGAACTTGAATCCCGAAAATCAACGCTGCGGCGTCATCGCCATCGTCGGCGCCCCCAACGCGGGCAAATCCACGCTGGTCAATGCGCTGGTCGGCCAGAAGGTCGCCATCACCAGCCCGAAGGCGCAGACCACCCGCACCCGCGTCATGGGCGTCGCGATCGATGCCGATGCGCAGATCGTCCTGGTCGACACCCCCGGCATCTTCGCACCCAAGCGTCGCCTGGACCGGGCGATGGTTCAGGCCGCGTGGGGCGGTGCGCAGGGCGCTGACCTGATCGCGCTGATCGTCGATGGCAAGGCCGGCCTTGGCCCAAAGATGGAACCCATCATTGAGGCGCTGACACACCGTCCGGAACGCAAATGGCTGATCCTCAACAAGGTGGATATCGCCATCAAGGAGAAGCTGCTGGTTCACACCCAAAAGCTTTATGAGCGCGTTGGCTTTGAAGAGACCTTCTTCATCAGCGCGGCGACTGGCGACGGGTTGCCCGAACTCAAGACCGCCTTCGCCAATGCCATGCCGGAAGGCCCCTGGCACTTCCCCGAAGACCAGGTCTCGGACGCCACCGACCGCATGCTCGCAGCTGAGATCACCCGTGAACAGCTCTATCACCAGCTGCACGCAGAACTCCCCTACGCCGCCGCCGTCGACACGGAAAAATATAGCGAGCGCGAGGACGGCTCAGTCGAAATCCACCAGCAGATTCTCGTCGCACGTCCGACCCAGCGCGCCATCGTGCTCGGCAAAGGCGGCCAGCGCCTCAAGGAAATCGGCTCCAAGGCGCGCGCTGAACTGGCACAGTTGCTTGGGGTCAAGGTCCACCTCTACCTCCACGTCAAGGTGAAAGAAGATTGGGAGGACGACCGCTTCATCTACCGCGATATCGGGCTGGATTGGGTGGAGTAGTCACCCACCCGACACGTTCGCACCGACCTAACCCCGTTCGGGCTGAGCCTGTCGAAGCCCCTTACTTTCGCTGAAAAGAAGGGAAGTCCTTCGACAAGCTCAGGACGAACGGAGGTCGCTGCTACTATTCCGCCGCCGCCTTCTTCTTGGTAGGTGCTTTCTTCGCGCCTTCCTTCTTGGCAGCCGGTTTCTTCGCCGCCGCCTTCTTGGGCGCAGCCTTCTTCTTCCCCTTCTTGGCCGGAGCCGCCGCAGCCCGCGCGTCGATCAACCGCGCAGCCTCCTCCAGCGTCAACGCATCCTGCTCGATCGTCTTGGGCAAGGTCGCGTTGGTGGTGCCATCCGTCACATAGGGCCCGTAGCGCCCCGCCATCAGCTTGATCTCGGCCTCGGTACGCGGATGCTTGCCCAGCACCTTCAATGGCTCCCGCGACGCCCCGCCACGCGGCCCCTTGTTCGCAGCATCCGCCAGCTTCGCGACGGCGCTGTTCATCCCCACCTCGAAAATCTCCGCGGTGGAGGACAGCCGCCCATATTTGCCATCATGCAGCAGATAAGGGCCAAAGCGCCCGATATTCGCTACGATCGGCTTTCCCGTCTCCGGGTGCAGCCCAACCTCTCGCGGCAGGCTCAGCAGCTTTACCGCCCAATCCAGCGTCAGTTCGCCATCGGGCAAATCCTTGGGGATCGATCCGCGCTTCGCCTCCTTGCCCTCGCCCATCTCGATATAGGGGCCAAAGCGGCCGGACTTGCGCACGATATCCTGCCCGGTTTCGGGATGCTGGCCCAGCACCTCCGGCCCCTTGTCCTCGCCACCGTCCGCGCCGCCCGGCTGGCCGAACTTGCGCGTATATTTGCACTCCGGATAGTTGGAGCAGGCGATGAACGCTCCGAACCGCCCCCCGCGCAAAGCCAGTTGCCCGTCGCCGCACATCGGGCAGGCGCGCGGATTGCTGCCGTCGGCCTTGGGCGGAAACAGCATCGGCTCCAGGAACTTATCCAGTTCCGCCGTGATGTCCGAAGGCTTCTGCTCCATGACCTCGGCGGTCTTGGGCTTGAAGTCCTTCCAGAAGGCTTCCAACACAGCCTGCCACTGCGCCCGGCCGCCGGAAATCTCGTCCAGCTCGTCCTCAAGACCGGCGGTGAAATCATAGGACACATAGCGTTCGAAGAAGCGCTCCAGGAACGCCGTTACCAGCCGTCCGCTCTCCTCGGCGAAGAAGCGGTTCTTCTCGATCCGCACATAGTCGCGGTCCTTCAGCACCTGGAGCGTCGAGGCATAGGTGGAAGGGCGCCCAATGCCCAATTCCTCCAGCTTCTTAACCAGCGACGCTTCCGAATAGCGCGGCGGCGGCTGGGTGAAATGCTGCTCCGCCGTCACCTTCTTCTTGGCAGGCGCATCCCCCGTCGCCAGGCGCGGCAGCAGCTTGCTGTCATCATCCTCGGCGTCATCGCGCCCCTCTTCGTAAAGCGCCAGGAAGCCCGGAAAGATCACCACCTGACCCGTCGCACGCAGCCCGTGCTGCCCGGTGCCATCGACCAGATCGATCACCGTCCGCTCCAGCCGCGCCGAAGCCATCTGGCTCGCCAGCGCCCGCTTGAAGATCAGGTCGTAAAGCCGCGCATGATCGCCTGAACCCACCTTGTCCCGATAAAATTCGGTCGGACGAATGGCTTCGTGCGCTTCCTGCGCGTTCTTCGCCTTGGTCTGATACTGGCGCGGCTTTTCCGGCAAATAACCGCCATCGTAACGCTCCGCGATCGCCTTGCGCGCGGCGGAAATGGCGCTCCCGTCCATCTGCACGCCGTCGGTACGCATATAGGTGATCGCGCCATCCTCATACAGCTGCTGCGCGATCCGCATCGTGTGGCTGGCGGAGAAACCGAGCTTGCGCGCCGCCTCCTGCTGCAGCGTAGAGGTCGTGAAGGGCGGCGGAGGATTGCGCGACACCGGCTTGGTCTCGACCTTCTCGACAGTGAAGCGCCCGGCCTCCACGTCCGCCTTCGCGGCCATGGCGTCGCCTTCCTTGCCGATGGTCAGCCGGTCGATCTTCTCGCCCTTCCAGCGCACCAGCCGCGCGACAAAGCCCTGCCCGCCCTGCTCCATCTCGGCCGCGACCGACCAATATTCCTGGGGCACGAAGCTCTCGATCTCGCGCTCACGCTCGACCACCAGCCGCAATGCAACGGACTGCACGCGCCCCGCCGACTTGGCGCCGGGCAGCTTGCGCCACAACACCGGCGACAAGGTAAAGCCCACCAGATAATCCAGTGCTCGCCGCGCCCGATAGGCGTCGATCAGATCCTCATCCAGCGCGCGCGGCTGAGCCATCGCGTCGGTCACCGCCTGCTTGGTGATTGCGTTGAAGGTCACGCGATCAACCTTCTGCGGCAGCGCCTTCTTGGCGCGCAGCACCTCCTGCACGTGCCAGCTGATCGCTTCCCCTTCGCGATCAGGGTCAGTCGCCAAAATCAATCGATCGGCCTTCTTCGCTTCATCGGCGATGGCTTTCAGCTGCTTGCCTTTATCGCCATAATTTTCCCACTGCATGGCAAAGCCATTGTCGGGATCGACCGACCCATCCTTGGGCGGCAGATCGCGGATATGGCCATAGCTGGCGAGGACGTGGAAATCGCCGCCCAGATATTTCTCGATGGTCTTCGCCTTGGCTGGCGATTCAACGATGACAAGCTGCATTCATGCCCCGGTTTTTGAGTTCTCTCACGTACACGCGCGAGTCTGGAAGGCGCTGGTGCCCCGCGTCAAGAGTATCACGACAGGCTCACCTTGCCCCCCGCATGCCGCTCCAGCCGCCCGGCAAGCTCCAGCTCCAGCAGTACGGTTTGCACGATGGCGGGGCTGAGCGCTGACAATCGGATCACCTCATCCACAGGCGCCGGCGCATGGCCGAGCAGCCCCAGCACGACCTCCCGCTCCTGCCCCGCGACATCGGACGAGACCGGTGCCCCGCTGAAGTCAAGCCGCCCCTGCCGCACCATGCGCGGGTCGATGCCGCCAATCGCCTCGATCACGTCCGCGCCATTCTGCACCAGCGTCGCGCCTTCGCGGATCAGCTGGTTGCATCCTTGCGCTCGCGGATCGACTGGCGATCCCGGCACGGCCATGACCTCCCGTCCGGCTTCGACAGCCAGCCGCGCGGTGATGAGTGAGCCCGACTTCGGCGCAGCTTCGACAACCACCGTCCCGACAGCAAGCCCCGCGATGATGCGATTACGCGCCGGAAAGTGCCTTGCGAGAGGCTGTGTGCCGGGAGGATGTTCCGTCACCAGCAAACCTTCGCTCGCTACCTGCTCTTGCAAGTCGCTGTTCTCCGGCGGGAAGACGACGTCGATGCCGCAAGCGATCACCGCGATCGTCCCTGTCGCCACCGATCCCTGGTGCGCCGCCGTGTCGATACCTCGCGCAAGCCCCGACACCACGACCGCGCCCTGTTGCCCAAGTTCCTGCGCCAAGGTTCGGGCGAAACGGCAAGCGGCGGCAGAGGCGTTGCGCGCGCCCACCATCGCCACGCATTGCCGCCCCGTCAAACCCACATCGCCGCGCACGATCAGCGCGGGCGGGGCGCCATCCATCTGCTCCAGTAAAAACGGATAATCCTGATCCCCCATCAGCAGGTAGCGCGCACCGACCGCCTTGCTGCGCGCAATCTCCTTCTCGACAGCACCCGCATCTGCCACGGCCGCCTTCCCGCCGCCGCGCGCCGCAAGCTCCGGGACCGCGCGCAAAGCCTCGCCCGCCTTGCCGAAGCGCGCCATCAGCTGCCGGAATGTTACCGGCCCGATGCGGGGCGAACGGATCAGGCGGAGGCGATCAAACCGCTCCTGCTCGCTCACTCCTTCGCTGCCCCGATCTTGGGCTCGATGCCCTTCGCCAACCGGGCAATGTTCGCACGATGCCGCCACAGGAGTATCAGCGTCATCGCAAGCGTAACGGGAACCAGATCGATGCGATCCATGAACCACATTGCAATCGGCGCGCTGATTCCTGCCGCCATCCCGCCGACTGACGACCACCGCGCGCCGAACAGCGCGCCCAGCCACACCACCGCAAAGACAATCCCCGCAGGCCAGTGCAGTGCGGTGACCACCCCCATCATCGTCGCCACGCCCTTGCCCCCGGCAAAGCGCAGCCAGATCGGATAGCAATGCCCGATAAAGGCCATCGCCCCAGCCATCGGGCCTCCATTATCGATCAGCGCCGCCCCAATCAGCACCGCCGCTGCGCCCTTCAGCAGGTCCAGCAGCAACGTCGCCGCCGCCAGCCCCTTGCGCCCGGTCCGCAGCACATTGGTCGCGCCAATATTGCCCGACCCGATCTGCCGCAAATCCCCCGCTCCTGTGAGCCGGGTGAGCAGCAGGCCGAACGGTATGGACCCCAGCAGATAGGATATCAGCAGGACGAATGCAGGAAGTAGCCAGGGAGGGTTCATGATCTCGCCGAAATGATTGCGGCGCGACCATAGCGTTGCCGCTGCGGGGGGCAAGCAACTGCTTCAAAATTCCTATACCGTTCGCCCTGAGCTTATCGAAGGGCTCTACTGCCTTCAAGTCGGGGGCTCGACAAGCTCAGCCCGAACCGCCTCTGCCCAATTGCACGCAGAATAGCTCGATATTGACAGCCCCATCCTCACCCGCGACATGTGCGCCATAATGAAGGTCGCTCCCTCCGCTCCCCTGCTGTTCTTCGATTCCGGCGTCGGCGGGCTCTCCATCCTCGCACCAGCCCGCGCAGCGCTACCCAATGCGCCCATCGTCTACGCCGCCGACAGCGCCGGGTTCCCCTATGGCACCAAGAGCGAGGCAGAGATCGCCGCGCGCGTGCCAGCCCTGCTCGGGCGCCTCGTCGAACGCTTCCGCCCGCGCCTCGCCGTGATCGCCTGCAACACCGCTTCGACCATCGCGCTGTCCGCCGTCCGCGCCGCGCTCGACATCCCCGTCGTCGGCACCGTTCCAGCAATCAAGCCCGCCGCACTCCTGTCGCAAAGCCGCGTGTTCGGCGTCCTCGGCACCGACGCCACCGTGCGCCAGCCCTATGTCGATCGCCTCACTGCGGAGTTCGGCGCGGACTGCACCGTGCTGCGCCACGGCTCCGCTGCTCTTGTCCAACTCGCCGAAGCCAAGCTCCGGGGCGAACCGCTTGATCCCGCGATAGCCCGCGACGCGCTCGCGGGCCTGCTCGATCAGCCGGGCGGCGACCGCATGGACACCGTCGTGCTTGCCTGCACGCATTTCCCGCTGGTGGAGTCCGAACTCGCTGCGGCAGCGCCCCGCCCTCTCAGCTTTGTCCATGGCGGCGAAGGCATCGCCCGCCGCATCGCCTACCTGACGCAGGGGCAGGAATGGCCAGCCTTCCAGCCTTCTGGAAAGGCCGTTTTCACTCGCCTCGACCACAGCGTAGCGGCACTTGCCCCCGCACTCGCGGATTTCGGCCTGACCCAGTTGGAAGCCCTGTAAGGGGGTGGGACCTTTGGTCCACTCGCAACTTCCTCTATCATTGTGATAGGTATTTCTCCCTAACGCTGCGAACGGTTATCGCTGGTAATGGAACGCCGCAGCAGGTAAACGGCCCGCAAGAGGGGAATGCGGGCCACTAAGGGACTAGGGCGTTACGTGAATTACAAGCATATCTTCGCGCAGGCGATCGACCGGCTTCACAGCGAAGGCCGTTACCGCGTGTTCATCGATATCCTGCGCAACAAGGGCGCTTTCCCTAACGCTCGCTGCTTCCACGGCCATAATGGTCCGAAGCCTATCACCGTCTGGTGCTCCAACGATTATCTCGCCATGGGCCAGCATCCCAAGGTCGTCGCCGCGATGGAAGAGGCGCTGCACGATGTCGGTGCAGGCTCCGGCGGCACCCGCAACATCGGCGGCAACACCCATTATCATGTCGATCTGGAAGCCGAATTGGCCGGCCTGCATGGCAAGGAAGCGGCGCTTCTCTTCACCTCGGGCTACGTTTCAAACGAAGCTGCGCTCTCGACTCTCGCCAAGCTGTTGCCCGGCTGCATCGTCTTTTCCGACGAACTGAACCACGCCAGCATGATCGCGGGCATCCGCAATTCGGGCTGCGAAAAGCGCGTATTCCGCCACAATGACGTCGATCATCTGCGCGAATTGCTCGCCGCCGAAGATCCCGACGCGCCCAAGCTGATCGCCTTCGAAAGCGTCTATTCGATGGACGGCGACGTCGCCCCCATCGCCGAAATCTGCGACCTCGCCGACGAATTCAACGCGCTCACCTATCTGGACGAAGTGCATGCGGTCGGCATGTATGGCGCACATGGCGGCGGCATTTCCGAACGCGACGATGTCGCCCATCGCCTGACCATCATCGAAGGCACGCTGGGCAAGGCGTTCGGCGTCATGGGCGGCTACATCGCGGCCGACCAGATGATCGTCGATGTCATCCGCAGCTATGCGCCCGGCTTCATCTTCACAACGTCGCTTTCCCCGGTGCTGGTTGCAGGCGTCCTCGCCAGCGTTCGCCACTTGAAGCAGTCGAACGAGGAACGCGAAGGCCAGCAGGCCGCCGCCGCGACGCTGAAGCGCCTGATGGCGGATTCGGGCCTGCCGGTGATGCCGTCCGTCACCCACATCGTCCCACTGATGGTGGGCGATCCGGTCAAGGCCAAGCGGATCAGCGACATATTGCTCGCCGAATATGGCGCCTATGTGCAGCCCATCAACTATCCCACCGTCCCACGCGGCACCGAACGCCTGCGCTTCACGCCCGGCCCTGCGCATACGGTGGAGATGATGCAGGAGCTCGTCCAGGCGCTGGTCGAAATCTGGGACCGGCTGGAGCTGGAATTGAAGAAGGCGGCCTAGCCTTACGTCGTCATCCCAGCGAACGCTGGGATCTCAGCGGATAGGGCACGGCGTTGCCTCACGAGACCCCAGCCTGCGCTGGGGTGACTTTCTTCAAACCCGGATCAGCCCCCCACGCACCGCATAGCCCCGATAAAGCATCCGGCTGTGCGGAAACCCGCCCATATCCGCCGCCAACCCCTCCATCGCCCGCCTCAAATCAGCACGCGGCGACACATGAAATCTCCCCAGCCATCCGAACAGCGCTCGCTTCCAAAGCGCAGGCAAACCCTCCTGCTGCCCGAAGTCGACCACTTCCAGCTTGCCGCCATCCGCCACACACTGCGCCGCCTGCCGTAGTGCCGCCTCCCATTTCGGGATCATCGATAGCGCATAGCTGATGAACACCCGCTCGAACTGCTCGCGCCCGAACAGCGCCTGCGCGTCGAACCCACACGCATCCCCCTGCGCCAGCTCCGCCTGAAAGATCGTGCGCTGCTCTTCGCGGCTCTTCGCGTCGAGTAGCTCAACACATTGCACCCGCCCGAAGCGATGGTGACGACATGGCTACGCATCCGTGAAGCCCCTTGCGGAACCTAAAGGCCCGCACCCATCTTCTACAGCAACATGCCGCATTGGATCGAACCACACCCGCACGGGATCTACGTCCGCCCCGCCGACGCCTGGATCGATCCATCCCAGCCCGCCGAGCGTGCGCTCGTCACCCACGGCCATGCCGATCATGCGCGCGGCGGCCACGGCCATGTCTGGGCGACGGAGGAAACGCTCGCGATCATGGCCCTGCGCTACGGCACCGCCAGCGGCACGCCCGTTGGCTATGGCGAGCAAGTCCGCATGGGCGGCGTCGACATATCCTACATCCCCGCAGGCCATGTGCTGGGCTCGGCGCAAATCCTGCTCGAACATGCGGGCGAGCGCGTCGTCGTCACCGGCGACTACAAGCGCCGCCCCGACCCCACCTGCAAGCCCTTCGAAGTCACGCCCTGCGACATCTTCGTCACCGAAGCGACTTTCGGCCTCCCCGTCTTCCGCCACCCCGACACCGGCAGCGAGGTCGACCGCCTGCTCGCCGCGCTCCATGCCCACCCCGACCGCTGCGTCCTCGTTGGGGCCTATGCCCTCGGCAAGGCACAGCGCCTCATCTGCGAAGTCCGCGCGCGTGGCCATCACGACCCCATCTACATCCACGGCGCGATGGAGCGCATGTGCGCGCTCTATCAGGATTTCGGCATTGACCTTGGCGAACTGCGCCCCGCGACCGGCGTCCCGGCAAAGGAGATGCGCGGCCACATCATCGTCTCGCCCCCCTCCGCTCTCAATGATCGCTGGAGCCGCCGTCTGCCCGACCCCATCACCGCCATGGCGTCAGGCTGGATGCGCGTCCGTCAACGCGCACGTCAAAAGAATGTCGAACTTCCTCTGGTAATTTCCGACCATGCCGATTGGGACGAACTCACCGACACGATCCGCGAAGTCGCGCCTACCGAAACCTGGATCACCCATGGCCGGGAAGAAGCCCTGCTCCATTGGTGCATGATCCACCAGATGCGCGCGAGAGCGCTCGAACTGGTCGGTCGCGAAGACGAGGATGAGGGGTGATGATCACCAAACGCCCCCCAAACCCCGTTCAGACTGAGCGTACCCCCGCCTCCGTTCGCCCTGAGCCTGTCGAAGGGCTTTTCTTTCTTAAGGAGAAGGGGTGGGCTTCGACAAGCTCAGCCCGAACGGAGGTTGGGTAATGCGTGCCTTTTCCCAACTCCTCGACGACCTCGTCTACACCCGCTCGCGCAACGGCAAGCTGGACCTGATCGCCCGCTACATGCGCGAGGCGCCGGACCCTGACCGCGGCTGGGCGCTCGCCGCGCTCACCGGCAATCTCGACATCAAAGCCGTCAAATCCTCCGCCATCGGAGAGATGATCCGCGCTCGCACCGATCCCGTCCTCTACGAAATGAGCCGCGACTATGTCGGCGACCTTGCCGAAACCGTCGCCCTCCTCTGGCCCAAGTCCGAAGACCAGCCCGCCGAAATAGACGACGCCACCCTCACCCTCTCCGCCATAGTCGATCGCCTTCACAACGTCAGCCGCGCCGCCGCGCCCGCCACCCTCGCGCAAATGATGGATCATCTCGACGCCTCCGGCCGCTTCGCCCTCCTGAAACTCGCCACCGGAGGGCTGCGCGTCGGCATCTCCGCCCGCCTCACCAAGACCGGCTTGGCGCAAGCCTTCAACCTCGACGTCGATGATGTAGAGGAATGCTGGCACGCCCTCGCCCCGCCCTACACAGCCCTGTTCGATTGGGCCGAGGGCCGATCAGGCCGCCCCGACCCCGCAGGCACGCCCTTCTTCCGCCCCTTCATGCTCGCCCACCCGCTCGAAGCCGACAGCGTGGACCTCTCCGACTATGCCGCCGAATGGAAATGGGACGGCATCCGCATCCAAATCGTCGGCACGGGCGAGCAAACACGCCTCTACAGCCGCGCCGGAGACGACATCACCGGCAGCTTCCCCGAAATCGCGCAAGCCTTCAACGCCCACGCAGTCCTAGACGGCGAACTCCTCGTCAAAGGCGAGTTTCAGGGCGGAGAGGCCGCCAGCTTCAACGCCCTCCAGAAACGCCTCGGCCGCAAGGCGGTAACCGCCAAGATGATGGCCGACTATCCCGCGTTTGTCCGCCTCTACGACATATTGCTCCACACCGACGAAGACCTCCGCGCCCTCCCCTGGGAGCAGCGCCGCCCCCGCCTCGAAGCCCTCATCCCAACGCTCGATCCCGACCGCTTCGACATCTCTGCCCTCATCGAAGCACCGGACTTCGAAGCCCTCGCCGAAATCCGTGCAGGCGCCCGCGACGCCGCGATCGAAGGCGTGATGCTCAAGCGCCGCGACAGCCCCTATGTCGCCGGGCGCAAGGCCGCGCTCTGGTACAAATGGAAACGCGATCCCCTGACCGCCGACTGCGTCATGATGTACGCCCAGCGCGGCCACGGCAAACGATCGTCCTTCTATTCGGATTACACCTTCGGCTGCTGGACGGAGGAAGGCGAACTCCTCCCCGTCGGCAAAGCCTATAGCGGCTTCACAGATGAGGAACTGAAATGGCTCGACCGCTTCGTGCGCAACAACACCCTGAACCGCTTCGGCCCGGTGCGTGAAGTGGAAAAGTCACTGGTGCTGGAGGTCGCCTTTGACAGCATCCACGACAGCAAGCGGCACAAGTCGGGGCTGGCGATGCGCTTTCCGAGGATCGCGCGGATTAGGCGGGACAAGCCTGCGGGGGAGGCGGATACGGTGGAGGGGTTGAGGCGGTTGGTGATTTGAATCATGATCATTTCGGGCGATGGGTGAACCGTTCTGATCGCCTTAATTTTCTTTTCACTCCGCCATGAAAAAGCGAGCTATGCTCTCACGACCAACTCCCAAATTTAGGGGACACGTTCCCCGCTCAAAACGTATCAAGATGCTGACCACGGCAATTGGACTGTGCCTACTGGGAGTAGTAAGTATTTGGTTTGTGATCGACGGCATGCTGAATGGTTACGTCCTGCTACCCACCGGGCGCCATTCCAGCATCACTCTGTTTTTTCGGGATGGGTCGCCGACCATCGTATTGGCGCTCTTGTTTTGGGCAGCTATAGTTCTCTTTTTTGGAGGAGGCGGACTCCTGCTTTTACGAGATGCCCTTCGACGAGAGCCTCGGTTATGACTAGGCAGCCGTCGAAAGCAGCGCGATCTGACGCGCATGGTTCCATTGGCGTTCCGGCCCCGCTAAACTCCTTCTAACAAGGAAGCCCCCAATGCCCTACACCGGAAGCTGCCACTGCGGCGCAGTCACCTTCACCGTAGCCGCCGACGCGCCCACCGCGGCCATGTCCTGCAACTGCTCCCATTGCAGCCGCAAGGGCTTCCTCCTGACCTTCGTCCCCGCAGACCAGTTCACGCTGAACAGCGGCGAGGACAAGCTGACCGACTATCAATTCTACAAGCACAAGATCACGCACCGCTTCTGCAACATCTGCGGCACGCAATCTTTCGCGGAAGGCGATTCCCCGAACGGTCCGATCCGCGCCCTCAACCTGCGCTGCGTGCCCTCGGTGGAAATCGACACGCTCACGATCAACAAGGTCGACGGCGCGAGCTTCTAGCCCCCCCGTTCGTTTCGAGCATAGTCGAGAAACGGCAAGCGCAAACATATCGTTTCTCGACTTCGCTCGAAACGAACGGCAGTAGCTTATGTCTGACTTTGCGCTGTCACGCACAGCCCCTATATGGGCGCTTTCGCGCAAAGGGCGCGCTTCACCTATGGAGCAGTGGAATTGAGCAAGGTTCTGGTCATTGGCGCGGGCGGCGTCGGGTCTGTCGCGGTTCACAAGATGGCGATGAACAGTGACATTTTCCGCCATATCACGCTCGCTAGCCGCCGCCTCATCAGCTGCGAAAAGGTCGCCGAATCGGTAAAGGCCCGCACCGGCGTCACCATCGACGTGGCGCAGGTCGATGCCGACAATGTTGCGGAGACCATCGCGCTGATCGAAAAGGTCCAGCCCAAGCTCGTCGTCAACCTGGCCCTGCCCTATCAGGACCTGGCGATCATGGACGCCTGCCTCGCGACCAAGACCGACTATCTCGACACCGCCAATTACGAACCGCGCGACACGCCCAAGTTCGAATATAGCTGGCAGTGGGCCTATCAGGACCGCTTCAAGGAAGCCGGGATCATGGCGCTGCTGGGTTCGGGCTTCGACCCCGGCGTCACCAGCGTGTTCGCATCCTACATCAAGAAGCATCTGCTCGACCGGATCGATACGCTCGACATTCTGGATTGCAACGGCGGCGACCACGGCCAGCATTTCGCCACCAACTTCAACCCGGAAATCAACATCCGCGAAGTCACTGCTCCCTCGCGTCACTGGGAAGGCGGCAAGTGGGTCGAAGGCCCCGCGCTCAAGCACAAACAGGTCTTCGATTTCGATCAGGTCGGCGAAAAGAACATGTACCTCATGTATCATGAGGAACTGGAAAGCCTCGCCAAACACTATCCCGAAATCAAGCGCATCCGCTTCTGGATGACCTTCGGCGATGCGTATCTCAAGCATCTCGAAGTGCTCCAGAATGTCGGCATGACTCGCATCGATCCTGTGATCTACAATGGCCAGGAAATCATCCCGCTCCAGTTCCTGAAGGCGGTCCTCCCCGAACCGTCGAGCCTCGGCTCCACGACCAAGGGCAAGACCAACATCGGCGACATCGCGACCGGCGTGAAGGACGGCAAGCAGAAGACCGTCTATGTCCTCAACGTCTGCGATCATGAGGACGCCTACGCCGAAACCGGCAATCAGGCCGTCAGCTACACCACCGGCGTCCCCGCAATGATCGGCGCCGCCCTTATGTTGACGGGCGCGTGGAAGGGGGAAGGCGTGTTCAACATCGAACAGTTCGATCCCGATCCCTTCATGGACATGCTGAACAAGCACGGCCTGCCCTGGCAGGTGAAGGAACTGGATAAGCCGCTGGATTTCTGACCCCATTCCCCTCTCCCCTTCAGGGGAGAGGGTGCCGAGCGCAGCGAAGGCGGGAGAGGGG
>CBIHNV010000033.1:0-32951 GCA_966211835.1 uncultured Sphingobium sp.
GAGATCATCGCTGCCCGTAACCGCGGGTTCCAAACGTTGGAGTCAATCCACTAGGGCGCAAACTCATAAATGGCTCAGTTGCTGCGGCGGACGAGTGAAGCCTCGCGTCCGCCGCTCAACTCACTTCGGACTGAGCTTGTCATCAGGAACGCCGCGTGATCTGCTCCAGCGTGAACCAACCTTCGACATAATTGGCATAATATAGCCCGAACAATGCTGCCGACAGGATGGTCGCGCGAACAGCGACGATCCCCGGCCGGAAGTTGCTGGGCGCGCTGTCGGCCTGCCCCTTCAGCATCACTTCACCCGTTTCATCGGGCGTGCGAATGCCGAACGGCAGGACGATGAACGCGCTGATCACCCAGAACAGCACATAAATGGCGACGATCGCGTACCAGTTCATGACGCGGAGCCTTAGGCGCGAATGAGCAGCACGTCCACCACTGGCTTCTTGCCAGTCCAGCGTGTTGCCGTCCGCCGGACCGCCAGGCGCACTCGCTCGCGCAGAGCCTCTTCCTCCTGCGAACCCTTGCCCACAGCGACGGCGGCCTCCTCAGCAGCTTCGGCCAGGAACGCCGCCTTGTCCTCCTCCACCGGCACGCCTTGCGTGCGCACCGCAGGATCGCCCATCAGCTTGCCCTTGCGATCCAACGCGACCGCCACGCTGATCTGCCCGTGCAGCGCGACCTTGCGCCGCTCGTTCATCGTGGAACCGTCGGCCGGCAGGATCACATCGCCATCGAGAACGAGCCGCCCTGTGGCTTCATGGCCGATGATCTCGGGACCATTGGGCGCAAGGCGCAACAGGTCACCATTGGACTGCACGATCGCGCTCGGAACACCGCTCGCAAGTCCCACCCGCGCCTGCTCTGCCATATGCCGCCGCTCGCCATGGACCGGCAGCAGTATTTGCGGCCGCACCCAGCGATACATCGCCTCCAGTTCCGGCCGTCCCGGGTGCCCGGACACATGGACCTCGGCCTGACGATCCGTGACCATCAGCACGCCCTTCGTCGCCAGGGCATTCTGAATGCGTCCGATAGCAATCTCATTGCCGGGAATTTGCTTGGACGAGAATACGACCAAATCGCCCGTGTCCAACTTGATCGGGTGGCTGTCGAAAGCGATCCGCGAAAGGGCGGCACGCGCCTCCCCCTGCCCGCCCGTGGCGATGATCATCACCTCGTTGCGGGGCAGCGCCATCGCATCATCCCAATCCACCGTGGGCGGAAAATCCTTGAGATAGCCCGCCGTCCGAGCGGTGGAGATGATCCGGTCCAGCGAGCGTCCGGCGACGCACAGCTTGCGCCCTACGGCATTCGCCACCTCTCCCAGCGTCTGCAAACGCGCCGCGTTGGAGGCGAACGTGGTGACTAGAACCCGGCCCTTCGCGCCGGTGATCGTCTGCATCAGCCCTTCGCGCACATCCCCCTCGGACCCGCTCGCCTCAGGATTGAACACATTGGTGCTGTCGCACACCAGCGCCAGCACGCCCTCGTCACCGATGGCCGTCAGCTCTTCTGGCGTCGAAGGCTGGCCGAGCACCGGCTTTTCATCGATCTTCCAGTCGCCCGTATGGAACACGCTTCCGTAAGGCGTGTCGATCAGTACCGCATTGCCTTCGGGAATCGAGTGAGCCAGCGGCACATAGCGGAAGCCGAACGGCCCCAGCGCGAAGCTGCCCTCATTGTCGATTACGTTCAGCTCGACCTCTTTGGCGAGGCCTTCTTCCTCCAACTTCAGCCGGATCAGCCCCGCCGTGAAAGGCGTTGCATAAAGCGGCACGCCTAGGTCAGCAGCCAGATAGGGGATCGCCCCGATATGATCTTCATGCCCATGGGTCAGTACGATGCCGAGCAGGTCCTCACGACGCTCCTCGATAAAGGACAGGTCTGGCAGCACAAGTTCGACGCCGGGATAAGCCGGATCAGCGAAGGTCAGGCCGAGGTCGACCATCACCCATTTGCCCTGGCAACCATATAGATTGACGTTCATGCCAATCTCTCCCGACCCGCCAAGGGCCAGGAAGAGCAGCTCGTCTTTAGGTGTCATCAGTTCTTCAAACTCCGCTCGTGCAACAGCGCCAGCCCCAGGATTGTGAGGTCAGGTGCGATCGCATCGAAAATGTCGCTATTCTCATCAAACAGGACGGCGAGCCCGCCCGTCGAAATCACTTTTGCGGGACGGCCGATCTCCGCCCTTATCCGGGCAACCAGCCCTTCCATCATCGCCACATAGCCCCAGAAGACGCCGATATGCATCTGCGCTTCGGTGGTGCGACCGATAACCGATCGGTTCTCCGGTGGCGCGATCGCGATCTTGGGCAGCTTGGCGGCGGCCGCTACCAATGCATCAAGCGACAGGTTGATACCCGGCGCAATGATGCCGCCCTTGTACGTCCCTTGATAGTCGATGACATCGAAGGTGGTGGCGGTCCCAAAATCGATGACGATCAGGTCGCCCTCATAAAGATGGTGCGCGGCGATCGCGTTGACAACCCGGTCAGCACCCACGGACGCAGGCTCCGCTACGTCGAGTTCCACGCCCCACTCGACCGGCGCTTGCCCCGCGACCAGTGCGGCCGTCTTGAAATATTTCTCCGCCAGCACCTGAAGATTGTGCAGGGCGCGCGGAACGACGGTGGCGATGATCACCGCATCGACATCCGCGATCCCATAGCCCTCAAGCATCAGCAGCTGGTTCAACCACACCGCATATTCGTCCGCCGTTCGGCGCGGGTCCGTCGCGATCCGCCAGCGCGCGCGGATCTCCCGGCCGTCAAGCAGCGCGAAAACCACATTGGTATTGCCCGCGTCGATCGCGAGAAGCATGGCCCGTCCCCGGATATCAGATGAGAAGGATGTCGCCCGCATGAATGGCACGGGTGTCGCCATTCGCCAAGCGGAGGATCAGCATGCCTTGCTGGTCCAGCGTATCGAAACTGCCCTCAATGGTTCCGCCATCAGGCTGCACGACCCGCATCGCCGTGCCCGTGGGATGGGCGTTTAGCAACCAATGCGCCCTCACCGGCTCCAGCCCCTGGGCGCGCCAGATCGCCAACCAGTGACCGAATAACTGCGCCAGTCTGTCCAACAGCGCACCAGCCTCGGCAATGTCGGCACCTTGCGCCGCTAGGCTTGTGACTGGCCGGTCCAGCCCCGTTGGATGACCAACCACATTGACGCCGATCCCGACGACGATCGCATCGCCCGCCCGCTCCAGCAGGATACCGGCGATCTTGGCGCCATCTACCAGAATGTCGTTGGGCCACTTGATCCGCGCTTGGCCGTCGCACAGAGGCGCCACCAACGCGTGAACCGCATTGGCCGCAACCAGCGCGAGGAGATGCGCAGGCGGATCGCCCGCCCGCAGCCGCACCAATGTCGAGCAATAGAGATTACCGGAAGGGCTTTCCCAGCTTCGGCCCATGCGGCCCCTGCCTCCCACCTGACGGCCAGCGCGCAGCCACGTCCCGTCCGCAACGCCCTGCTCGGCCAACGCCAGCATGTCGGCGTTGGTGGAGCCAGTCTCTTCGACGAAGCGGATGTCGCTCAGAATAGCGACGCCGCAGCCGCCGCGCTTGCCTTGTCCAGCACGGGGTTCAACAGATATCCGACAACGATCACCACCGCGCAGGCGGTCAGGATGATATTCTCAACCGCACCACCGCGCGCCTCATAGGCTGCCGCAGGTTCGTCGAAATACATCGTCTTGATGATCTTCAGATAATAGAAGGCACCGATCACCGAAGCCGCAATACCGAACGCGGCCAGCGCGGTCAGACCTGCCGCCACCGCAGCATCGAACACCAGGAACTTTGCCCAGAAGCCGAACAGCGGCGGGATACCGGCCATGGAGAACATGAAGATCGCCAGTGCCGCCGCCAAGCCCTTGCGCGACTGCGACAGACCCGCAAGGCTCGCGATGCTCTCGACCGGGCGGCCTTCCGCGTCACGCATCTGCAGGATGCAGGCAAAGCCGCCAATCGTCATCACGACGTAGATCGCCATATAGCTCATCGTCGCCGCGACACCCGCAGGCGTCGCCGCAGCCAGGCCGATCAGCGCGAAGCCGACATTGTTGATCGACGAATAGGCCATCAGGCGCTTGATGTTGGTCTGGCCGATCGCCGCAACCGCGCCGAAGATGATCGAAGCCAGAGCCACGAAGATCACGATCTGCTGCCAGTCGAGCCCCGCCGGACCCAGCGCCTCGATTGCCACCCGCACCGTCAGCGCCATCGCGGCGACCTTGGGCGCGCTGCCGAAGAAGGTGGTGACCGGCGTCGGCGCGCCTTCATAGACATCGGGCGTCCACATGTGGAACGGCACCGCGCTCATCTTGAACGCGAGGCCCGCCAGCAGGAACACCATGCCGAACAGCTCGCCCTTGCCGACGCCGTCGCCCAGCGCAACAGCGATGCCATCGAAGCTGGTGCTGCCGGTAAAGCCGTAAAGCAGCGCCGTGCCATAAAGCAGGATGCCGCTCGCGAGCGAACCGAGCACAAAATATTTAAGGCCTGCTTCGGACGACCGTTCATCCTGACGCATGAAGCTCGCCAGCACATAGGCGGCAAGGCTCTGCATCTCCAAGCCTACATAGAGGGTCAGCAGATCGCCCGCAGACACCATCATCCCCATGCCGACGCTGCTGAACAGGATCAGGATGGGATATTCCGGCCGCAACGCGCCACCCGCGAGGAAATAGCGCGGGGCAAGCAGGATTGCAGCACCCGCTGCGGCATAGATGAGCGCCTTGGCAAAGACTGAGAAGGCATCAGCTCGCACCAGCCCGTCGAAAGCGATGGGGCCATGCGCCAGTGAGGTCGACAGGGTAAGACCCGCAACCAGCAGCGTCAGCACAGACAGCCAGTTCACCGCCCGGGCAGCCTTGTCCCCTGAAAAGGCGGCGATCAGCAACAAGGCCAAGCCGCCAGCGGTCAGCACCAGTTCCGGCAAAACGGCCAGAAGGGAAGCGGAATCAATCATCAGTGCGTCTCCCCCGACGCGGCTTCATGAGGTGTGGCGCCATGGTCCGCGCCGTGGTGAGCGTTCGCGGCAGGAATAGCAGGACCCATCTTGATCCTGGAATCACCCGTCGGAGCAGCCGAAGCAAGGCGGGCCTCCAGCGCCCGAATGTCCGACCGCATGGGCGCCAGGAAGCTTTCCGGGTAGATGCCCATCCACAGCACCGCGGCGGCGATAGGTGCCAACAGCCACATTTCACGCATCGACAGGTCCGGCATCGCCGCAGCATCGGCATTCTTCTGTTCACCATAAGCGATGCGCCGGTAGAGGTAGAGCATATAGGCCGCGCCCAAAATGATGCCCGTGGTGCAGACCAGCGCGACCCAGCTCGACGCCTGGTAGATGCCCATAAGCGCCAGAAACTCGCCCACGAAGTTGCTCGTGCCCGGCAGGCCAACGGAGGCCATAGTGAAAAGCAGGAACAACACCGCATATTTCGGCATGTTGATGCTGAGGCCACCATAGCGCGAAATCTCACGGGTATGCAGGCGGTCATAGATGACGCCGACGCACAGGAACAGCGCGCCAGACACTAGGCCATGGCCCAGCATCACCATCATCGCGCCCTCGATACCCGCCTGGTTGAAAGCGAACAGCCCGACCGTCACGATCGCCATATGCGCAACCGATGAATAGGCGATCAGCTTCTTCATGTCGGTCTGCACCAGCGCGACGAGGCTGGTGTAAACCACCGCCACCATCGACAGGCCCCACACCAGCCAAGCGAGCTGCGCCGATGCCTCCGGGAACATCGGCAGCGAGAAGCGGATGAAGCCATAGCCGCCCATCTTCAGCAACACGCCCGCCAGAATGACCGAACCGGCGGTCGGCGCCTGCACGTGCGCATCGGGCAACCAAGTGTGGACCGGCCACATCGGCATCTTGACCGCAAAGCTCGCGAAGAAGGCCAGGAACAACCAAACCTGCACATGCGGATCAAAATTATAGGCCATCAGCGTCGGGATGTCGGTAGTGCCTGCTTCATGCACCATCCACATCATCGCGATCAGCATCAGCACCGATCCGAGCAGCGTGTAGAGGAAGAATTTGTAGGACGCGTAGATGCGGTCCGCTCCGCCCCAGATGCCGATAATTAGGTACATCGGGATCAGGCCAGCTTCGAACATCACGTAGAAGAGGTAGAGATCCTGCGCCGTGAAGACGCCGATCATCAGCACCTCCATGAACAGGAACGCCGCCATATATTCACCGACGCGCTTTTGGATCGCATCCCAGCTTGCCCCGATGCAGATCGGCATCAGGAACACGGTCAGCATGATCAGCACCAGCGCAATGCCGTCGATCCCCAGCGCCCAGGCGAAGCGGCCGAAGATCGGCGCATATTCCTGGAACTGCCATTGCGCAGCGCTGCTCGATTGGTCGAAATTCGCCCAGAGCAGCACGCCGAGCGCTAGATCGACCAGCGTCGCCAGCAGCGCGATCCAGCGCGCCTGGTTCGCGCCCGCGTAGAGACAGGCGATGGCCCCCGCCATCGGCACTGCCATCATCAGGGAAAGGATGGGGAAGCCGTCCATTATCGTGTCATCGCCCAGGTTGCGGCCGCGGCGAGGCCGATCAGCATCACCAGCGCGTATGTGTAGAGGTAGCCGGACTGAAGCCGACGGGTGACTTTATTGCCCTGCACGACCAGTGCGGCGAGGCCATTAGGCCCGAAGCGATCGATGAAGCCCACGTCACCGAACTTCCAGAAGAAGCGGCCGATGGCAAAGGCAGGCTTGACGAACAGGAAGTGATACAGCTCATCAAAATACCATTTGTTGAGCAGGAACTGGTACAGAACTCCGAACTCCGCCACGAAACGGCGCGGCCAGTCGGTATTCTTGATGTAGCTCAGCCACGCGATCACGAAGCCGGTCAGCATTACCGCGAAGGGCGAGAATTTGACCCAGGTCGGCACTTCATGCGCTGCGTGCATCAGGTGACCGTCGAACGCCAGCGCCCCCTTCCAGAACTCGACGCCGCCTTCGGCCCCAATGAACTGGTCGTGGAAGACAAGACCAGCAAAGACTGCGCCCAAGCTCAGCACCACAAGCGGCACGAGCATGACCCACGGGCTCTCATGCGGATGATAGCCACCCGTACCGCCATGCCAGGCATGAGCATCGGCTTCATGGCCATGCGGATCGTGCCCGGCATTCTCCTGCGCCGGAGCATTGGCATGCTCGCTGCCATGACCGTGCGTCGCATGATCGTCATGCGCGGTTTCTTCGTCCGGCGACTCATGATGGCCATGGATCGCGTGCTGGATATGCTCGGAAGCAGCCCAACGCGGCTTGCCGAAGAAGGTCAGGAACACGAGGCGCCAGCTATAGAAGCTGGTGAGCAACGCCGCGAAAACACCCACCAGGAACGCCCCGGTGCCATAGCCGCCAGCGGCGAAGGCCGACTCAAGGATCGCGTCCTTTGAATAGAAGCCCGCAAAGCCATAGCCGATGAGCGGCAGGCCAACGCCGGTAATCGCAAGCGTACCCAGCGTCATCGTCCAGAAGGTGATCGGGATCTCCTTCCGCAATGCGCCATAATAACGCATGTCCTGCTCATGGTGCATCGCATGGATGACCGAGCCCGCGCCGAGGAACAGCAGCGCCTTGAAGAAAGCGTGCGTAAAGAGGTGGAACATCGCCGCACCATAAGCGCCGACGCCCGCCGCGAAGAACATGTAGCCGAGCTGCGAACAGGTCGAGTAGGCGATGACGCGCTTGATGTCGTTCTGCACCGTGCCGACCGTCGCCGCGAACAGACAGGTGGCCGCACCGATAAAGGTCACGAAGCTCAGCGCTGTCGGCGACGCCTCGAACATCGGCGACAGGCGGCACACCATGAACACGCCTGCGGTCACCATGGTCGCCGCATGGATCAGCGCAGACACCGGGGTCGGGCCTTCCATCGCATCTGGCAGCCAGGTGTGCAGCCCAAGCTGCGCCGATTTACCCATCGCGCCGACAAACAGCAGCAGGCATAGCACGGTCATCGTGTCGAAGCGGTGGCCCAGGAATCCGATCGTCGAACCGGCCATGGACGGCGCGGCTTCCAGAATTTCCGGGATCGAGATGGTGTTGAACACCAGATAGGTGCCGAAAATACCCAGCATGAAGCCCAGATCGCCGACGCGGTTGACGACGAACGCCTTGATCGCGGCGGCATTGGCTGACGGCTTGCGAAACCAGAAACCGATGAGAAGGTAGGAGGCAAGGCCAACGCCTTCCCAGCCGAAGAACATCTGGAGCAGATTGTTCGCCGTCACCAGCATCAACATCGCGAAGGTGAAGAGCGAGAGATAGGCGAAGAAGCGCGGCTGATCCGGCTCCTCATCCATATAGCCCCAGCTATAAAGGTGGACGAGGCTAGATACGCTGGTGATGACGACCAGCATGACCGCCGTCATCGCATCGACGCGCAGCGCCCATTGCGCGTCAAAGCTGCCCGACTGAATCCACGTAAAGGCAGGCGCGACATAAGGCTCCGCCTGGCCGGTGAGGAAGCTGACGAAGATCGGCCAGCTCAGCGCACAGCTGACGAACAGCGCGCCGGTGGTGATGATTTTCGCAGGCAGCTTGCCCAATGCCTTGTTACCAAGACCGGCGACGACAGCCGCGATGAGCGGAAGAAGGACGATAAGCTGGATCATCGAGCTTTAGCCCTTCATCCGGTTGACATCATCGACGGCAATGGTGCCGCGACCACGGAAATAGATGACGAGGATGGCAAGGCCGATGGCCGCCTCACCCGCCGCGACGGTCAGCACGAACATGCTGAACACCTGCCCCACCAGATCGCCCAGGAAGGCGCTGAAGGCGACGAGATTGATGTTCACGCTCAGCAGGATCAGCTCGATCGCCATCAGGATGATGATGACATTCTTGCGGTTGATGAAGATGCCCAGCACCCCCATCACGAACAGGATCGCGCTGACCACCATATAATGCTGAAGGCCGATCACAGCTCCACCCCCTGCCCCACGGGCTGATTGACGTTGCGCACGGCATCCTGCGGACGGCGGCGGTTCTGACGGGCAATATTCTGGCCCTTTACGCCGCCGCGAGCACGATGGGTCAACACGATCGCGCCGATCATCGCCACCAGCAGCACGATGCCTGCCGCTTCGAACAGGAAGATATAGCGCGTGTAGAGCAGCGTCCCGATCGCCTGGATATTCGACAGCTCCGGGTTCACCGGTGCCGCGCGCTGGGCAAGCTCGATCGGCCCCGCGCTCCAGATGCCGATGCCCAGCACGATCTCGGCCAGCAGCACCAGCGCGACCAGCATGCCGAAGGGCAGATAATCGACGAACCCGGCCCGCAATTCCGCGAAGTCGATGTCGAGCATCATGACGACGAACAGGAACAACACGGCGACCGCGCCCACATAGACGATGATTAGCAGCATCGCGATGAACTCGGCACCGAGCAGCACCATCAGGCCCGCCGCGTTGAAAAACGCGAGGATCAGCCACAGCACCGAGTGAACCGGATTGCGCGACAGGATCGTCAGCGCGCCGCTGCACACCACCAAAGTGGCGAACAGGTAAAAGGCAAGCACGTGAATCACAGGATCATATATCCTCTTCGATCGGGTCGCGGCTTAACGATAGGGTGCATCGGCGGCAAGGTTCGCGGCGAGAGCGCGTTCCCATTTGTCGCCATTTTCAAGAAGCTTCGCCTTGTCGTAGATAAGCTCCTCACGCGTTTCGGTCGAAAACTCGAAGTTCGGACCTTCGACAATCGCATCTACCGGGCAGGCTTCCTGACAAAAGCCGCAATAGATGCACTTCGTCATATCGATGTCGTAGCGTGTCGTGCGGCGGCTGCCATCGTCACGCGGCTGCGCCTCGATGGTGATAGCTTGCGCCGGGCAAACCGCCTCGCACAGCTTGCACGCGATGCAGCGTTCTTCCCCATTAGGGTAGCGGCGCAACGCATGCTCCCCCCGGAACCGCGGCGAAATCGGGTTCTTTTCATAGGGATAGTTGATCGTCGCCTTGGGCTTGAAGAAATATTTCAAGGTCAGGGCGTGCGCCTTCACAAACTCCCAGAGGGTGAAGGACTTCACATAATAGCCGAGGCTCATTGCACGCCTCCGTAGCGCGTAAACATCAGGAAGCCCGATACCAGAAAGACAAAGAAGAGTGAGGTCGGCAAGAAAACCTTCCAACCCAACCGCATCAGTTGGTCATAACGGTAACGGGGCACCGTCGCCTTCACCCAGGAAAAGACGAAGAAGAAGAACAGGATCTTGGCGAACAGCCAGATGATGCCGGGCACATAATAAAGCGGCGCCCAGTCGATCGGCGGCAGATACCCACCCCAAAACAGGATCGCATTGAGCGCGCACATCAGGATGACGTTGGCATATTCGCCAAGCCAGTAGAGCGCGAACGACATGGACGAATATTCGGTCTGGTAACCCGCCACCAGCTCCGATTCCGCTTCGGTCAGGTCAAACGGCGCGCGGCCCGTTTCCGCCATGGCCGACACCAGGAACATGATCGACATCGGGAACAGCAGCGGATTGAACGCATGGCCGTTGATGAAGCCATAATAACCGCGCTGGCTTTCCACGATCGTGGTCAGGTTGAAGCTCCCCGCCCACAGCACGACGCAGACCAGGATGAAGCCGATCGACACTTCATAGCTGATCATCTGCGCGCTCGCGCGGATCGCGGAGTAGAAGGGATATTTGGAGTTGGACGCCCAGCCCGCCAGCACGATGCCGTAGACGCCGAGCGAGCTGATAGCGAGGATGTAGAGCAGGCCGACATTGATGTTCGCCAGCACCACCCCCGCCTGGAACGGGATCACCGCCCAGGCGATCAGCGCCACCGTAAAAGTGATGATCGGCGCGATCAGGAACAGCGCGCGGTTGGCGGCCGACGGGATGATCGTTTCCTGCAGGAACACCTTGGCCCCGTCCGCGAAGGACTGGAGCAGGCCGAAGGGACCAACGACGTTCGGACCACGGCGCAGCGCCATCGCCGCCCAGATCTTGCGATCGGCGTAGATGATCATCGCCACTGCCAGCATCAGCGGCAGGGCAATCACCAAAATGCCGATGACGGTGGACAACAGCCACGCGCCGTTGAAGGGAAGCCCCAAATTTTGGAAGAATGCGGTCACTCTGCGGCCTCCGCGAAGCTTGTCCCGTGGATCAGCTCGGCCGAGCATTGCTGCATCGTCGGGCTGGCGCGGCAGATGGCGTTGGTCAGGTAGAAATCCTTGATCGGCGAGCCAAACTCACCGCTGGCCCCGGTCGGCAGCGACGGCACGGACCAGCCATAGTCAGCAAGGCCCTCGACGCCCAATGCTGGAACTGCCCTGGCCATCTCCGCCCGCAGCGCATCGAAGCTGTCGAACGGCAGCGTCGCGCCCAGCACCTCGGACAAAGCACGCAGGATCGACCAGTCTTCACGCGCATCACCCGGCGCGAACACGGCCTTTTCACCGCGCTGCACCCGGCCTTCCAGATTGACGTAGGTCCCCGCCTTCTCAGCATAGCTTGCGCCTGGCAGGATCACGTCCGCCGCATGCGCGCCCTTGTCGCCATGATGGCCGACATAGACCCTGAAGCTATCTTCGAACGCCGAATAGTCGACCTCGTCCGCGCCCAGCGAAAAAAGCAGCTTCGGCTTGGCCGCAGCCACAGCATTGATCCCGCCCTGCGTCGCATAACCGAGCATCAGCCCGCCCATCCGCGCCGCTGCGAAATGCAGCACGTTGAAACCGTTCCAGCCGTCCTTGATGAGGCCCAGCGTCTCGACCAGCGCCAGCGTGTCGCCATGCGCCCCGTCCTTGGCCAGCACGCCGCCACCAACGATCATCGCCGGGCGCGCAGCTTTGCCGAACGCCTCCACCACCGCCTGCGGCAGCTTGGCGAGCAATGACGCGTCATTGCCCAGCCACTCGACCTTGTAGGTGAGGTCGACCTGAGGACCGACGGCAAAAACCTTCGCGCCCTTCTTGATCGCCTTGCGGATGCGCGTGTTCACCAATGGCGCTTCCCAGCGGAGGTTGGTGCCAACCAACAGGATCACGTCCGCCGTTTCGACGCCATTCAGCGTCGTATTGAAATTGACAGCGCTCAGCGACGACACGTCATAGGCAAGGCCAGTCTGACGCCCTTCCAGCATCGAGCCGCCCAGCTCTTGTACCAGCAGCTTGGCCGCGAACATCGTCTCGCAATCGAGCAGGTCGCCCGCCAGCGCCGCTACCGAACCACCATGCTGAACAGCCGCAATGGCCGCAAAAGCCTCATTCCAAGTCGCCGGAACCAGCTTGCCATCCTTGCGAACATAGGGCTTGTCGAGCCGCTTGCGCACCAGACCATCGACATTGTGCCGGGTCTTGTCGCTTGCCCACTCCTCGTTCACATCATCATTGATACGCGGCACGGCGCGCAGCACCTGACGGCCACGGCTGTCGAGGCGGATGTTGGTGCCCACCGCGTCCATGACGTCGATCGCCGGTGTCTTGCGCAGCTCCCAAGGCCGCGCCTCAAAGGCATAGGGCTTCGAAGTCAGCGCGCCCACCGGGCAAAGATCCACCACATTGCCCGACAGCTCGCTCTTGGCGGCATGTTCGAGATAGGTGGTGATCTGCATATTCTCGCCGCGATAGATGGCGCCGATCTCTGGCACGCCCGCGACTTCCTCGGCAAAGCGCACGCAGCGGGTACACTGGATGCAGCGGGTCATGACCGTCTTGACGATCGGCCCCATATATTTCTCGGTGACCGCACGCTTATTTTCGTCGAAACGGCTGCCACCGCGGCCATAGGCCACCGACTGGTCCTGAAGGTCGCATTCGCCGCCCTGATCGCAGATCGGGCAATCGAGCGGGTGGTTGATGAGCAGGAACTCCATCACCCCTTCGCGCGCCTTCTTGACCATCTCGGTCTGCGTGAAGATTTCCTGATTGTCGGCAGCCGGCAGCGCGCAGCTTGCTTGCGGCTTGGGCGGCCCAGGCTTCACCTCGACCAGACACATGCGGCAATTGCCCGCGATGCTCAGCCGCTCATGATAGCAGAAGCGCGGAATTTCCTTCCCCGCCATCTCGCACGCCTGCAGGACCGTCGCGCCCGCTGGGACTTCGAGTTCTACGCCATCTACTTTGACCTTGGGCATGATTACTCCGCTGCCTCCATGACGGGGGCGCTACCCTTATTCTCGTTGATCCGCCGCTCGATCTCCGGGCGGAAGTGCCGGATCAAGCCCTGGATCGGCCAGGCCGCCGCGTCGCCGAGCGCGCAGATGGTATGGCCTTCGACCTGCTTGGTG
The DNA here is from genome assembly GCA_966211835.1 of uncultured Sphingobium sp. GTDB lineage: Bacteria > Pseudomonadota > Alphaproteobacteria > Sphingomonadales > Sphingomonadaceae > Sphingobium. The sequence goes on from CBIHNV010000033.1 coordinate 13,318, forward strand.
ACCTGCTGGAGCATGTCGATCTCGCCAATGTCGGCCTCGCCCGAACGCAGCCGTTCCATCACGCGCCACATCCAGCCGGTGCCTTCGCGGCATGGCGTGCACTGGCCGCAGCTCTCATGCTTGTAGAAGTAGGAGAGACGCGAAATCGCCCGGACGATGTCGGTCGACCTGTCCATGACAATGACTGCCGCCGTGCCAAGGCCTGAGCCCACCGCCTTGAGGCCATCAAAGTCCATCGGCGCGTCCATGATCTGCGCGGCCGGGACCAGCGGCACGGAAGAGCCGCCAGGAATCACCGCCAGCAGATTGTCCCACCCGCCACGAATGCCGCCGCAATGACGGTCGATCAGTTCCTTGAAGCTGATGCCCATCGACTCTTCGACAACGCATGGCTTGTTCACATGGCCACTGATCTGGAACAGCTTGGTGCCCTTGTTCCCTTCGCGGCCGAAGCTGGAGAACCATTCGGAGCCACGGCGCAGGATCGTCGGCGAAACCGCGATCGACTCCACATTGTTCACCGTCGTCGGGCAGCCATAAAGGCCCGCGCCCGCCGGAAAAGGCGGCTTCAGGCGCGGCTGCCCCTTCTTGCCTTCCAGACTTTCGATCTGCGCGGTTTCCTCGCCGCAGATATAGGCGCCCGCGCCCCGATGGACGAAGACGTCGAAATCATAACCAGAACCGCATGCGTTCTTGCCAAGGAAGCCCTTTTCATAGGCCTGCTCGACGGCGGCGAAGAGGACCTTCGCCTCATAGATGAATTCGCCGCGAATATAGATATAGGCGGCACGCGCCCGCATCGCGAAACCAGCAATCAGCGCGCCTTCGATCAGCTTGTGCGGATCGTGACGGATGATTTCGCGGTCCTTGCACGAACCTGGCTCGGACTCGTCGGCGTTAATAACCAGAAAGCTCGGCCGCCCATCCTTGCTTTCCTTGGGCATGAAGCTCCACTTCATGCCGGTCGGGAAGCCAGCGCCACCACGGCCGCGTAGGCCGGACGCCTTGATGCGCTCGATAATCTCGTCCTGGCCGATTTCCAGCAGCGCCTTGGTATTATCCCAATCGCCGCGCTTCATCGCCGCGTCGATGCCCCAGTCCTGGAAGCCATAGACGTTGGTGAAGATGCGATCCTTGTCGGAAAGGGGTGCGATGACGTCGCTCATGCCTGCGCTCCCACATTCCACTGGCCGCGATAATCATGATTTTCGCCGACCATCTCCTTGAGCGTGGTCGGTCCACCTTCCGGCGCGCTTGTCTGACGGTCAATCTGCGGCCCGATCTTTGGCTGCTTGCCAGCGGCGAGATCGTCCAGGATCGCGCTCATGCTGTCATAGGTCAGGTCTTCGAAATTATCGTCGTTGATCTGCACCATCGGCGCGTTGGCGCAGGCGCCCAGGCACTCGACCTCGGTCAGCGTGAACAGGCCATCCGGCGTCGTCCCGCCCTTGACCAGACCCTTGTTCTTGCAGGCCGAGAATACATCGTCCGACCCGCGCAGCATGCACGGCGTCGTGCCACAGACCTGCACATGATAGCGGCCGACCGGCGCGAGATTGTACATGGTGTAGAAGGTCGCGACCTCGTAAACCCGCATGTACGGCATTTCGAGCTGATCGGCGATATATTCCATCACCGGCACGGGCAGCCAGCCTTGGGTCTGCGTTTCCTCGCCCACCTGCCGCTGGGCAAGGTCGAGCAGCGGCATCACCGCGGACTGCTGACGCCCGGCCGGATAGCGCGCGATAACCTTCTTCGCCTGCTCGGCATTGTCAGCCGTCCACGCGAAAGCGCCCCAGCGCGCGCGCGTTTCCGCTTCGTCAGGGATATGAACTGCGTCAGCCATTAGCGGTCACATTCTCCGAACACGATATCCATCGCGCCAAGGACGGCGGTGGTGTCGGCCAGCATGTGGCCCTTCATCATGAAATCCATCGCCTGCAAGTGCGAGAAGGCCGTCGGACGGATCTTGCAGCGATAGGGCGAATTGGTCCCGTCGCTCACCAGATAGACGCCAAACTCACCCTTGGGGCTTTCGGTCGCCACATAGACTTCGCCCGCCGGAACGTGGAAGCCTTCGGTATAGAGCTTGAAGTGATGGATGAGCGCTTCCATCGAGCGCTTCATCTCGCCCCGACGCGGCGGCGCGACCTTGCGATCCAGCGAAAGCACCGGACCCTCCGGCATCTCATTGAGGCACTGCTTCATGATGCGCGCGGACTGACGGACTTCCTCGACGCGGACCATGAAACGGTCGTAGCAGTCGAAATTGGTGCCCACCGGAATGTCGAAGTCCATGCGATCATAGACGTCATAGGGCTGCGACTTGCGCAAATCCCAGGCGATGCCAGACCCACGCAGCATCGGGCCGGAGAAGCCCCATTTGAGCGCGTCTTCCTTGCTCACCACGGCGATATCGACGTTACGCTGCTTGAAGATGCGGTTGTCGGCCACCAGGCTGATTGCATCCTCGAACAGGCGCGGCAGGCGCGTGTCAAGCCAATCAGCGATGTCAGTCAGCAGCTTAAGCGGTACATCCTGATGCACGCCACCCGGCCGGAAATAAGCCGCGTGCATGCGCGCGCCCGACGCCCGCTCATAGAAGTTCATGCAGTCTTCGCGCAGCTCGAACAGCCACAGGTTCGGCGTCATCGCGCCGACGTCCATGACGTGCGAACCCAGGTTCAGCATGTGGTTCTTGATGCGCGTCAGTTCCGCGAAGAACACGCGCAGATATTGCGCGCGGATCGGCACTTCCAGGTTCAGCAGCTTCTCGATCGCCAGCACATAGCTATGCTCCATCCCCATGGGTGAGCAATAATCGAGCCGGTCGAAATAGGGCAGCGCCTGAAGATAGGTCTTATATTCGATCAGCTTTTCGGTGCCGCGATGGAGCAGCCCGACATGCGGATCGCAGCGTTCCACGATCTCCCCGTCCAATTCCATGACGAGGCGAAGCACGCCGTGCGCCGCCGGATGCTGCGGACCGAAGTTGATCGTGTAATTCTGGATCTCGGTATCGCCCAGCGTCGGATCGGCCGCGCTGGTCTTATGTTCAAGTTCGTCGAGATAGGTGGACATCAGGCTTTGTCCTCCGGCTTAGAAGCATCCTCGGGCTTGGCGGCGCCTTTGCCTTCGTCGGTATGTTCTTCAGGCTTGACCGGAGCGTCCGGCGACTTCTGCGCGCCCTTGCTGTTGGCAGGTTCGCCCGCGCCGGTATCTTCGGACTTTTCCGTCACCTTGGGCGTCGCGCCAGCAGGCTCGCCCTTTGGAGCGGCCGGGGGTGGAGGCGGAGCGGCCACGGGCGACGGAGCGCCCGGCGCTTGCGGAGCCTTCTCATCGCCCGGCAGCACATATTGCGCGCCTTCCCACGGGCTCATGAAGTCGAACTGACGGAAATCCTGGGCCAGCTTCACCGGCTTGTAGACGACGCGCTTGTCCTCTTCGGAATACCACATCTCGACATAGCCGGTCAGCGGGAAGTCCTTGCGCAGCGGATGCCCCTTGAACCCATAGTCGGTCAGGATGCGGCGCAGATCGGCATTGCCCTCAAAGATCACGCCATACATGTCGAACACTTCGCGCTCCAGCCAGCCTGCAACGGGCCAGATGTGCGTGACGGTGGGAACCGGCTTATCCTCGTCGGTCGATGTCTTGACGCGGATGCGATGGTTCTTCGTGACCGACAGCAGATGGTAACAGACCTCGAACCGCTCGGCCCGCTCAGGATAATCAACGCCAGCGATTTCCATCAGCTGCTGATATTCACCCTGCGCGCGCAGCACGTCCAGCGCCTCGGCCAGCCGCTCTCGCACGACGGTGAAGCTCAGCTCATCGGCATGATCAACTGCTTCGATCAGCATCGGACCCAATAGCCCGGCGATCTTCTCCGCGATCCCTTCCGGGTTCACGATTTTCGGTGCAGCATGACCCATATCAGCGCTCAATCGTCCCGATGCGGCGGATTTTCCGCTGCAACTGCATCACGCCATAAAGCAGCGCTTCGGCAGTCGGCGGGCAGCCGGGCACATAGATGTCGACCGGCACGATCCGGTCACAGCCACGCACTACCGAATAGCTATAGTGATAATAGCCGCCGCCATTCGCGCAGCTGCCCATCGAAATCACATATTTCGGGTTGGACATCTGGTCGTAAACCTTGCGCAACGCCGGAGCCATCTTGTTACACAGCGTTCCCGCCACGATCATCACGTCCGACTGACGCGGAGACGCACGAGGAGCCGCACCAAAGCGCTCCATGTCATAACGCGGCATGTTGACGTGGATCATCTCCACCGCACAGCAGGCCAGGCCAAAGGTCATCCACCACAGCGAACCGGTGCGAGCCCATTGGAACAGCTCTTCGGTCGACGTGACGAGAAAGCCCTTGTCGCTGACTTCGCTGTTCAGCGCGTTGAAGAAATTCTGGTCGGGCTGCGTCCCCGCGGGCAACATCGTGCCGGGCGCGGGACTGGTCAGTTCTACTCCCAATCTAGGGCTCCCTTCTTCCACGCATAAACGAGGCCCAGCACCAGCTCCGCTATGAAGATCATCATCGTCGCCCAGCCGGCCCAGCCGATCTGATCCAGGCTGACCGCCCAAGGATAGAGGAACGCCGCTTCCAGATCGAAGATGATGAACAGGATCGCGACCAGATAGAAGCGCACGTCGAACTGGCTGCGCGGTTCCTCGAACGCCGGGAACCCGCATTCATATTCGGACAGCTTCGCCGGATCGGGCTGATGCGCGCCCGTCAGGCGGCCGACGATCATCGGCAGGAACACGAATGCCGCAGAAAGCAGCAAGGCGATCCCGAGAAAGATAAGGATCGGCAGATATTGGGCTAGATCGACCAACGGAATCCCCTGGGCGAAAATGACTATGGGCGCGCTTTAGGCCTGCCGCATAAGCGAAGCAAGGCCCGGAGACGTGAGAATGATTCGCAAGAGTTTACTTCTTGTACGCAGAAACAATTGTCTGGCTCAGCGCAGCGCTCCGGCAACAAGCTTGTGCAACTTGCTGTGGATGGCATCATTCCCTGCGATCACTTCCTTGCGCTCGATGGGCTGGTCGCCGCCGCGGAAGTCAGTGACGAAGCCACCCGCCTCGCGCACTAGCAGCATGCCCGCGGCAACATCCCAAGGTTGCAGGCCACTTTCCCAGAAACCGTCGTAACGGCCCGAAGCCACATGCGCGAGATCGAGCGAAGCCGCACCAAAGCGGCGAATGCCCGCCACTGAAGGCCCGACAGCGCCAAAGATGCGGGTCCATTGGGCGAAATCGCCATGGCCCATGAACGGGATGCCGGTCGCGATCAGGCAGTCGCCAAGGTCGCGCCGGGCCGACACGCGCAAGCGCTGGTCATGCCGCCACGCGCCGCGGCTCTTTTCCGCCCAATAGCTCTCGTCCGTAACCGGCTGATAGATAAGGCCGGTCGTCACTTCCCGCTTGCCGCCGCCATAAAGCGGCTCTTCGACTGCGATGGAGATCGCAAAGTGGGGAATGCCGTGCAGGAAGTTGCTGGTTCCGTCGAGCGGATCGATGATCCAGCGCGGCTTGGTCGGATCACCCTCGATCACCCCGCCTTCTTCCAGCAGGAAGCCCCAGTCGGGCCGGGCTTTCTGCAGTTCCTCAACCAAAGTACGTTCGGCCTGTTGATCGGCCTTGGACACGAAGTCCGCAGGCCCCTTGCGCGACACCTGCAGATGCTCGACTTCGCCAAAGTCACGGCGCAGCTTCGCGCCAGCCTTGCGCGCGGCGCGTTCCATGACGGTGAGAAGGCCGGAATGCGATACCATATATGATCTCCGCCACCCCGACGGGCGGCCTTTAGCTATTTCTTCTTAGGCGCAGGCTTGGCGGCAGGCGCAGTCGGGCGATAGCCGCAGGTGCCCGCGATCACCGCCAGCATCTGCGAGGGGTCCTTCCGGTTCACCTTCCCGGCATTGCGCGCGAGCACCTTTTCCGTCGCTTCGCTGATCTTCGACAGCGGATTGACGTACAGACATTCGAACAATGCCGTCTTCACCGGCTGCTCCACCGCGTCCGATTGCAGCGCACTGCTGACGACCCGCAGCACATAGGCCGCATTATCGAGCTGCGCCTTGGACGGCTTGTTGACCGTCTGTGCCAAAAGCGCAGCCGGAATGAAGCCGATCGCAAGGAAGGCGGCCGCCGCCGTGCTGCGCCCGAACCGCATCAGTCGGCCCGCTTCACATATTCCCGCTCATACACGTCAACGATGATGCGAGTTCCGGTAACGATATGCGGCGGCACCATGACACGCACGCCATTGTCGAGGATTGCGGGCTTGTAGCTCGCCGACGCAGTCTGCCCCTTCACCACAGCGTCAGCCTCGACCACGGTCGCCTCGACCGTTTCGGGCAGCTGCACGCTGATCGGACGCTCTTCATACATTTCCAGCATGACCATCATGCCATCCTGCAGGAAAGCCGAAGCCTCGCCCACCAGATCCTGCGGCAAATTGATCTGCTCATAGGTCTCCGTATCCATGAAGACGAGCATGTCGCCCTCGGCGTAGAGATACTGGAAATCCTTGGTATCGAGGCGGATGCGCTCTACCGTCTCCGCCGAGCGGAAGCGCACGTTATTCTTGCGCCCGTCGATCAGGTTCTTGAGTTCCACCTGCATATAGGCGCCACCCTTGCCGGGCTGCGTGTGCTGGATCTTGACGGCACGCCACAGGCTTCCGTCATATTCGATATTGTTGCCGGGACGAATCTCGACGCCGCTGATCTTCATGGGAAGAGCCTGCCTATATGTCTGAAGGTGAAAAGAGCCGGCCTCATGTAAAAAGGCTGGCCGCGCCTGTACATCGCGCCGCCGCGAAGGGCAAGTAGGCTCATCGGACCGACCGGGCCAACAGGGGATAGGGATTGATCGCCCGGCCCTTATACCACGGCTCATTTGGCGCGATATCATTGACGGCAAAGTGCAGGTGCGGCGCCGTGGGATCGGCATTGCCCGTGCTGCCGACGGTGGCGATTTTCTGCCCGCGCTTTACCACCTGTCCCTCGGCAAGTCCGGGCGCATAGCCATCCAGATGCGCATAATAATAGATGCGCCGACCGTCAGGGGATCGCTCATAGATGGTCAATCCGCCATCCTCGCTCATGAAAAGCTTTTCGACACGGCCATCCGCAGCCGCCAGCACCGCCCTGCCCCGCGCCGCCATGATGTCGATCGCATCATGCGGCCGCGCCCCACCGGCCCGTGCCTGTGTAAAAGTGTCGGTTAAGGCGCTCGGCGGCACGCCTTCGACCGGGATCAGCAGCGACCCGGCCTCCGCCGCTGCAGGGCGCCGGGACGGCACGGGCTGCTCCGGCCCGTCTCCAGGAACGATCCGCACGCACATCTTCAGGAACAGCAGCAGCAGGGCGGCGATAATGATGCTCACGCATCCTCGCCGCCCCGGCCTCCTCATGCCTGGAATACCGCCTTCACCCCGCTCTTCACCATCTGCGCCAACCGCGCGGCATCCCAGTTGGTCAAGCGGATGCAGCCATGGCTCTCGGTCCGGCCGATGGTCTGCGGTTCAGGCGTGCCATGAATGCCATAATGCTGCTTCGACAGGTCGATCCAGACCACGCCGACCGGCCCATTGGGCCCCGGCTTCAGCACCGCCTTTTCATCCTTCGCATCGGCGTCCCAGAACAGGTCGGGATTATAATGGAAATCGGGATTGCGGCTGATCCCATTGATTTCCCAAGTGCCGAGCGGCAGCGGATCATGCTCCGACCCCATCGTCGCGGGGAACTGCGCAATCAGCTTGTTGGCCTTGTCGAACACGCGCAACACGCCGTCAGACTTGTCGACCACCACATGATCCGCCTGCGGCTGATCCTTCGCTACGGCCAGGCTGGCGAGCGTAGTGCCCCAGCCACGCTCATCGCCCTCGATCCGTGCGACCGGCTGATTGCCGACAGCAGGCACACGCACGGTAGCTCCCGCACCGATCTTCGTGTTGGGCGCGTTCAGTGCCACCAGCACTTCAGGCTTGGTGTGAAAGCGTTCCGCAAGCTTTTCGATCAGGTTGCGATAGCCCAGCGCAGGCAGCTTCGCCTGATCCGCATAGTCCTTGGGGATCGCCGTGAACGGCCCACGCGCAAAGCCTTCGGGGATCGTCACCAGCCATGTCGCTGGCGGCGGCTTGTCACCCAGCAGCGCCTTGGCCGTCCCCTCATCATATTTGCCGGTCTCCGCCAAGCCCTTCGCTGCCTGGAAACCCTTCAGCGCGGCGGTGAAGGACATGCCCTCCTTCCCGTCCAGCACCCCGGGAGAAAAGCCCGCCCGATCAAGCGCCACCTGAGCCTGCAGGATCGAGTCCGCCCGGGCAGGCGCACCGTCCGGTTCGGGCACGATGGTGAACGCATAGGGATCGCCAGCTGGCTTGGCCGCCGCCCCCTGCCCTGCCTCCTTCTGGTCAGCGGCGGGCGCACCCCCGCTTTCATTGGCGTCAGTGACCGAAACCTTGCAGGCCGTGCAAAGCAGCGTGATCGCGAGCAGATATGTCTTCAAGGCGATACTCTCCCGAAATTCGGAAAGAGAAACGCGCAAAGCCCGGGAAAGCTGCTTCTCGTGATCAACTAGCGTTGAAGGAGCCCCGATCTAACTCGCAATGTTTCCGACACCAGTCCCTAAATCCGTTCGGGCTGAGCTTGTCGAAGCCCTACCCTGAGCTTGTCGAAGGACCCAGGGCTATCGGTATCACGCAGATGATTTTTAGATCCCTCTAAGCCCCATCCAGCACTGCCGAAAACGCCGCGACCCCAGCGCCCGGACCATCGGGATGCGCCCAAACCGCGCTGCTCACCGCGAGGAAATCCGCCCCCGCCTCAACAAGCGGCGCGGCATTGTCGGCCGTCACCCCTCCGATCGCCACGCAAGGAAGTTCGAACAAGGTTGTCCACCAGCTGAGGATCGACGGCTCCGGCCGATAATGCGTTTCCTTGGTCGTTGTCGGATAAAAGGCGCCAAAGGCAACATAGTCCGCCCCCGCCTCCCCCGCTTCCATCGCAAGATGGCGGCTGTCATGACAAGTCACGCCGATCTGCACCTTGGGACCAAGTATCTTGCGCGCCTCTCGCGGATCGCCATCCCCCTGCCCCAGATGCACGCCATCCGCGCCAAGTCGCTTCGCCAGCGCAACGCTGTCGTTAATGATGAACGCAACCTCCCGCTCCGCGCACAGCGTCTGCAACGGCTCCGCCGCGAGAGCGATCGCGTCCTCGTCCAGCCCCTTCAACCGCAACTGAAAAGCCGCAACCTTGCCGCCGTCCAGAGCCTCCGCGAGCCGCGCCACGAAACCATCGTCAATCGCAGGCGGAGAAATCAGGTAAAGCTGGCAAGGCGGGCGAAATCCCTTTTCGAACTGGTCGGCAAAATGCGGATCGAGCGCCAGTTCTTCGTCAGTAAAGTCGGTCATGCACAGCCCTTAGCGTGTTTCGGCGTCCAAGGAAAAGAATGGAACCGCATTCGCGTCGGCGGCTTGTCCCTCTCATGATCAGGGTAGGCTGCTCGGGATGGAATTATCGCCATTGGCGCGGCGCCTTCTACCCGGAGAAATTGGCGATGAAGCGCTGGTTCGCTCTCTACGCCGAGCATTTCGACACGGTGGAGATCAACAACAGCTTCTACCGTCTCCCCAAAGCCGACACGGTCGACGGCTGGCGCGATCAAGCGCCGCCTGGTTTCTGTTATTCGATGAAGGCGAACCGCTACATCACCCAGGCGCTGAAGCTATCTCATTGCGAAGAGCCGATGGAGCGGATGATGGCATCCTTCCGCCACTTCGGCCCAACGCTAGGCCCCATCCTCTATCAGCTTCCGCCCAGCCTCGCGCTCAATCTCGATCGGCTGGAAAGCTTTCTCAAGCTCCAGCCCCCGGACATCGTCCCGGTGTTCGAGTTTCGCCACCCCAGCTGGTATGAAGACGCGACCTTCAAATTGCTCGACCGCCATGGCGCAAGCTTCTGCATCCACGACATGCCCGGATCATCCAGCCCCCGCATCGCGACGGGCCCGGCGGCCTATGTCCGCTTCCATGGCGGCCAAGGCAAATATTGGGGCCGCTACGCGGAGGATGATCTACGCGAATGGGCCGGGTGGATGACCGACCAGGAACGTCAGGGCCGCGCCGTCTGGGCCTATTTCAACAACGACATTAACGCCGACGCCATTCACGACGCATTGGCGCTTAAGGGGATGACAGGCTGACCTGGCCCAATCGGACGACTGAGAGCTGCCGACGCATGCCGCCAGCAGCTCTCATGTCAGGTCACGCCGCCTTGCTGGTCGAGGCAGTGTAGATTTCGTCGATCGCCTGCCCCAGCGACCCGTTGAACTCATCCTCGCTCATCTGGTGGCGCAGGTCGTTCAGCAGCGCGCGGCTGAAGCTGGCGATGATGCCGCGGTTCTTCGCCAGTTCGACGCATGCCTCGGCGCGCGAGAAGCCGCCCGACAGCGCCACGACGCGCAGCACCTTGGGATGATCGACCAGCGCGTCGAACAGCCCGGCCTTTGCCGGGAGCGACAGTTTGAGCATCACCTGCTGGCCTTCGGGCAGCGCGTCCAAGCCCTTGAGCAGTTCCTCCAGCAGGATCTGGTCAGCGTCGGCACGCTCAGGGCTCTTGATGTTGATCTCAGGCTCCAGCATCGGCATCAGGCCAGCGGCGAGAACCTGCGCGCCAACCTCGAACTGCTGCTTGACGATCGCGGCAATGCCATCGCGGTTGGCGAGATTGATAACCGAGCGCTCCTTGGTCCCGAACACGCCCAGCGACTTGGCGCGCTTCAGCAGCACATCGAGTTCCGGCATCGGCTTCATCAGCTGAACGCCGTTCGCCTCGTCTTCCAGACCCTTGTCGATCTTGATGAAGGGCACAACGCCCCGCTCGATCAGCGCTTGGGGCACGGACTTGCCGCCCGCCTGACCGTCCATCGTCCGTTCGAACAGGATCGCACCGATCACCTTTTCGCCCGTGAAGCAGGGCGAAGTGATGATGCGGCTACGCATGTCGTGGATGAGGCCGAACATCTCCTCATCATTGCTCCACGCGCCTTCCTCAACGCCATAGCCCTTGAGCGCCTTGGGCGTCGAACCGCCGCTCTGGTCGAGCGCGGCGATGAAGCCGTTACCGTCGGCAATCTTGTTCTTCATGTCCTGATCCAGCATCTGCACATACCTTCTCTGTTGGGTTGCGCCGCCCCTTCGGCGGCATCTGAAACGATAAAAAGGCCGCCATTTATCGGAGGGCGACCTTCGAAGTTCACACCATCAATGCGCTCACGCCCGGCAGGTCCTTGCCCTCCATCCATTCAAGGAAAGCGCCGCCCGCGGTGGACACGAACGTAAAGTCGCCCGCCACGCCCGCATGGTTGAGCGCCGCGACAGTATCACCGCCGCCCGCCACGGACGTCAGCTGCCCTTCCTTGGTGAGCGCCGCCGCCGTCTTGGCCAGCGCCACGGTCGCCTTGTCGAAAGGCGCGATCTCGAATGCGCCCAGCGGCCCGTTCCACACCAGAGTCCGGCAGTTCTTGAGCGCGTCGCCCAGCGCCTCGACGGCGGCGGGACCCACGTCCAGGATCATCTCGTCAGCCGCGACCTCATGCACATTGCACGTCCGCACCGACGGCGGATTGGCAGCAAATTCCTTCGCCACCACCACATCATAGGGCAAGTGAATGGTACATCCGGCCGCTTCCGCCTTGTCGAAGATCGCCTCGGCGGTCTCCGCCAAATCCTTCTCACACAGCGACTTGCCGACATCGACGCCGCGCGCGTGAAGGAAGGTATTGGCCATGCCGCCGCCGATGATCAGATGATCGACCTTGGCGACGAGGTTGTTGAGGACATCGAGCTTGGTCGAAACCTTCGCCCCGCCAACCACTGCCGCGACCGGCTTGACCGGCTCGCCCAGCGCCGCCTGCAGCGCGTCCAGTTCCTTTTCCATCGAGCGACCGGCAAAGGACGGCAGCTTGCGCGCCAGCCCCTCGGTCGAAGCGTGAGCCCGGTGTGCGGCGGAAAAGGCATCGTTCACATAGAGGTCGCCGATCGCCGCGATCGCGTCCACCAGCGCCGGATCATTCTTTTCCTCGCCGGGATGGAAGCGGGTATTTTCCAGGATCGAGATGTCTCCCGGACGCATAACGGCGATGCCGTCGACCGCCGCTTCGCCGCAGCAATCGGGGATGAACTGCACGTCGCGGCCCAGCACCTGCGTCAGCGGACGCGAGATTTTCGACAAGGAATATTCCGGGTTCTTCTGCCCCTTGGGCCGTCCGAAGTGCGCCAGGATCAGCACCTTCGCGCCGCGATCCGCGAGCTCAAGGATCGTCGGCATCGCCGCGCGCAGGCGGGTGTCGTCAGTCACCGATCCATCCTGCATCGGCACGTTCAAATCTTCGCGCACCAATACGGTCTTGCCGCTGATGTCGCCCATATCGTCCAGCGTCTTGAAGGGCTTGGCCACCAATATCTCCCTGAGTTCCCCAGCCCCGTTCGGGCTGAGCCTGTCGAAGCCCTTCACTTTTCTTGAGAAGAAAAGGAAAGCCCTTCGACAAGCTCAGGGCGAACGGAAATTTTTCCGTTCGGTTTACAGCAGCCCTGCAACCACGCCCGCGGTATCGATCATGCGGTTCGAAAAACCCCATTCATTGTCGTACCAGCTGAGCACGCGCACCAGATTGCCGTCGATGACGGCCGTTTCCAGGCTGTCGACGGTCGAGCTGCGCGGATCGCCATTATAGTCGATCGACACCAGCGGTTCGTCGGAATAGCCCAGCACACCCTTCAGCGGACCTGCTTCCGACGCAGCCTTCAGCAGCTGGTTCACCTCGTCGCGGTTCGTTTCGCGCTTGGCGATGAACTTCAGGTCCACGACCGAAACGTTCGGGGTCGGCACGCGCACCGACGAACCATCCAGCTTGCCCTTCAGCTCCGGCAGAACCTCGCCCACCGCACGGGCTGCGCCGGTGGTCGTCGGGATCATCGACAGCGCGGCGGCGCGGGCGCGGCGCATGTCGCTGTGCAGCTGGTCCAGCGTGTTCTGGTCGTTGGTGTAGCTGTGGATCGTCGTCATGAAGCCCTTTTCGATGCCGATCGCATCGTGCAGGACCTTCGCGAGCGGCGCGAGGCAGTTGGTCGTGCAGCTGGCGTTGGAAATGACGACGTCATCGGCGGTCAGCGTTTCATGGTTGACGCCGAACACGATGGTCTTGTCCACGCCGCCTGCGGGCGCGGAAATGATGACGCGCTTGGCCCCAGCGGTCAGGTGCGCGCTCGCCTTTTCCTTCGAAGCGAAGATACCGGTGCATTCCAGCGCGATTTCAACACCCTGCGCTGCGTGCGGCAGCTTGGCGGGGTCGCGCTCGGCGGTGACTGCGATGCGCTTGCCGTTGATGATCAGCGCGTCGCCTTCGGCGCTGACGTCGCCGGCCCAGTTGCCATGGACGCTGTCCCGCTTAAACAGCAGAGCGTTTGCCTTGGCATCGCCCAAGTCGTTGATGCTGACCAATTCCAGGTCATGGTCGGTGCGCGACAGGATTGCGCGCGCCACTAGGCGGCCGATACGTCCGAAACCGTTAATTGCTACCTTCGTTGCCACTGCACTAGCCTCCTGATTGGGTAAATGTTCTTCTTAATGATCGAGCGCGGCCGCAACCTGCGGCGCGATCTTGGCGGCGGTCAGGCCGAAATGGTCGTACAGCACTTCCGCAGGCGCCGAAGCGCCGAATGTGTCGATGCCGAACCGCAAGCCCGCAATGCCGACATAGCGTTCCCAGCCGAACGTGGTGCCTGCCTCAATCGAGCAACGCAGCACATGGTGCGGAAGGAGATCATCCTTATACGCCTGCGGCTGCGCGTCGAAATGCGCCCAGCTCGGCATGGACACGACGTCCGCGCCGATGCCCTGCGCTTCGAGCAGGTCGGCGGTCTGGACCGCAATCTCGACCTCGGAACCGGTGGCGATCAGCACCACCTTGCGGTCGGCCTTCGCCGCGCGAAGGCGATAGGCGCCCTTGGCCGACAGATTCTCGCTCTTCTCCGTCCGCAGCTGCGGCAGGTTCTGGCGGGTCAGCGCCAGCACCGACGGACCATCGCTGTCCTTCAGCGCCAGTTCCCAGCACTCCGCCGTCTCGACAATGTCGGCGGGGCGATAGACGTCTAGGTTGGGGATCATGCGCAGCGACATGACATGTTCGATCGGCTGGTGGGTCGGGCCATCTTCGCCCAAACCGATGGAGTCATGCGTCAGCACATGAATGACACGGGCCTGCTGAAGCGCGGCCAGGCGGATGCCCCCGCGCATATAGTCCGAGAACACAAGGAAAGTGCCGCCATAAGGGATCACGCCGCCATGCAGCGCCATGCCGTTCATCGCGCAGGCCATGCCGAACTCGCGAATGCCATAATAGACATAGCGGCCGGAATAATCGTCCCGGGTAAGCGGCCCGGTGCTCTTCGTCTTGGTATTGTTGGAGCCGGTCAAATCCGCCGAACCGCCCAGCGTTTCAGGCAGCAGATCGTTGATCGCACCCAGCGCCAGTTCGCTTGCCCGGCGCGTCGCGACCTTCTGCGGATTGGCGATCAGCGTGTCGATATAGGCGTCGAGCGAGAAGTCGGCGGGCAGTTCGCCAGCCATACGCCGCTCGAACTCGGCCTTTTGCGCAGCGCCGTTAAAGCGGCCTTCCCAAGCGGCGCGCACTTCAGCGCCCTGCGCGCCGATGCGACGCCACTCGGCGGCAACATCCTCAGGCAATACGAAAGGCTCGGACGTCCAACCCAGAAACTCGCGAGCCGCCGCGACTTCCTCGACACCCAGCGCCGAACCATGGACACCCGACGTGCCCGCCTTGTTGGGCGCGCCATAGCCGATCTTGGTGGCGCAGGCGACCAGCGATGGGCGCGGATCGGCCAGAGCCTCATCGATTGCGCGGCGCACATCGGCGACGTCATGGCCGTCGCACGACACGACATGCCAGCCGGTCGCGGCATAGCGGGCGCGGACATCTTCGCTGCTGGACAGGTCAACCGCGCCGTCGATGGTGATCTTGTTATCGTCCCACAGCACGATCAGGCGGCCAAGGTTCAGGTGGCCCGCAAGGCCGATCGCCTCATGGTTGATGCCTTCCATCAGGCATCCATCACCGGCGATCACCCAGGTGCGGTGGTCGACCAGATCGTCACCGAACTGCGCATTTAAATGCCGCTCGGCAATCGCCATGCCGACCGCGGTGGCAAGGCCCGAACCCAGCGGGCCGGTCGTCGCCTCGACGCCTGCCAGCTCGAAATTCTCCGGATGGCCAGCGCACGGGCTGCCAATCTGGCGGAAATTACGGATATCCTCAATGGTCGGACGCGCATAGCCGGTAAGGTGCAGCAGCGAATAGATCAGCATCGAACCATGACCCGCCGACAGCACGAAGCGGTCGCGATCGGCCCATTTGGGCTGGGTCGGATCGAACTTGATATAGTCCTTGAACAGCACCGTCGCGACGTCCGCCATGCCCATCGGCATGCCCGGATGGCCGCTGTTCGCCGCCTGCACTGCGTCCATGGAGAGCGCCCGGATGGCGCTGGCGAGCGACTTTTCGGATACGGTCATCTAGGCTGGCTTCTTCCTTGGCTTGGCTGACGGCCCCCTGCCGCGCCGACGAATCGAAATCGCGTCCCCTTTGTCGCGTTGCACCCAAAGCGTCAACCGTGGCAGGACCTCAGCACACGCCAAGCCGTCCAATGACGGCTTTTGCAAGCCGAAAACTTTGTTTATGCGTGGGTCATGGCAAGCAACCGCATGACGCAGGCGATCGACAGGCTGGACCGAGCAGTCGGCCGTCTGGAACAGGATGTGCAGACCTTGATGGTCGCAGGCCCGGCTTCTTCCGCCTCCCCCGGCGTGGATGCGGGCGCCGCGCGGGCAGCACTACGCTCGCTCGACGCCCTGATCGCCGACCTGAAGGGGGACAAGCGTGGCTGAAACCAACCTCCAGATCGCCGGGCGTCATTATACGGTCCGCTGCCGCGATGGTGAAGAGGCGCATCTCGCCCATCTCGCCAGCCTGATCGAGCGCAAGGCGCGGCTGGCACAGCAGAACACGCCGGGCCTGACCGAAGTGCGCACCCTGCTGTTCGCCGCCCTCTTCCTCGCCGACGAGCTCAACGACCTGAAGCGCGAGGCGATTGGCCGCCAGCAGACTCTCGCGCTTGGGGACGATGACGACAGCGCTGCTCGATCGGTCGAGGCACTCGCCGCGCGACTGGAAAAGCTGCGCGAGAGACTTGCCGATCCGGAAGCCGACGCCTAGATTATAGGGGACGGGCACTGCGCGGTACGAGCTTTAGCGAACATCCCTGAGGCGATAATCACATCCACGGGGGCTGTCCCTGGGCGGGTTCCGGCCCGATCTACATGGTCCCCACCTGACGTTGAGGCGTCAGAGGATATTCCGGCAAACGGCCGAGGCGGTCCCGTCACCCCTAACTCCGCCGCGCTATCCCTTCCTCCGTTCGCCCTGAGCCTGTCAAAGGGCTTTTCTTCTTTAAGAGCTGCGCAGCACGACCAACAAAACAGTGCCACCCCGCCCAAACAGGTCTAGAAGCCCCCGCATGAGCGATGACCCCGACAAGAGCGCCCTGCGCACCCTCGCCCGCGACCGCCGCCGGGCCTTCGTCCAGTCGCTCGACCCACTTGCGCACCGGCTCGCATTCAAGGCGATCCCTTCGCCACTCGCCCGCCGCATGGACGGCGCGCAGACGGTCGCGCTCTACATGGGCCTTGACGATGAAGCGCCCGCCCAGCGCCTCGCCGCGCAGCTTCAGGCCATGGGCAAGACCCTCGCCCTTCCCCGTGTCATCGATCGCCTCGGCACCATGGATTTCCTCGCCTGGACGCCGGAGGATCAGCTGCACCCCGGCCTGTACGGCACGCATCATCCCGAACCCAGCGGCCCGTCCGTCACGCCCGACATCATCATCGCCCCGCTACTCGCCTTCGACCGCGGCATGAATCGCCTTGGCCAAGGCGGCGGCTATTATGACCGCGCCTTCGCCCGCTTTCCCGAAGCCCTGCGGATCGGCCTCGCCTGGTCGGTGCAGGAACAGGACGCCCTGCCCGCCGACCCGTGGGACTTGCCGCTCCACATCATCCTCACCGAAGTCGAACTGATCGAAGGACCCGACGCGTGAACCGCCAGCCTGCCCCTTACGAACCCAGCTGGCGCAAGCCCGTCGGCATGCTCCTCATCATCGGGCTGATCCTGCTCTGGGCAATCCTCGTCGGCAGCCTGTCGGCTATCATCGGCAGCCTGCCCATGATCCTGCAGGTGCCGATCTATGTCATCCTCGGCATCGTCTGGATCTGGGTGCTGCCCCTGAAGCGCCTGCTGGCCTGGATGGAGACAGGACGCTGGCGGCGCGGATAATCCCACCACCGTCATTCCAGCGAAGGCTGGAATCTTGTGAGGCTAGGCCGAACGCGAAGGCCTGAGATGCCAGCTTCCGCTGGCATGACGACTTAAGATTTTAGAGGTAAATTCCGGCCCTTCAGGGCCATCCACTCTCCCAAAAGAGTGGCGCGAGTGACGGGGCTCGAACCCGCGACCTCCGGCGTGACAGGCCGGCGCTCTAACCAACTGAGCTACACCCGCGTTCGGTGTGGGCGGGCATCTATGCGGGACCGCCGGACCTGTCAACCGGCTCTTTCACCACTTTCTTCATTCTCGTCATTTTCTTCACGCAGCGCCACCGTCAGCGTCCCGCGCTCGAACAGGAAACCGGCGATATCCGGGGTTCCAGCCGCCGCCACCACGGTCTGGATGATGATCAGCAAAGGCACGCCCAGCAGCGCGCCCGGCGTCCCCCACACCCATCCCCAAAAGGTCAGCGACACCAGAATCAGCAGCGGGTTCATGGTCAGCCGCCGCCCCAGCACCATCGGCGTGATCACATTCGCCTCCACCAGGTGAAAGCCGATCTGCGTCACCGCAGGCGCCAGCGCCCGCCACACATCGTCGAACACCATGAGGCCGCCCAGCGCCAGCAACGCCGCCGCCAGCATCGGCCCGAAGTAAGGCACGAAGTTCAGCAGCGCGACGATCCCGCCCCACATCAGCGGCGAAGGCATGCCGATCAGCCACAATGCCAACGCGACCGCCAGCCCCAGGCACAGGTTGATCGTCGCGATCGTCAACACATAGGCGGATGTCGCGTCGACCACATTCTGGATCACCCGCGCGACCGCCATCGCGCCGTCGAAGC
Source organism: uncultured Sphingobium sp. (assembly GCA_966211835.1). Lineage (GTDB taxonomy): Bacteria > Pseudomonadota > Alphaproteobacteria > Sphingomonadales > Sphingomonadaceae > Sphingobium. The sequence goes on from CBIHNV010000033.1 coordinate 31,595, forward strand.
TGCCCCGGCTGTTGATCGTCCGCCGTCGCAACCGCGTCCAACCGGCCAGGAAAAAATAGATGATGAGCAGCGCGAACACCATCTGGATAATCGCCGAAGGCGCGGAGGTCGCGGCAAACTGCAACAGGGATCGCGGCGCATCCACGGCCGCCGTCTGCGCCGCGGCCACTGGCCCGGTCGCCAGCATCTGCACCGTTTCATCCACGAAATGCTGCAACTGGGAATAAAAGTCGATCAACGGCGCCAGATTGTCCTGAATCTTGGGCAGGCGCTGCGGCAGCAGCCTGAACCAGTCGGTCGCCGGCACCACGATCAGCACCAGCGCGGTATTCGCCACCACCAAAAACGCGATCACCGCCGCCAGCGCCGCGACAGCCGAAGGCACCCGCCGCCGCTCCATCCATTCGAGGAACGGCACCAGCGCAATAGCGATCACCACAGCCGCGGTGAGCGGCAGGAAAAACTCCGCCCCCTCCCGCAAGGCGAAGGGCAGGGCTAGCAGCAGCCCCACGCCCGTCGTCAGCGCGATGGACGCCAGCAGGCGATCCCGCCGCCGGTTGATTTCCTGCTGTTCATGAGGGGTCACGTAACGATCGATCCTGCGCGCATGTCTGCAATGTGTACGGGCAGCAACATCGCGTCAATTTCAATCCATCGCTCCCGAAACATGACTAAGGCCCATTAACCAAATTTTCGCTCCCCCTGACCTAAGCCAGCGAAAACGGGGATTGGGGCCTTCAAACGGATGATGCGGATATTGACGCTGCTCGGCATGGCGGGATGGGCAATGCTCCCTGCGCCCTCGCTCGCCCGCACGGACCTGCGCATGGAAACGCAGATGTTCGTGGAGCGCGTTCATACCGACATCAACGGCCGCTCCCGCCGCACCCTGGCCAGCGCCACGCGCGCCGCGCCCGGAGACCAGCTTCTTTTCGTCGTCAATTGGCGCAATGAAGGGCGCGGGCCGGTTGAAGGGATCGCCCTGACCCGGGCCGTGCCACGCGGCGCATTCGTGACCGCGCCCGATCCGTCCATGCAGGTGTCGGTGGACGGAGGCCAACGCTGGGGTCGGCTTGAGGAACTGTGGCTTCCAACCGGACTGGGCGGCGTCCGAAGGGCTGTGACCGCTGATATTACCCATATCCGCTGGACCAGTCCAACGCGTCTTTCTCCTGGCGAGACCGCGCGTCTGAGTTACCGGGCGACGATGCGGTGACAGACTTTCTCCCTCTCCCCTTCAGGGGAGAGGGTCGGGGAGAGGGGAGCAACGCCGGTCTCTACCCGGCCCACGCCCCCCCGGGCGGGGGGCGGCGCCCACGCCCCCCCACGGGGGCGGGGGGTTTTTATGCGCCAACAA
>CBIHNV010000034.1:0-31697 GCA_966211835.1 uncultured Sphingobium sp.
CGGTGAACTTGAAGCGCTTCTTCACACCGCTCTTGGTCTTGAGCTTGGGCATTTTCGTCTCCTTCTTCAGCGCGACGATTACGAACAGCCACGGCAGCCCTAGTTAGCCGGGCGGTCCTTCCGAATATCGCGAAGGGGCGCGCATAGGCGGCCAGCCTGCGGAAAGCAAGGTGATTCGGACCCAAAGCCGGGGAAGGGCGTTCTTGCGCCATGGCCGACGCCGATCCCTTGCGGCCGGGCACCCCGGCGAAAACGGCTCCTGCGCCCGACGGCGCGGCAGGAGGCGTCGGCCATTATTGGTCAACGGCGCGCCAGAAATGGCGCAAGGTTCCGCTCCCGCTGCGCATTATCGCCTATATCGTCGGCGTTCTCTTCCTTCTGTGGCTGATCCTGTTCATCACAAAGGGCCGGTTCCTCAAACACCCGTTTGAACGCTTCCTTACCAGCCGCCTGGAGCGCCCGGTGAAGGTGGGCGGCGACTTCCAACTCTATTTCGCGCCGATCACCATCAAGTTTCGCGCGGAGGGGATTTCGATCGCCAACACGCCTTGGGCAAGTCGACCGCATTTCTTCCATGCCGACATGATCGATACACGGATCGCGCCGCTCAGCCTGATCTTCGGCGACAAATATCGTGTCCGTTGGCTTGAGCTTCGCAACGCCGCCGCTGATCTGGAATGGTCGCGGGATGGCAAGAACAATAGTTGGACCTTCGGTGATCCAAACAAGAAAGGAGAGCCGCTCGATCTTCCGCTTATCCGCCGTGCGCTGCTGGCTGGGACGACGTTGCGCTACCGCGACCCCCGGATGCAGCTGTCCACCGACATAAAATTTGAGACGGTGAAGGCGCAGGACACGCGTTTTTCGAGCGATATCCGCTTCTCAGGCGATGGTACCATGCGGGACCGTCCTTTCACCCTGAGCGGCGGCCTGCTCTCGCCCAATGAAACTGTGACGGGCGGCAAAAACAGCCTGGCGCTGCGCGCCCAGTCGGGGCCGACGATCCTCGAGGTCAGCGGCACCTTGCCCGGTGCTACCGAGATTGAGGGGTCCGACCTGCGGCTCCTCACCCGTGGCCCCAACCTCGCCCTGCTGTTCGACTTCCTGGGCGTCGCCATCCCCGAAACCCGCACCTACCGCTTCACCTCTGCGCTGACCAAAGAAGGTGGGGAATGGCGCTTCACCCATCTCAAAGGCCGGTTCGGCGACAGCGACCTTTCCGGCCGCATGACCGTGTCGCTGCCCGACAATCGCCTGCGGTTGAAGGCTGACCTCGCCACCCGCACTCTCGATATCGTCGATGTCGGCCCCTTCATCGGCTATAATCCCCAAAAGCTGGAAGCGCAGGGCGCCAGCGGCGCGATCGAGAATGTCGGCGGCACGCCCCGCATTCTCCCCGACGCACCGCTCAGGGTAGAGGCGCTGCGCAACTTCGACGCCAATGTCCGCTATGACGTGCGTCAGGTCAGGGCGCCCAATGTGCCTATATCCAATATCGGCCTCACGCTCGCGCTGGAGCGAAGCTTGCTGACGCTCTCGCCACTCACCTTCGACATGTCCGGCGGGCATGTCAGTTCGGACATAGAGATCAACGCGCGGGCTCAGCCGGTGCGCACTCGCTATGATGTGCGCCTCTCACCGACTCCGATGGGCAAGCTGCTTGGCCGCTGGGGTGTCGAGGAGTCCGGCACCAGCGGCATTATCAAGGCGCGGGCGCAGATGACGGGGTTAGGTAATACGGTGCATGATTCGCTTAGCACCGCGAATGGCCGGATAGCGGTCATCCTGCCTGCGGGCACCATGTGGGCGCGAAACGTGCAGCTTGCCGAACTGGACGTAGGCACCTTCATCACGAAAATGTTCGAAAAGAAGCTGAAAGAACCTGTCCAGATAAATTGCGGGCTTATAGCCTTCACCGTTCGCAACGGCATCGCGGCGGCTGATCCGATCATCATTGATACGAAGAAGAATGTCATGCTCGGCAGGGGCGGCTTCTCCTTCAAAAACGAGAGCCTCGACCTTGCATTCCGCGCTGACGGCAAGAAGTTCAGCCTGTTTTCCGGGCAGTCTCCGGTTGGCATCACCGGCTATTTCGCGAAGCCCGGCATCAACGTCATCAGTCCTGAACTTGTCGCGCGCGGCGGCGCGGCGGCAGCGCTCGGGATCGTGGCGACGCCGCTCGCGTCGGTCCTCGCCTTTGTCGATGTGGGGGATGCCAAGAGCGCGGCGTGCGGCCCTGTCCTGGCAGGCGCCACCGCCTCCGCCCAACGCACGAAGGGCGGCAAACCCCGGGATGACGTAGGCCGTGGTACCACCTCAAAAGAAGAGTCGGGCAAGGCGAATGCGAAGGAAGACAAGAAGCAGAAGAAGAAATTTCTGGGGATTTTCTAGGGTCGCGCGGCGCGTAAACTCGATCAGGAGGGTCGCGTCATGATCTTCGGCGCCACCCGCTGGGACATTCAGACCGGCGACATCACCCATTGTGCGACGGATGCGATCGTCAATGCCGCCAATAGCTCCCTTCTCGGCGGAGGCGGCGTGGATGGTGCGATCCATAAAGCGGCAGGACCTGAATTGCTCGCGGAATGCCGCACCTTGGGTGGCTGCCCAGTAGGTGAGGCGCGCATTACCTGCGGCTACAGCCTGCCCGCCGCACATGTCATCCAAACCGTCGGTCCGGTGTGGCGAGGCGGAGGTGCCGGTGAAGCGGAGTTGCTCGCCAGCTGCTACACATCATCGCTCGATCTGGCGCGGGAGCATAGGCTTCGCAGCATTGCCTTCCCCGCGATCTCCACGGGCATCTACGGCTATCCGAAAGATCAGGCGTCGAAAGTCGCGGCTTTGACGGTGCAGCAGCAACTCGTCGATTTTCCGTCGGCCTTCGACCGCATCCTCTTCATCTGCTTCGATGAAGACAGCACGCGCCTCTATGCGCGAGCAGTGGCGGCGCTTGGCGTTTGAAGGTTAATGGGCGTGATGCCCCTCCGCCAGCGCTTCCAGCACATCGTCCAGCCGCGCTGCATCGCCGAGCGCGATGACGCGCCCGTCGCTCTCTGACGTTATGGGGTCGCCTGTCCAATCGCACATGCGCCCGCCCGCGCCCTCCACAACCGGCACAAGCGCGGCGATGTCGTGCAGCTTCAATCCGGCCTCGACAACGATATCGACATGTCCCGAAGCGATGAGGCCATAATTATAGCAGTCGCCGCCCCACACCGTGTCGCGGCACTGACCCGCAAGGCGCGAGAAATGCTCGCCCGTGCAGCCGGGGAAATATTGTGGCCCGGTGCTCGCGAGAATCGCCTCTTCCAGCGAGCGGCAGCGACGGGTGGTCACAGGCGCGCCATTGAAGGTTGTCGGCTGGCCCATCATGCCTGCCCAGCGTTCCTGGGCGATCGGCTGGTCGATAATGCCGATCGTCGGCCATCCCGCCTGGGTGAGCGCGATGAGCGTGCCGAAGATCGGCCGTCCCGCGATGAAGCTGCGCGTTCCATCGATCGGATCGAGAATCCAGACCCGCTCAGCTTCTTCACGCGTCGAGCCATATTCTTCGCCGATGATCCCGTCCTGCGGGCGTTCTTTCTCCAGAATCGACCGGATCGCGGCTTCGGCTGCACGATCCGCCTCCGTCACCGGCGACTTGTCGGACTTGAACTCCATGTCGTAGCGCGCGCGGAAAAAGGGCCGGATGGCCGCTGCTGCGGCGTCGGCGAGGCGGTGGGCAAGGGTCAGGTCGTCGCGGGTCGTCATCGCTCCCGCCTAGCCGGAAAGCGCCTGCTGCGCTAGGCTTGGGCAATCCTGTCCGTGATTGATGAAGGAGGGAAAATATGCCCGGCTCCCCCGTGATCCCCGGCCTGCGCTATGCCGATGCCCCAGCGGCGATAAGCTTCCTGCAAGACGCCTTCGGTTTTGATCTCCATGCCTGTCATGCAGATGAGGCCGATCCGCATATCATCCATCATGCACAACTTGTGTTCGGAAACGGCATGATAATGCTGGGCAGCGCGCGCGACGGCGAGGCGGAATCGCTCTACAACTGGACCACACCCCGAGATCTGGGCGGCGTCACGACCTGTATCTATATGGTCGTGCCGGATGCCGACGAGCACTGCCTTCACGCCCGCAACCAGGGCGCGGTGGTGGTGAACGAACCGCATGATAATATGGGTTATCCCGGACGCGGTTATGAGGCGCTCGATCCTGAAGGGAATCTGTGGAGCTTCGGCACCTATGATCCTTGGAGCCCTGCCGTTTAAGCTTCAGCAACCCGGGCCGTTTATGCCTTCATATCGGAAGGGGTAAATTGTGGCGATGATCGGCTGGATCCTGAGTTTCGCTGCCTTGCTGGGCGCGCTCGCCTTGCGGCAGGACGCGCCCATTGGTGGATCGGCTGCCCTATCCAACATGCTCCTGCTGCTCGCGCTGCTCGCCTGCCCGATGCTCTGGCAGAGTGCGCCCCTGGGCGTTTCCCGCGGTCAGAGGGTCGTAGCGGGCCTGATCCTGCTATTCTGCCTGCCCATCGTGCTGCTGCCGGGTGCTTGATAGAAGTCGCGCGGCGCAACTTCCTGGCGCTTAGTCGAACAGGCTCGACACCGAGCTTTCGTCCGCGATCCGCTTGATCGCTTCGCCCAGCAGCGGTGCGATCGGCAGATGGCGAATGCTCTTGGCATTGCACACTGCGTCGGTCCCCTGGATCGAATCGGTGATCACCAGTTCCTTGAGTTCTGACGCCTCGACGCGCGCGACCGCGCCGCCCGAGAGCACGCCGTGGCTCACATAGGCGACCACCTCTTCTGCCCCAGCTGCCTTGAGCGCGCTGGCGGCGTTGCACAATGTGCCCGCCGAATCGACGATGTCGTCGATCAGGACACAGAAACGGCCCTTCACGTCGCCGATTATGTTCATCACTTCCGATTCGCCCGCCCGCTCACGGCGCTTGTCGACGATGGCCAGCGGGGCGTTGTCCAGCCGCTTGGCGAGCGCACGGGCGCGCACCACGCCGCCCACGTCGGGCGAGACGACCATCAGGTTCCGGTCGCCAAAGCGGGCCTGGATATCCGCAGACATGACTGGCGCACCGAACAGGTTGTCGGTCGGAATATCGAAAAAGCCCTGAATCTGCCCCGCATGCAGATCGACGGAAAGCACGCGATCCGCGCCCGCCGTAGTGATGAGGTTCGCCACCAGCTTGGCCGAAATCGGCGTGCGCGGCCCGGGCTTCCGGTCTTGCCGGGCATAGCCGAAGTAGGGGACCACTGCCGTGATTCGCTTGGCCGACGCGCGCTTCAGCGCATCGATCATGATCAGCAGTTCCATCAGGTTGTCGTTCGTCGGATAGGCGGTCGACTGGATGACGAACACATCCTCGCCCCGGACATTCTCGTGAATTTCCACGAAAACTTCCTCGTCAGCGAAGCGGCGGACGCTCGCATCGGTCAGGGGGATCTCGATATAATCTGCAATTGCGGCCGCAAGCGGCTTGTTGGAATTGCCGGTCATGAGTTTCATGGCCAAACCCCTGTGACGATTGGATGACGATGCGCGAAACGCGGCCCCTTTAGCGGCGCTTGCCTTCACTGGAAAGGCGCTTTTGCGCAGCCGGGCAAAATGCACTAGGGCGCGGCCATGACCGACAAACTCGTGATCGCCCTTGCCCAGACGACACAGAGCGTGGGCGACCTGAAGGCCAATGCGGACGCGATGCTCGAATGGCGGTCGCGTGCGACTGGCGCCGATCTCATCGTCTTCCCGGAGCTTCAGCTGATCGGCTACCCGCCCGAAGACTTGGTGTTGAAGCCTGCCTTGGTCGATCGCGCGAACCATGAGTTGGATCGACTGGCGCAGGCGACAGCGGACGGCGGCCCCGCCATGCTGGTCGGCACCGTGGTCGCCTCCCAAGGCGTATTGTTCAATGTAGTCGCGCTGCTCGAAGACGGCGCCGTCACCGCCGTCCGCCAAAAGCGCGAGCTGCCCAACTACGGCACTTTCGATGAAAAGCGATTGTTCGCCCCCGGCCCGCTGCCCGCGCCGATACACTTCAGGGGCGTGAAGATTGGCGTCCCCATTTGCGAGGATATCTGGTTCCCCTTCGTCACCGCCCACCTCCGGGCGGAGGGCGCGGAGATTCTCATCAGCCCCAATGGCAGCCCATTCGAAGTCGACAAGGATGACCGCCGCATCAATGCGGTTGCTGGCACGCGGGTGCGGGAAACCGGCCTGCCGCTCGTCTATCTAAACCGCGTCGGTGGTCAGGATGAGCTGGTGTTCGACGGCGCATCCTTCGTCATGGGCGCCGACCGCAGCATCGCCCATCAGCTCCCGGATTGGGAAGAAGCGCTCGTCCTCACCCAGTGGGAAAAGTGGGAGGGTCAGTGGGTCTGCATCCCCGGCGATCGCCACGATCTCGATAGCCGCCCTGCCGACATCTACAATGCGATGCTGCTCGGCCTGCGCGACTATGTGAACCGCAACGGCTTCCCCGGCGTCGTCCTCGGCCTGTCGGGCGGCATCGATTCGGCACTCTCGGCAGCGGTGGCCGTCGATGCGTTGGGACCAGAACGTGTCTGGAGCGTCATGATGCCGTCGCGCTTCACCAGCCAGGACAGCCTGGACGATGCCGTCGAGTGCGCCCGCCTGCTTGGCATCCGCTACGATACGATCCCGATCGAGCCTGCTATGGCCGCCTTCGATACGATGCTGGCCGATGCTTTCGCGGGGCGGCAGCGTGATCTGACCGAAGAAAATCTCCAGTCCCGCATTCGTGGCGTGACGCTGATGGGCCTGTCGAACAAGTTCGGCCACATGTTGCTGACCACCGGCAATAAGAGCGAGATGTCGGTGGGCTACGCCACCATCTATGGCGACATGGCTGGCGGCTATTCCGTGTTGAAGGACGCTTACAAGACGACCGTCTTCGACCTCAGCCGCTGGCGGAACGAGAATGTCTCCTCGATCGGCCTTGGCCCCTCTGGTCCGGTCATGCCCGACCGCGTGATCACCAAGCCGCCCAGCGCGGAACTGCGTGACGACCAGAAGGATGAGGACAGCCTGCCGCCCTATGAGGTGCTGGACCCGATCCTCTACGGCCTCGTGGAGGAGGAACTGTCGGTCGAGCAGCTCGTCGAGCGCGGCTTTGACAAGGACGTCGTCGCCCGCATCGAGCGCCTCCTCTATGTCGCGGAATATAAGCGTCGCCAGTCGCCCCCAGGCGTAAAGCTCGGCATCCGCAATTTCGGCCGTGATCGCCGTTATCCGATCACCAACGCCTTCCGGACTCTTTAAGCTCATGACCGTCATCACCCGCTTCGCCCCGTCGCCGACCGGCAACCTCCATGTCGGCAATATCCGCGCCGCGCTCCACAACTGGCTGTGGGCACGCAAAAGCGGCGGCAAGTTCCTCCTGCGCCTCGATGACACAGACGTCGAACGCTCGCGGCCGGAATATGAGGATGCGATCAGGGCAGACCTCTCTTGGCTCGGTCTCAATTGGGACAGCGAGGAAATGCAGTCGGATCGCTTCGCCCTTTATGAAAGACGGTTCGAGCAGTTGAAGGCGTCGGGCCATGTCTACCCGGCCTATGAAACGCAACAGGAACTGGAGCTGCGCCGCAAGGTCTTGCTCGGCCGTGGCCTTCCCCCCGTCTATGACCGCGCCGCGCTGTCTCTGACCGCCGACCAGATCGCCGCTTATGAAGCCGAAGGCCGCAAGCCCCATTGGCGCTTCAAGCTCGATCATGATCAGCCGATCGTCTGGACCGACCTTATCCGGGGCGAGCAGCGCTTCGACCCCAAGCTGCTGTCCGACCCGGTCATCCGCCGGGCTGATGGCAGCTGGCTCTACATGCTGCCTTCCGTGATCGATGACGTGGACATGGGTATCACCCATGTGCTGCGCGGCGAAGATCATGTGTCCAACACGGCGGCGCAGATCCAGATGTTCGCGGCTTTGGACGCGCAGCTGCCCTCCTTCGCGCATGAAGCGCTGCTGACGGGCAGTGAGGGTAAATTGTCCAAGCGCCTTGGCTCGCTTGGCGTTGCCCATTTCCGTGAGATCGGGCTGGAGCCCATGGCCGTCCTGTCCCTGCTTGCCCGCCTCGGTACGTCGATGCCGGTGGAACCGTTCGCCAATGTCGAGCCGCTGGTGGAAAGCTTCGACTTCGCCCATTTCGGCCGCGCGCCTGCCCGCTTCGATGAAGCCGAACTGGCCGCGCTCAACCAGAAGATCGTCCATCTACTGCCCTATGACGCCGTCTCGGCCCGGCTTCCAAATGGGATGGATGAAGCAGGCTGGGATGCGATCCGTCCCAATCTGGAGAATGTCGGGCAGGCCGCCGATTGGTGGCGGATCGTGACGGGCCCCGTTGAAGCGCCAGTGCCGGAGGCGGAGGATCGCGCCTTCCTTGGCTCCGCCCGCGACATTCTCGGCAATCTGGAGTTCGGTCCAGACATCTGGCCCGCGCTCACCGCCGCGCTCAAGGACCAGACGGGACGGAAGGGGAAGACGCTGTTCCTGCCGCTACGCCGCGCGTTGACGGGCCTGGATCACGGCCCGGACATGTCGCAACTCCTGCCGCTGATTGGCAGGGAGGAAGCGCTTCGGCGTTTAGGCTGATGCGAAAGCAAAGCGTGATTGATCTGAATCACCCAACCCGTTCGGGCTGAGCTTGTCGAAGCCCACTCCTTCTAAAAAGTAGAGCCCTTCGACAGGCGCAGGGCGAACGGTGTTAAGAGGTAAGGACTTTCTAAGCACAACAATTCGAAACGCCGCCCAGACCAGATCAGTCCCGCAAAGCCTCCAACGCCTTGCCCACCGCCAATATGCCCTCGGGCGCAACCGCAAAGCCCATATGGGTGCAATCCACCTCAATGGCCCGGTCGCGCTCATGGGTACGACCCCTGGCGCATTCCGGATGGATCACCCCATCGCGCCGCGACCATAGCGCGATGGTCGGAACCGGCGGCTTCACTTCCCGGCTGCAGGCAAAGGGCGGGCAATCGACCGGATGGCCCGCCACCATCTGGTAAAGCCGCCATGCGTGATTGGCCCGTGGATCGCCTGAGAAGGGCGAGCCCAAGGTGATTACTCCGGCGACCTTTTCATGCGCGAATTTCGCATATTCGCGCGCAAACAGCCCGCCCAGGCTCCAGCCGACCAGTATTACCGGCGCATCGCAGAGGCTGCGAATGGCGTCCACCTTGCGGTCGATCTGCTCCAGCGTATCCACGCGCGGGCCAAGGTTGCGCCCCATGCCCCAGCCATGGGCGCGGAAGCCTGCCGCCTCCAAGATGGCGCGCATAGGCTCCATTCTATGTTCGGACGCGAGCAGGCCAGGGATCAGCAGGACATGCCGCCCGTCGCCGTTAATCTCATTGGCCAGCGCGGCAGCGCGCGCCCGGCTGCGGGCAAGATCGACCGGCATGGAAGCGTTGGCGATCAGATGCTGCCACGATGGCCGATCAGCGCCGCGCGCAGGCTGCGCTACGCGTTCTTTCCAGAACCCACTGATCGATCGGACATAAGGCGGCACGAGAAAAGGTCTCCATGGCCCAAAGGGCGAAAGATGACATTCTCATGACAAATGCCTCGCGCGTCCAATGGTTTCGCGCGGGTCGGCCAACGGCTCGCCGATTATGACAATGCGTTTGGGGCGTTTGATGCGTTCAGGGCGCGAGCGGCGACGTCTGCGCCACCGGTCCGCCATCGACGCCATGCAATTGCCGTGGCTCAAGGATGGCAGCCGTCTCGATCAGGTCGAGGGCGCGGCGCGCTTCGATATAGCGGCGGGCAAATTGCATCCACCGGTCGGCGGCGGCCTTGCTCGGCATTTCTTCGACTTGAGCCAGCGCCGCGCTGACCCGCCCGGCGTCGATATAGCGCAGCGCACGCTCCATCGCGGCTTCGGGGCGAGGCGAGGGGGTGGTCGAGCGTCTAATGGTCAATAGGGCGCGCGCTTCATGCTCGACCGAATCCCACCAGCTGCTCTGCGGCCCTGGCGTGGTCAATTGGTCGGACACGCCGGACAGCCCGGCGCGCAAGTCGGCAAGCGTCACCGGCTCGCGCGCTGCATTGATAATGGTCGCCACCGCCCGGGGTTGCGCCTGGCCGAAGCGCAGCCTCAGCTGTCCCTCGACATAGCCGAGCGGTGTCCCACTATCGAGCGCGCGCCGGGCCGCGAAGGCGACCAGCAGTCCCTCGGCACGGGCCGCGTTCCCCGACGCGGCCTGTGCCTCGACGGTGATGCGGTTGAGCCGCTCTTCCAATTGCACGACCCTGCCGTCCAGCATCTGCGCGGCATCGGCCGACAGTGGGCGCATCGCGACGCCGGGCCTCAGATAAGGGTCGGCGGCTGCAGCGGGGCGTGGTGTGGACGTGGCCCAGCGGCCTTGGAAATAGATCATTGCCGCGATCGCCACCGCGACGCCGATGACGAATGCGAGCAGGACGGAAAGGAAAGCGGTCGAGGAACCCCGTCTGCGCGCAGCTACCGGCGGGATCGCCGTTGCGCTCGCCGCGCCGCCTTCTTCGCTCATGGGGGACCTTTCTTCCATCGTGGCGGGATCATTCGCACAATCGCGCTGCAAGGGCCAGCATCCTCTCATCATCGGGCGATCCGGGCGCATCGCCGCTTGCCCAGCCCGCGCCGCAGGCGGTGAGCGCAGCCGGGCTGATGGCGATGATGTGGAGCCCGCTGCGCCGGTCCGGTCCGACCAGTTCTGCCAACTTGCTACCCGCGCGCGGCGAATGAACCAGCAGCACCGCGTCCCGCTCCAGCTGTGGATCAAGCTCGACACCTGATCGCGGGCCGATCGTATAGACCGCCACGCGATCGAACGTCAGCGGCCCGGGATCGATCGTGGCGAGGGTCGTTCCGCCAAGATGCAGCACGCGCCGATGTCCGTCCGTGGCGATGCGCCTGGCGATGGCGCTGCCATCCCGCTCACCCTCTACGACATGCCCAAACCCCTCTTCTTGCATCGCCTTGGCGGTGGCGCGCCCCACGGCATAGGCAGGTAGCGACTTGTAGAGGGACAGCTGGGACCCGCCCAGCCGCGCCGCCTGCGCGCTGGTCATCAACAACGCGTCAAATTGTCTGGCAGGCGGTCCCTCCCAATCGATAGGTCGCGCTTCGAACAGGGGGCACAGGCGGGGATCGAGGCCCAGCCTCTTTGCCCGTGCAGCCGTTTCGCTTGCGCCCGGCTCGGGCCGCAGGATGATGACCGGCCTCACGCCTCGAACAGGGCGCGCAGTTCTGCGCTGGCACGATCCAGCAGCGATCGCCCCAGTGCTTCCGCAGCGACGATGTCACCCCGCTCGATGATCCTCGTATCGCCCACTTGCTCGCGGCCATCGGGGCTCAATATTTCCGACGACAACCGGATCTTGCCATCCTCCAGCCGACCGAGCGCTGCGATCGGCGAATGGCATGTGCCGCTCAGTCCCGCGAGCACCGCTCGCTCCGCCATCACGCAGTCGAACGTGTCAGCATCGTTGATCCCGGCCAGCAGGGCGCGCATCTCCGCATTCGCGCTCAGCGTCTCGATGCCGACCGCGCCCTGCGACGGGGCTGGCAACATGACGTCAAGCGGGATGCATGTCCCGACATCCGACTGCCCCAGCCGATCGAGCCCAGCTGCCGCCAGCAATGTCGCATGCACCTCTCCGGCAGCAAGCTTCGCCAGCCGCGTCGCGACATTGCCCCTGAACAGCACCACCTGCGCGTCGGGCCGCAGCCGCTTCACCTGCGCCGCCCGCCGTGGCGAACTCGATCCCACCACCGGATTTTCGGGCAAAGCCGCAAAACTCTCCGCCCCGACAAGCCGATCCCGCACATCCGCCCGAGGCAGCATGGCCGCGATCATGATTTCGGCAGGCCGAATAGTCTCGACATCCTTCATGGAATGGACGGCGAAATCGATTTGCCCTTCCAGCAGCGCTCGATCCAGCTCCTTGGTCCACAGCGCCTTGCCACCAATCTCCGCCAGCGCCCTGTCCTGGATACGGTCGCCGCTCGTCTGCACGACCACGGTGGCGATCGCGTCCGCGTCCCACCCATGCCGCGCGCACAGCGCCTGCGCCGTCATGCGCGCCTGAGCCAGCGCCAGGGGCGAACCTCGCGTGCCAAGGCGCAACGGACGATCAGGCGTGTAGGAGTGCGATGTCATATGCCGCTTGCTCTAATATCCGTGGCCATTAGATGGAAGCGGCAATGACGATCATCCTTGGCCTGGAATCTAGCTGCGATGAAACTGCGGCGGCGCTGGTGACAGCCGAGGGCAAGATCCTCGCCCACCGGCTCGCGACGCAGGAAGAGGCGCATCGTCCCTATGGCGGAGTAGTCCCCGAAATCGCCGCCCGTGCACATGTCGAGGCGCTGGCGCCCTTGATCGAAGCCGCGCTCGCCGACGCTGAACTCACGCTTGAGCAAGTGGACGTCATCGCCGCCACCGCAGGCCCGGGCCTGATCGGCGGCGTGATGGTGGGACTGGTGACCGGCAAGGCGCTCGCCCATGCCGTGAACAAGCCGCTGGTCGCCGTCAATCACCTTGAAGGCCATGCTCTGTCGCCTCGCCTCGCCGACCCGACGTTGCAATTTCCCTATCTGCTGCTGCTGGTGTCGGGGGGGCACTGCCAGCTGCTCCATGTTCGCGGGCCGGGCGACTATGCCCGGCTTGCCACCACGATCGATGACGCCAGCGGCGAGGCTTTTGACAAGACTGCCAAACTGCTTGGCCTTGGTTATCCGGGCGGCCCGGCGGTGGAGCAGGCTGCATTGAGCGGCAATCCGCAAGCCGTGCCCCTTCCCCGTCCGCTCGTCGGAACGGCAGAGCCCCATTTCTCCTTCGCGGGCCTCAAAAGCGCGGTGATGCGGGCGGCCCAGTCGGGGCAATATTCGACGCAAGACATTGCGGCCAGTTTTCAGCAGGCGGTGATAGATTGCCTTGTCGATCGCGCGGAAAAGCAGCTCGCTGCGCTTGAGGGGGTCACCGCCCTGGTCGTTGCGGGTGGCGTTGCTGCCAACCAATCGATCCGTGCAGCGCTTCAGGCGCTGGCCGCCCGGCATGATCTGCCCTTTGTCGCGCCGCCGCTCTGGCTTTGCACGGACAATGCTGCAATGATCGCCTGGGCGGGAGCGGAACGCCATGCGGCCGGGCTTGTCGATGATCTTACCGTTCCAGCCAGACCACGTTGGCCGCTGGATCCAGATGCTGAAAAGGCGCGCGGGGCAGGAGTGAAGGCATGAAGGCGGGCGTTATCGGGGCAGGCGCGTGGGGCACAGCGCTGGCGCAGACCCTCGCATGCGAGGGTGAGCATGTCCGCCTGTGGGCGCTCGAACCCGATGTCGTCAGCGCCATCAATACGGATCACCTCAATCCGCTTTACCTGCCGGGCATCCCCCTCAGCCCTTCCGTGCAAGCCACCGGCGACATGTCGGACATGGCGGACAGGGACCTGCTGCTGATCGTCTGCCCGGCTCAGCATCTGCGCGCCGTCGTGGCCGGACTTCCGGCTGGCCTCCCGCTCATCCTGTGCTCCAAGGGCATCGAATCGGGCACCGGACTTCTCATGTCGGAAGTCGCCAAGCAGGCCCAGCCCGACTCGCCGATCGGGGTCCTGTCAGGCCCGACCTTCGCCCATGAAGTCGCGCGTGGACTGCCCACGGCGGTCACCCTGGCGTGCGAGGATGCAGAGCTTGCCGATCGCATCGCGTCGCGCGTCGCCCGCCCCGCTTTCCGCCCCTATATGTCCGACGACATTGTCGGCGCGGAGATCGGCGGAGCGGTCAAGAATGTGCTCGCGATCGCATGCGGGGTTGCCGAAGGCGCTGGCCTTGGTCTCAATGCGCGCGCCTCCCTCATCAGCCGTGGCTTCGCGGAAATGACCCGCTTTGGCCTCGCTCGCGGGGCGCGTGCTGAAACCTTGTCGGGCCTGTCGGGTCTCGGCGATCTGGTTCTGACCTGCTCCTCGACCAATTCGCGCAATTTCTCGCTGGGCAAAGGGCTTGGCGAGGGCAAGCCGGCGGCCGAGCTTCTCGCCAACCGCCGCACCGTTGCCGAAGGTGCTTTCACTGCGCCCGTGCTGCGCGAAGCGGCTCGCGCAGCGTCGGTAGAAATGCCGGTGGTGGAAGCTGTTTGCGCCCTGCTCGAAGATGCAGTGCCATTGAGCCAAGTCATCGACGCGCTACTCGCGCGGCCCTTGCGGCCGGAATAAATCCGTCGCCCTTAGATCATTTATTGTTTACCATCCGGCAACAGAGAATATGACGCGACAGGGGGACCCTCTTTCTTTGCCGGCTGAGCAAATTCCCTCCGCACAACAGGATGATATTGCGGCGCTTGCAAAAGGCGGCCGGACGAATGTGTTCGGTTTTCTGCTGCGGCTCGCCGCGCGTCTCCCCTTCCTTTTCATCGCCGGGCGCTGGTACGGCGCTGACGCGCTGGGCCGCTTCGCCTATGCCGTGCTCGTTGTCGAATTTGTCGCACAGTTGGCGACGCTCGGGTTGAAGCGCGGGCTGGCGGGAGCGCTGTCACAAACCGAGCGTCCACACGGCCATGTCGTCACTGACGCGATGCTGGTGACACTGATCGCGGCCGCGGTCGGCAGCGCTATCCTCGTCGCTTTCCCCCAGGCGATGTTTCCAAACAGCGGCATCAACGGCCTGGACCGTCTGCTCGCACTTATCGTGATCGCGGTAGCAGGGTCGGACGTCGCGCTCGCCGCCTGCGCCTATCGGTTCGATATTGGCGCCACCGTGCGCGCGAGGTCGATCATAGAGCCCTGGGCCATCAGCATCGGAGCCTTCGCCTTTGCCTTCTACTCCACGCGCGACGGACTGATCCTGTCCTATGTCGTGTCGATGGTCGCGGCGATGGTTGCTTCCATCATTCCCATGACCCGCCATTACGGCATCCCCTATGGATGGCGCCCGGACTTTGGCAGGCTATGGCGGCTGGCCCGGCGCAACCTGCCGCTCGCTGCCGCCGATGGGGTCGAGTGGGGGTCGCGCCGCCTTGACCTCGCGATCCTTGGCCTGTTCGTCAGCCCTGCCATCGTCGGCGTCTATTATGTGGCGCAGCAGGTCGCCTCCTTGCCACAAAAGCTGAAGACCAGCTTTGACCCCATCCTTGGGCCAGTCATCACGCGCAACCTGGCAGAGGGAAATCTGGCTGCCATTGCGAGGCAGGTCAGCCAGGTTGGTTTCTGGATTATAGCGGCGCAGGCCGGCATCGCCTTGGCCCTGGGAATTCCGGGTGAAGCGGTGATGGGACTGGTCGGTCCACATTTCGTGGGCGGCACAGGGGCTCTCGCTTTCCTCCTGCTCGCCGAAGTCGTCGCGGCTACAGCAGTGGTCAGCGAATCCGCGCTCGTCTACATCGCGCGACATCGCAATCTGATGATTTCGCTCCTCATGATCGCGTTGCAGGCTGCGCTCAGTTTTGGGCTGATCGCCTTGGCGCGCCGGTTCGATCTATCAGCGATGGCCATAGCGGCCGCACCCGCTCTTGCACTGACGATAGCGCTCGGCGTCGGAGCTCTCGTGAAAGCCCGCCTGCTGTCGCACCTTCTGAAGGCCCGGGTGAATGCCTGGCGCTGGCCGTTGCTCAGCGCGTGCGGCGCCGCCTGCATTGTCGGCGCCGCTTTTGTCGCCCTGCCCCCCTCTCTCGAATGGGTGGAGCTTGTCTTTGGCGTGGCAACGATCCTGGTCGTCTACAGCCTGGTCATTTGGCGGTGGGGCTTTGGCCCGGATGACCGGGCGTTGTTCCGCCGCCAGAAAGCCGCCACTGCCTAGCAAAGGCGCATGGGCTCAGTGCCCGCCTTGGCCTTTACCTTCCGAGGTTCGCCCGGATCGATTTCAGGTCCTGCTCCGGCCGTGCGCCCCAATGGGAGATTACTTCGGCTGCAGCGACTGCGCCCAGTTCCAGGCAATGATGCACGTCGAGTTCCTCGACATGGCCCGCCAGAAAGCCGGCGGCGAACAGGTCCCCCGCGCCCGTTGTGTCAATGATCTGCGAAACGTGGGCGGCGGCCACTTCATAGCGGACGCCGTCCACCACCGCGATCGCGCCCTTTTCGCTCCGGGTAGAGACCAGCACCGGAACCCGGCCAGAGAAAGCGGCGACCGCCTCGTCGAAATTATCGATCTGCGCCAACGACTGGATTTCATTTTCGTTGGAAAAAAGGATGTCGATCAGGCCCTGATCGATCAACTGCACGAAGTCATCCCGGTGCCGTTCGATGACGAACCCGTCAGACAGCGTGAAGGCGACCTTGCGGCCCGCTCCCTTGGCAGCCTCGATCGCGGCGCGCATGGCGGCACGCGGCTGTTCCGGATCCCACAAATAGCCTTCCAGATAGAGGATAGATGCCGAGCGGATCAGGTCTAGATCCAGCGCGGACTCCGGCAGGAACTGCGACGCTCCAAGGAATGTGTTCATCGTCCGCTGCGCGTCGGGCGTAACTAGGATGAGGCAGCGGGCAGTGGGCATGTCGCCTTTCACGGCTGGCGTATCATAACGGATGCCAAGCGCCCGCACGTCATGGGTGAAAACCGCGCCCAGCTGATCATCGCAGACCTGCCCGATGAAGGCGCAGCGCTTGCCGAGCGCGGCCAGCCCCGCCAGCGTGTTTGCCGCCGATCCTCCGCTGATTTCCTTGCCCGTGCCCATGTTGGCGTAAAGCGTCTCGGCGGTTTCCGTGTCGATCAACTGCATGCCACCCTTAGTAAGCGCATGTTCGGCCAGAAATGCGTCGTCGCTAGGAGCAAGCACATCGACAATGGCATTGCCGATCGCGACAACATCTAGCGAGGGAGCAGCAGCAGCGGTCACGCGAAATCCTTATCCAAAGGCGAAAAAATCGCGCCGTGTCTATCGGGCCCGGCTGCTGCGCGCAATGTCGCAGATTGACCCGACGCCCGCGGCGGGGAATAGGGGCAGCATGGTGATCGCCGCCGCCCTTCGCGCCTTCCCAGCCATATTCCATCCCGCGGCCCTGCGTCTTCTGGCCAAGACGCTGGCCTTGACGCTGATGATTTTCACAGCGGCTGCTCTGACGCTTTGGGCACTGATACATGGGGTGCGCCAATATATTGGATGGGGTGGCGGTGGCTTTGCGGAAGCCGCAGCAACGGCATTGATTATCGCCGGCCTTGCCTGGCTGCTCTTCCGGACGATTGCGATGGCGATCATGAACCTGTTTGCCGATGACGTCGTCGTCGCGGTGGAACAGGCGAGCTATCCTGCCGCCGCGGCTGCGGCTCGGCCCTTGGGGTTCGGCCCCAGCTTGCGGCTGGCCCTCCGCTCCGCCGGGCGCTCGGCTGGTTGGAACATGCTGGCCTTGCCTCTCTATCTGCTTCTTCTCGTCACCGGCGTCGGTACCATTCTGCTCTTCCTGACGCTCAACGCCTATCTCCTTGGCCGCGACCTCAGCGAAATGGTGGAGCAGCGGCATCCCGGCATCGCGCCGATCCCTCGCGTCAACCGGTGGCTTCTGGGCCTCGTCTCAGCGCTTCTGTTCCTCATTCCCTTCATCAACTTGCTTGCGCCGGTTTGGAGTGCGGCTATGGCGGTGCACATGCTGCACGGTGCCCGGAACAAGTCTTGATGAAAGCCCTTCGTCCGCCCCTCGCGGCTTTGCTGGCCCTTCCGCTTGCCGCTTGCGGCGCGTCGATTGTCCCGCCTGCACCGGTCAGCCGGTCCCCGTCGGGTCCTCCCGCCAGCGCCTTCATGAAGTCGGGACCACTGATGGGCATGGACGCGCGCCACCTCGTCCAGCAATTCGGCACCCCCCGGCTCGACATCCGCGAAAGCAGCATGCGCAAGCTCCAGTTCGCCAATGGCCGCTGCGTGCTGGACACGTATCTCTACACGCCGGCTCGCGGCAAGGAGCCGGTCGTCACCCATGTCGATGCCCGGACCCCGGGGGGCGTCGATATGGATGCTGGCGCCTGCGCTTCAGCGCTCCACCGTTAGATCATAGCGCCGACAACCGTCCCATCGCCCAAGCGGCCGCTTCCGCCACGACGGGATCGTTATCGGTCAGCAAGGGACGTAAAGCCGCGCGCAACGTCCGGTCCCCGCTATTGCCTGCCGCTATCGCCGCATTGCGCACCATCCGGTTGCGTCCGATCCGCTTGATCGGCGATCCTGAAAAAACCTCTCGAAAACCTGCATCATCCAAGGCCAGCAAATCGCGCAGTTCAGGTGCAGCCAGTTCAGCGCGCCCGACGAAGGCCCGGTTCGCCGCTGCGGCATCCGCGAACTTGTTCCATGGACATACCGCCAGGCAATCGTCGCAGCCGTAGATGCGGTTGCCGATCTTGTCGCGAAACTCCTCCGGGATCGGGCCCTTATGCTCGATGGTCAGGTAGGAAATGCACCGCCGCGCATCGACGACATAGGGCGCTGGAAAGGCATCGGTGGGGCAGGCCGATTGACATGCCGTGCAACTGCCGCAATGGTCCGTTTCCGGCAGGTCGGGTTCCAGGTCGATCTCGCTATAGATAGCGCCTAGAAACAGCCAGCTGCCATGTTCGCGGCTGACCAGATTGCTGTGCTTGCCCTGCCAGCCCAGCCCTGCCGCTGCGGCGAGCGGCTTTTCCATCACGGGCGCGGTATCGACGAAGACCTTGAGCGCGCTCGCCTGCTCCTCCACCAGCCAGCGGGCCAGGCTCTTCAGCCCCTTCTTCACCACATCATGATAGTCTCGCCCCTGTGCATAGACCGAAATGCGCCCGCGATCGCCCTCATCCGCCAGCGCCAGCGGGTCGCGGCCAGGGGCATAGCTCATTCCCAGCATGATGACGCTGCGCACTTCCGGCCACAGCACGCGTGGAGAAGCCCGCTGCTCGGCGCGCTCCTCCATCCACAGCATCTCGCCATGGCAACCATCGTCCAGCCATTGCCGCAACCGACGCCCTGCCTCGGGCGCCGCATCCGCGCGCGCGATCGCACAGGCGGCAAAGCCCAGCCGCCGCGCCTGCGCCTTCAGGCGCTGTTCCAAGGATTCGGTTTGCGTTGGCATGTTGTGCGACTATCAGGAGCGGATGATCCGCACCAATCCGGCTCTTTCTTCGGCCTATGCCGTCGAAGGCCATGCTCTTGTCAAGACATTCGGCAAATTCCGGGCGGTCGACGGCATCGACATCGCCGTGCCAGCCGGATCGATCTACGGCATCCTGGGTCCGAACGGGGCGGGCAAGACGACCTTGCTCCGCACATTGCTCGGCATCATCGATCCGAACGAGGGCCATCGTCGGCTGCTCGGCGACGACGTTCCCCTGCGCCAGGCGCGCGCCATAGGATATCTGCCGGAAGAGCGCGGCCTCTATCCGTCCATGAAGGCGGCTGAGGCGATTGCCTTCATGGGCGCATTGCGGGGATTACCGGTAAAGGTCGGACGGGAACGCGCCCGGGCGATGCTCACCGAACATGGCATGGGCAGTTCCATCGACAAGCCGATTCGCCAGCTGTCGAAGGGCATGGCGCAGACTGTCCAGCTTTTCGGCACGATCATTCATGAGCCAAAGCTGATCGTCCTGGACGAGCCTTTTTCCGGCCTGGACGCAATCAATCAGGGCAAGCTCGAAACGCTTATCCGCGATCAGGCGCGGCGCGGCGTCACCATTCTCTTCTCCACCCATGTCATCGCGCATGCCGAACGGCTCTGCGAACGGATCGCCATCGTTGCGGGGGGCCGGATCCGGTTCGAAGGATCAGTGAGCGAAGCGCGGGACAAGCTCCGCCCGCAAGTCCGGCTGCGCACGCGCGCAAGCGATGGCAGCTGGCGCCGCGCACTTCCCGCCGAAACGCTGGCGGCAGATGGCGCCTGGCATTTCGATCTGCCCGATGACGGCATCGAGCCACTGCTCCGGGCGCTTCTCGATGGGGAGGCAGGCATAGAAAGCCTTTCGATCGAACGGCCGGGCTTGCACGATGCGTTTGTTTCCATCGCAGGCACCGCCGCGGCCCGGCAGATGCAGGACGTGCCGGAGGAGACGATCGAATGAGCGAAATCCTGCGCGCGGCCCTGGTCATCGCTCGCCGTGACTTTTCAGCGGTGATCTTTTCGAAAACCTTCATCCTGTTCCTGCTTGGGCCTTTGTTTCCGGTGGTGATCGGCATGGCGTTCGGGGGCTTGGGTGAAAAGATCACGACCGAAAGCCTGCGTCCGACCGTTGGCGTTGCCATGGCCGCTGACGACGCCGCGCGGATGGAGCATGCGCACGACATGCTGGCCGCGCGCGTCGGAGCGGCCAACCTCCCGCGCTTGCAGCGCGCACCCAGGGGCGATCCGCGCTCCTTGCTGGCGCGGCCGGACACGCGATTCATCGCGATCGTCTCGGGCAGCATCGACAAACCTGTCCTGACCGGCAAGGCCAGCGACATTGCGATGCTGGAGGGCGACATAAGCCTGCTTGCGAGCGCCGCCGTCGCGGGAGAGCAACTCCCTCATGTCCGTATCGAAAAGCAGCTGGTGGTGGCCAGCGCTGGCGCAGAGGCGCAATCCCGCTTGCTGACGGGCCGGGCCGCTCAGGTGCTTATCTTCCTGCTTACCATGCTGCTGGCAGGCATGGTCCTCTCGAACCTTGTGGAGGAGAAGACCAACAAGGTGATCGAAATTCTCGCGGCCGCCGTCCCGATCGATTCCGTTTTCCTGGGTAAGCTGATCGCGATGCTGGGCATGAGTTTCGTCGGCATCTGCTTTTGGGGCGCGGGCGTGGTGCTGGGCGTCAGGATCTTCGCCGGTCCGGACATAGCGCCACCCACTCCAGCGGTGGGCTGGCCCATTTTCCTGCTGCTGGGCGGTGTCTATTTCACCATGGCTTATGCCCTGTTGGGGTCGCTGTTCCTCGGCATCGGCGCACAAGCCGCGACTGTGCGAGAAGTGCAGACGCTGAACATGCCGGTCACCATGGCGCAAATGGGGGTCTTCTTTTTCGCTACCTATGCCGTTGACCATATGGGGTCGGCGCCGGAAGTCGCCGCGATCCTCTTCCCATTTTCCTCGCCCTTCGCAATGATCGCGCGGGCCGCGCAGGATGCTGCACTGTGGCCCCATGTCTTAGCGATAATCTGGCAGGCGATCTGGGTGGCGGCCATCATCCGGCTAGGCGTGTGGCTGTTCCGGCGGCATGTGCTCAAGTCCGGGCAAGGCAGCAGCAGGAAACTGTTCAGGCGCCGCTCAGCCCCGGTGAGATAGGGGAGGGAAATGAATCGCCGTCACCTTCTGAAGACCAGCCTGAGCGGCGCGGCCGCACTCGCTTTCTGGAATTTGGGCGCGGGCAACGCCGTCGCTGCGGCTTACCCCTTCTCACTGACCGATGCCGAGTGGCGTAAACGCCTGGCCCCCTTGGCCTATAATGTGCTGCGCAAGCATGCGACCGAGCACCCCTTTACCAGTCCGCTGAACAAGGAGCATCGGCCCGGCATCTTCAAATGCGCAGGCTGTGACCAGGCTTTGTTCAACGCGAAGACGAAGTTTGACAGCGGGACCGGCTGGCCCAGCTTCTGGGCGCCGCTACCGCGCGCTACGGGCACCTCGCGCGATTTCTCGCTCGTCTACCCCCGAACCGAAGTCCATTGCGCGCGATGTGGTGGCCACCTTGGTCATGTGTTCGATGATGGTCCACGGCCTTCCGGCAAGCGCTACTGCATGAACGGCGTTGCGCTCAGCTTTTCGGCAGCATGACCCGGTAGATGTGGAGGGCGGTGGCGCCCTTCAACCGCACGGGCTTCAGCCATTCGGGCTGCGTGCCCTTGTCCAGCATGGATGCCAGGCTGCCGCGATGTTCATCGGCATAATGCCTGAATTCATTCAAGCTTGGGCATGTCACCACATAGTCCGGCCCCTTGCCACTATTTAGTGCGCTTAAGATAGCTCGCGCCTTTGCTGGCGGCGCGGTGAAGGCTTCAACCACGGCGGTGATGCCGGCTGCATTGCGGTGATGAGCAGTGCCGATCACATAGTGCGAGGTCCTGATCAGAATATCGGGGCCCATGTCCAGCGGAGCAAACAGGGTGGATCGCGGCAGTTGCCGCAGCGGAGCCAGAACCTTTGCGCTACGGCACTCCCCTTCGGGCGTAGCAGCCTTGTCCTTCTGATCGTCCGCGCTCGCCGTCGCCGCGATCCAGAGCGCGCAGAGCGCCGCTGGCGTGAGCAGGGCGACGGACGAAGAGGCCAGCACCCTGGGCAGCGTGGCCGATTGCTGCTGTGCCCGATGGAACAGTCGCAACATGAGCCATGCGAGGCCGGGCAAGGCCAGCACATGGGCGACCGACATGGCCCGCATCACCAGCATGGCGATCAGTGTCGATCCGATCAGAAGCAGCGCCACTGCCAGCCAGCGATCACGTTCCTTCGCTGATTTGCTTGCGCGTGCGGCGATAAGCGAACCTGCCAGCCCCGCCAGAGGCGGCAGCATGATGAGCCCCATCATGGATCGGCCCTGTTCCCAAATCGGTCGGCCTTCCATCACGTGCAGATACCAAAGCTTGTAGGCCACTGGCCCAAGGGCCTGGAACGGATCGCCCGTCAGGCAGGGGCGGCCGGTGATGACGAACAGAGCAGCAGCCGCCAACGCGCCTGAACCCGCGGCGAGGAACCGGCCGCGTGCCGAAGCAGGCGGCGTGATGTGGAAGACGAGCGGCGTGACGAGCGCAAAGGCGAGCAGGGGCCAGACATAGGCCGCCGAAAGGGCATCGCACTGCGCCTGTATCAGTGGAGGCATGCCCCGCAAACTCGCCAGCAAGAGCAGGGCACCACCACCCAGGGTCAGCGCATAGGCGACAAATCGGGCTACTTCGTTGCGATCGCGCCACTGACGCAACGCCAGGACAGCGGCGAACAAGGCGGCATAGGGCAAACCCTCGCTCGAAATCTGCAACCAGACCGCCATCGCTGCGCCAGCAGTCACGCCGCCGCGTCTGGCCCGCGGGTCCATGGAACCGGCAAGCGCAATAGCCGCCATCAGGATTTGCCATCCATGATGGTCGATCCGCAACGGCCCGAACTGCACCAAAATGGTCGGTGTGATGAGCAGCAATATCGGTGCGAGCATCGCAGTTGATGCTCCGGCGACGCGCGCAGCGGCGCAATGAACCACCCCAGCCAAAGCCCCGAGCAGGAGCAGGGGAACCGCTGAACAGGCGACAACCTCGGCCAGGCCATGTCCCAGTAGCGGCCGCATGATCAGGATCATCGCCGCGATGGGCGCATCCACGATTCGCGACCAGTGCATCGGCCCACCAAATGGCGGGTTTACGCGATGCTGGCTGACGTCCAGAAATGGCTGGCCGGAAAGCCAGTCCCGCACCTGCTGAAGGCGCATGGCATCATCAGGATCGCGAAAACCCAATGCGCTCAGCTCATTGCGCGACAGCCACAGCAGGATGATGGAACAGCAGAGCCAGGCGAAGACGATCCAGCGGGCACGCGGCACGCCATGCATCCCCAAGTCCTGGGTAAAGCCGGTGCGGGCCCTAGCGAGCGGCGAAGACGCCATATTTCCGGATCGCATATACCGATAGGAAACTTGCCGGGATGGCAAAGAGCTTCGCAGTGGCCGGGGTCACGCCCGCGGCTCCCAAAGCGTTGATGAGCCCCGACGTCACGCCGATTCCAACCCCCGCGCTGACCGCAAAGCCAAGCCGCTGCCGGTTGGTAGGGCCAGCGGATGAGGGGAAGACAAAGCGCACGCTGATCATCCAGTGGAGCAGCAGCCCGCCTGTATAACCAATAGCTCCTGCAAGGGTCGGCGACACATCGATCCGCAGCAGCGCCAGGAACAGCAGCATGTCGCCGCACAACGCGCACAGACTCGCCAGCACGTAGCGGACCAGCGTGAAACGGGCGGCGACAGCGTTGGTCAGATGGCCAAGGTTCATCGATGCCATGACTGCCGGTTCAAGCGGCCTTCAAGCGGCCAGGCACCCGACGCAGGCTGCTCAGCGCGGCCCTTTGTCCAATCGCCTCTTCGCCTTCTGCGCCAGCCTCATGATATTCGGCATCCTCATTGACCGCCCAGGTGTCGAACTGCCGTTCGCCCGCTTCGATGTTCCGCACCGTCAGCATGGCGGTCATCATCGCATGATCCTGATTATTATAGCGGTGCATGCCGTTGCGGCCGACCAGATGCAGCGTTGGGTAAAGCTGCTCAAGTTCCGTCCGCATCTTCAGCACATTGGCGGCATAATCATCATCATAGACCGGATAGGCCTTTTCCTGGCGGACGACCGCTCCGCCGACGACATCGGCAGGATCGCAGAGCCCGAGGATCGCCATTTCGCGCTTGGCGAGTTCGACCAGTGCATCGTCGCTCGACGACCACAGGCCGTCGCCCTCGAAGCAGAAATATTCGAGGCCCACGCAGGCGAGCGACGGATCCGGCACCATTTCCGGAGACCAGCTGCGGAAATTCTGAATGCGGCCGACCTGCACCTTCGAATCATGGATGTAGATCCAATTGTCGGGGAACAGGTCCTCCGACTTGATCATCAACGCGACGGTCAGGAAGTCGCGATATTTAAGCTCCATCGCATTGCCGAGCGTCGCGGGCAGGGGATGGATACGACCCGCCAGCTCCCGCATCGGCGCGGAACTGATGACATGACGTGCCTTCAGCAGCACTTCGCCCTCAGGGCCTTGGGCGACCATCTGCCACCGGCCCGACCCCTGGTCGTGCGACAGCTGCTTAAGGCCGTGCGCCATCAGCACAGGGTTACCGCGCGCCACGATGAAATCCCGTGCAGCTTCCCACATCATGCCGGGGCCAAGGCGCGGATAGCGGAAGCTTTCCAGCAGGGTCTTGGCTGCCATGCCATCATTGGGCCGCTTGTTGAGCCCGAGCGACCGCTTCAGCCCATCCTTCACCGCGCCCCACAGCGAGAGGCCCTTGATCCGCTGCGCGGCCCAATCGGCAGACATCTCGTTGCAAGGCATGCCCCAGACCTTTTCGGTGTAGGTCTTGAAGAAGATGGAGAAAAGCTTGTTTCCGAACGCATTCACCGTCCAGTCCTGGAAGGAGCGGACATTGCGGTTGGGCAGCAGCTTGGCTTTCGCGAAACTTGCCATGCAGAGCGTGGAGCGCCACAGCCCGAGGTTCCACAGCGCTTCAAAGGCACGCAGCGGATAGCTGTAGAATTTGCCCTCATAATAGATGCGGCTCATCCGGGGCCGCTCGATGAAATCATCGGGCAGGATCTCGTTCCAGAGATCGACCACCTCTTTCGACTTGGAAAAGAAGCGGTGGCCACCGATGTCGAAGCGGAAACCGTTTAGCTCGACCGTGCGGCTGATCCCGCCGACATAGCGCGCATCCTTTTCGATGACCGTGACGCTATAGCCCTTCTTCGTCAGCAAATAGGCCGCAGTCAGGCCTGCCGGACCCGCGCCAATGATGGCGACATCCACATTCTGGTCGATTTCCGGCATGCAATGCCCCCCGATAGGCTAACTTCTATCATCGGAATTGGCGGAAATCATCTAAGGAATGGTTAACGATCGGGTAAGCATAGCGGGGCAGTTCGCCCGCCCCGCCAGTCTTTCTTAATGGCGGAAGTGCCGCATGCCGGTAAACACCATGGCCAAACCTGCTTCGTCCGCAGCCGCGATGACTTCCTCGTCGCGGATCGAACCACCCGGCTGGATCACCGCAGTCGCACCCGCTTCTACGGCAGCGAGCAAGCCATCGGCAAATGGGAAGAAAGCGTCGGACGCAACCGCCGAGCCGATGGTGCGGGCTTCGCTCCAACCCGCTTTTTCCGCGGCATCCTTGGCTTTCCAAGCAGCTATGCGAGCGGATTCCAGGCGGTTCATCTGCCCGGCACCAATGCCTGCGGTGCTGTTGCCCTTGGCATAGACGATGGCGTTGGACTTCACATGCTTCGCGACGGTCCAGGCGAACAGGCAGTCGTTCAACTCCTGATCGGTCGGTGCGCGCTTGGTCACCACCGTCAATTGATCGCGCGTGATGCCGCCATTATCCCGGCTCTGCACAAGCAGCCCGCCAGCGATACTCTTCATCATCAGGCCAGTGCGGGCGGGATCGGGCAGCTCGCCGGTCAGCAGCAGACGGAGGTTCTTCTTCTTCGCAAAGATCGCCTTGGCATCTTCGTCCGCGTCGGGCGCGGCGACCACTTCGGTGAAGATGCCGCTGATCGCTTCGGCGGTCGGACCGTCGAGTGGACGGTTGACGGCGATGATGCCGCCAAAGGCTGAAACGCTGTCGCAGGCGAGCGCGGCTTCATAGGCCTCGATCAGCGTGTCGCCGGTCGCCACGCCGCAAGGGTTGGCATGCTTGACGATCACCACGGTCGGCGGGCCATCGCGGAACTCGCTGACCAGCTCCAGCGCCGCATCGGCGTCGTTATAATTATTGTAGCTCAGCTCCTTGCCCTGGATTTGGCGGGCCTGGGCTATGCCGTTCGCAGAAGGGCCGACCGGCAGGTAGAGTGCGGCGGACTGGTGCGGATTCTCGCCATAGCGCAGGCTCGAACCGAGCTTGCTCGACACAGCCAGCGTCTCGGGGAAATCAACGCCCTGATCGGCAAAGGCGAACCAGCTGGCGATCATAGAATCATAGGCGGCGGTGGCGGCATAGGCCTTGGCCGCCAGCATGCGGCGGAAATCATAGCTGGTCGCGCCGTCCTTTTCCTCCATCTCCGCGATCAACCGGGCATAGTCGGCCGGGTCGGTGACAATGGCGACGCTCTCATGATTCTTGGCGGCCGAACGGACCATGGAGGGGCCACCAATGTCGATATTCTCGATGATCTCCTCGCGCTCCGCACCCTTCGCGACGGTAGCGGCGAAGGGATAGAGGTTGACGACCACCAGGTCGATCGCGCCGATCTCATGCTCGTTCATCGACGCGACGTGATCGGCATTGTTGCGCACCGCCAGCAGGCCACCATGCACCTTGGGGTGCAGCGTCTTGACCCGGCCATCCATCATCTCCGGGAAACCTGTGAGGTCTGAAATATCCTTCACATCCAGCCCGGCATCACGCAGCGCCTTGGCCGTGCCGCCGGTCGACACCAGCTCGACGCCATGTTTGCCGAGCGCCTGACCTAGTTCGACGAGGCCGGACTTGTCCGACACGGATAGGAGGGCGCGCTTGATGGTGACGTCTGACATGATGCTTCCTGCTGTTCGGGGTGCCGCTCTTCGCTTGCCGCAGCCCTCTAGTCCTGCCGGGCCAATGCGGCAAGCAATAGGATTCGGAGCAGAAGCGTGCCTCAGCTCATCCGCTTGAAGAGCCAGCCGATGGTCGATCCGCCGGGCAATGCTTCGGCGGTGACGACCAGCTGCCGGGTTTCGTGCGGGCGGCCTTCCGTATCGACCCACAGGCTTTCTTCTATCGCAAGCTTGCCAGCATTGGCGCGGAACTGCCAAATCGGCCCCATCTCGATCCGCAGCAGCGCGCCCATGCCGTCTGCCGTCGCCGTTGGCTCGACCAGCGGCGCCAGATGGAAGCGCAGCTGGGCGGGCAGCTTCACCGGCTTGCGGCGACGCGCGGCCGGGGTGAGCATATCCTCACCCCGAATTTCCCGCCCATCGACGCTGACGATCAGCAGGCGGCGATGGACATAGCCCATGCGGCGGACATAGCCGTCATGGCTGATCTCGATCCGGCTTCCGCTTTCCTGCTCCTGCCGGTGGAGTTCGACCTCAGTCACGCCGCGACCCAGCGTCCCGTCCGGCATAAGCGCGGTGGAATTGGTGTCGTTCAACACCAGCGTGCTGTGCGCCGCCGTGGTCCGCAAGCCCTGCGCCAGCCCATCGGGCATCCACGCGCCCTCCAATGCCGCGCCCCCACAATTAACGATCAGCCGCTGCGGCCCGTCGCTGATCTCTATCGCCGTAGTGGATGCGCATCCTGCCGCTGCAAGGTGAGCGACCGGCGGCGGCGCCGCGTCGATCTGTATGATGGTAGGCCCAGCGACCAGCCGCTGATACCCCCAGTCATTAGCCTGCCGCAGCGGCCGCGCGCGCACCCGGCTTGCCCGGATCACCGCTTCGATCGTGGACGGATCGATAGCGCCCGCGCCCTGCCAGCTGCCAAGCCCCCCATCCCCATGGGCGAGGCCAAGCAAGGCTGGCACCATCCGCCCCAGCGCTTCAGTCAGGAAGGGCGGCACCTGCTCGCGGCGCACATCATAGACGGCCCGCACCATCGACAGAAGCATGATCGCGCCCTGCTGATCCAGTGGCGATCGCGACACGATGCCGCCATCGCCATGAACCGCATTGTCGATCGCGCGCTTGAGCCCTGCTTCCCCGAAAATCTTCCGCGCCGCGCCGCCCGGCAGCAGCATCGACGCGGCAACGATCCCACCCCAGGCAACGAGCCTTGGCAGGCCGAGCGGCGCCTTGTCCGCGCCACGATCCAGATGCCGCGCCGTCCGCGCGATGCAGTTCAGCACCAGCGATCTATAGACGAGGTCGCTCGATGACAGGATCAGCGGCGCATGGGCCGACCAGAAAAGCAGCCGCCATCCCGCATTGTCCGCCCGCCAGGCCGGTTCGCTCGGCGTTTCGGCATGCGCCTCCAGCCATTTGCGCAGCACGGCTTCGGCAACCGGCGCGCCCTGTTCGCGCGTGGCGGCGGATGACAGGTCGCGCAGCCAGGCGAAGCTGTGCAGATAATCGGCAAAGGCCGGAATGACGCTCAGCCGGTCGAATTCCAGCGTATTGAGCGGTTGCTTAAGCCCGCGAAACAGGAAATAACCAGCGCGGATCGCCTGTCCCGCTTTCGCGTCGCCCGCAATCTCGTCATCTGGCACCGCGAGCAGCTTGAGCGGATATTTTCCCTTCAGCCGCCGACCGTGGATCGGCGTCTTCCAGCTCATCAGGTAAAATCGGTTGGCGATCCGCTGGGCCAGCGACAGGCCCTTGTCATCCGCCACGCGGATGAGCCGCTTGCCCTGTTCGATCCCGCTTTCGGCTGGTTCAGATTCCGCCGTATCCGCAAGCGAAGGGCTGGGGATGCGCCGCCTGTCGCTCACCCGCCCTTGAGCTTCCGGATATTGTCAGCATAGGCCGACGGTCCGCCCCGGAAGGTGGCGGTGCCTGCCACCAGCACATCCGCCCCCGCCTCGATCGCGCGCGGCGCGGTGGTGAAGTCAATGCCGCCATCGACCTGCAGCCGAATGTCCCGCCCGCTCTTGTCGATCATCTTGCGGATCGCCTCGATCTTGCGCAGCTGGTTCTCGATGAAGCTCTGTCCACCAAAGCCGGGATTGACGCTCATCACCAGGATCAGGTCGACGTCATCGATCAGATAATCGAGCATCTTGGCCGGGGTTCCGGGATTGAGCACCACGCCCGCCTGCACGCCCAGCGACTTGATGTGCTGGATGGAGCGGTGGATATGTGGGCCCGCTTCCGGGTGCACGGTCAGGATATCAGCCCCGGCCTGCGCGAAGGCGTCGAGATACTGATCCACTGGCGAAATCATCAGATGGACGTCGAAGGGCTTCTTGCTGTGCGGGCGCAGCGCCTTCACCACAGCCGGGCCGATCGTGATGTTGGGGACGAAATGGCCGTCCATCACGTCGATATGGATCCAGTCGCAGCCCGCCTCGTCAATCGCGCGGACCTCCTCGCCCAGGCGGGCAAAATCGGCGGACAGGATGGAAGGCGAGATAAGGATCGGGCTGGTCATCAACAGTCGGCTCTAGCCGCGCCACGGATCAAGGGCAACGCCGCAGTTCCACCTTATCCACAGGCTTTTTCGCGCATCGAACGCAGGATTTCAGGTGAGGCTGAAAATGGTCGGGTCAAGGCCGCATGATCCCGCCGATCCGCGCGGCAGGAACTGTTTGACGCCGTGCAGGCCGACGACGCGCGCACCATCCAGGATCGGGGCGGCGATCAGGCGCATCGTGCATTCGCCGCCATCCAGCGGCCGGATATCGACGTCCACGGTGAAGCCACGTCGATGACGGATGGCGTAGGCGCGTAGCTGTTCCATCGCCTCCCGCGAGTCGGTCTGGTAAAGCGATGCGGCAAGAGGGCGCGGAACCGCCACACCCCTTTCGATGCCGAACAAGTCATAGACGCCGCTGGTCCAGCACAAGCTGTTATCGCTCAGATCGCACTGCCACAGGCCGATGCCGCGTTCGGCCAGCGCCTGATCATTCCGCACGGTGGATTCGTCCAGTGACACGGACGCGAGATGCTGGCGCAGGTCATAGAGCGGCCAGCTATGGTGCAGGGCGAGGGGCTCGGTCGGGCGCAAGCGGTGCCTTTCAGACGTTCCCTGATCTTAGTTCATTGGGGCGCACGAACAAGGCGGGCGACGAAAAAGCCGTCCACGCCGCCTTTGTCAGCGAGCGTATCGGGCAAAGTGCGTAGCCAGCCCTCCGCATCGGGCGAAATGCCCTGCGGCAGTTCGCTTTGTTGAGGCGGCAGAAGGTCAAATTCGACGTTATTGCGCAGAAATGCCTTGAGCTGCTCCTCGCCCTCCGCCTTCTCCAGCGAGCAGGTGGCATAGATCAAGGTGCCGCCGGGCTTCAGCCATTGGGCGGCGCGGCCCAGCAGTTCGGCTTGCAGCTCCGCCAGTTCGCCGATCTGGCGCGGGCCGATACGATGTAGCACGTCAGGATGGCGGCGATAAATGCCGGTGGCGGTGCAGGGCGCGTCGAGCAGGATGGCGTCCGCCTGCTCTGCGGGCTCCCATTGACGAAGGTCGGCCTGCACGATCTTGGCGTCCAACGCGGTGCGCGCCAGATTCTCGCCCAGCCGTTCCAGCCGCTTCTTCGATTGGTCCAGACCAGTCACCTGCCATCCTGCGGCGGCGAGCTGCATCGTCTTGCCACCGGGCGCCGCGCAGAGGTCGAGCACGGTGCGGCCTTCGCCCGGTCCAAGCAGGCGGGCTGGGCAGGACGCGGCGATATCCTGAACCCACCACGCGCCCTCGGCGAAACCGGGCAACTCCGTCACCGATGCATGATCGGGCAGTCGGACATGCCCCACAGCGAAGCTTTCGCCCCCCAGTTTTTCGGTCCAGCTCGCGGTATCGGCCGGATGGCGCAGGCTTATGTCAACCGGTGGACGCACGGCATAGGCGCTTGCGGCGGCGGCGGGCATGCTGCTCCCCCACTGCGCTTCCCAACGCGCGCTGACTTCTCCCGGAAATGTCGGCGGATTGGGCAAGGACGGCTCGGCGCGCGTCACCGTGCCGAACACGCCATGCACCAACTTGCGTGGTCCGCCATCAACCAGGGGCAGGGCGGTCGCTATGGCAGCATGCGGCGCCGTGCCAAGCGCCAGGACCTGGATGAGGGCGATCCTCAGCACCATGCGCGCCTTCGCATCATCCGGCAGCGGCTGGCGAGTCGCCCCGTCGATCAGCGCATCGAGATCTGGCAGATGGCGCAGCGTCTCAGCGGCAATGGCGTGAACCAGCGCCCGATCGGCGGCAGGCAAGCCCTGCGCTGCCCCGTGCAACGCCAGCTCCAGCGGATCACCCCGGCGCAGAACCGCGTCGAGAAGCCGTAAAGCGGAACGGCGCGCTGGAAGGCCGGGAATGTCTGCGGGGCGGGGAGTTCGAGCCATGGTGAGCGCCTTACGCCAGTTCCGGCAGGAAAGTCATGGCTCTTCGGCAGCCCCGCCCGCAACATTCGTCAACCCGACCACATCCGTCATCCCAGCGGAAGCTGGGATGTAGATTCACGTTTGAAGTGCAACATGTTTT
>CBIHNV010000035.1:0-31024 GCA_966211835.1 uncultured Sphingobium sp.
GCTCGTCAGGCTCATAACCTGAAGGTCGCAGGTTCAAATCCTGCTCCCGCAACCATAGGCAAGCATCAACCCAATAACTGCCCAATAGCACGCAGTGACCTCGCCCGATGATCCCTCCCGATCAGCGGGCTTTCCGCATTTCCACGGTGTGACCCCCGGATTTTCCTCCAAGCTTGATTAGGGTCCGGCCTGATGGAAGGACGGACGAATGAAGCGAACAAGGTTCACCGAAGAGCAGATCATCGGCGTGCTGAAGGAGCAGGAGGCTGGCGCGAAGACTGCCGATCTGGCTCGTCGCCACGGCGTGTCAGAAGTGACGATCTACAACTGGAAGGCTAAGTATGGCGGCCTGGAGGTCTCGGAGGCCAAGCGGCTGCGGGCGCTCGAGGACGAGAACGCCAAGTTGAAGCGACTGCTGGCCGAGACGATGCTGGATAATGCCGGTCTGAAGGATCTTCTCGCAAAAAATTGGTAACGCCCGCTGCCAAGCGAGAGGCGGTCGCGCGTCTTCAGGCGGTCCTGGGGATGAGCGAGCGGCGGGCGTGCCGTGTTATTGGCGCTGACCGGAAGAGCATGCGCTACCGGTCACAGCGGGAAGATGATGCCGATCTTCGGTCGAAGCTGCGTGAGCTTGCGCAGCAGCGCCGCCGGTTTGGCGATCGTCGGCTGCACATCCTGCTGCGGCGAGAGGGGGTGGTGATCAACCGCAAGAAGACGCAGCGACTCTACAGCGAGGAGAAGCTGGCGGTCCGACGCAGGCGGAACCGGCGCCGTGCCATCGGTGCACAGGCACCAGCTCCCGTGCTGGCGCGACCCAACCAGCGGTGGAACCTGGACTTCGTCCATGATCAGCTGGCGACGGGGCGTCGGGTGGTGCGTGAGCTCACCGACCTGATCGCCGAACGCGGCAAGCCTGGGATGATTGTCAGCGACAACGGCACCGAGCTGACCTCGAACGCCGTCCTCGCCTAGTGCGGGAAGATTGGGGTGGAGTGGCACCATATCGCCCCGGGCAAGCCGATGCAGAACGGCTACGTCGAGAGTTCATACGAGACCCCAGCGGCGTTCGCTGCTGAATAAATAAGCAATGGCCTGCTTCGCTACGCCCTACGAGCTCCGCGTTCGAGAATGACGAAAGGCATAATAAGGAACTTGTATGTAGCGCGTGGAAACCATCGGGAAAGCGCAATTGACTGAGAGAGGATCGCTATACTTTTCCGTCGTTTTAAGGAGCGGCGCCTGTCCTCCCGGTTACTCAGCTGATCCCTCGCAGCGCCCTAAGAGCAGGCCATAGGTGGTGATCGCTTCAAGTGAAATTGTTTTTTTGCGATCGAGAATTTGTGTTCTAAATGAGGCGGAAAGTCAGAGGGATTGGTTCTCTCCCCTCTTGCCGCTGGTCCCTGACTTTGTGTCCCAGAAGGAAAACCTAGATGTTGGAAAATGTTTCACAACCCCGCGATCTGGACGAGTTTCTGGATGTGATCCGTGCGCGCTACGATGATCTCAGTGACCGGCTGCAGCGCATCGCCCGACACATTCTGGACGAACCGAACGACATAGCCTTTGAAACCTTGGCTGTGGTGGCGGAGCGCAGCGGCGTTCAACCGTCTGCCATCGTCCGCTTTGCCCAAGCCTTTGGCTTTTCAGGTGCCACCCCGATGCAGCGCCTGGTGCGCGATGGCCTGCTGCGTGAGGATCGCTCCGTCGGCTATGCCGAACGGATCCGGCAGCATCGCTACGGGACTACCGGGGAAGCTGAAGGCCCGCGCCAGCTGCTTTCGGAATTCGTCGAAGGAAATATTCTTGCCCTGGAAAATTTAAATCACGCGGTAGGCTTGCGCGAACTGTCCGAAGCGATTGAGATGCTTCACGAGGCGGAGACCGTTTTCGTGGCGGGGTTTCGTCGTTCATTCCCTGTCGCGACTTACCTCGCCTATATGCTGGGACAGGCGGGCAAGCGAACCGTCCTTGTCGATGGACTAGCTGGGCTTCAGATCCAGCAGGTCGGCGGGCTTGGTGCCGGCGACGTCATGCTGGCAATCAGTTTTTCGCCCTACAGTCACGAAACGTTGAATTTGGTCGAGACGGCAAAGGGTCGCTGCCCGGTCATCGCAATCACCGACAGCGTCATCGGCCCGATAGCCAGAGACGCGAATCTGATCCTTCAGGTGCGCGAGTCCGAAGTGCGCGGCTTTCGCTCGCTTGCCGCATCGATGTGCCTGGCCCAGTCGCTCGCCATTGGTGCGGCTGCCCGCCGTGATGAAGCGGCATCGGATCAGGAGCAGATAAAAAGCACCTAGCTTCCGATTGAGCTATTGCACTGAACGTTCTGATCCAATATATCATGGAATGTAATTTCCAGAGGAGAGGGATGGTGGGGCAGCTGCCGGGCCAATTCACCGATATTGCGAAAGACGCTCTAATTCACCCGGCACAGGACTGGTTCAAGGTGGACGCGCTTCTGAGCGATGCAATCGAGCGCGGATTGCTGAGCGGTGCGGCGACGGCTATATGGCGGGGTGATACCGCCGTGCACGGTTCAGCGATCGGTTGGCGCGACGTCGCTGCGCGCGACCCGATGCAGGAAGATTCTATCTTCAGGCTCTATTCGATGACCAAGCCGGTAACGGCGGTCGCGATGATGATCCTCTGGGACGAAGGTAAATGGTCGCCGTCCGACCCGATTGCCGATCACCTGCCCGAACTCGCCGACCTGCTGGTGCTTGAGCAGGGCCTGTTCCCCGACACCTTGTCGCTCGTTCCCCCCGCCAGTCCGCCGACCCTGGAGCATCTGATGACGCACCAGGCCGGTTTCGCCTATGGTTTTACCGACGAGCCGGTCGACAGCCTTTTTCGTGCCGCCCATGTTCCGGCAATCCCCCATGACATCAGTGCGCGGGAGTATTTGAAGCGTTTGGCGCAGGTGCCGCTTGCTTTCCATCCGGGCACCGGGTGGCGATATGGCGCATCGATGGACGTGCAGGGCATCATCGTCGAGCGCCTGAGCGGCATGAGCCTGCGGGACTTCATGCGCGAACGCATTTTCGATCCGCTCGGCATGGTCGATACCGACTTCGTCGTGCCCGAAGAAAAGCGCCACCGTCTCGCCACGCTTTATTCGCTGGCGGGCGACACGCTGATCGAAGTGAGCCGCGATGACGAGGAACTCCATTATGAGAATATCTCTGGCCTGACGCCTCGGGACGTGGTGCTTCCCTATGACAGCGCGCCCCTCCTCGCGTCGGGCGGGGGTGGCCTGGCGTCGACCGCTGGCGACTATCTGCGCTTTGGCCGCATGTTGCTGGGGCAGGGGGAACTGGATGGCAAGCGGATCATCAGCCGCGAAGCCGCCGCCCTGATGATGCACAGCCATACGCCCAATCATCTGCTCATTGGCGGGTTCGGCACGCCGCCGCACTCTCTGCGGCCCGGTTATGAATATGCCTATAACGGCGTCACGATCACCGATCCGCAACAGGCGGGCGTGCGTCTGGGGCGCGGCACCTATTTCTGGGATGGCGCCGCGGGGTGCTGGTTCTGGGCTGATCCGCAAAATGATGTGGTCTTCGTCTGCATGGTTCAACTGCTGACGGATGCCGATCGGCTGTCGTTGCAGTTCCGCAGCCGCGACGTGGTGGCCGACATCCTGGCCGCGATCGACCGGCACGACACCGCCCCGTCCTCATCCATCCATAACGGGGGCAGGCAATGAGCGGCACTTCGACGGACGGTCGCGCCCTGGAACTTATCACCCTGGGCCGTTCAGGCATCGACCTTTATGGCGAACAGGTCGGCGGGCGGCTGGAGGATATGGGTTCCTTTGCCAAATATGTCGGGGGCAGCCCCACCAACAGCGCCATCGGCGCAGCGCGGCTGGGGCTTCA
This sequence comes from uncultured Sphingobium sp., assembly GCA_966211835.1. GTDB lineage: Bacteria > Pseudomonadota > Alphaproteobacteria > Sphingomonadales > Sphingomonadaceae > Sphingobium. Next base: position 3,885 of record CBIHNV010000035.1, read on the forward strand.
TACGGGCATTATCACGCGTGTCGGGTCCGACCATATGGGGCGCTTCATTATTGAGCAACTGGCGGCGGAGGGGGTCGATGTCACCGGTGTCATCAGCGATCCAGATCGGCTGACCGCGCTCGTCATCCTGGGCATTCGCGATGCGGATCGTTTCCCGCTCATCTTCTACCGTGAAAATTGCGCCGACATGGCGCTGTGCGAAGAGGATATCGATCCCGATTTCGTCGCCTCCGCCGGCGCGCTTTTGATCAACGGCACGCATCTTTCGCAGCCGGGCGTCCGCGCCGCCACATTGAAAGCGGTGCAGGCGATCAGGGCGGCTGGCGGCCGTGTCATCTTCGACATCGATTACCGCCCAGTGCTGTGGGGGCTGGCGTCGAAGGACAATGGGGAAGACCGTTTCGTTTCGAGCGATTGGGTGACGCAGGACTTGCAGGAAATCCTGCCCCTGTGCGACCTCATCGTCGGGACGGAGGAGGAAATCCACATTCTGGGCGGCACCACCGACACCATCGCGGCCCTGCGCGAAATCCGCGCGGGCAGCGACGCGCTGCTGGTGTGCAAGCGCGGATCGGACGGATGTGTCGCCTTGCCAGGCGCGATACCGGACCATCTGGACCAGGGCATTGTCGGCAAGGGCTTTCCCATCGAAGTGTTCAACGTTCTGGGCGCAGGGGACGCGTTCATGGCCGGGTTCCTGCGCGGCTGGCTGCGTGATGAAAGCATCGAGCAATGCTGCACCTATGGCAACGCCTGCGGTGCCATCGTCGTGTCGCGGCACGGCTGCGCCCCAGCCCAGCCGAGCTGGGAGGAACTGCGAGTGTTCCTTTCGCGCAGCGATTGGCCCGCGCGCCTGCGCGACAGCGCCGCGCTGGAACATACGCATTGGGCGACCAATCGCTTGGCGGAACATGGCGACCTGACCGTGCTGGCGATCGACCATCGCGCCCAGTTTGACGAACTTGTCGAGGAACTGGGCACCAACAACTTGCATCGCGTATCGCGGTTCAAGGAATTGGCGTTGCAAGCCATGGCTGAGGTTGCCGGTGGCGATGCCGGTTTCGGGCTACTCGCCGACGGCCGCTATGGACGGACCGCGCTGGAAATGGCTGCCGACACGACCTGTTGGATCGGTCGGCCGATCGAATTGCCCGGATCGCGACCCTTGCGGTTCGAAGGCGGGCGCGAAGCCGCCACGATCTTGGCCGACTGGCCGCTCGACCATGTGGTCAAATGTCTGGTTTTCTATCATCCCGATGATCCGGCGGAGCTTCGCGCCGATCAGGACCGGCAGATCCTCAACCTGTTCGAGGCATGTCGGCACAGGCGGCACGAATTATTGCTGGAGGTCATCGCCTCCAAGAGCGGCCCGGTCGAAACTGACACGGTGGCCAAGGTGATCGAGCATATATATGATCTGGGCGTGTATCCCGACTGGTGGAAGCTGGAGCCAGCGGTCGAACCGGCGACCTGGGCGGCCATCGAACGGGTAATCGCGGCGCGCGATCCCTACTGCCGCGGTATATTGCTGCTGGGGCTGGCATCGGAAGAGGACGCCTTGCTGACCAGCTTTTCCGCCGCCGTTGAGCACCCGCTGGTCAAGGGTTTCGCTGTCGGCCGAACGATATGGGTGGAGCCCGCCATGCGCTGGTTCAAGGATGAGATCGACGATGAAGAGGCCGTCGCGCAGATGGCCGCGAGTTTCAACATGCTGGCACAGGCATGGCGCGACGCAAGGCGGACACAGGCGCTATGAGCGGAGAAACCGTCAGGCTGACCATGGCGCAGGCGCTCATTCGCTGGATGGCGGCGCAGCGCGTCGAGATCGGCGGGGTCGAGCAACCTTTTTTCGCTGGGGTGTGGGCGATCTTCGGCCATGGCAATGTCGCAGGCGTCGGGGAGGCGCTGGCGGACATTGGCGATGGTCTTCCTACCTATCGCGCCCATAATGAGCAGGGAATGGCGCATGCCGCCATCGCCTTCGCCAAGGCAAATCGTCGCCAGCGGGCAATGGCCTGCACGACGTCGATCGGGCCGGGCGCGACCAATATGGTGACCGCCGCCGCGCTTGCCCATGTCAACCGTTTGCCGGTGCTGTTCCTGCCCGGTGACGTCTACGCCAGCCGCCTGCCCGATCCCGTGCTTCAGCAGATTGAGAATTTCGGCGATGGGACGGTCAGCGCCAGCGACTGTTTCCGCCCGGTCAGCCGCTATTTCGACCGCATTACCCGGCCCGAACAGATATTGGATGCCGCCCCGCGCGCCATGGCGGTGATGACTGACCCGGCCCGTTGCGGTCCCGTCACCCTGTCCCTGTGCCAGGATGTGCAGGCGGAGGCTTTCGATTGCCCGGTCAGCTTCCTGGAACCGCGCCTGTGGCGGCAGCGACGACCCCGCCCCGACGAAACGGAATTTGACGCGCTGGTACAGGCGGTGCGTGCCGCGCAGCGGCCACTGATCGTGACCGGCGGCGGTGTCCTCTATTCCCGCGCCGAAGATGCGTTAGCCGCGCTGGCGGAGACCACAGGCATTCCCGTTGCGGAAACGCAGGCGGGGAAGGGTGCGCTCATCGCCAGTCACGGCCAGTTGCTTGGCGCGATCGGCGTCACCGGGACCAGCGCCGCCAATCGCGCCGCGCTCGATGCGGACCTCATCATCGGCATCGGCACCCGGCTGCAGGATTTCACCACGGGGTCACGCACGCTGTTCCAGGGCGATCTGTTCCAGGTCAATGTCGCGCCGCATGACGCGCACAAGCACGGCGCGAAGAGCGTCGTGGGCGACGCGCGCGTCGTGATCGAGGCTCTGGCCGATGCGCTGGCGGGCTGGCGCGTTCCACAGGCCTGGGAGCGGGAGAATAGCGTTGCCATGGCGGGCTGGAACCAGGCGGCCGACGCGGCGATGGCGCCGTGCGATGGCCTTCCTTCCGACGCGGCGGTGATCGGTGCGGTGTTACGGCATGCGCCCGATGACGCGGTCGTGGTGGGAGCGGCCGGTGGCCTGCCGGGCGAACTGCACAAGCTATGGCGCGTGAAGAAGCCAGGCGGCTACCATGTCGAGTACGGCTTTTCCTGCATGGGATATGAGATTGCCGGCGGCCTGGGCGTGAAGATGGCCGACCCCGCGCGGGAAACATTCGTCCTTGTCGGTGACGGCAGCTATCTGATGCTGAATTCAGAGCTGGCGACGTCGGTCATGCTGGGTTTCAAGCTCATCGTCGTGCTGCTCGACAATGGCGGCTATGGCTGCATCAATCGGTTGCAACAGGCGACAGGCGGGCGGCCTTTCAACAACCTGCTGGCCGATGCGCGGCAGGAAGCGCTCCCCACGGTCGATTTCGCCGCCCACGCCCGTAGTCTGGGCGCCTGTGCGGAAAAAGTGTCCGGCATTGCCTCGCTTGAAGAGGCGCTCGCCCGAGCAGCCGCATCATCGACCAGCTACGTCATCGTGCTTGAAACCGACCCGGCCGTAACGACGCAGTCGGGCGGGCATTGGTGGGACGTCGCGGTGCCGCAGGTGTCGGCCCGCGATGAAGTCGCTGCGGCCCTCATTCGATATGAAGATATGAAGAAGAGGCGGAAGCCATGACGATACGCTGGGGCGTCAGCCCGATTGCCTGGGCCAATGACGACATGCCCGAACTGGGCGGCGACATCACGCTGTGCGAGCTGTTGAATGACGTCAGCCAGATCGGTTTCGATGGGGTGGAGCTTGGCTGCAAGTTCCCGCGCGATCCTGCCACCTTGAAACCGATCATGGCCACCCACGGGCTGGATATCGTCGGCGGCTGGTATTCGTCCAACCTTCTCACGCGCGACGCCGATGCCGAAATCGCCGCCATGGCAGACCATCTCGCGTTGCTGGAGGCGATGGGATCGAGCGTCTTCATTCTCGCCGAAACGTCGAACGCGGTACATGGCGACCGGTCCTGTCCCCTCGATGTCCATCCCCGGATCGACGATCAGGCCTGGGAGCGCTTCGGCGCGCGGTTGAACGCGGTGGCGGCGCATGTAAACACGCGCGGGCTGCGTTTCGCCTACCATCACCATCTCGGCACCGTTGTCGAGACTGCCGAAGAGTTGCGGCGCTTCTTCGATGTCACCGACGAGCATGTCGGTTTGACGCTCGACACCGGCCATGCCCTTTGCGGCGGTATCGATCCGCTGAAGATCATCGGTGAACGGCCCGAGCGCGTGAACCATGTCCATTGCAAGGATGTACGCCGCGGGCGGTACAACAGGCTGCGTGCTGGCGGCGCAAGCTTCCTCGACGGCGTGGTCGGTGGGATGTTCACTGCCCCTGGCGATGGCGCCTATGATTATGCGTCATTCCTGGGCGCGCTGGCCCGCATCGGCTACATCGGCTGGATCGTGGTTGAGGCAGAGCAGGATCCAGCGATCGCCAATCCCCGCGTGTACCAGCAGCTGGGCCTCGAGACACTCCGAAGCCTCGCCGCCGAGGTGGGGCTGGCGGCATGAACCTCAAGGTCCGCAGCCACGATCCTGACGCGCACGGCGTGATGCTAGACGTCACACCGGAAAGCGCGGGCTGGCGTTATGTCGGATTCAAGGTGCTCCGTCTGGCGGCGGGGCAGGTCCATGAGGGTGGAGAGGCAGGCCGGGAAGCGTGCCTCGTCATCCTGTCCGGCGTGATTGATGTTAAGGCCGGCGAAGAGCGTTTCGCCGAGCTGGGCGGTCGGACAGACGTTTTTGCGGGACCCGCGACGTCGGTTTATGTTCCTGCCGGGACATCCTACCGCATTGAGGCCGCCAGTGCCACGGAAGTGGCGATCTGCACTGCGCCCGGTGGCGGTGATCGGCGTCCGCGCGTCATCGCGCCCGAAGATGTGGGGCTGGAAACGCGCGGACATGGCACGAACCAGCGCTTCGTACGCAACATACTGGATGACAAGGCGGACGCGCACAGCCTGTTGGTGGTGGAAGTCATCACCCCTGGCGGACATTGGTCCAGCTATCCTCCCCACAAGCATGATCGCGATGCGTGGCCGGAAGAAACCTTCCTGGAGGAAACCTATTATCATCGCCTTTCGCCGCCGCAGGGTTTTGCCTTCCAACGCGTCTATACCGATGACCGGTCGATTGACGAGACGATGGCGGTGGAGGATGGCGATGTGGTCAAAGTGCCGCGCGGATACCACCCGGTCGGGGCGCCGCATGGCTATGATCTTTATTATCTGAACGTGATGGCCGGTCCCCGTCGCAACTGGGTGTTTGCCAATGATCCCGCACATGACTGGATCGCGCGCGGCATATCTGCAAGCCCGGACATAGGAGAGTAAGACGTGCCCCTGAATCCGTTGCAGGAATTTCATGACCCTGAAGGACCTATCCTGACCGACCCGGTAAGGATGGGTAACTGTCGAGTGAAGGTGGATTGCGTCCTCTGCGTCTGAAGCCTGTCCAGCCCCGTCCATGGAATGCTGCACCTTCTCCATGGCGGCGGCTGGGCAACGATGAGCGTCGAAATCGTCGCTCGTCCCACTGAATATATCAAGACCTGCTCATGAAGAGCCGGAACAGCATCTAATCTTGCCGGGAGAAGCCGAAATGCGAAATATTCCCCACTTCATCGGCGGACGCGCGGTCAGTTCCGTATCCGCCCGCACCGGGGACGTATATGATCCTAACAATGGTAAGGTGCAGGCCCGCGTCGGCCTGGGCACGGCCGAAGAGCTGCAACAGGCCGTCGATGCAGCAGTGGCGGCGCAGCCGGCATGGGCGGCCGTAAATCCGCAGCGCCGGGCGCGTGTCATGTTTGACTTCAAGCGGCTGGTCGAACGCGACATGGACGATCTTGCCCATCTGCTGGCATCGGAACATGGCAAGGTCATCGCCGACGCCAGGGGTGATATCCAGCGGGGTCTCGACGTTGTGGAATTTGCCTGCGGCATCCCGCATTTGTTGAAGGGCGACTATACCCAAGGTGCCGGTCCCGGCATCGACGTCTATTCCATGCGCCAGCCGATCGGCATCGGCGCGGGTATCACGCCCTTCAATTTTCCGGCGATGATCCCGCTGTGGATGAGCGCGGTGGCGATGGCGTGCGGTAACGCCTTCATCCTCAAGCCGTCAGAGCGTGACCCGTCCACCTCCATCCGCCTGGCAGAGCTGCTGACGGAGGCGGGGCTGCCCGACGGCATTTTCCAGGTGGTTCAGGGCGACAAGGAAATGGTCGACGCCATTTTGGACCATCCGGCGATTTCGGCGGTCAGCTTCGTCGGCTCGTCGGACATCGCCCATTATGTCTATAATCGCGGCGTCGCGGCTGGAAAGCGCGTGCAGGCCATGGGCGGCGCGAAAAATCACGGCATCGTCATGCCCGACGCCGATCTGGACCAGACCGTCGCCGACCTGTGCGGTGCGGCCTTTGGATCTGCAGGTGAACGCTGCATGGCGCTGCCGGTGGTGGTGCCGGTCGGACAGGATACGGCCGAACGGCTCAAGGCAAAGCTCATCCCCGCCATTGAGGCGCTGCGCGTCGGCGTCTCGACCGATGCGGATGCGCATTACGGTCCGGTAGTGACAGCCCAGCACAAGGCCCGCATCGAACAATGGATACAGACCGGTGTCGAGGAAGGGGCCGAACTGGTCATCGACGGACGCGGCTTTTCCCTTCAGGGGTATGAGGACGGCTTTTTCGTCGGCCCGACGCTGTTCGACCATGTGACGCCCGGCATGAGCGCTTATCGGGAAGAGATTTTCGGGCCCGTGCTCCAGATGGTGCGCGCCGACAGTTTCGAGGATGCCCTCGCTCTGCCTTCGAAGCACCAATATGGCAACGGCGTCGCCATCTTCACCCGCAACGGCCAGGCCGCCCGCGAATTTGCGGCGCGGGTGAATGTCGGCATGGTCGGCATCAATGTGCCGATCCCGGTGCCCGTCGCCTATCACAGCTTTGGCGGCTGGAAGCGTTCGGGGTTTGGCGATCACAACCAGCATGGGGAAGAGGGCGTTCGTTTCTGGACAAAGGTTAAAACGGTGACCCAGCGCTGGCCTAGTCCGTCGGCTTCCCCTGCGGGAACGGCTCTTTCGGACGCCTTCCTGATCCCGACCATGAAATGACGATCCTCGATCGGTTCCCATACCGGTCGGCATAACCCGATGAGGGCTTGATGACGCTTAGTGAATTCAGCCATGTTATCGGCGCATCGCATCCTCCCCTTCGGGAGGACACGATCGGAGAAGCGCTGGAACTCGCAGCGCAGCGCTGGCCCGATGACGACGCGCTCGTCGCGCGTCATGGCAATGTCCGCTATTCCTGGTCGGAACTGAAGGCGGTGACGGACGCCTTCGCGGCGGGGCTGCTGGCTTTGGGCATAGGGCGGGGCGACCGGGTGGGCATCTGGGCGCCCAATTGTGCCCAGTGGACCATTGCTCAGCTCGCGACCGCCCGCGCGGGCATGATATTAGTCAACATCAACCCCGCCTATCGCATAGGTGAGCTTGAATATACGCTGGCAAAGGTGGATGTGAAGGCGCTGATCTGCGCGGCATCATTCAAAACCAGCGATTATGTTGCCATGGCAGAGGCGTTAGTTACCCGCTTTGGCGAAGGGCCGGGCGAAATCGTCTCGGATCGGCTCCCGGCGCTCCGCTATTTGATAAAGATCGATGGTGATCGGCGTCCGGGATGGCTTGATTTTGACGATGTCGCCGCGTCGCGGACACCAACATCAGAAGCGGAACTTGCCAGCGTCGCCGTGACGCTGCAGGCGAGCGATCCTATCAATATCCAGTTTACCAGCGGCACCACCGGATCGCCCAAGGGCGTAACCCTCTCGCACCGCAATGTCCTCAATAATGCATCCATGTGCGGTACAGCAATGGGTGCGGTCGCGGGTGATCGGATATGCATAGCCGTGCCGCTCTATCATTGTTTCGGCATGGTGATGAGCAACCTCATGAGCGTCGTCCATGGCGTCACCATGATTTACCCCTCGCCCGGCTTCGATCCGCTGGCGGTGCTGGAAACCGTCGAAGCGGAGCGCTGCACGATATTGCATGGCGTCCCGACGATGTTCATCGCCGAACTGGAGCATCCCGAATTCCCCCGCTTCGATTTGTCAACGCTGCGGACCGGACTGATGGCTGGGTCTCCCTGCCCTGAAGAATTGATGCGCAAGGTGATGACACGCATGCACATGCGCGACATCGGCATTGCCTATGGGATGACCGAAACCAGCCCGGTGAGCTTCCAGACGTCGCTGGACGATCCCATCGAAGTCCGCGTGGGCACGATCGGCCGCATCCAGCCCCATCTGGAGGCCAAGGTCGTCAATCCCGAAACCGGAACCACCGTCATGCGTGGTGAGCCAGGCGAATTGTGCATCCGCGGCTATTCAGTGATGCTCGGCTATTGGGGGGACCTGGAAAAAACGGCGGAGGTGGTGCGCCATGGGTGGATGCACAGCGGCGACATCGCCGTCATCGACGGCGAGGGATATGCGCGGATCGTCGGTCGAATCAAGGACATGATCATCCGCGGCGGGGAGAACATCTATCCTCGCGAACTGGAGGAGTTGATCTATCTCCATCCGTCCGTTCTGGACGTGCAGGTGGTCGGCGTCCCTGACGCCAGGTTTGGGGAAGAAGTGGTGGCCTGCGTCAAGCTGCGCCCCGGCGAACTGGAGGATGCGGATGCGATCATCGCCTTCTGCCGTGGCCGCGTCGCACATTATAAAGTGCCGCGCTACGTTCGCTTCATGGACAGCTTCCCCATGACGGTATCGGGAAAGGTGCAGAAATTTCAGTTGCGTGAGATGATGGAAGCCGAACTGGCGAAGGCCGACCGATGACAGGCGAGGGCGCATTTCCGCCCCGTCCGAACGACATTGTCGATTTTAGGAAAGGTATTCCCATGTTTCAGATCGCCCTGATAGGCGCGGGCCGGATCGGCAAGATTCACGCCGCCAACATCGCGGCCAACGGTCGCCTGTCGCTATCGCGCGTCGTTGATCCCTTTGGCGGGGCCGAGGAGCTGGCCCGTCTCTATGGCGCCCGCGTGTCATCGATCGAGGATGTCTGGTCCGATCCGGCGATCAGCGGGGTCGTGATCGCGAGCGCGACCGACACCCATCTGAACTACACGCTGGAATCGATCCGCGCGGGCAAGCATGTCTTTTGCGAGAAGCCGCTGGATCAGGACGCCGGTCGCGCCGCTCAGGTCGAACAGGCGCTGATTGGCAGTGACCGCCACGTCCTGCTGGGGTTCAATCGGCGGTTCGATCCCAGCTTTGCCAGCCTGCAGCGGCGGCTGAAGCAGGGCGAGATTGGCGAGCTTGAGACGCTCCACATCATCAGCCACGATCCCGCGCCCCCGCCGGTTTCTTACGTCGCTGTGTCGGGCGGCATTTTCAAGGACATGGCAATCCACGATTTTGACATGGCCAGCTGGCTGCTGGGCGAGGAGATTGAAAGCGTATTCGCCTCCGCTTCCGTGTTGATCGATCCTGAAATAGGGGCCGCGGGCGACTTCGACACCGCCAAGATCATGCTGCGCACCGCTAGCGGCAAGCTGTGCGTCATCTCCAACAGCCGTCGCAGCGGTTACGGCTACGACCAGCGGATCGAGGCGTTCGGGTCGAAGGGGCTGATCCGGGCCGAAAACAAGCTGGAGACCAGCGTGCAGACGTGGACCCAGAATGGAGCCATGGGGGACTGCTTCCAGAACTTCTTCCTCGATCGTTACGCCGACGCCTACGCTAGCGAAGTGGAGCATTTCGCGGACATCATCGAGGGCAAATCACGTCCTTTGGCCGATGAGCGGGACGGCGTCAGGGCGCTGATATTGGCGGAAGCTGCCGACCGGTCTGCACGCCATGGGTCGGTTGTCATGCTGCGCTGTCCAGATTGATCCTGTCCCGGAAGCTGCGGGACGTCAGCGGAAATTAGCGCATGATCCGATTGGGCAGAATCGGATCATGCGCTAATTGTCTTTAGTTTTACGCATTCTTCGGGTCGTCAAATGACGAGGTCTGACGGTAAAATGACTTGGCCGACCCTCAGCGCACGCCCCGGATGAAGAATGCGCTGATCCCTGCGGCAAGGGCGGTCACAGCACCGAACAGATAGAGCGCGCCATAACCGAAGGCTAGGATCAGGCCGCCTGCAATTGCCGGGGAAACCAGTTGTGGGGCGGCCGTCGCCACTGCCAGTATCCCCATGTCGCGGCCCGCCGCCTCTTCCTCCGGCAGGACGAACGACATAAGTGCCAGGTCGATCGCCATGTAGGTTCCGAAGAAAATGCCGCTCAGCACCGAATAGACCAGCATGCCGTGCCAGTTGGGTGCGATGACGGGGACGATCAGCGACAGGCCTAGCCCGATCGCCGAAACGCCAACGATCAGCTTATGCCTCTGCAGGCGGTCGGCCAGCCAGCCCGCCACGAAGATTGCGCCGATCCAGGCCACCATGTTGACGGTGCTCAATATGCTTATCGCGACTTTCGCGCTGTGCTGCGGCAAGGCGGCTGCCCCGATCTCGTCCTGCACGAAGTAGAAGAGATAGCCGCTGACGGAAAAATAGGCGACGAACAACAGCGCGCGCGACAGGAAGGCGAACGTGAAGTCTCGTGACCGGAAGCTTGAGAAGAAGTCGGCGATACGCCTTGAAAGCTTTATTTTCTCTGCCACGGGGGGAAGTTTTTCAGGCCTGAAGGGGCCTTCGGGCGCAAAGATCAGGAAGCTGGCGGTCAGCACCACGAACGCAGTCGCGATGGCCGCATAGCTGGTTGTCGTGTCCGCGCGTGCCGCGACGTTCACGCCAAAGATGATGCCGATCGGCACGCTGAGGCCGATCATTGCCGACGCGATGCCGCGTTTTTCGCGCGAAATACGGTCCGGCAGCACAGCTGTAAGAGCACCCTGATAGAAATTCATGGTGAACCAAAGCGTGACATAGATCAGAGCGAAAGGAAGCAATGCGTTCGCTTGGCTCATGAACATCATCAGGACGACTGACAGTAGCGCCATTGCGGCAAGCCAAGGCGTCCGCCGTCCCCAGCGGCTGCGTGTTCGATCCGATACGGCACCGCCCATTGGCAACGAGATCACGGCGGATACGGCGCTGAGTGTCGTCAATAAACCCAGGTTCGCCACCTTGTTGACGGGGTCGAGCGCATCCATCTGCGCAGGGATGAGTATCTGCTGAAGGCCCTGGAAGGTGGCGTACATGCCGACGGTAGGCAGAATCAGCAGGGTGATAAGGCGACCGGTGCCAACCTTTCCTGTTGCGGAAATAGGATGGGTGAGCGGCATGCCTTCGGTCGTCGCCTCGTTCACAAGATATCCACTCCTTTATCGATCCGTTGTCTCGTATCGCGTGCGCGATACGGCGCGCATTCGCGTCCCGCATCGGCAAACTCGTTGCCAATCGTTATCAGGGATTGGCCGCCGGATTTTGATATAGAATTATCATTCCGTCAATAGCCTTGGTAGAAGCGTTCCATCACAGCGGGACGTTTTAGCCATTTAAAAGCGTCCCCAACCACGCTGATGCGCTTATGAGGCGGGATCATCTGCCACTACGGGCTAAGCCCCGCAGCGGCTCATCCCGGCGACTGGCGATCTTTAAATAGAAATATCATTCCATAATATATATTGACAAAATTACCGTCCTGACCTTAGCTATAGTTTATGCACATGCAGGATGGTAGGAGTGGTCGTCCCAATGGATCTCTCGGTCCGTGTGCCGTTTTGTAAAAGGGCACCGGCGTTGGTGATGTCCGCCGCTAGGAAATCCGAGGCGGCCATCGGATGATATATGGAGGGCGAGGCTAGGGCGGAGTCCCTGCTGAGTCTGCCGCAACATCTGGAAGATTGATCCAAGGACGGCACCGCAGGTTGGCGTGTGCCGCAAAAAGCAGATAAACAGGAGAAGAAATGCTCGGCGGAATGCAGGATTGGCCCCTTCGCCTCACGAGGCTCTTCGATCATGCGGCCCGTGAGCATGGCCCCCGCGAGATCGTCAGCTATCAAGCCGATGGCAGCATCACCCGCAGCACATGGGCGGGCGTCGTCGGCGATGCGCGGCGGTTCGCGCAGAAGCTCGATCGGATGGGTATAGAACCTGGGGATCGGGTGGCGACGCTCGGTGCCAACCATGTTCGCCACTTGGTTGCCTGGTTTGGCACGATCGGCATGGGTGGAGTGATGCACACCATTAACCCGCGCCTGTTCGACGATCAGATCGTCTACATCGCCAACCATGCCGAGGATCGCGTGCTGCTTTACGATGCGGCGTTCGCGCCGCTTGTCGAGCGGCTGAAACCAAGGCTGAGTTCGATCGAGCATTTCTTTGTGTTTGACCAGGAATTCGACACGCTGCTGGTGACCGAAAGCGGCGATTATCATTGGTATGAGGGCGACGAGCGCGAACCGGCGATGCTCTGCTACACCAGCGGAACGACCGGTAATCCGAAGGGCGTGCTTTACGAGCATCGATCGACCCTGCTGCACACGATGACTCAGGTTCAGCCGGACGTATTCAACTTCTCGGCACGGACGGTGACCCTGCCGATTACCCCTATGTTTCACGCCAGCGCGTGGGGCCTGCCTTTCTCTGCCGCCGCAGTCGGCGCAAAGCTTGTTCTTTCGATGGTCAACGATGCCGCGGTCCTCCATAAGCTGATCATCGAAGAGGGCGTCACCCATAGTTGCGCAGTGCCGACGGTCTGGCTTTCGATGCTGCAGCATATCGAGTGTGAGCAACGCGATCTTGGCAAGCTTGCGATGATCTCCTGTGGTGGCTCCGCCGCGCCGCGCGCGATGATCGAACAATATATGGACCGCGGCGTCCAGTTCGGCCATCTCTGGGGAATGACTGAGTTGTCGCCGATCGGCACCGTCTGCGCTTTACCGGCCGATTGGGATGACCGCAATTACGACGCGCGGCTGGACTTTATCTCAAAACAGGGGCGTTCGCCCTTTGGTATCGAGCTTAGGCTGGTGGATGACGAGGGGAGGGCGGTTGCCCGCGACGGCAAGACTTCCGGTCGGCTTCAGGTTCGGGGGCCGTGGACGGTGGCGCGCTACTTCAAGGATGAAAGCGGACCCTGCATCGATGCCGAGAGTTGGTTCGACACGGGCGACATCGCCGTGCTGCATCCTGGGGGCGAGCTTCAGCTTACCGACCGCGCGAAGGACGTCATCAAGTCGGGTGGCGAGTGGATCAGTTCGGTCGAGCTGGAGAATGCTGCGATGGGCTGTCCTGGCGTGGCCGAGGCCGCAGCGATCGGGGTGGCGCATCCAAAGTGGGACGAGCGGCCATTGCTACTGGTGGTTCGGAAGCCGGATGCGAAGGTGAGCGCCACCGAAATCCAGACTTATCTGGCGGGGAAGCTCGCCAAATGGTGGCTGCCTGACGATATCCTGTTTGTCGACGCGCTTCCGCATACCGGGACCGGCAAGCTGTTGAAAACGAAGCTCCGGGAGCAGTATCGGGACTATAAGCTGCCGGGTGTTTAGCCCGAGTCCGCCAAGCTGGCTTATCATGCAGGCCGCCTCAACCCGGCATCTCCCTGGTGCCGGTTCAAAGCGCTCTGTGGTTGAAACGCGTAGAGTCAGGCGCTTGGTCAGGCGTCGATCAAAGCATCCCGCAATGCCGCGATCTTTGCCCGTTTAAACCGCTCGACGATCGGAACCTCAATTCCCAAAAGGTCGGGCACCAGATCGAAACCGTGGAACGCTCCCGGCACGACCACTAACTCGGTCATGACTCCCGCCTGCGTCAGCCGCGTCGCATAGGCGATGTTCTCCTCGACAAACAGGTCGATGCCGCCGGTGCCGATCCAGGTCGGCGGCAAGCCCGCCAGATTTTCGACCCGCGCCGGTACGGCAGGCGGAACAACACGCCCACCCGGTGCCTGGCCCAGAAAGGACGCCCAGGCGAAGCGATTTTTCGGGGCGGTCCAGAATAGCCTCCCGATATGGGCCGGGGGGATGCGCGTGCTGCCGGTACGATCATCCAGTTCAGGATAAACCAAACACTGAAAGGCCAGCGGCACCTCTCCACGGTCGCGGGCGGTAATCGCAAGCAGCGCGGCATGGCCACCGCCTGCGCTTTCCCCCATGACCGCGATTTTGCTGCGGTCGACGCCGAGCGACGATGCATTGGCGTACAGCCATTTCAGCCCGGCATAATTGTCCTCGATCGATCCTGACCAGATGGTTTCGGGTGCAAGGCGATAGTCGACCGTTACGATCGCGCAATCGAGTTCCCGTGCAATGCCCTGCAACCGACGGATTTCGTTTTTGGCGTTGCCCAGAACGAAGCCGCCGCCGTGCGTGTGCAGGATGCCGGGGCGACCAAGACCGGGCTTTGCGTTGATGACGTAAATCCTGACGTCGGGGCTGCCAGCGCGACCAGCGATCCAACGTTCGACAAAAGCTACGTCCGGGAACGGCGTCTGCGCGCGCGACATTGCATCTGCGCTCGACCGAGCCTGTGCTAGCGTCGCCGCCGTCAGCGGCGGATCCTTGTCCAGCAACGGTTGCGCCTGTTGAACCGCCGCTCTCAGCTGTGGATGAACCACCGACATAAAATCATCAGTTGCCTGGGGCCGCGCCGCTGCTGCTGCAACGGTATCGACCCCAGCGAACGCTGCCGCCGCCGCAACGCCCATCCCAAACTGTCTCCGCGTCGTCCCCATCGCAGCTATCTCCCGAATAAAATGTTTCAAGGATCACTTGGCATTCTTTTGCGTGAGGAATCCCTGCATGCGGAGCCACGCTGTGAATTGATCGATCATGAGGGTGGTGGTAGTGCCCGGAACGCCAAGGCCGAAACCGTGATTGCCCTTCTGGTATCCGTGAATTTCGGCAGGCCGCTTGGCGTCCAGATAGGCCTGTACGATCGGGAAACCCTTGGATGAGAACAGATTGTCGTCAAGCGCGATTGCGTCGAACATCGGCGGCGCGTCGGCGGGCACCACTTCCGCGTCTTGCGGTCCATAGACATACCCGATGAACGCAGGACGCGACGCGGCATCGGCATCGAGGCCCACCCGGCGAACGGTCATGGCTCCTGCCGAGAACCCGATCATGCCGACATGGTCAGGGTCGATACCGTACTTCGCGGCGTTGGCGCGAACCCACGCCACGGCGGCTTTGCCGTCAGTAGGGGCGAGGCTGATATTGACGACCTCATTGTCATAGGGATTGGCGATGATCCCGGCGACCTTCTGAGATATGAACCTGCGCGCCTCGGCCAAGTCCGTGGGCGTGGGCAGGAGCCTGTATTTGAGAATGAACGCGGCAATGCCACGGTCGGCCAGCGCGCGGGCCACGTCCCATCCTTCATTCTTGATCGCCAATGCCATGAACGCACCGCCCGGTGCCACGATCACCGCAGCGCCTGTCGCCTTGTCTGGATCGGGCAGAACCGGCGTCATCGTCGGGCATGTGACGTTGCGAACCACAAGGCCCGCCTCTTCGAAGTTGTTCCACACCTCCGCTTTAGCGCTGCACTTCAATGCATCGCCGTAGAGACGCACCGATGGCGGTTCTGGCGGCGCGGCCGATGGAGGCTGGGCCAAAGCTGCGGCGGGCGTTGCCAATATCGTAACCGACATCAGGCCCGCGAGATGCAATAATTTCATCATATTCTCCTGATTTCCTCCGCTTGCCGCTTTTGGGTGAAGGCGACGAATTCGACGGGCCTTTATTTCCCAAACCTGGTCCGCAACCATGCGACCATGATCTCGCCACTCGCTCGCGTGGGATAGTTTGAGTCTCCCCACCCATGTTCGAGCGTAGGATATTCGACATAGCGCATATCGACGCCCACCTGTTCGGCACGACGGGCGAACGCCCTCACGGGTCCGGCCAATACGAGATGATCGCGATTTCCCTGGAAGATCAGGGTCGGTGGGGCGCGATCGGAGAGATGAGAAGCGGAATCGATCGCGCGATAGCGATCGGGAAATTGGCGAGGGGTGCCGCCGACATAATATTGACCAACCAATCGGCCCAGCGCCGTATCGGTTGCTCCGTGGATCATATCAACCGCAGGGAAATGGGCGATGACGGCGCGCACCTTGGGAAGATCGGCGGAACTGTTACAGGTCGGCGTCATCTTTCCATCGGCGATCATGTAAGCCGCGTTGATGGCGAGGTTGCCCCCCGCGGAATCGCCGAGGGTCACGACCCGATCTGGATCAAGGCCGACCGAGCGCCCCTCAATCGCGACCCACGTAAGGGCACACCCGACGTCACCGACCGCCATGTTCCAAGTGTGAAATGTCGGGGTGGCGAGCCGGTAGTCGATATCCATCACCGCGAAACCCTGATCGACCAGATATTGAGTATATGCGTTCGCCCCCCTCTTCCCCAATACGAAGCCGCCTCCGTGGATTCTAACTACAACCGGTTTTGGGCCCGGCAATTTGTGCGATGGAAGGTAGAGATCAGCCGCCAAGGCGACCCCGTCAGGCCGCCCATAGATCACTGTCCGACCCGGGCGATCGTCTGCGCTGGGGTAAGGAAACATGGACCGCAATGGCGACGTCGATGCACCCGAATCCGCCACGGCGGATATCAGCCACAGCGCAGTTGTGATGCATGCCAGAAGGCCGATCGCGGAAAGGCGAAACAATATTCGCCAGGTCCGTCGATATGTCGCCGAGCGAGAAGCGGCGGTGAACGCGATTAAGCAGGCAGCGACCGCAATGGCTATGTTCCACAGGCCAAACTGGTCCCGGACCGCCGAAAGCAGCAATATGGCAGCCTGCGAGTCTCGGGTTTGCAGCAACCAGCCAACAGCATCCACCGGAATGATGGCGAGGGCCTGTGTCAGCACCGTGTAGGCAACCGTCACAGCGACCATGCCAATCGCCAGCCACATCCCGGCAACTGAAAACCAGCCTTGCGGAGCCGAAATGGCGTAGGACCTGTCAATCTTCCTCAAGCCGCTCCCCTTTGGGACTTCGTTGAAAAGGCGGTCTTCATGCTGGCAAAGTAACCGGCTCGGTAAAACCATGAAGGCCGCGAGCGTAACGTTCGCGATCTTCGGTCTAACATTTGGAACCGCTTCAAATTTTGAAGGTCACGTCGGCTCCGATCGTACCGAAGGTTTCGTTTCAGGATCTAAATCCGTAGGTTCAACACTATTCTGCGCCAACTTTGGAATAGATACGCCCATAGATGGATAACCTATTCCATACAATATAAATCAAGAAAATAAATTTCGATAGATCAGATTGATCGATGTGCGACTGGCTGGAGCAGTGCGTCAGCTTCCTGCCGACGGTTGGGGCTAGCAGGAGACGGAGGCTGTCACGTAGCCGTGCCGCCCGCCCTGGCAATCCGGCCGAATAGGGCGGCGCTGGGCTTGGGTGTGCGTTTGAAGGTCGTGCGATCGACCGCAACGAGTCCATATTTCGGCCCGTAGCCGAGCATCCACTCGAAATTGTCGAGGAGCGACCAGTGGATATAGCCTTCGACCGGCACGCCGTCGCGCATCGCCGCCTCGACCGAGGCGATCGCCTCTGGAATGAACTTCTGCCTTTCGGCATCATCGCTGGCGTCGATGCCGTTTTCGGTGATCAGCACGGGCTTACCCGTGGCCTGATGCGCGTAGCGTATGGTGTTGCCGATCGCGGTGGGGAACCATTCCTTGCCGTTGGGGCGCTTTGGCATGTCGGCGGGAACATCTACCGGGCCGTCCATACCGATATATTGCCGGCCATAGGTCTGCACGCCGATGAAATCATCGTCCCGCGCCAGCGCGAAAAATGGTTCGTAGACGATCTGGCGTTTGCGCTTGAGCAGATTGCCCGGTCCCACGCCGACATCGTCGGTGATGGCGAGGCTAAGGCCCACCGGCAAATCGCCGCGCACCGCCTTGATCGCCGCGCGGGCCGTCTTGTGACCTGCGATCACCCCGGGCATCATCGGCTCTGGATCGCCGAAGTTGAGCACATCGAACCGATCCGATCCGCTGGCCTTGGCAGCCGCCGCGATCATCGCCTGCATCTTGGCCCGGGAAGCGCCACCCAATTGCAACGCCGACAGGTTTCCTCCAAGCGAGAGGTTGGGTTCGTTCAGCGTCACGGCATGGCTGATGCCATCTGCCATTGCCCGGGCCACACGATCGCAATAGCGCCCGAACAGTGCTGCCGCGTCGGTCTGCGTCCATCCGCCCGAGGCAGCAAACCAGCGCGGTGTGGTGAAGTGATTGAAGGTGACGACCGGAGCCAGCTCCAGTTCGCGGCAATGGTCGATCATCTCCTTATAGAAATCGAGATAGGCGATGCTGAACTGACCCTTGTCCGGTTCGATCCGCGACCATTCGACAGAGAAGCGATAGCAGTTGAGGCCGATTGCCTTTGCAATGGCCATATCCTCGCGCCAGCGATGCAGGCTGTCGTCGGCATCGCCCGATGGTTCGGCGAAGATGGTCGGCGTCACATGTTCCAGCAGCCAGATGTCGGTCGCCGGTGCGTTTCCTTCGATCTGATAGCCGGCGGTGGCGGCGCCCCACAAAAAACGGCCATTGCTGACCCGCCGGGCACCCGCTGGCACGGCGAGCGTGGCAGCGGCGCCGGTAGCGAACCCAAGCGCTTGGCGTCGATCGATCGTCGTCATGTTCAATGAACCTCCACAACAGAACTACGGGTCACCCGCCGTCAATTTGGCAGCTAACAAACTGTCGAAAATGATGCCTGCACCCCACATGATCGAAGAGCTGCCTCAATCGGAGTGCCTAATCCTGGATTCTCCGAGCACCTCTTCTGCCTTCCACGGCCTTTATAGCGCGGCAGCGTGCATCAACTTACATTAGGTTTCTTACCCGCGCGCATGCCGTATCCGCGCCAGCAAGGCGGGAAGTTCCGACATTTTCTTCGGATCCACACAACGAGGCTACCTCGTTGAGGCCCGCCGACCATCTCCTGATTTGATTGATTGCCCGGCTGCTGGAGCGCCTGGGCATGCCGCGGCGCCAAAGTCGGCGCTACCTGTTTCTTTACGAACAGGTTCTTATCACCACTACCCTCCTTGATGACTACGCAATCATCGACAAACGAGCGAACCATAGCCCACGGGTGCGCAATATCGGTGTGTTTACAAGGACTACCTGCTGCTCGGATCGATCAATCTCCGGCAAACCTATAGGATTAGCCTTATAATAATTGGCATTTATATGTTGTCAACATAATGTATGGAAGAAAAATTCTATTGCGTTTCGACAGGTGATCCGGCTAAACGCTAAAGACGCACGTACGGGCATCTACGCCGCGGTAGAGCGCGAACCGGTCAGCTATGGGCCTTATGTCCTAGTTTCCATCCACAAGCTGACTTCCGATCTCCCGGAGCAGCGGTGGCGGTTCGCAGAGCATGGCTTCCGCGTCCTGTGCCGCCGCCCAGCCCAAAGTACGCGTCATGTCAAATCCGGTGAGTTTAGGCCGCACCACGCCGTCCGCACGGTAGCTCTTGGGCATCACGGTAATGCCTAAGCCCGCGCGGACCATTTGTATGACTCGCTCGTCATTAGTCGATCGCAGAGCGAAATGCGGACGAACGCCGCGTTCCGTGAAAAAGCGACTGGTGTCCGATAGCGCCTCGCAATGGCGGCGTACGATCATCACATCATTTGCTAGCTGATCCGCACTGATTTCAGTCAAGGCGGCGAGCGGATGGTCCGCCGACAGCGCCAATCCATAGCCTTCGGTAAAGATAGGTTGCTCGAGAAAGCGGTCGCCGCCGCGATCGACCAAAGTGAGCGCCATGTCGATGCGCCCCTTGGCGAGGTGCCCGGTCAGTTCCCGTTCGGTGCCGAACAGCAGCTCAAACCTGTGCTGCCGTTCCGGACGTGTCCGCGCCACGGATGCCGCGATGATATCGCCCGATATGCTGGAAAGGATGCCGAGGCGCAGGGCGGGCAGCGCCTCGGCCATGTCCATGGATTGCATCGCCAGGTTGAACTCGCGCTCTATTCGCCGCGCATGAGCCAGAAAGCGGGTGCCGCCGCTGGTCAGTTCCACTCGCTGGTTCGAGCGCACGAACAAGGCAATGCCCAGCGTCCGCTCCAGCTTGGCGATCCCGATGGAAAGCGTCGGCTGCGACACGTTGCAATGGCCTGCGGCGCGTGAAAAATTGCCTTGGTCGACGACGGCCAGGAAATAGCGCAGAAGATAGCGGTCAAGCATAAATTATCCCGGCTAGGTGCATGCGGCACTTGCGACTGAAGTAGGTGTATAGATATTATCAATGATGTTGTTAGGGGAAGTTCAATTTTCCCTTAAAGATGTGGCGCGCTAGAATGCGGATCGACAGGAGAGCTTCCATGACCGATTTCGACTTCGCGCTTGGCGACAATGCCGACATGATCCGGGAGAGCGCGGCGCGTTTTTCCGCCGACAAGATTGCTCCGTTGGCAGCCGAGATCGACGAAAAGGACTGGTTCCCTCGCGACGAATTATGGACCGCGATGGGCGAACTTGGCCTGCACGGCATCACCGTGGAGGAGGAATTTGGCGGCCTTGGCCTGGGCTATCTGGAGCATGTCGTCGCACAGGAAGAGGTGGCCCGCGCGTCGGCGTCGATCGGCCTTTCCTATGGCGCGCACTCCAACCTTTGCGTCAACCAGTTGCGGCGCTGGGGCAACGAAGCGCAGAAGGCGAAATATCTGCCGAAGCTAATCTCTGGCGAGCATGTCGGCAGCCTCGCCATGTCGGAGGCGGGCGCCGGGTCCGACGTCGTGGCGATGAAGCTCAAGGCCGAGAAGAAGGGCGACCGTTATGTCCTCAACGGCACGAAATTCTGGATCACCAATGCGGCCTATGCGGATACGCTGGTGGTTTATGCCAAGACCGGTGAAGGATCAAAGGGCATCACCACTTTCATCGTTGAAAAGGGGATGAAGGGCTTTTCGATCGGGCAGAAGATCGCGAAAGTCGGCATGCGCGGCTCTCCGACATCGGAACTGGTGTTCGAGGATTGCGAGGTGCCGGAAGACAATATCATGGGCCCGCTCAACGGCGGCGTCGGCGTGCTGATGTCCGGCCTTGATTATGAGCGCACGGTGCTGTCGGGCATCCAGCTCGGCATCATGCAAGCCTGCCTCGACGTCGTCATCCCCTATGTCCGGGAGCGCAAGCAGTTCGGCAAGCCGATCGGCGCGTTCCAGCTGATGCAGGCGAAGATCGCCGACATGTATGTCGCGCTCAACTCAGCTCGCGCCTATGTCTATGCCGTCGCCAGGGCGTGCGACGCGGGTAAGACCACGCGCTTCGATGCCGCCGGGGCGATCCTGCTGGCGTCGGAAAATGCAATGAAGACCGCGCTCGAAGCCGTGCAAGCACTGGGCGGCGCGGGCTACACCAAGGACTGGCCGGTGGAGCGCTATATGCGCGATGCCAAGCTGCTCGACATTGGCGCGGGCACCAACGAGATCCGCCGCATGCTAATCGGCCGCGAGTTGATCGGGGCATGAGCGCGCCGGTTCTGGATACGAAGCTCTCGCCGGAAGGGGAGGGCTTTCGCGCCAATGCGGCGCATAATCGAGCGCTCGCGGAAGAACTGCATGGCAAGGTCGCCGCCGCCGCGCAGGGTGGTTCGGAAAGCGCGCGGGCCAAGCACACGGCGCGGGGCAAGCTGCTGCCGCGCGAGCGTGTGGAGCGGCTGCTCGATCCGGGATCGCCTTTCCTTGAACTGGGCCAACTCGCTGCCAACGGCCTTTATCATAATGAGGTGCCGGGCGCGGGCATCATTGCGGGCATCGGCCGGGTGTCGGGCCGACAGGTGATGATCGCCTGCAACGACGCGACGGTGAAAGGCGGGACTTACTACCCCATCAGCGTCAAGAAGCATCTGCGCGCGCAGGAGATCGCGCTCGAAAACCGTCTGCCCTGCGTCTATCTGGTGGACAGCGGCGGCGCGAACCTGCCCAATCAGGCGGACGTCTTCCCCGATAAGGAGCATTTCGGCCGCATCTTCTATAATCAGGCAAACCTGTCCGCACGTGGTATCCCGCAGATCGCCTGCGTCATGGGCAGCTGCACGGCGGGTGGCGCCTATGTGCCCGCCATGTCCGACGAGACGGTGATCGTGCGCAATCAGGGGACGATCTTCCTTGCGGGACCCCCACTGGTGCAGGCGGCGACGGGGGAGGTGATCTCGGCAGAAGATCTTGGCGGCGGCGACCTGCATGGTCGCAAGTCGGGCGTGGTCGATCATGTCGCTGAAAATGACGATCATGCGCTGTCGATCGTGCGGGATATCGTCTCGACGCTTCAGCCCGACTACACGCCGAACCTGAACCTGCGCGAGGCCAAGCCGCCCAAATATGATCCGCAGCAACTGTATGGCATTGTCCCACAAGATGTGCGCGCACCCTATGATGTGCGTGAAGTCATCGCGCGCATCGTCGACGGCAGCGAATTTCATGAATTCAAGGCGCTCTACGGTACGACCCTTGTCTGCGGCTTCGCGCACATCTGGGGCATGCCTGTCGCGATCCTCGCCAACAATGGCGTGCTGTTCAGCGAGAGCGCGGTCAAAGGCGCGCATTTCATCGAACTGGCCTGCCAGCGGCGCATTCCGCTGCTGTTCCTTCAGAATATTTCCGGCTTCATGGTCGGCGGCAAATATGAGGCCGAAGGCATCGCCAAAAATGGCGCGAAGCTGGTGACGGCGGTGGCGACGGCGCAGGTGCCCAAGATCACCGTGCTGATCGGCGGCAGCTTTGGCGCGGGTAACTACGGCATGTGCGGTCGCGCCTATCAGCCGCGCTTTCTGTTCACCTGGCCCAATGCCCGGATTTCGGTGATGGGTGGCGAACAAGCTGCGTCGGTCCTCGCCACCGTCCATCGTGATGCGGCCAAGTGGTCGCCCGAAGATGCCGAAGCCTTCAAGGTGCCGATCCGCGAAAAATATGAGCATGAAGGCAACCCCTATTATGCCACCGCGCGCCTGTGGGATGATGGCATCATCGACCCGGCGCAAACCCGCGACGTGCTAGGCCTCGCCTTCGCTGCAACGCTGAACGCGCCGATCGCCGACCGGCCAGAGTTCGGCATCTTCAGGATGTGAGGGCCATGATCCAATCTCTCCTCATCGCCAATCGTGGCGAAATCGCTTGTCGGATCATCCGAACCGCCCGGCGTCTGGGCATCCGCACCGTCGCGGTTTACTCCGATGCTGATGCGCAGGCGCTGCACGTCCGCTCGGCTGACGAGGCGGTGCATATCGGGCCGTCGCCGGTGCGCGAGTCCTATCTGCTAGGCGACAAGATCATAGCCGCAGCCAAGCAGACCGGCGCGCAGGCGGTCCATCCCGGCTACGGCTTTCTTTCGGAAAATGCCGAGTTCGCGCAGGCCGTCACAGACGCTGGCCTGATCTGGGTCGGTCCCAATCCCTCCTCCATCACGGCCATGGGCCTGAAGGACGCAGCCAAAAGGCTGATGAGCCAAGCGGGCGTGCCTACCACGCCCGGCTATCTGGGCGATGACCAATCACCGGAGCGTTTGAAGTCGGAGGCCGACGCGATCGGTTATCCTGTCCTCATCAAGGCGGTTGCTGGCGGCGGCGGCAAGGGAATGCGCAAGGTCGATAGCGCTGCCGACTTTGCCGACGCGCTGCTCTCCTGCCAGCGCGAAGCAGCGTCGAGCTTTGGCAATGACCAGGTGCTGCTGGAAAAATGGGTTACCAACCCGCGCCATATCGAGGTGCAGGTGTTTGGCGACAGCCATGGCAATGTCGTCCATCTGTTCGAGCGCGACTGTTCGCTCCAGCGCCGTCACCAGAAGGTGATCGAGGAGGCGCCCGCGCCCGGCATGGATGCGGAGACGCGCGCTGCGGTCTGCCGGGCGGCGGTCAACGCGGCAAGGGCGGTCGATTATGTCGGCGCAGGCACGATCGAATTCATCGCCGATGGATCGGAAGGGCTAAAGGCCGACCGCATCTGGTTCATGGAGATGAACACCCGGCTGCAGGTCGAGCATCCCGTGACCGAAGAGATCACCGGGCAGGACCTGGTCGAATGGCAATTACGTATCGCTTCGGGCGAAAAGCTGCCCAAGAGTCAGGGAGAACTGTCGATCAACGGCTGGGCGATGGAAGCGCGCCTTTATGCCGAAGACCCGGCCAAGGGCTTTCTGCCATCGATCGGCAGGCTCGATACGTTTGAGTTGGGCGATGAGAGTGTCCGCATCGATACCGGCGTCGAGCAGGGTGCGGAAATATCGCCTTTCTATGACCCGATGATCGCCAAGGTCATCGCTCATGGCCCCACTCGGGACGCCGCCCGCTCGGCCCTGACGCAGGCCCTGGATGAGAGCGCAGTCTGGCCGCTCAAGACCAATGCAGGCTTTCTGGTCAAAGCGTTGGAGCATCCCGATTTCGTTGCGGCCCGGATCGATACCGGGCTGATCGGCCGCGAAGGCGAAGCGCTGATGCCGCCCGCCCGGCCAAGCGATCACGCGCTGGCGGATGCCGCAGCTAGCCTGACGCGGGGCGGCGGTTTGGCGGGCTTTCGCCTCAATGCGCCGGTGCGGAGCGAAGGCATCTTCCTGCTCGATGGGGAGGCGGTGACGATCAGCTATGATCCGCGCCAAGGCGGCGAGGGCGCGGACGATGTGCTGGTGGCGCAGGGCGGCCAGGTATGGTGTCTCACGCCGTGGCGCGCGGCTGGCGCTGCGGGCGCGGATGCGTCGGACGGTGCGATCCTTTCGCCCATGCCGGGCCGCGTCATTGCCGTTGCCGTAGCGGCGGGTGAAGCCGTCACCAAGGGACAGAAGCTGCTGACGCTGGAGGCCATGAAGATGGAGCATAGCCTGACCGCGCCGTTTGACGGCACCGTCGCACAACTCAATGCCAGCGAGGGCGGACAGGTAAGCGAAGGGACGTTGCTGGTGAAGATAGAGAAGGGGGAGGGGGCCTGATGGCGGGCAAGTTCTTCAACCAATGGTCGATTGGCGAGACGCTGCGCCACGAAATCCGGCGCACGGTGACGGAGACGGATAATCTTCTATTTTCCACGATGACGCACAATCCGCAGCCGCTGCACATCGACCTGGAAGCCGCGAAGGCGAGCGAGTTCGGGCAGATCCTCGTCAACGGCACCTTCACATTCGCGCTGATGATCGGCCTGTCGGTCGGCGACACCACGCTCGGCACGCTTGTCGCCAATCTCGGCTATGACAAGCTGCTGATGCCCAAGCCTGTATTCATCGGCGATACGCTGCGCGCTGAAACCGAGGTGACGGACCTCAAGCCCAGCAAGTCGCGTCCGGGCGCAGGCATAGTCACTTTCGCACATCGCTTGATCAACCAGCGCGACGAGGTCGTATGCCAGTGCTTGCGCATGACGTTGATCAAAGGCAGCGAGGCTTGAACCTACGCTCGCTGCTCTTCGTCCCTGCCGATCGGCCCGAGCGTTTCGCGAAGGCCGCCTCGAGCGGCACCGATGCGCTGATTCTCGATCTGGAGGATTTTGTCGCGCCAGCAAAGAAGGAAGTGGGTCGCACTTCGATCAACGACTTGACCGATACCGATCTCGCGCCGTGCTGCCTGGGCGTCCTGACGGGATCGCTCTGCCAAAGGCGGAAGCAGCGCCAAGTGTTACTGCGTTGATCGACAAGATAGGAGATGCTCCCGGTTGCAGCAATCTTGCCGATTGCTTCCGAGACGCCTGCGGCGGTCTTCCAACTCAGCAGCTATGGTGCGGTCCGGCAGCATTTTGTTGATCTGACCTGGGGTGCTGAGAACCTGCCCGCAGCTATCCGCGCTGTTGGTAGCCGCCATCCAAATGGTTCCTACCGCTCCTTACGAGATGGTGAGGGCTATGTCTCTTTTTGCCGCGCATGCTGCCGGGATAGCCGCGATCGAGGCCGTTTTATCCCACGGTCAAGGATGAAGCAGGTCTGGCCACCTATGCCGCTCGCGCGGCTCATGACGGCTTTACGGGGGTGATGGCGCTCCATCCTTTGCAGGTTCCGATTATCAATGCCGCCTTCACGCCGACTGCAGCGCAGATTGAACAGGCACGCGTGATCGTGGCAGCCTTTCATCAAGCGCCAAACGCGGGTGTGCTTATGTTGGAAGGAAAAATGATTGATGCTCCAAATTTTTTGCAGGCACGCAAGATATTGGCGCGGGCGGGCGTCGACAAATGAATGAATGCCGCACCGATTGGACCCGCGAGGAGATCGCCGCGCTGTTCGACCTGCCCTTCAACGACCTGATGTTTGAGGCGTAGTCGATCCATCGCGCGAACTTCCCGCGCAATGAGTGCAGCTTTCCACGCTGCTGTCGATCAAGACCGGCGGCTGCCCGGAAGATTGCGGCTATTGCAGCCAGTCGACCGAGGCGGAAAACGACCTCAAGGCCACCAAGCTGATGGATGTGCAGGCCGTGCTGCAGGCGGCGGCGCAGGCAAAAGATCATGGTTCTGGCCGTTTCTGCATGGGCGCGGCTTGGCGCAATCCCAAGGAACGGGACATGCCCAAGCTCATCGAGATGGTGAAGGGTGTTCGCCAGATGGGCATGGAAACATGCATGACGCTGGGCATGCTGTCGTCCGATCAGGCGAAGCAACTCGCGGATGCAGGCCTCGATTATTACAATCATAATATCGACACCTCGCCGGAAAATTACGCCAACGTCATCACGATCCGGACCTTTGAGGACCGGATCGAGGCGAGAAAACACTCGTCACCTGACGCGGCGGCGAGCCCGGGGGCGGTTTCGTCATTGAGGCCAAGGTTGAGGACGGTGTCCATCATGTTAGCATGAAAATGCGCGCGCACGAGCGGACGGAGACGAGCAGCGGATCGGCTGCGTTGCCGCAATTTTTGCCGGTTACGTCTTCAATACGGACGATGCCGTTGGCAACATCCGCATTCGGGCTCTCCGGAAGGACGCTCCCATCCTGATAATAGCGGGTGCGCATTTCGATCGTGATGGTGAAGCCCGGCGGCACCGGCAGGCCGATCGCCCGCATGCCGTCGACATTGGTGCCCTTGCCACCAAGGAGGTTCTTGTCACCCTTGCCGCCGTCATCCACGTCGCCCCGAAGTGAGAGACATAACGCACCGCAGTGGTGCTCATGTTGGCCGTACCCTACATACGTAATGAGCCGTGGTCTTAGCGGCGACTTCCTCCGCCGTCACGCCCGGCGCGAGCT
>CBIHNV010000036.1:0-30010 GCA_966211835.1 uncultured Sphingobium sp.
GGTCGACATGACCGGGGCATGGACCTCGAGCACGCCGAAATCGCCTTCGGTGCCGGGGACGGTGACCATATACACATCTTCCGAACGGACGAGCTTTTCGGGGGTTACGAGTTCGAAGTGCAGCATTTTCTTACCTTACTCCCGCGCTCCGCTGGCGGGGAGAGGGCGGGGGAGAGGGGGAGTGGGATGCCCTGAGTTTCAGGCCCCTCTCCCCGGCCCTCTCCCCTGAAGGGGAGAGGGAGGAAGTACCCTTCACCCTAAAAACCAACCACTCAAATCACCGAACCACCTTCTTCCCCACCGGCTGCGCCTGCGCAACCACCGCGCCCGGCTTCGCCGCCAGCCGCGCAATCGTCTTCAGCGCATAATCCAGCTGGAAATCCTCGACACCCTTCTTCTTCAGCTCCTCCGCCGTCATGGCGAAGCGGGGATCTTCCTTCGTATCCTCCTCCAGCGCGGCATTGTCCGTCTTGATCTCGTTGATCAGGTGACGGCGCAGGTCGCTCTCGCGGAACTTCGGCCGGTTCTTGTAATCGGGATCGGACAGCTGCGGCACACGCACGTCAGGTTCGATCCCGCCTTCCTGCACCGACCGACCCGACGGCGTATAATAGCGCGCCGTCGTCAGCTTGAGCGCAGTCGTATTGGTCAGCGGCAACATCGTCTGCACGCTGCCCTTGCCGAAGCTGCGCTCACCCATCACCAGCGCGCGATGCTGGTCCTGAAGCGCGCCCGCGACGATCTCGGACGCCGAAGCAGAACCCGCATCGACCAGAACGACGATCGGCAGCCCCTTCGCATCGTCACCGGGCTTGGCATAATAGCGCTCGACATCGCCCTTCGCCCGGCCGCGCTGCGATACGATCTCGCCGCGCTCCAGGAAAGCGTCGCTCACCGACACCGCTTCATCCAGCAACCCGCCCGGATTGGAGCGCAGGTCGAGGATATAGCCAGTCGGCTTGTGGCCAAGGCTCTTGTCAATGCTGCGGATCGCCTGCCGCAGGTCCGCGCCAGTATTGGCGGAGAAGCTGACGATATTGATGACGCCGATGCCGTTCTTCACTTCCCACTTCACCGGCTTCAGCTGGATGATCTCGCGCGTCAGCGTCACTTCGATCGGCTTGTCGCGGCCTGCGCGCACGACGGTCAGCTTGATCGATGTCCCGGGCGCACCGCGCATCTTGTCGACCGCTTCGTCCAATGTGCCGCCATAGATCAGCTGCCCGTCGAGGTGGGTGATATAGTCGCCCGCCTTGATCCCCGCTCGCCAGGCCGGAGTATCCTGCGTCGGCGCGATCACCTTGACCGCACCATCCTCCTGCGTGACCGACAGGCCAAGGCCGCCATAGCTGCCCTCTGTCTGGGTGCGCAGATTCTGGAAATCGCGCGCGTCGAGGAAACTGGAATGCGGGTCGAGGCTGGCGAGCATGCCGTCGATCGCGCCCTTGATCAGCTTTTCGTCATCGACCTTTTCGACATAGTCGCTGCGGACTTTCTGGAACACGTCCATGAACTCGTCGAGCGCCTTGTAGCTGCTCGCTTCCCCGTCCGCGAGCGCGGCCGTGGTGGCGGGGATGAGCGCGAGCGCGCCAAGGGCAACGGCGCCCCGGAAGAAATTGGATTTCATTGCTATCCTGAGTCCTGGCATCAAGCCGCCAGTATAGGATGCTTCTCAGGCAGACGCAAAGCATCGGTGAACGCCGCGCGCCAGAGCGCGGCGCTATTCGTGCGGGCGCAAGGCTTGATTCAAATCCTCCATCACCTGCGCGATCGGTTCGACCACGGTGACGCTGCGGCCTTCGCCAAAGCGGATGCGGGTGCCGTCGGTGACGGATGATACGAAGGTGACCTGCGCGGCATTGATGGCGGTTTCGGTCCGGTCGGCGCCCACGAACATCACGAGCATGGCTTTCCTCTCCTTCTTGTTGGATGGAGAGGTTAGCCGCATTTGCGCGGCATGCCAGCCATTTTCGTATTCGGCATGGGGTGCGTCAATCGTGCCGGATCGCCTCGATGAAGAGGCTCGCCCGCGCATCCAGCCGCTGCGCCTCCGCCGCCAGTTGTCCCGCCGCCTCGCGCATTGCCTGCGCCCCATCGACTGCCGCGCTCGCATTTTTGCTGATCTGGCTGGCGCTCACGCGGACATGGTCGCTGGATTCTCCCGCCTCCGACATGCTCGCCGCGATTCCCCGGCTGAAAGCGCCATGACGGGCGACCGCGTCGAACAGTGATGCGGACAGCCGATCCGCCTTTTCGATCGCCGATCCCATCAACCCATGGCCCTGCGCGACATGGCCCACCGTCGATCGGATATGCTCGATCCGGCTCGCGATTTCCGCCGCCGCCTCCCGCGTCTGCCCGGCCAGCAGCTTCACCTCCCGCGCAACCACGGCAAAGCCCTGCCCTGCCTCCCCAGCGCGCGCGGCCTCGATGCCTGCATTGAGCGCCAGCGTGGCCGTCGCCCGCGCCACTGCGTCGATCAACGCCGTCACCTCGCCAATGCCATTGGCCTGCACGCGCAGTTGCTCCGTCTGCGCCGATCCCAGCCGCGTCTGCTCCACCGCCGCCCGGATCGCAGCCCCCGCCTGGCGCACCTCTTCCTCGATCGACTGGAACAGGAGGCCGAGGTCATTCGCAGACCCAGCGATCCCCGTCAGATTATCGGCCGTCTGCGCCGCGGCCACCGCCATGCCAGCCGCCGCCTGCCCATTATCCGCCGCCCGTTCCGCCGCATCACTCGCCAGCCGCGACAACATGTCCGCCATGTTCACCAGGTCAGCGATCAGCGTCGCGATGTCGTCGCGGAAGAGGCCGCTTTCCCGCGTCACCCGCTCCAGCCGCTCCGCCCGCGCCACCGCCACACGCGCATCGCGTTCCGCCGCCAGCTTCAGCAGCAACTGGCCACCAACCATGCCCGCATAGCGACCATCTTCCACGACGATCAGCCCCTCGCACTTCTGCCCCTGCGCCGCGTAAAGGTCGATCAGCATCTCGATCGTCGCGCTCCGCTCCACCGAGGCGCAGGGCCGCACATGATCATCCAGCCGCCCGCCAAAGCTCGGATTACGCAGCAGCGCGTGACCGAAGGGATTGAACAGGATTTGCCGCATGTCCCGCTCATAGATTGCGCCCTTGGGCCGATCCGCATCATCCAGCACAGGCAGCAGGCGCAGCGACGGGTTCTCTTGAAACTGCTCCACCGCCTCGCTCAACGGCTGCCCCAGCCGAATGGACGGGCTCGCCGTGACAAAGGGCAGGCTCTGCCGGTGCGGCAAGCTTGGGGAAGGGTCGAGCATCATGGGCGCGTACATGCGGCGCTGGTACCGCCCCAATGGTAAATGAGCAGTTAGGTTTTAATGACAGTTTTGTTACAACTTACTGTTTTATATAGATTTTCACTTGGGCTGGTAGCCAAAGGCCTGCTGCGCCAGCTTCACCACCTCCGGGTCTGCCTCCGGGAAGTCCATCGGCACCAGCTTCTCCAGCGTCTTCGCCACATATTTGAGCGCGTCGATGCGCCCCGCCCTGCGATCATTATTGTCGATCACCTGCCAGCGCGCATATTTGCGGTCGGTCTTGTCGAACATGTCGCCCAGCGCATCCAGGTACTCGCCGCGCCGCGCCCGATTGCGATAGTCGTCCGCTCCGGTTTTCCACCGCTTCCACGGCGTGTCGAGCCGTTCGGCCAGCTGCTTGTCCTGCGTTTCCTGGGTGATGTGGACGAACAGCTTGACGATGTTGGTGCCCGCGTCGGCCTGCTGCTTTTCAAAGGCGTTGATCTCGTCATAGGCCCGCTTCCATTCGCCCTTGGAACAGAAGCCCTCCACCCGCTCCACCAGCACGCGGCCGTACCAGCTGCGGTCGAACACGGCGATGTTCCGCCCCGCAGGCAGCCGGGTCCAGAAGCGCCAGAGAAAATGATGGTCGCATTCCTCTGCGGTAGGAGCCGCGATGGGCCAGACCCGATAATAGCGCGGGTCCCATTGCGCCGTCATCCGCTTGATGATCCCACCCTTCCCCGCCGCGTCCCATCCCTCGAACAGGATGACGCTGCGCCGGTCATGGATCACATGGGCAACCTGGATCTTCGCCAGCCGCTCCTGCAGCTTGTCCAGCTCCGCCTCATAGTCGCCCTTGAAAGGCTTGCCTTTTTCGTAGTCGCCAAGGTCGATCGCCATGCGCGCCATCCTTCCTGTCCAGATGAGGAAGGCAACGCCCGAAGCGGCGAAAAGTCAAATCTGCTACCCCGCCCCTGCCCCGTCATCCCAGCGGAAGCTGGGATCTCAGGAGGCGAAGTGCGATCTTGACCGAGATCCCAGCTTCCGCTGGGATGACGGTAGCGCGATTAGGCCTTCGCCTGCGGCTCCACCACCCGCACATGCAGTTCCCGCAGCTGCTTGAACTCCGCCGCGCTGGGCGCACCCATCAGCAGGTCCTCGGCGCGCTGGTTCATCGGGAACAGCGTCACCTCGCGCAAATTCTGAGCCCCGCACAGCAACATCACGATGCGATCCACGCCAGCCGCCATGCCGCCATGTGGCGGCGCGCCATATTGGAACGCGCGGTAGAGCCCACCGAAACGCTCCTCGACATCCTGCTGTGACAAGCCGACCTTCTCGAACGCCTTCACCATCAGCTCCGGCGACTGGTTACGGATCGACCCCGAAGCAATCTCATAGCCATTGCAGACCATGTCATACTGGTACGCCTTGATCGTCAGTGGATCCTGATGCTCCAGCGCGTCCATGCCCCCCTGCGGCATAGAGAAAGGATTGTGCGCGAAGTCGACCGACTTCGATTCCTCATCATATTCATAGAATGGGAAATCGACGATCCAGCACAGCTCGAACCGATCCTTGTCGATCAGGTCCAGCTGCTCACCCACGCGAATGCGCGCCAGACCCGCCAGCTTCGCCGCCTGGCTTTCCTTGCCCGCCGCAAAGAACACGCCGTCATTGGGACCCAGCCCCAGCGCCTCGATCAGCTTCGCCGTCCGCTCTTCGCCATGGTTCTTGGCGATCGGACCGCCGGGCATGCCGTCCTTGATGTTGATATAGCCAAGGCCTGAATAGCCCTCGCCCCGCGCCCAATTGTTCATGTCGTCGAAGAATTTCCGGCTTCCCGCGCCAGCGGCCGGCGCCGGGATCGCGCGAATGACGCTGCCGCTCTCCACCAGCGAGGCGAAGATGCCGAAGCCCGACCCATGGAAATGCTCGGTCACGTCCTGGATCAGGATCGGGTTGCGCAGGTCCGGCTTGTCCGACCCATATTTCAGGATCGCCTCGTCATAAGCGATGCGCGGGAAGCTGCCCGCAGGCGTCACCGGCTTCCCTTCCGCGAACTGCTCGAACACCTCGGCGATCACCGGCTCCATCGTGTTCCACACATCTTCCTGCGTGACGAAGCTCATTTCCAGGTCAAGCTGGTAAAACTCGCCCGGCAAGCGATCAGCGCGCGGGTCTTCATCGCGGAAGCAGGGCGCGATCTGGAAATAGCGGTCGAAGCCCGCCACCATCAGCAGCTGCTTATATTGCTGCGGCGCCTGCGGCAGGGCGTAAAATTTCCCCGGATGGATGCGGCTCGGCACCAGAAAGTCGCGCGCGCCTTCCGGGCTGCTCGCGGTCAGGATCGGCGTCGAATATTCGGTAAAGCCCGCTCCTTCCATGCGGCGGCGCATGTCGGAGATAACCTTGGTCCGCTTGACGATGTTCGCATGCAACGTCTCGCGCCGCAGGTCGAGGAAACGATAGCGCAGGCGAATGTCTTCGGGATATTCCTGCTCGCCCGCCACGGGAAGCGGCAGGTCGGCGGCAGCCGACAGCAGCACCGCGTCCAGCGCCCGGATCTCGATCTCGCCCGTCGGCAGGTTCGGGTTCACCGCTTCAGGCGCGCGCGCCACCACCTTGCCGGTGACCGTAACCACGCTTTCGGCGCGCAGCGATTCGATCACCTTGAAGACGGGACCGTCCACCTCGGTGACGATCTGGACCATGCCATAATGATCGCGCAGGTCGATGAAGACCAGGTCGCCATGATCGCGCTTGCGATGCACCCATCCGGACACGCGCACCTCATTGCCGACTTCGGCTGAGGTAAGAGCGCCGCAAGTATGAGTGCGATAGGCGTGCATGGCGATTGTATCTTTCAGCTTCGTTTTACGGAAATGACAAAGTGCCGCAGCCCCGCTATGGGCGGTCTTGTCAAGCATTGACGAGCCCGTGAGCGACGGGCCAGCCCATAATAAGATCGAAGACCATATGCAAATCCATCCGCTGATCACCGACAGCAAGACACTTGCCCAATTCTGCGCCCGTATCGCCAAATCGCCCTACATCGCGGTCGATACCGAATTCATGCGCGAAAACAGCTACTGGCCCGACCTCTGCCTCGTACAGGTGGCCGACAGCAACGAAGCCGCCGCCATCGATCCCAAGGCGCCGGGTATCGACCTTACCCCCCTGCTCGACCTGATGGTCGACAATGAGGATGTGCTGAAGGTCTTTCATGCAGGCGGGCAGGATCTTGAGATCATCTACAACCTGACTGGCCGCACGCCGCACCCCATGTTCGACACGCAGATCGCCGCGATGGCCTTGGGCCTGGGCGAACAGATCGGCTATGGCAACCTCGTCGATGCATGGCTCGGCGTGCAACTGGACAAGGGCGCGCGCTTTACCGACTGGGGACGCCGCCCGCTCGACAAGCGGCAGATCGACTATGCGATCGGCGACGTCACCTACCTGATCCAGATCTTCCCGATGATGCTGGAAGAACTGCGCAAAACCGGCCGGGGCGACTGGCTCGACCAGGAAATGGAGCGCGTCTGCGATCCCTCCAACTATGTGAACGAGCCGCAAGACGCCTGGAAACGTGTTCGCATCGCCAGCCGCAAGGCCGATGTCCTCGGCCGCTTGAAAGCCTTGGCCGCATGGCGCGAGATCGAAGCGCAGGACAAGAATCTGCCGCGCGGCCGCATCGTCAAGGATGAAACGCTGGCCGACATCGCCAGCCACCCACCCCGCTCGCAGGACGACCTTGGCAAGGTGCGCGGCCTGTCCGCCACCTGGAAAACCAATGACATCGGTGCACGGCTCATGGCGGCGCTCGGCAGCCACGCCCCGCTCGACAAGGACGAGATGCCCGAACGCGATCCCAAGCGCCCGGGCCTTGGCAAGGACGGCGCGCTGGTCGCGGACCTGCTCAAGCTCCTCCTCAAGATCCGCTCACGCGACATCAACGTCGCCGCCCGCCTCCTCGCCCGCGGCGACGATCTGGACGCGCTGGCCGCTGGCGTGCGCGAGGACCTGCCGATCCTCGAAGGCTGGCGCTATGAACAATTCGGCCGCGATGCCGTTGACCTTGTCGAAGGACGCCTGGCCTTCGCGGTGAAGGGCGGCCGCCTCAAAATGACGCGTACGGAATAGGAATAGCCATGGTGCGTGCAGCGGCGCTGATGATCCCCCTCTTGGCTGCGGCCTGCACGGCCACTGACGGGCAAGGTCCAGGCACCCCACCCGTAACCGCCGAAGGCCCGTGCCGCAACGACGGCCTCGACCGCTTCATCGACCAGACCGCAACCGCCGACCTCGGGACGCAGCTGCTACAAGCCTCCCGCGCCCGCACCTTGCGGTGGGGCGCTCCCGGCATGGCCATGACCATGGACTTCCGCCCCGATCGTCTCACCGTCAGCTACGACGAGAAAATGGTCATCACCTCCGCAAGGTGCGGATAACAGTTCGATATCTGCTCCCCCTCCCGTAAGCGGGAGGGCACATCAGTTCTGCTCCCCCTCCCGCAAGCGGGAGGGGGCCGGGGGGTGGGCCAGCGCAACGCCAGTCTCATAAAGAAGCTCGCTACGCTCGCGCCCACCCCTAGCCCTTCAAACGAGTCACCTGCCTCGTTTGAAGGGCTAGGGGTGGGGAACAATCACAGTCACCCAAAAACCACACCCCCCTGAAAAACCATCCTATTCCCAACACCAACCCAAAATTCACCCTGTCCTATTCCCCCGCCACAACCCTATCCCGCGCCTCTCTTTGAAACGTCCCGCTTCACTCCCTCGCGCCCACGCGCGCCCGCCCTCGCGCGCGCATACACTGTGAACTTCGACGGAAATCCGCCATTTCTGGCGCATCACCTCAACATTCCAGTCCTACAAGCGCGCCGCTGCCGATGCGGTTCACATGGCGCTTGCCATCGATCTCCAACCAATCCGGCGTCACCTCCAATCGCCGCCCCCGAATAGTCGTACGCAGATGTTCCACCGCGATCCGGTTACGCGCCACGATCCGCAAAATGGCTAACCCCTCGCCGCGCCCCGCCATGACGCTGTAGCGATCACCACGCAGCAGGAACCGCCAGCTACCATTGGCGGCCAGCCATTCATTGCCCTGGATCACCTGCACCGGATTGCCGTCCGGATCGCCGAGCCGCAGGCTGATCCGCGTCGCCCCCCGGCTGCGGCGCGGCGGCGCGAACATCAGGATCGGCTCCCCATCCAGCACCAGTGGAATCGGCGTATCACGCAGCGGCCGCGAGCCCCCGACGATCAAAGTCGGCAACTCCGAAGAAAATGGCATGCGGTCCCGCGCGAAGTGGCGCTGGCGGACCACCGGATTGGTATGAAATCCCTGCACCTGCGCCGTGGTCAGCCGCCCCTCCTCCACCAGCGCATGGCAGGTCGGGCAGAGCAATGTCGCCGCGGCAGAATCGGGCAGGCGAAGGTAGCGATAAATCGTCACGCCGCACCGGACACAGGCAAAGCCGCAGGCCTCTCGCACCGCCTCGCGCTGTTGTTCGGTTAACTCTGGCAGCGAAAGCATCACCGGCAACGCCATGAAGGATACCCTTTGCAACCGCGCCCGCGCCATTGCGAAGCAGCGTTACCCAGCGGCATCCTTCCCCGGATACAGGCTTTTCACCGTGCCTTCAGTCGGGACATATGGTTGAAATAAATTTGCGTCAGGTCAAGGGGGCGCAAACGCGTGTCAGCGCTGCGGCAGCAAATCCAGGTTACGCGACGCCGCGATGTTCCGGATGCGGCCTGGCCGGGGCATCGACTTGATCGCGATTTCAGCGATGTCGCCAGCGCTGAACAGCTCGACATTGCCAACGTCAAAGATGCGCTGCCCGAAACTTTGCGTAATGCGCACGCTGCGGATGCTCGACAGGGCAATCTCGGTCCGCTGCTTGGCCAGCAGCCCGCGCTCCATCAGCACCTCACGGTCGGAAAGCGCCAGCCGCTCACCCTTCGTCCGCAACCACCAAACCCCGATCGCCAACAGTCCAACCACGGAAATCAGCAGCAGGATGAACAGAAATGGATGCGCGCGAAACATCGCGGGATGCTCGTCATACAGCCAGGCGTCGCTCATCATCTATCCTGTGGAAGAGGTACGGCGGGACATGATCATGGATGCCCCACCCGCGTCAATCCTTCGACAAGGCGTCCTTCTTGTGCGCGGCGCGCTTGCCATCGTCCGTCTCGACGATGAACTGCGGATTGTCTCTCGAAGCGGCGACCTTGTGCCCCTTGATCTGGGTGGCGCTGGTCTGCTTCTTCACCACCTTGCCATGCGCCTCGCCGCCATGGCTCTTCCAGCTGACCTTGTCGCCCGCCTTGGGTTCCTGCTTCATGCCTTGATCTCCTGCCAAGTCCGAAGAACCCGGCAGGAGGATCGAGGTTGCGTAAGCTCAGCCCGAACGGAGGAGGATTTAGCTCTCATCCCCCATCCGAAGCGCCGCGATAAAGGCCTCCTGCGGGATCTGCACCGACCCATATTCCCTCATCCGCTTCTTGCCCTCTTTCTGCTTCTCCAGCAGCTTCTTCTTGCGGGTAATATCGCCGCCATAGCATTTCGCGGTCACATCCTTGCGCATCGCCGCGATCGTCTCGCGCGCGATCACCTTGCCGCCGATCGCCGCCTGGATCGGAATCTTGAACAGATGGCGAGGGATCAGGTCCTTCAGCCGCTCGCACATATGCCGCCCGCGCGCTTCGGCGGCGCTGCGGTGAACGATCATCGACAGCGCGTCGACCGGCTCGTTGTTCACAAGGATGCTCATCTTGACCAGATCACCCTCACGCGTGCCGATCTGATGATAATCGAAGCTGGCATAGCCGCGACTGATCGACTTCAGCCGATCATAAAAGTCGAACACCACTTCGTTGAGCGGCAGCTCATAAGTCACCTGCGCGCGCCCGCCGACATAGGTCAGATTCTTCTGGATGCCGCGCCGGTCCTGGCAGAGCTTCAGGATGCTGCCCAAATATTCGTCAGGGCAGTAGATCACCGCCTCAATCCACGGTTCCTCAATGATCTCTATATGATTGGGATCGGGCATGTCGGCCGGGTTGTGCAGGTGCCGCACCGTCCCATCCTTCATGTGCATCTCATAGACCACCGAAGGCGCGGTGGTGATGAGGTCGAGATCATATTCACGCGTCAGCCGCTCCTGGATGATCTCCAGGTGCAGCAGCCCCAGGAACCCGCAGCGGAAGCCGAAGCCCAGCGCTGCGGACGTCTCCATCTCGAAGGAGAAGGACGCGTCGTTCAGCCGCAGCTTCGAAATCGATTCGCGCAGCTTCTCAAAGTCGTTGGCATCGACCGGGAACAGGCCGCAAAACACCACCGGCTGCACTTCCTTGAAGCCCGGCAGCGGCTTGGGGGCGGGGTTCTTCACCGTCGTGATCGTGTCACCGACGCGGGTCTGGCTGATGTCCTTGATCTGCGCGGTTATGAAGCCGATCTCGCCCGGGCCAAGCTCCGGAAGCTGCTCGATCTTCGGTCGCATGCACCCGACGCGGTCGATCAGATGCTCGGTCTCGCCGATCATGAACTTGATCTGCTGGCCTTTCTTGATGACGCCGTTGACGACGCGCACCAAGATGACAACGCCCAGATAAGGGTCATACCAGCTGTCAACCAGCATCGCTTCCAACGGCGCATCTCGGTCGCCCTTGGGCGGCGGGATCTTGGCAACGATGGCTTCGAGAATATCGTCGATGCCGATGCCGGACTTGGCGCTCGCCAGCACCGCTTCCGACGCGTCGAGGCCGATCACTTCCTCGATCTCCGCGCGCACCTTTTCCGGCTCAGCGGCGGGCAGGTCGATCTTGTTCAACACCGGAACGATTTCATGGTCATGCTCGATCGACTGATAGACGTTCGCCAGCGTCTGCGCCTCCACGCCCTGCGCGGCGTCCACCACCAGCAGCGCGCCCTCACACGCGGCCAGCGACCGGCTCACTTCATAGGCGAAGTCGACATGCCCCGGCGTGTCCATAAGGTTCAGCTCATAGGTCTCGCCATTTTTCGCTACATAGTCGAGGCGCACGGTCTGTGCCTTGATGGTGATGCCGCGTTCCTTCTCGATATCCATATTGTCGAGCACCTGCGCCGACATTTCGCGGTCGGTGAGGCCGCCAGTGCGCTGGATCAGCCGGTCGGCCAGCGTCGACTTGCCATGGTCGATATGCGCGATGATCGAGAAGTTACGGATGTGCGAAAGGTCGGTCATGGCCCGCGCCGATAGCAGCCATTTGCGCACCTGTCAGCAGAGCTTGCAAAGACCCCGACCATGAGTAGGAAAAGGCCGCCAGCTATGGTAAGTGACGCGAGCCTTAAACGGGTCGTACCATAATAAAAATTTCATAATTCACCGCTCGAAAGGGATCTGGGGCAATGTTCAAGACGGTTTCCGCGCTTGTCGCGACAGCATCGATGCTTGCGACGCCGATGGCTGCGATGGCGCAGACGAATATGAGTTCTTCCGGCAAGACCTACAAGGATGGCACCACCAAGGGCGCCTCGTCCGGCCGCCGTTCGCAAGAGCGCGCTCAGCAGGAAATTCCCCGCTGCACCCGCCGCATCGGCACCGTCGCCATCGTCGAGCCCGACAATCAGTGGTGGCGCGAACTGAACCTGGGCAGCCCGGAAGCGATCCTGAAGGTGTTCATTCAGCAGTCCGGCTGCTTCGGCATCGTCAATCGTGGCCGCGCGATGCAGAGCCGGGCGATGGAACGCGCCATGGCGGACTCGGGCGAACTGCAGGCGGGATCGAACCTGGGCCGGGGCCAGGTCAAGGCAGCCGACTATTATCTGGAACCTGACATCGTCTCGTCGAACCGCAATTCTGGCGGCGGCGGCTTCGGCGCTGCGCTCGGCGGCCTGATGGGCGGAACCTTCGGCGCGCTCGCTGGCGGCCTCAACATCAAGAAGAAGGAAGCGAACGTCACGCTTTCCATCGTCAACGCCCGCACCACCGAGGAAGAGGCGCTGACCGAAGGCTATGCGCGCAAGACCGACATCGGCTTTGGCGGCGGCGGCGGTGCCGGATGGTGGGGCGGCTTCACGGCTGCCGGAGCCAGCGGCTACCAGAACACCGAAATCGGCCAGGTCATCGTGCTCGCCTACCTCGACGCCTATACCAAGCTGGTCACGCAGCTAGGCGGCCTGCCCGCCAACGCTGCAGCCGCCGCTCCGCGCGCGCAGTAAGGCTCTGATGCAGGGGCTCGGCTCGTGTCGAGCCCCTGTTCTTCTTTGCACGCTAGATATCTCTACGAGCGAGAGGCCAGCATCCCCGTCAAGCAGGGCGCGACGAGACTTCCGGCTGCACCAGCGTCTTTCGACGCCGCCGACGCCACCAGGATATTATCGCCTCACCTGCAGGCCGCTCCACCAACCTGTTGATGCCCGCGCCCAGGATCAGCGCGAGGAGGAATGCCGAGAAGAAGGCAAGCCAGGGACTGTAGCCTTGCTCAGTCATTTTCAGCATGACCACAAAGCCGACATGCTGATGGATCAGGTAGAAGGAATAGCTGATCCCTCCCATCCAGAGCAGCGGGCGTGCCGCGATCCACTGCAATCGCCCCCGGATCAGCGCCGCAAAGCCTCCAAGCAGGATGCACCCCATGACGGTGATGTCCCAAGTCTCCATGAACGCGACGGAGAGCAGCGCCATCCCCGCATAGGGGGCCTGCTGCCGCCAACTCCGCTGCCCCGACCAGACGCGGTACGACAATATGCCGATTACGAAGAAAGGAAGATATCGGAGCACGAACAGCATCACGATCCGTTCGGGCATATCCGGCCACAGCCCGTACGCTGCCCGAATCGCGAGCCAGAGCGCGAGCATCGGCTCAAGCCTCTTCAATCCGATCCATTTCCAAATGGATATCATGCAGAAGTAAAAGGCGATCTCCACGGTCAAGGTCCAGTAAGCGCCGTCCACCTCAGGAAGAAACGCAAAGCCTTGGAGCATCGTGATATTCGCGATGATCGCGCCGGGCCCTACCAGCAGCTGGGTCGCCTTCGCCAAATATTCTATTGATAGCGTAAGCAGCATCGCCACCAGATAGGCGGGATAAAGCCGCGCCACGCGGTTGACGACGAAATCGCTGACGCTGCCGATCCGGTCCAGCGTGAAGAAGATCGCGAAGCCGGAAATGGTGAAGAACAGGAGCACCCGGTAATTTCCGCCGGGGAAGCTGAATGGCACATGCGCCGCTTGGGGAAATAGCTCGTGAAAGCGCGTCGAATAATGAAACACAAGGACGCATAGCGCGCCGATGCCTCTTAGGGCATCCAGTTCCAACAGGCGGGTTCGGGAAGGCGAGCCAGTCACCCGGACATATTAGCAATGAAACAGCAATCAATCGGTTAAGATGCTGCAGAAAAAATTAGACAGCTTAGAGGCCGACCCGGCAAATTTTAGCGGAAGATCAGCCTCCCTGTTCGGCCACCCGTTTCAACCTTGCGAGTTGCTTAGCCAGAACCCTGTCGACGACGGGCGCGATCTGCCTTGGGCCGGTTCGCATCGAGCCCGCTGCTATATAGCTGATAGTCACCTCAACACCCTTGTCGGCGGGCGTGAGGGTGAATTCGAGCGTTCCGATCACCGCATCGGCTTGCAGGGGACCAAGCGCGCCCGACAATCTCAGCCGCTTATAGGGATCAGCCAATATTACACGTGCATGCTCCACGCTCCCCGCGCTGCCGTCCGCCCCCGGGAGTCGCTCGCAAAAGCAACCGCCCGCGCGGGGATTCATGCTGAGGTTAGCGGTGTCGCCGCTATAGCTATGCTCTCGGCTCCACCAGCGTGCTGGCTTAGCGATCAGGGTGTAGATTGACCGTGCGTCCCGATCGATCCTGACGCTACTCGCTACAGAGAAGCCGACGTCATTGGCTGATCTCACCTTCGCCGATGCGGCCGTTCCGCACGCAAGTGCGGTGACAAGGGCACCGCAGAGCCAAGTTCGCATCTTCTTCCTCCCGTCGATGGCTGACGGAAGAAATTAGCTCAAGCCTTGGCCCCATCCAATATGGCCGCGATCGCCGCAGTCACATCATCCATGTCAGCCATGCCATCGACCCGCGACACAATGCCCCGTGCTTCGTAGATCGGGAGGATCGGAGCAGTTTTCGCGCGATATTCCGCCATGCGCGTCCGCACGGTCTCTTCATTGTCATCCGGCCGACGCTTGAACTCGTGCTCGTGGCACTTGTCGCACTCGTCTTTGACCTTGGGCTGCTTGAAGCTGTCGTGATAGCCCTCTCCACAAACCGCGCACGTAAAGCGGCCAGTGATCCGTTCCACCAGCGCATCTTCGTCCACATCAAGCTCGATTACATGATCGAGTGTGCGATCACGGTCAGCCAGGATCGAATCCAACGAATGAGCCTGCGCCTCGGTACGCGGATAACCGTCGAAAATCACGCCGGTGCCCGGGGTGAGTCCGTCCAGTGCGTCCCCGATAAGACCGGAGACGATCTCGTCGGATACGAGTTCGCCTGCCTCCATCACCGCCTTGGCCTTGAGGCCAACCGGCGTCTGAGCCTTGACCGCTGCACGCAGCATGTCGCCCGTCGACAACTGCACCATGCCGCGGCTTTCAACCAAACGGCTTGCCTGCGTGCCCTTCCCTGCTCCCGGAGGGCCCAGCAGAATGATATTCATGTGCGCATACTCCCCTGTTCTCGCGC
Source organism: uncultured Sphingobium sp. (assembly GCA_966211835.1). Taxonomy (GTDB): domain Bacteria; phylum Pseudomonadota; class Alphaproteobacteria; order Sphingomonadales; family Sphingomonadaceae; genus Sphingobium. The sequence goes on from CBIHNV010000036.1 coordinate 14,985, forward strand.
TGGCGCTGATGCGCTTTTAACGGAGCCGTCCCTTCAGCTTGGCCTTCTTGATCAGATCCCCATATTGGTGGGCCAGCAAATGGCTCTGGATCTGGGTGACGGTATCGACGGTGACGTTGACAACGATCAACAGGCTGGTCCCGCCCAGATAGAAAGGAATTCCTGCGCGGGCGATGGCAAACTCCGGCACCAGGCAGATGACCGCCAGATAAGCCGCGCCGATGACCGTGATCCGGGTTAGAACATAATCCAGATAATTTTCGGTATTCTTGCCCGGCCGGATACCAGGAATGAACCCGCCGTTACGCTTGAGATTATCGGCAGTCTCTTCCGGGTTGAACACGACGGCCGTGTAGAAGAAGCAGAAGAACACGATGCCGAGGCCATAGAGCGCCATGTAAACCGGGCTGCCATGCGACAGATACTGGTTCAGCGTCAGCACGAAGTCGCCGAGCCTGCTCTCGCCAGCAACCGTGTTCCCGGCAAACTGCGAAATGGTAAGGGGCATCAACAGCAACGAACTGGCGAAGATTGGCGGGATCACGCCCGCGGTATTCACCTTGAGCGGCAGATGGCTCCGGTCAGCCTGCATCAGTCCTTGCCGGGTCTGACGCTTGGGATACTGGATCAACACCCGGCGCTGCGCGCGCTCCATGAAGCAGATCAGCAGGATGAGGCCAACCGCCAGCGCGATGACCATCACGATCAGCAGGCCGGAAATCGACCCTTCGCTGCCTGACTTGAACAAATTGCTGAGCGTCACTGGAAGCTGCGCGACGATGCCCGCCATGATGATGAGCGACACGCCATTGCCAATGCCGCGCGAGGTGATCTGTTCACCCAGCCACATCAGGAACATCGTACCGCCGATCAGCGACACGACGGCAGCGATCCGGAACAGGAAGCCCGGATCGACGACGGCCTGCACGCCAGACTGCGCGCCGAAGCTTTCAAGGCCGACGGCGATGAAATAGCCCTGCACGGCGGTAAGCCCGACTGTGCCGTAGCGGGTATATTGGTTGAGCTTTTTGCGCCCGCTCTCACCTTCCTTCTTGATCGCCGCGAGTTGCGGCGAGAGGCTGGCCGCGAGCTGCACCACGATCGAGGCGGTGATGTAGGGCATGACGCCGAGCGCAATGAGGCTCATGCGGGAAAGCGATCCACCCGAGAAGGTGTTGAAGATGTCCAGGACACCGCCATTGGTCTGCTTGTATAGCTGTGACAGCGCGGTCGGATCGACGCCCGGCAGCGGCACGAAGCTCAGGAAGCGGAACACGATCAGCGCGCCCAGCGTAAACCACAGGCGCTTCTTGAGGTCGGTCGCCTGGCTGAACTTTGCCAGGCTGAGATTGGATGCGAGCTGGTCGGCTCTCGATGCCATCTTGGCTGCCCTTCAAAACATCTTGCCGGATTGAGGTACCCGGAGCGGAATCGCTAACCCCTTAGCGGGGTGATCGAACGCTGTCGAACACGGAAATTCACACCATTCATTCTGAACTCTACCAGAGCCGAGAATGAGGGGCTTTCCGCCCGAAACACAAGGCCCCGCTCACCCATATCGGGCAGCGGGGCCATGCTTGCAAGCCTTACGGCCCAGTTCAAGCCTTCTTGGCGGCCTTGGCGCTGCCCTTCTTGGCAGCAGCCTTTTCGGCAGCCGGAACAACGGCGATAACTTCGACTTTGCCGCCAGCCTTCTCGACCGCTTCGACGGCGCCCTTCGACGCACCAGCGACGAGCAGGTTGACCTTGGCCGTCAGTTCGCCCTTGGCGAGCAGGCGGACGCCGTCCTTGCCGCCGCGAGCCAGCGTAGCTCCCTTGAGCGCCGCATGGTCGATGGTCGCGCTGGCGTCGAGCTTGCCAGCGTCAATCGCCTTCTGCAGCGCGCCCAGGTTTACGATCGCGTAATCCTTGGCGAAGATGTTGTTGAAGCCGCGCTTCGGGATCCGCATGTGGAGCGGCATCTGGCCACCCTCGAAGCCGTTGATCGCGACGCCCGAACGTGCCTTCGCACCCTTCTGGCCGCGCCCTGCGGTCTTGCCCTTGCCCGAGCCGATACCACGGCCGACGCGCATCCGGCCCTTGCGGGCACCGGCATTGTCATTGAGTTCGTTAAGCTTGGTCATTGTGCACTCGCTTTCGCTATGTTCGCGCTGACTCCCGCGGCGGGAATCGATGAAGGAAGCGCCGATAGCGCCTCCGCAGAAAAACGTAAACCTCTCCCGCAAGCGGGAGAGGCAACGAGACTAGGGTCTGCGCAGCAGGCCCTAGTCGCAGTGGTGAGGGCATTGTCGAAGCATTACACCTCGTCCTGCCCTCTCCAACTTCGCCTAGCCGCTCGCGCGGCAAGGCTGCGCATCCTCTCCCGCCTGCGGGAGAGGAGCGTTACTTAGTCGACCACCGCAACCATGTGGGGAAGCTTGGCGATGGCGCCGCGGACTTCCGCGGTGTCTTCCAGTTCCACCACGCGGTGCATCTTGCCAAGGCCGAGGCCGATCAGAATCTTCTTCTGGGCTTCGGGACGGCGGATCGGCGAACCGATCTGCTTGATCTTGATCTTCGCCATGTCTGTTACTCCGCAATCGCTTCGGCATCAGCCTGCGCGACTTCGGCCGAGGCACCACCGCGGCGCAGAAGATCAGCGACCTTCTTGCCACGACGCTGCGCCACCGACTTCGGGCTGGTCTGTTCGCCCAGCGCCGCGAAGGTTGCACGGATCATGTTATAGGGGTTCGACGTCCCGTTCGACTTGGTCACGACATCAGCGACGCCGAGGCTTTCGAACACGGCGCGCATCGGACCACCGGCGATGATGCCCGTACCGGCCGGGGCCGAACGAACCGTCACCTTGCCCGCACCGAAATGGCCGAGGCCATCATGGTGCAGCGTGCGGCCTTCCTTCAGCGGAACGCGAACCATCGCCTTCTTGGCAGAAGCGGTCGCCTTGCTGATGGCTTCAGGCACTTCGCGCGCCTTGCCATGGCCGAAGCCTGCACGGCCCTTGCCGTCGCCGACGACGACCAGAGCAGCGAAACCGAAGCGCTTACCGCCCTTAACGGTCTTCGAGACGCGGTTGATGTGAACCAGCTTCTCGATCAGCTCTTCACCCTGTTCCTCGTCCCGATTGCCGCGACGGTCGTCGCGACGGCCACGGCCGCCACGCTCGCCACGGTTGCGATCGCCGCCACGGCCACGGCCACGACCACGACCTTCGGTCTGCTCGCCGCCTTCGACGGCAGCAGGTGCGCCCGGCTGGGCCTGGATATCGTTTTCGTCAGCCATGATCAGAACTCCAGCCCGGCTTCACGGGCCGCATCGGCCAGCGCCTTGACGCGGCCATGGAACAGGAAACCACCACGGTCGAACACGACCTGGGTGACGCCAGCAGCGGTCGCCGCAGCGGCGACGCGCTTGCCGACATCGGCAGCGGCTTCGGAGGTAGCACCGGTCTTCCCGCGTACATCCTTGTCCAGGGTCGAGGCCGACGCCAGGGTCTTGCCCTGCGCGTCGTCGATGACCTGGGCGTAGATGTGACGGCCCGAACGGTGAACGCTGAGGCGCGGACGGGTGCCCGAAACAGCCTTGAGCGCGGTGCGGACGCGGCGACGACGCCGCGCGAAGAGGGAAAGCTTTGCCATCTTACTTCTTCTTCCCTTCCTTGCGGAAGATGAACTCGCCGGCGTACTTGATACCCTTGCCCTTATAGGGTTCGGGCTTGCGCCAGCGGCGGATCTCGGCGGCAACCTGACCCACCTTCTGCTTGTCGATGCCGCTGATCTCGACCGTGGTGTTATCCGGGGTCTTGATCTCAATGCCCTCAGGCACCGCGAAATCGACGTCATGGCTATAGCCGAGCTGCAGCTTCAGGGTCTTGCCCTGGGCGTTGGCGCGGTAACCGACACCGGTGATCAGCAGCTTCTTCGTGTAACCTTCGGTCACACCAGTGATCAGGTTGGCGATCAACGTGCGCTGCATGCCCCAGAAAGCGCGAGCGCGCTTCGTGTCATTGGCAGGCTTCACGGCGATCGAACCATCTTCGATGCTGTAAGTCACTTCGTCGGCCAGCGGCAGCGACAGGGTGCCCTTGGGCCCCTTCACCGATAGCTGACCGCCTTCGATGGCGGCGGTGACGCCCGACGGGACGGCAACCGGCTTCTTACCAGTACGGCTCATCAGAACACCTCCGCCAGCACTTCGCCGCCGACATTCTGTTCGCGCGCTTCAGCGTCGGACAGAACGCCACGGGGCGTCGAGACAATGGTGATGCCCAGGCCGTTACGCACGATCGGCAGTTCCTTGGAACCAGAATAGACGCGGCGGCCGGGCTTCGAAACGCGGGCAACATGCTTGATCGCGGGCTGGCCCTCGAAATATTTGAGCTCAATGCGCAGGCCCGGATGCTTGCCGAGGGCCTCTTCCGAGTAACCACGGATATAGCCTTCGCGCTGCAGCACGTCGAGCACGCGGGCGCGCAGCTTGGAAGCGGGGGACACCACGCTGTCCTTCTTCGCCTGCTGCCCGTTGCGGATGCGGGTGAGCATATCACCCAGGGGATCGGTCAATGCCATCTCAAATGATCCTTACCAGCTCGACTTGGTGACGCCGGGGATCAGGCCCTTGTTGGCCAGATCACGCAGCTGCACGCGGCAGAGACGGAATTTGCGGTAATAAGCGCGGGGACGCCCCGTCAGTTCGCAGCGGTTCCGGATACGGGTCGGATTGCCGTTGCGGGGGATCTCCGCCATCTTCAGACGTGCGATCAGACGATCGCTGTCGTCGGCCGCGGTATCATTCGCGATCGCCTTGAGCTTCGCATAGCGGCCGGCATATTTCTTCACCAGCTTCTTGCGGCGCTCATTCTTGTTGATCGAACTCAGTTTCGCCATGACTTAAGTTCTCTTTCCTTGGGTGTCTGGAAAGAGAAGCGGGACCTGGATCAGGCCGCCTGCTTCTCTTCGATCGGGAAGGGGAAGCCGAAGAGACGCAGCAATTCGCGCGCTTCCTCGTCCGTCTTCGCCGTGGTGGTCACGATGATGTCCATGCCGCGCACCTTGTCGATGCGGTCATAGTTGATCTCGGGGAAGATGATCTGCTCCTTGATGCCGAAGGCATAGTTGCCACGGCCGTCGAAGCTCTTCGGGTTGAGACCACGGAAGTCGCGCACGCGGGGCAGAGCGATGTTGATCAGGCGATCAAGAAACTCATACATGCGCTCGCGGCGCAGCGTGACCTTGGCACCGATCGGCATGCCTTCGCGCAGCTTGAACTGAGCGATCGACTTGCGCGCCTTGGTGATGACCGGCTTCTGGCCGGCGATCAGTTCCATTTCCTCGGCGGCCGACGTGACCTTCTTCTTGTCCTGGGTCGCTTCGCCCACGCCCATGTTGAGCGTGATCTTCTCGATCTTCGGAACCTGCATCACGTTGGCATAACCAAACTTCTCGGTCATCGCCTTGGCGATCTCGGCGTCATATTGCGCCTTTGAGCGCGGAGTGTACTTGTCGCTCATTACAGCACCTCACCGGACTTGACGGCGACGCGGACCTTCTTGCCGTCGCGATCCACGAAACGGACGCGGGTCGGCTTGCCATCCTTGTCGGCGACAGCGACGTTCGAAATGTGGAGCGGCGCAGGCTTGCGCTCGATGCCACCCTGCGGGTTCGCCTGGTCAGGCTTGCGATGCTTGGCATGCACGTTGACGCCTTCCACCAGGACCTTGTCGTCCTTGGGCAGCACCTGCAGGACGGAACCGGTACGGCCCTTGTCCTTGCCAGCCAGCACGACGACCTTGTCGCCCTTCTTGATTCTAGCAGCGCTCATTACAGCACCTCAGGAGCAAGGCTGATGATCTTCATGTGCTTCTTGGCGCGTAGTTCGCGGACGACCGGGCCAAAGATACGGGTGCCGATCGGCTCCTCGTTCTTGTTGATGAGCACAGCGGCATTGCCGTCGAAGCGAATCACGCTGCCATCAGCGCGACGCACGTCCTTGGCGGTGCGCACGATGACGGCGCGATGCACGTCACCCTTCTTCACCTTGCCACGAGGCGCTGCTTCCTTGATCGAGACGACGATGATGTCGCCCACGCTCGCGAAGCGACGCTTCGAGCCGCCCAGCACCTTGATGCACTGGACGCGCTTGGCGCCGCTGTTGTCAGCGACGTCAAGATTGGATTGCATCTGGATCATAGATCCGGTTCCTTCTTATTTGGCCTACCGGGACAATTCCCGGCGGTTCCGAATTCAAGTGCCTAGAGCCTTTGACTCTACGCGAAGCGCGGGCCTGTACCCTTTCCTTCCGGAAAAGGCCAGCCCCGCGCGACACATTTAATTCAAAGGCTCGTGCGAGCCTCCCTTAAGCGGCCGTTTCCGGCGACTTATGGGTGTCCACGCGCTCGATGACCTTCCAGGTCTTGAGCTTGGAAATCGGAGCGGTCTCCTCGATGCGGACCGTTTCGCCTTCCTTGTAGACATTGCCCTCGTCATGGGCATGGTACTTCTTCGAACGGCGGATAATCTTGCCGTAGAGCGCATGCTTAACCTTGCGCTCTACGCGAACCACCACCGTCTTGTCGGTCTTGTCGGAAACCACCGTTCCCGTCAGCACGCGCTTGGGCATCGTGTGTTTCCTTCTTACTTCGCAGCCGAGCGCGAGCGCTCGGTCTGAAGGGTCTTGATCTGCGCGATCGACCGGCGGACTTCACGCACGCGGCTGGGCTTTTCCAGCTGGTTGGTGGCCGCCTGAAAACGCAGGTTGAACTGCTCGCGCTTCAGGTTGTTGAGTTCGGTCGACAGCTCGTCGTCCGTCTTGGTCTTGAGGTCGGCAACGTTCGCCACGGCTTAGCCCTCCAGGTGCGAGGTGTCGCCGAGGCGGGCAACGACCTTGGTCTTGATGGGCAGCTTCATCGCGGCGCGCGAGAATGCCTCTGCTGCGAGCGGGCCAGGAACGCCGTCCAGTTCGAACAGGATGCGGCCCGGCTTGACGCGAGCAGCCCAATATTCGACCGAACCCTTGCCCTTACCCTGACGGACTTCGGCGGGCTTCTTCGACACGGGCACGTCGGGGAACACGCGGATCCACAGACGGCCCTGACGGCGAAGGTGACGCTGGATCGCGCGGCGAGCCGCTTCGATCTGGCGGGCGGTGACGCGCTCGGGTTCCAGGGCCTTGAGACCATAGGCGCCGAAGTTCAGAGCCGAACCGCCCTTGGCGTCGCCCTTGATCCGGCCCTTGAAGGTCTTGCGGAACTTCATTTTTTTCGGTTGCAGCATGACGCTATTACCTTCTTATCTTCAGCGCGCCGGGCGCACGCCGGAGGTCTGAGCCTCCAGCATCAGCCGGTCGGTAGCCATCGGATCGTGACCAAGGATCTCACCCTTGAAGATCCAGACCTTGATGCCGCACACCCCATAGGCGGTGTGGGCCGTGGCTTCGGCATAGTCGACGTTCGCACGCAGCGTGTGCAGCGGAACGCGGCCTTCGCGATACCATTCGACGCGCGCGATCTCCGCGCCGCCCAGACGGCCGCCGCAGGTGATCTTGATGCCCTCTGCGCCGAGACGCAGAGCCGACTGCACCGCGCGCTTCATAGCACGGCGGAACGCAACGCGGCGCTCCAGCTGATCGGCGATACCCTGCGCCACGAGCTTGGAATCGACTTCCGGCTTGCGGATTTCGACGATGTTCAGGCTGACGTCCGAAGAGGTCAGCGCGCCCAGCTTCTTGCGCAGCTTCTCGATGTCCGCGCCCTTCTTGCCGATGATGACACCGGGACGCGCAGCATAGATCGACACGCGGCACAGCTTAGCCGGACGCTCGATCACGACCTTGGAGATCGCGGCCTGCGGCAGGTTCTTCATGATATACTGGCGGATCTTCAGATCCTCCAGCAGCAGGCGGCCATAGTCGGCGCCTTCGGCGAACCAGCGGCTGTCCCAGGTACGGTTGATCTGCAGGCGCAGACCGATCGGATTGCTCTTGTGACCCATAGCTTAAGCCTCCGCCTCTTCACCAGCTTCGCGAACGACGATGCGCACGCGGCTGAAGGGCTTCAGGATCCGGGTCGACTTGCCACGGCCGCGAGCGTGGAAGCGCTTCATGGTGAAGCTCTTGCCCACCGATGCTTCCGCGACGACCAGACTGTCGACGTCCAGATTGTGGTTGTTTTCCGCATTGGCGATGGCCGAAGCCAGCACCTTGCGCACGTCGACCGCCATCGCCTTCTTCGAGAAGGCGAGGATGTTCAGCGCGTCCTCGACCTTGCGACCGCGGATGAGCGTGGCGACCAGGTTCAGCTTCTGGGCCGAACCGCGGATCTGCGTGCCAACGGCCAGCGCTTCATTGTCGGCGACGCGACGGGGAGCCTTTTCCTTGCTCATTAGCGCTTGCCCTTCTTGTCGGCAGCGTGGCCGGGGAAGTAGCGGGTCGGGGCGAATTCGCCCAGCTTGTGACCCACCATGTCCTCGTTCACCGAGACCGGCACATGCTTGCGGCCGTTATAGACGTTGAACGTCAGGCCAACGAACTGCGGCAGGATGGTGGAGCGGCGCGACCAGGTCTTGATCGGACCTGAACGGCCACCGGCGTCCTGCGCCACTTCCGCCTTCTTCAGAAGGCTGAGGTCCACGAACGGACCTTTCCAGACGGAACGAGCCATCTCGCTTACCTCTTCTTCTTCGCGTGGCGGCTACGGATGATGAACTTGTCCGTCGCCTTGTTGTGGCGGGTGCGCGCACCCTTGGTCGGCTTGCCCCACGGGGTAACCGGATGACGGCCGCCAGAGGTCCGGCCTTCACCACCGCCGTGCGGGTGATCGACCGGGTTCTTGGCAACACCGCGCGTCAACGGACGGCTGCCCTTCCAACGATTGCGACCGGCCTTGGCGAGGTTGGTGTTGCCATTGTCCGGGTTCGACACGGCGCCGATGGTGCCCATGCAGTCCGAACGGATGTAACGCTGCTCGCCCGAGGACAAGCGCACCATCACCATGCCGCGATCACGACCGACCAGCTGGGCATAGGTGCCCGCCGAACGGCAGAGCTGTCCGCCCTTGCCGGGCTTCATCTCGATATTGTGGATGATGGTGCCGACCGGCATCTGGCCCAGTTCCATCGCGTTGCCCGGCTTCACGTCGGTCTTCTTGCCCGCGATGACCTTGTCACCGGGAGCCAGACGCTGCGGCGCCAGGATATAGGCCTGGGTGCCGTCGGGATAGTTGACCAGCGCGATGAAGGCGGTGCGGTTGGGGTCATATTCCAGACGCTCGACCGTGCCCTCGACATCCCACAAGCGACGCTTGAAGTCGATGATGCGGTAACGCTGCTTGTGACCGCCACCGATGCCGCGCGAGGTCACATGACCCTTGTTATTGCGGCCACCGGTCTTGCGCTTACCTTCGGTCAGCGCCTTGACGGGCTTACCCTTGTGCAGGCTCGACTTGTCGACGAGGATAAGGCCGCGCTGGGCCGGGCTCGTCGGGTTGTAGCTCTTCAGCGCCATGATCAGCGCACTCCTTCGGTGATGTCGATCGACTGCCCGTCGGCCAGGCGAACGATCGCCTTCTTCACATCAGACCGCGTGTAGGGCTTGCCCTTCCACTTCTTGGTCTTGCCCTTGGCGACCAGCGTGTTCACGCTCTTGACGGTCACGCCCCAGAGCGCTTCGACGGCGGCCTTGATCTCCGGCTTGGTCGCGTCATTGGCGACCTTGAAGACCACGGCGTTGTTTTCGGAGAGAAGCGTCGACTTCTCGGTGATGACCGGGGCGACGACGACGTCATAATGACGGTTGTCGACCTTCGTGGCTTCTTTCTTAGCCATTGAAACGCGCCTCCAGCTTTTCGACCGCGGCGCGCGTCAGCACCAACGAATCCGCCCTCAGGATGTCGTAGACATTTGCGCCGACAGCCGGCAGCAGGTCCACACCGACGATGTTCGCCGAAGCCTTCACGAAGCTGACATTCACCGCGTCGCCGTCGATGAACAGCGCCTTGTTGAGGTTCAGCTTGGCGAGGTGCGCGACCAGAGCCTTGGTCTTGCCTTCCGCTACATCAAGATTGTCGAGCACGATCAGCGAGCCGTTCTTCGCCTTCGTCGACAGGGCCATTTTCAGCCCGAGCGCACGAACCTTCTTGTTGAGGTCGTGGCCGAAGGTACGGGCACGGGCACCGTGCGCCTTACCACCGCCGATGAACACGGGCGCCTTGCGATCGCCATGACGAGCCGTACCGCCGCCCTTCTGGCGACCGAACTTCTTGCCGGTGCGGGCAACGTCCGAACGCTCGCGGGTTGCGCGGGTGGGCGCGCGGCGCTTTTCCAGCTGCCAGAGAACGACCCGGTGCAGGATGTCGGTGCGGGGCTCGACGCCGAACACGGCATCGTTGAGCTCAACATCGCCAGCGGCCTGCGCGTCGAGGGTCTGTACATTGACCTTCATGATTAGCCCTCCTGGCCTTCGGTCGCTTCGGGAGCAGCCGCTTCTTCAGCGGGCGTCTCGGCCGGAGCGTTGTTGCTGTTGGCAGCCTGCTTCAGGCTTGCCGGATACGGCACGTCCGCCGGGCGCTTCACCTTGACGGCGTCGCACACGGTCAGCCAAGTACCCTTGGCGCCCGGAACGCTACCCTTGACGAACAGCAGGCCGCGCTCGACGTCCGTGCGGACGATTTCGAGATTCTGCTGCGTCCGCTCACGGTCACCCATGTGGCCCGCCATCTTCTTGTTCTTGAAGACGCGGCCCGGATCCTGACGGTTACCCGTTGAACCATGGGCACGGTGGCTGATCGACACGCCGTGGGTGGCGCGCATACCGCCGAAGCCCCAGCGCTTCATGGCGCCAGCAAAACCCTTACCCTGGGTATGACCGGCGACGTCGACCAGCTGGCCGGCGATGAAATGATCGGCCGCGATCTCGGCGCCGACATTGAGGAGCGCGTCCTCGGCGACACGGAATTCGACCAGACGCGCCTTCGGCTCCACTTCCGCCTTGGCGAAGTGGCCGCGCTGCGGCTTGGCGACATTCTTGACCTTCGCGACGCCCGCACCGAGCTGAACCGCGACATAACCGTCACGATCAACTTCCTTGCGAGCCACGACCTGATTGCCCTCAAGGGCAAGAACCGTAACCGGAATATGACGTCCGTCCTCTTGGAACAGACGGGTCATCCCGACTTTCTTAGCGATCACGCCTGTGCGCATCACTGATTACTCCCATAGAGGCCCGCCTTAGCAGCGGGCGTATCCAACGAAAAAACCGCTCAGGATCTCTCCCTCGCGGCCAACCCAAAATAACAATCACCCCGTCCGGGTTGGATGCCAATCCCGCCAGGGAAAGGCGACGGGGGACCAGGACCATGAGCTTTTCCGGTTCACCGGAAGTGCCCATGCGGTATCCCTTGTGTCGGTTGAGCCCACGCCTTGACGTGGTGCCCTATACCCTACACCCCTTGCGAGGAGCAGGAACTTGCCAGCGTTTAGGCCAGCTTGATTTCCACGTTCACGCCGGCAGCCAGGTCCAGCTTCATCAGCGCGTCGACCGTCTGCGGCGTCGGCTGCACAATGTCAAGCATACGCTTGTAGGTGCGGACTTCGAACTGCTCGCGCGACTTCTTGTCGATGTGCGGGCCACGGTTGACCGTGAACTTTTCGATGCGCGTCGGAAGGGGAATCGGACCGCGGATAAGGGCGCCGGTGCGGCGGGCGGTGTCGGCGATGTCGCCGGTCGCCTGATCAAGCACGCGATGATCGAACGCCTTGAGGCGAATGCGGATGTTGCTGTCCATAGTTCCTGTACCGATGCGAAAGAGCCAAAACTCAGAGCATTTTCAGAAATCAGCTGGAGCAGCCGATGACTTTTGAAAATGCACCAACAAAAAATATCCGCCCCGTTTCTTGCCCTTCTAGCTCAATCGAGCCGGAGAAAGGCGATCCGGGGCGGTAGAAATTGCGAGCGGCGCGAATCAGGCGATTCGCGCCGCTGCGGTCCTATATTACTTCGAGATCGTGCCGACAACCCCGGCGCCGACGGTGCGGCCGCCTTCACGGATCGCGAAACGCAGACCCGAGTCCATCGCGATCGGCGCGATGAGCTTGATGTTCAGCTTCACGTTGTCGCCGGGCATGACCATCTCGGTGCCCTCGGGGAGGATCACTTCGCCGGTCACGTCGGTGGTGCGGAAGTAGAACTGCGGACGATAGTTCGCGAAGAACGGGGTGTGACGGCCGCCTTCTTCCTTCGACAGGACGTACACTTCGGCGTCGAACTCGGTGTGCGGCGTAACCGAACCGGGCTTCGCCAGAACCTGGCCACGCTCCACGTCTTCACGGCCAACGCCACGAACCAGAGCACCGATGTTGTCGCCAGCTTCACCCTGGTCGAGCAGCTTGCGGAACATTTCAACGCCCGTGACGGTGGTCTTGCGGGTGTCGCGGATGCCGACGATTTCGACTTCTTCGCCAACCTTGACGATGCCGGTTTCGACGCGGCCCGTCACCACGGTGCCGCGACCCGAGATCGAGAACACGTCTTCGATCGGCATCAGGAACGGCTTGTCAACCGGACGTTCCGGCTGCGGGATGAACGAGTCAACGGCAGCCATCAGCTTCAGAACGGCTTCGCGGCCGATTTCGTCGTTGGAACCGTCCAGGGCCTTCACGGCCGAACCGGGGATGACGGGGATGTTGTCGCCGTCGAAATCATAGGAGCTCAGCAGCTCGCGGATTTCCAGCTCAACGAGCTCGAGGATTTCCGGATCGTCGACCAGATCGACCTTGTTCATGAACACGACGAGCTGGGGAACGCCGACCTGCTTAGCGAGCAGGATGTGCTCACGGGTCTGCGGCATCGGGCCGTCGGTGGCCGAAACGACGAGGATAGCGCCGTCCATCTGGGCCGCACCGGTGATCATGTTCTTGACGTAGTCAGCGTGACCCGGGCAATCGACGTGCGCGTAATGGCGGGCTTCGGTCTCATACTCAACGTGAGCCGTCGAGATGGTGATGCCGCGCTCGCGCTCTTCGGGAGCCTTGTCGATGTTGGCGTAGTCAACGAAGGTCGCGCCGCCGGTTTCGGCGAGAACCTTGGTGATCGCCGCGGTCAGCGAGGTCTTGCCATGGTCAACGTGACCGATGGTGCCGATGTTGCAGTGCGGCTTGTTCCGCTCAAACTTAGCCTTAGCCATTTTTATCCTACCTTCTAATCAAATCAGCTTGGTCAGACCGCTCGGCCGCGCCTCGCGAAGGCGCGTCCATAGCAGCAAATTCACAGATTACCAGCCCCTAACCGAGCCGTTTGCACGGCCCGGCCAAGGAAAATCATCAGGCCATCTTCGCCTTGACTTCGTCCGCCACATTCTGCGGCACTTCGTCATAGTGGGAGAAGATCATCGAGTAGTTCGCACGGCCCTGTGTGAAGGAACGCAGCGAGTTCACATAGCCGAACATGTTAGCCAACGGCACCATCGCCTCGACCACCTGCGCGTTGCCGCGCGTGTCGGTGCCCTGGATCTGGCCGCGGCGGCTGTTCATGTCGCCGATGACGTCGCCCAGATATTCTTCCGGAGTGACGACCTCGACCTTCATGACCGGCTCGAGTAGGGTGATGCCCGACTTCTGCGCCGCTTCGCGCATTGCGCCACGGGCACAGATTTCGAACGCCAGAGCCGACGAGTCGACGTCATGGTAGGCGCCGTCATAGAGCACGATGTCGAAGTCGATGATCGGGAAGCCGATCAGCGAACCGGTCGCAGCCGTCTCGCGGAAGCCCTTTTCGATCGCGGGGATATATTCCTTGGGAATATTGCCGCCCTTGATCTCGTCTTTGAACTGGATGCCCGCTCCGCGCTCGCCCGGCGTCAGCTTCACCTTGACGCGGCCGAACTGGCCGGTGCCGCCCGACTGCTTTTTGTGGGTGTAGTCGATGTCGACGGGCTTCTTGAGATATTCGCGATAGGCCACCTGCGGCGCACCGACATTCGCCTCGACCTTGAACTCGCGCTTCATGCGATCGACCAGGATTTCAAGGTGAAGTTCGCCCATGCCCTTGATGATCGTCTGGCCCGATTCGTGATCGGTCGTGACGCGGAAGGACGGATCCTCGGCGGCCAGGCGGTTGAGCGCGACACCCATCTTTTCCTGGTCTGCCTTGGTCTTGGGTTCAACCGACAGCTCGATCACCGGCTCGGGGAATTCCATCCGCTCCAGGATGATCGGCTGGCGCTCGGCGCACAGCGTATCACCGGTGGTGGTTTCCTTCATGCCGGCCAGCGCGACAATATCGCCGGCATAGGCTGCGTCGATGTCTTCACGGCTGTTGGCATGCATCAGCAGCATGCGGCCAATCTTTTCCTTCTTGTCCTTGACCGAGTTAAGATAGGTGCCCTTGGTCAGGGTGCCCGAATAGACGCGCAGGAAGGTCAGCGAACCGACAAACGGGTCGTTCATGATCTTGAACGCCAGGCCCGAGAAGGGCGCGTCGTCCGAGGTCGCACGGCTGTCGGGCTCGTCGTTGGCGGGGTTGATGCCCTGAACGTCTTCGATGTCGAGCGGCGAAGGCAAATAATCGACGACCGCGTCGAGCAGCGGCTGAACGCCCTTGTTCTTGAACGCCGAACCGCACAGCACCGGCGTAAACGCCTGGCCCAGCGTGCCCTTGCGGATCAGCTTCTTGAGCGTTGCGGTGTCGGGCAGATTGCCTTCGAGATAGGCTTCCATCGCCTCGTCGTCCTGTTCGACGGCGAGCTCGATCAGCTTTTCGCGATATTCGGCAGCCTTGTCGGCCATGTCGGCCGGGATTTCTTCATAGGTGAACTCGGCACCCAGATTCTCATCCTTCCAGATGATCGCACGGTTCTCGACCAGATCGACCAGACCCTTGAAGTCCGATTCCGCGCCAATGGGCAGATAGAGGACGGCAGGCGTGGCGCCCAGGCGATCGATGATCGTCTGCACGCAATAATAGAAATTGGCGCCGGTGCGGTCGAGCTTGTTGATGAAGCACATCCGCGGAACCTTGTACTTGTCCGCCTGGCGCCACAC
>CBIHNV010000037.1:0-29494 GCA_966211835.1 uncultured Sphingobium sp.
ACTTTGTATTCACCTCTCCCGCCGTCGCTCCGCTCGGCACCCTCTCCCCTGAAGGGGAGAGGGAATGTTCACTTGGGCCGGTTGCCTCTGAAACCTCAATTCGAAATCGGCGGTGCCTCGAACCGATCGATCACCCACTCTTCAGCTTGAGCGCCGCCGATCCATTCCTGCATCCAGGGATGCGCGATCACCGCCTGCATATAGGCGTCCGCGAACCGCGCGACCGGCAGTTGATAGGTGATGAAGCGCGTGACGACCGGCGCGAACATCACGTCGGCGGCGCTGAACTCGCCGAACAGGAAATCGCCCGTGCCGCCATAGCGGGCGCGCGCCTGCGCCCAAAGCTGCATGATGCGTGCGATATCCTGTGCAACAGCTTCAGAGGGCGGCACGGCATCATAGATCTGGCGGATGTTCATGCTGTGCTCGCGGCGCAGCGCTGCAAAACTGGAATGCATCTCCGCCGCCATCGATCGTGCCATGGCGCGCGCGGCTGTGTCAGCCGGCCAGAATTTGTCGCCGCCCGTCTTTTCGTTCAGATATTCGATGATCGCCAAGCTGTCCCAGACGACCGTGTCGTCGCCGTCCCACAGGATCGGGACCTTGCCGGAGGAAGGGGCGAACTCGTCGCCCTCACGCCGTTTTTCCCAGGCTTCATCATAAAGCGGGACCACGACTTCCTCGAACGGCAAGCCGCTGAGCTTACAGGCAAGCCACCCGCGCAGGGACCAGCTGGAATATGCCTTGTTGCCTATGAATAGCTTCATCATCGGTCTTCTTTAGACGGGCGGGCGAACGGAAGTCGAGAGCTGCCGGGCAGCGCATCCTAATCATCGATCAATTGCCCTGGACGAAATTTCTCGTGACCAGGGCTGGCTGGATCGCGCATCCCATCGTAAGGCGTCGACGCGATCAAAGAAGCCGGATGGGGGGCAGGGATATGGACTGGCTGCATGGTGTGGCAGGCCTGTTCGTCGGGATCATGGTGGGTATGACGGGCGTCGGCGGCGGATCGCTGATGGCGCCGATCCTCATCCTGATGTTCGGCGTAGCACCGGCCACGGCGGTCGGCACGGACCTGTGGTTTGCGGCGATAACCAAGTCGGTAGGCGGCGCAATTCATCATCGTCATGGCGGGCCAGATGGCGGGCCGGACTATGAAGTGGTGAAGCGGCTGTGCATCGGCAGCCTTCCCGCCGCGCTCATAACGTTGTTGATCCTTTCGCAGACGCATATCCAGCAGATCAAGAGCGGCATCGTCACCAATGCGTTGGGCGGAGTGTTGATCGCAACGGCGATCGCGACCCTGCTGCGCGGGCGTTTCCATCGCTGGGCCCTGGCGCGCCGCGTAGGTACGGCCGATCGGTTCACGCGCTGGCAGCCGCCTTTGACGATAGCTGCAGGCACGCTGCTCGGAGCGATGGTGACGTTGACCTCCGTCGGTGCGGGGGCGATCGGCGCGACCTTGCTGCTCGCACTATACCCCCTTCGCATGCGGTTGCAGCGACTGGTGGCGACGGATATCGTCCATGCGGTGCCGCTGACCCTGGCGGCGGGGCTGGGCCATTTGTGGATCGGCAATGTCAATGGCACGCTGCTTATCAACCTGCTGATCGGATCGATCCCCGGCATCATCATCGGATCACTGCTCGCCACGCGCGCGTCTGACCGCGTGCTTCAGCCGCTGCTGGCGATCATCCTGGTTCTGGTGGGCTGGCGACTCATCGCCTAACAGCTGATCGCTTTGGAGGCCCGAGCCGGAATCGAACCGGCGTGCAAGGATTTGCAGTCCTCTGCGTAACCACTCCGCCATCGGGCCTCGGCGTGGGTGGCCGCAAATGTGCGGCTTTTGCTCCAAAGTCAAGCGCGCGGGTGGCCGCCGATCTCAAGATTCTCGTCTACGCGCGCTGAAAGCCGCTTGGCGTGGCTTGCCCCGTGATCTAGAGGTCCCGATAATGTCAGCGCTGTATTGTCATGCCAATACAGTTGTGCCAATCGAGGTAATATCGTGACCGAGCAGAATTTTTCATCGATGCGGGCCGCAATGGTCGAAAGCCAGCTTCGCACAAGCGATGTCGATGACCCGCGGGTGATTGCCGCGATGGCTCGCGTGCCTCGGGAAGACTTCGTGCCTGCCGAACGCCGCGCGATGGCTTATGTGGATCGTTCGATCCCCTTGGCTGGCGGCCGCGCGCTCAATCCGCCGCTCGCCACTGGCCGCCTGCTGAAAGAAGCACAGGTGGAGCAGGGCGACCGGGTTCTGCTGATCGGCGCAGCGACGGGATATAGCGCGGCATTGTTAAGCGCCTTGGGCGCGAAGGTGACGGCGGTGGAGGTTGAAGGCGGTCCGCAGGCAACGGCAGGGAATGCCGTCATCGTGCGCGGCCCGCTCGCGGCCGGAGCGCCCGACGGTGCGCCCTACGACATCCTCTTCATCGACGGAGCGGTGGAGCAAGTGCCCGCGGCACTGATCGCTCAACTTGCCGACGGCGCGCGCGTAGTCACGGGCCTGGTGGAGCGTGGCGTCACGCGCCTGTGCAGCGGCCGTGTGGTATCCGGCGTCCTTGGTCTCGTCAGCCTGACGGACCTTGAGATGGTTGTGCTGCCCGGTTTTGCCGCGCCGGAGCGATTTGTCTTTTAACCGGCCCCGGGGGAGTCATGACCGCAAAGCAGGTGTTTCTTCGGCACTCAGCCGCCACGGTTCTGCTGCTCCTCGGCTCCGGCGTCGCGCGAGCGGAGACGCTGCAGGGCGCATTGGCGAAGGCGTATCAATATAATCCAACGCTCACCGGCGCGCGGGCCCAACAGCGCGCGACAGACGAAAATGTGCCGATCCGGAAAGCTGACGGGCGGCCCGATCTCGCCACGAGTGCCGAATTTCAGGAATTGCTGGTTAAGCCTGCCCAGGCTTTTCTAGCGCCCGACCGGTCGCTGGCTGGCACGGCGACGATCAACGTGCCCATCTACCAGGGTGGGGCGGTGCGCAACGGCGTGAAGGCGGCGAAGGTCCGTGTGCAGGCAGGGCAAGCCAATCTCCGCGGGACGGAAGCATCGATCTTTTCGCGCGTGGTTGGCGCCTATATGGATGTCATCCGGGACAGCGCGATCGTTTCCCTCAATCTTGCCAATGTCAGCGCGCTGGGCGTCAACCTGCAGGCGACGAGCGACCGGTTCGAGGTGGGCGACCTTACCCGAACGGACGTGGCGCAATCCGAATCGCGGCTGGCTCTCGCCCGGGCGGATCTGCAGACTGCGCAGGCGAACCTGATCAACAGCCGCGAGAATTACATCGCGCTGGTCGGCACGGCTCCCGATGACCTGCAGCCTCCGCCTCCGTTGCCAGGCCTTCCCGCTGCTCCGGAAACGGCAGTGCAGGTCGCGCTTGCCGATAATCCTGACCTTTCCGCCGCGCGGAAGGAGCGCGAGGCGGCTGGGTATGATGTGCGGGTTGCCAAAGCCGCCGTCCTTCCGACCCTTTCAGGCTTCGCGCAGGGCAGCTACACGCATTATCTGGGATCGTTGGATGCCGTCCAAGGGCAGGCCGAAGTGTCGCAGATCAACAAACAGGCTGTGGCGGGCGCGACGTTGCGTCTTCCGCTCTATCAGGGCGGACGGCCCGGCGCGCAGGTGCGCCAGAGCCAGGCGTTGCAATCACAGTCGATAGAGCAAGAGATTGAGGTGGAGCGAAACATCATCGCGCAGACCCGCTCAGCCTATGCAAGCTGGCAGGCGTCTATCCAGAGTATCGAGTCCAACCAGAAAGCGGTGGAAGCAGCCAATCTTTCGCTGGAGGGTGTGCGGGCGGAAAATTCCGTAGGTAGCCGCACCATCCTCGACATATTGAATGCCGAACAGGAAGCGCTCAATGCCAGCGTTCAACTCGTGTCCGCGCGCCGCAACGCCTATGTCGCGGGCTTCAGCCTGCTGGCGGCGATGGGGCATGCCGAGGCGGATGACCTGAACCTAGAAACGGGCGCGCTCTACAACCCCATGGTTAATTACGAGCGGGTCAAGGGCAAGTGGTTCGATTGGGATTTCGACCCGGCGCCGCGGTCCCAGGCGACTAGAACCGTTGACACGCCTGCACAAAATGCCAATGTGCCTGCTGGGTTGGCGCAGCAACCTTAGGTTAACAGGGGCTTTTGATGGGTGACATGAGCAAGGAACCCTCGATGGAGGACATCCTCTCGTCCATCAAGCGCATCATCGCGGAGGAAGGCGAGGAGGCTGCGCAGGCGGTTTCGCGCCGTGGCAAGTCCGACGCGTCGTCCAAGCAGGCTGCCGAGGCCGCTGCTCCGGTTGTCGACGAAGTGCTGGAATTGACCGACGAGCTTGAAGCGGAGGAGCCGATGCCTGCCCACAAGACTGCCGAGGCCCCACGCGTCGAAGTCGCGGGCGAAGACAATTCCATCCTCTCGGTCGAAAGCGAGGTGGCGGCGCGCCATTCGCTCTCAACCCTGTCCTCCATGCTGGTGACGCCGAAGGACGGCGAAGACAACACGTTGGACGGTCTGGTGCGGTCCATGTTGAAGCCGATGCTGAAGGAATGGCTGGACGCTCGCCTCCCGGCGTTGGTCGAAGAGATGGTGGCGAAGGAAATCGCGCGGATCACCAGCCGCTAAACTGTTTGGCGCGGCTGCCCCGCCATTGTGTAAATTTGCTCGCCAGCTGATGGCTCTCGACAAGTAAAAGCGCTGGAATGGTCGGGGAAGGGGCATTAAGGCGCCATCCCATGACCGAACTGCCCAAGACCTTCGACCCCGCTGAAATCGAATCCCGCTGGTACGCCCATTGGGAGAGTAACGGCCTGTTCCGCCCTGAGCGGCCGACCGCCGAGCCTTTCACGATCGTCAATCCGCCGCCGAATGTGACGGGTAGCCTGCATATCGGCCATGCGCTCGACAATACGTTGCAGGACATCGTCATTCGTTATGAGCGGCTGCGCGGCAAGGATGCGCTCTGGGTCGTGGGCACCGACCATGCGGGCATTGCGACCCAGATGGTGGTCGAGCGGCAGATGGAGGCGCGGCAGGACAAGCGCACCAACTACACGCGCGAGCAGTTCATCGAGAAGGTGTGGGAATGGAAAGCCGAAAGCGGCGGCGCGATCACGCGCCAGCTTCGGCGGCTGGGCTGCTCCATGGATTGGGCCAATGAGCGCTTCACCATGGATGAGGGCTTTTCGAAAGCGGTCATCAAGGTATTCGTGGAATTGCACAAGCGCGGACTGCTGTATCGTGACAAGCGGCTGGTGAATTGGGACCCGCGCTTCCGCTCGGCCATTTCGGACCTTGAGGTTGAGACGCAGGAAGTGAAGGGCGGCTTTTGGCATTTCCGCTATCCGCTGGCCGATGGCGTGACGCTCGCGAATGGCGCGGACCATATTGTCGTGGCGACCACGCGGCCGGAGACGATGCTGGCGGACATGGCCGTCGCCGTGCATCCCGAAGACCCGCGCTACAAGGATGTCATCGGCAAGGATATTCTCCAGCCGATTACCGGGCGGCGGTTCAAGATCGTAGGCGATGAACATGCCGATCCGGAATTGGGTTCGGGTGCGGTGAAGATCACGCCGGGGCATGACTTCAACGACTTCGAAGTAGGCAAGCGGGCGGGCTTCCGCGCGGCCGAGATGCTCAACATGTTCGATGCCGATGCCAATGTGGTGCAGACGGCGGACGGGCTGATCCCTGAGCGCTTCCTCGGCTTGCACCGCTTCCGGCGCGATGGCGTGGATGGCGCGCGCGAACTCGTCGTGGCGGAGATGAAGGCGCTTGGCCTGCTCGTCCCACATGTCACGAAGAACAAGGAAGGCGAGGAGGTCGAGGCGGATTTCGAGCCGCGCACGATACAGACGCCGTTCGGCGACCGCTCGGGCGTGGTGATCGAGCCGTGGCTGACCGATCAATGGTATGTGGATGCCGGGAAGCTTGCCGTGGCACCTATGCAGGCTGTCCGCGACGGGCGGATCGAAATCGTGCCGAAGACGTGGGAAAAGACATTCTTCAACTGGATGGAGAATATTCAGCCTTGGTGCGTGTCGCGCCAGCTGTGGTGGGGGCATCAGATACCGGCCTGGTATGACGAGGACGGCAATCCTTATGTCGCGGAGAGCGAGGAGGAGGCTCAGACTCTCGCGGGCAACAAGGCGCTCACTCGCGATCCTGATGTGCTGGACACATGGTTCTCCTCTGCGCTCTGGCCGTTCGGCACGCTAGGCTGGCCGGAACAGAGCGAGACGCTTAGCCGCCACTATCCCAATGACCTGCTGATTTCGGGCTTCGACATCCTTTTCTTCTGGGATGCGCGCATGGCGATGCAGGGCATGGAGTTCATGGGCGATGTGCCGTGGCGTAAGCTTTACCTCCACGGGCTGGTGCGTGCGGCGGACGGGCAGAAAATGTCCAAGTCCAAGGGCAATGTCGTCGATCCCCTGGGCCTTATCGACAAGTTTGGCGCCGACGCACTGCGCTTCTTCATGGCGGCAATGGAGAGCCAGGGCCGCGACGTGAAGATGGATGAGAAGCGAGTCGAGGGGTATCGCAACTTCGCGACGAAGCTGTGGAACGCGGCGCGCTTCCTCCAGTCCAACGGGGTCACCGCTTCGACGTCGCATGAAGCGCCTCATGCTGACGCGCCGGTCAATCGCTGGATCATTGCCGAAACGGTTGCGACGGTGCAGGCGATCGACACCGCGATGAACGAACTGCGCTTCGACGCGGCGGCGAACGCGATTTACCACTTCGTCTGGGATCAGTTCTGCGACTGGTACATCGAACTGACCAAAGGGGCGATGGACGAGGAGACGAAGGCGGTCGCGGGTTGGGCATTCGACCAGATCCTGGTCATGCTCCACCCCTTCATGCCTTTCATCACCGAAGAGCTTTGGAACCTGACAGGCACGCGCGAGACCGAGTTGATCGTCGCGCGCTGGCCGCAGGCGCTCTATGCGGTTGATAGGGAGGCGCAGGCGGAGATCGATTGGCTGATCCGCCTGATCAGCGCGATGCGCACCGCACGCACCGAGTTGAACGTCCCGCCGGGTGCCAGGTTGCCTGTGGTGGTGCAGGACGCTTCGGAGGAAACCCGCCGCCGCATCGACAGGCAGGGTGCCGCGCTGGCGCGCCTCGGCCGCGTTGAGAGCCTTTCTTTTGGCGACGTGGTCGCAGGGGGCGCGGCGCAGATCGTTGTCGACGAA
This sequence comes from uncultured Sphingobium sp., assembly GCA_966211835.1. GTDB lineage: Bacteria > Pseudomonadota > Alphaproteobacteria > Sphingomonadales > Sphingomonadaceae > Sphingobium. The sequence continues at coordinate 7,199 of CBIHNV010000037.1, forward strand.
GCGACATTCATCCTCCCGCTGGAAGGGGTGATCGACATCGCTGCCGAGAAGGCGAGGCTGGCCAAGGCGCTGGCAGCGGCGCAGAAGGAAAGGGACTCCCTGTCGGGGCGTCTTGGCAATCCGAGTTTCGTGGAGAAGGCGAAACCTGAAGCCGTGGCGAAAGCGCGTGAGGATCATGCGGAAAAAGCCGCAGAGGCGGAAAGGTTGGCGGCCGCGCTGGATCGCCTCGCCTGATCTGTTAATGATGCTCGAAATGCAGGGAAGGGGCGGAGAATGGCGTCGAGGGAGCGCGAAGCAAGGGATTTGGTAAACGGACCCATTGCGTCGTCTTTGCTGTTGTTCGCCATCCCCACTCTGGCATCCAATGTGCTCCAATCGCTGAACGGATCGATCAACGCGATCTGGGTTGGCCGCTTTCTGGGGGCGCAAGCGCTTGCCGCGACGGCCAATGCAAACATCACGATGTTCCTGATGTTTTCCGTCGTGTTTGGCTTTGGTATGGCGTCCACCGTGGTGATCGCCCAGGCGGCTGGGCGTGGGGACATGGACGCCGCTCGCCGGTCTTTCGGTTCGGCCACGGGTTTTTGCACCATATTGGGGACTGTTGTGGCGGCTGCAGGCTGGGCCAGCTCCCCCGCATTGCTGCGCCTGCTGGGAACGCCCGCAGAGGCGTTCGACATGGCGCTTGTCTACCTGCGCGTGATCTTCATCGCCATGCCCGCGACGCTGATCAGCGTCATGATGATGATGGGACTGCGGGGCGCTGGCGACGCGCGCACGCCTCTTATCTTCATGTTCGTGAGCGTGGTCATCGACCTGGTGCTCAACCCCTTGTTCATTTTGGGGCTTGGCCCAATTCCCGCCATGGGGATTGGTGGATCGGCTGCCGCGACCGCGGCGGCGGGTGTCGTCAGCCTGCTGGGTTTGGTCATCTATGTCTATGCAAAGGATCTGCCGCTTCGCTTGCGCGGGCGTGAACTGAAATATCTGATACCCGCCCCTGATCAGTTGCGCGTCCTGCTGGGTAAGGGGTTGCCCATGGGTTTGCAGATGATCGTCATGTCTGCGGTCGGGCTGATGATCGTCGGCCTTGTCAATCGCGAAGGGTTTCTGGTCACCGCCGCCTATGGCGCCGCGCAGCAGATTTGGACCTATTTGCAGATGCCCGCCATGGCGATGGGCGCGGCGGTCAGCGCGATGGCGGCGCAGAATATCGGAGCGGATCGCTGGGACAGGATCGGGCGGATCACCGGATATGGCCTCGGCTATCTGCTGCTGATTACCGGCGCGATGATCGGCATCATCCTGCTGTTCCATGCGCCTTTGCTGTCGCTATTCCTGGGAGACAACAAGGCAGCCATCGATGCGGCCTGGAACATGCAGTTGCTTGCTACCTGGAGCTTCTTGCTGTTCGGTGCGACCATGATCCTGTTCGGCGTCATGCGCGCGAACGGGGTCGTTGTCAGGCCGCTTATCATCCTGGTCATCACCCTTTTCGGCGTGCGCCTGGGCTTTTACTACTTCGCTTATCCCTATCTGGGCGCCAACGCGCTGTGGCTGAGCTTTCCGGTGAGTTCGGGATCGTCATTCCTGATCGCGGGCCTCACCTATCTGCATGGCGGCTGGCGCAAGGCAAAGCTGCTTGTCCCGGTGCATGAGGAAGAATGCCGGGAAAGCGTGAATGCCGAGAGTGAACCCGCAGGCCGCTTCGCGCCCGCAGGCTGAAGATCAGCGACCCTGGCTGCGCCAGCGCGTGATGGTGCGGTCCAGGATGTCTGCTTCCCCGCCGGTCTGACGCCACAAGGCGGTAAAGCTCGGGTCGCTGGATGCGGGGCGCCGGTCCTCTTCCAGATTGTCGAGCGCGACGCGGATCGGCACCGCGACGCCTTCACCGCAGATGATTGCTTCGCGGTTACGCAGGGCAGGAATGGAATCGAGGAATCCGCGCGCGCCTTCGGGCATGGCAGCCCTCACGAAGGCCTGATCTCGATCATTGTTGAGCCGCATGGAAATGATCGTGCCGCATTGCGACAGCACGCCTTCGGCAAGGTCCGAGGGACGCTGCGTTATGAGGCCGAGCGAGACGCCGTATTTACGGCCTTCCTTGGCGATGCGCTCCAGGATGCGGCGGACCGCCTGACCGGTTCCAGTGGTGGTGCTGGGGATGTAACGATGCGCCTCTTCACAGACGAGGAGGATAGGGCGCTGCGCCTCGTCCCGTGCCCAGATCGCATAGTCGAAGACAAGGCGTGAAAGCACCGACACCACCACCGATGTGATGTCCGAAGGCATTGCGGACACGTCTATGATCGAGATGGGCTTTCCACCGGATGGCAGACGGAAGATCTTTGCCAAGAACTCCTGCATCGTGTCCGCGACAAGCATGCCGGAGAACATGAAACTGTAGCGCGGGTCGGCCTTGATCTCGTCGATCTTGGTCTTGAGCCGCATATAGGGGAGCGCGCCTGTGCCCTTGTCGAGCTTACCCATCTCATTTTGCAGGATATTGGTAAGATCGGACAGCAGATAGGGGATGGGCGAGTCCACGGTCAGACGGCCAAGGCTTTCGGCCAGCCGGTTTTTTTGTCGCGCGGCGAGCAGACACTTTGCCAGGATGTCGCAGTCAACGGTACGATCGGAGCCTTCGGAGGTGACGAACACCTCGCAATGTTCCTCGAAATTCATCAACCAGTAGGGAAGGGCGAGGTTGCCTACGTCAAACACGGCACCATTTTGTGCAAAGGCAGCGCCATATTCGCCATGGGGATCGACCATCACAATGTGACCTTCGGGCGAAAGGTCGCAAATCCTGTGGAGAATCAGGGCGGCGCTGGTAGACTTGCCCGTGCCGGTCGAGCCCAACAGGGCGAAATGCTTACCCAGCATCGAATCGACATAGAGCGCGGCACGGGTGTCAGTGGTGGGGTAGACTGTACCAATCTGCACATGGGGCCGATCATCCGCGGCGTAGATCTGCTGCATGTCTGCGCTCGATACCGCGAAGATCTCCGTGCCCGGTGCGGGATAGCGGGTGACGCCGCGGCGGAAGTGGTGGATATGCCCGCTGGCGTTGTTCTCCTCCCCTTCTCCAAGGAAGTCTACGTCGGCGATGATGAGGCCGCTGTCCTGACGGTCGAGCGTCATGCTGCGGACGCTGGCGATCAGCCATGCCGTGCCGACGCGCATCTTGATCTGGCTACCCACCTGTCCGGCCATGGCAGTGCATGGATCATGATCCTGCGCGAGTGCGGCGATGGAGGCTGCGTCGATCAGCACCTTGGAACTGGAGCCGGCGATCTGGAACACAGCGCCTATGGCTCCGCCAAGCGAAGGCTGCGGAAGGCCATGCGTGAATTCGGCAGCTCCTGGCATGTGGCTCATACGCCCCCCTCAATATCCCTTCCGGCGCGAACGGCCGGAGTCCGGTTCACCGGTTTAGCCGTACAGAGGTAAAGAAATGGCTTATTGAAGGGCGGCTGATCATCCGCCCTGTGGACCCTCCGGCCCTGCTATCAACACCTTCTACCGTGCGTTTGCGTTGCTGCTCTGGTCCGAATCGTTCGCGATGCGTACCGGACTTGAGATTGCGGTATGTTCAGGATGTGCCTTTGACCCAATTGATGACGGCCGATGCGGCGCGCCGATCCGACGCGATTTCTATAGCGCGCGTGATTTGCATCCTGGGTGTGGTCTATGTGCATGCCTGGACCGGTCTTAACGGACATGACCTGGAGATCGCCCGGGGTACGCCGCAGGAAAATCTGCGTTGGCTGCTGATGGAGATTTTCGGTCGCAGCGCCGTGCCGCTGCTGGGTGTCATTTCGGGCTGGCTGGTGGGGGGATCGTCGCGGACGCAGAACTGGTTCCGCCATGTGCTGCAAAAGGCGCGAACGATCCTGTTGCCCATGATCCTGTGGAATGGGCTGGGTATCCTGCTGGTGTCCGGCGCGGCCTGGTCACTCGGCCTTTCAGCGCCCGTGCCGGTGTCCTTTGACTGGCTTTTCCAAGAGCTTTTCATCGTCAGCCGGAACCCCGACATCAATGTGCAGATGCCGTTCCTGCGCGACCTGTTCCTGTGCATGGTCTTTGCGCCGCTGCTGATCCGCCTACCCAACCGATTGCTGATGGGGGTCGCGGCACTGGCTGCGGTTGCGCAGATCGCAGGCTGGGGCGCGCCAATTTTGATGCGCCCGGCCATCCTGTTCTTCTTTGTCCTCGGTATGATGGCCCGCCGAACCGGACTTGCCGAGCGGATCGCCGCGCTGAGCTGGATCGCGGCGGCCGCGCCATTCCTCCTGCTTATGGCGATACAGCTCCATTTCTCGCTGAACGCCGCGCCGGGGGCAGCCATTGACGTCGCTATGCTTGACCTAGCGGTGCGCGTCGCTGCTGCCGCCTGCTTCTGGCGGCTGTCCTGGGCGCTGGCCGGGAGCCCGGTAAGGGGGATGCTGTTACGCATCGAACCCTTTGCATTCCTTATCTTCTGCTCGCACCTGATCCTGATCTGGCTGGGTGGGCCGGTGCTCGGGGCATTGTTTGGAAAGCTCGGATCGCCTTTCTACCCCGCCTACTTGCTGATCCAGCCTCTGTTGGTGCTGATCGCGGTTCTGTTGCTGGGATCGCTGCTCAGCCGAGCTTGGCCCGGCCTTGCCAAGCTACTGAGCGGTGGGCGGCTGCAAGGCGCCTAGCTGATCGCCTTTGCGGCGGCCATGGCGATTTCCAGGCTCCGTTTACGCGCCCCAAAATCATAGATCTGCCCGCCGAGGATCACTTCGTCGACACCGGTGCGATCGATGAAAGCGGAGAGGTCGCGCTCCACCGTCTCCTGCGTGCCGATCGTCGTCGCGCTGAGCACATCCGACAGCATGGCCTGCGCTCCGGGCGGAAGGCTCTCAAAATAGCCCGGCACCGGGGGCTGCAACTTGCCCGGTTGCCCCGTGCGCAGACGGACGAACGCCTGCTGCATCGACGTCGCGAGCAGCCGTGCTTCCTCCATGCTGTCGGCAGCGAAGACATTATAGCCCGCCATCACATAAGGACGATCAAGCTGGGCAGAGGGCTTGAAGTCGCGCCGGTAGACGGCGATCGCTTCGTCGAGAGCGCCTGGCGCGAAATGCGAGGCGAAGGCGTAGGGCAGGCCAAGCGCAGCAGCGAGTTGGGCGCCGTAGAGGCTGGAGCCCAGAATCCAGAGAGGGACATCTTCGCCAGCACCGGGTGTCGCCTGAAAGCCGAGCCTTGCGTCGCCCGCAAAATAGGCCTGCAATTCCAGAACGTCACGTGGGAACTCATCCGGACCGCCAACGAGCGTGCGCCGCAGGGCTTGGGCGACGCGTTGGTCGGATCCGGGCGCACGGCCAAGGCCCAAGTCGACCCGGCCGGGGAACAGGGCTGCGAGCGTGCCGAACTGCTCCGCTATTAGCAACGGTGCATGGTTTGGCAACATGATGCCACCGGAGCCGATACGGATCGTCGATGTTGCCTGCCCGATATGCGCCAGCACGACGGAGGTCGCGGCCGAAGCGATGCCGAGCATGCCATGATGTTCGGCGACCCAATAACGGTGGAAGCCAAGATTTTCAGCGTGAATGGCGAAGGCGGCAGCGTTGGAAAGGGCTTCGGTGACGCTGCCGCCTTCAGTGACGGGGACAAGGTCCAGAACGGAAAAACGGATCATCGCCCGCATATGGGGCGCTGATCCGTTTCATTTCAATACTAGATGCGCAGTTGATCAGGCCATGCGGCCAAAGCCTGGGGAGGGAGAGTCACTGCGGCGTCCGAAGGTGGCGGGGCGACGTGCAACGAGCGGGTTGGAGTCGCGATCAAGGACAGACATGGTTTCGGTAAAGCAGGGCCGCAGACCCACGACCACTTCGATCAACTCGTCGGGCCCTTCACGGGTCTCGACACAGCGGCGCGCTACCATCTCGATCCGCTCGGCCATGCTGCTTAGTCGATGGGCGCCAAATTGGGCTGATTCGCCCTTCAGGGTGTGGGCAGGTGTCACAAGTGCGACCGCGTTACGCTCCCTAATGGCCTGCTCAATGGCGCTGATGGCCTTCTCGCCATCTTCGCGAAAATAGCTCAGGATCCGGACAAATGCGCTGCCCAGCTCCGCTCTGGATTTTGCCAGATCGGCCTGATTGACCAGTTCTGCCTCATGATATGACACGGCGTCACACTCCCTGTTTCCCGTCCACGATAGAAGCGGCGCGTAAACAGTAGGTTAAGCCCCGCCGTCAGTACGGGGCAAGCTTCAGAAATTCCGCGATAATTCGAACCGATGGGTGGCCGTCGTAGCGAAGCTCCAGCCATGCTGCCTTGTCAGTGCCTCCAACTCGCGGGCCGCGTTGGGATCGTCGGCTTCCACGGTCACCAGATCGGCTGACCGCATCGCCCGGGCAGCGCGCAGGGCAGGCCAGGGGCACTTCATCCCCCTGGCGTTCACATGCGCCGGGTCATTTGTTGGCATAGGGATTGCGGGCGCTGCGCAAGGTCAGCCTGACCGGTACGGCGCCGAAGCCCAACTCCTTGCGGATGCCGTTGACGAGATAGCGGCGGTAGCTTTCCGGCAACTCGTCGAGGCGGGTGCCGAACAGCACGAAGGTCGGCGGCCGGGTCTTGTTCTGGGTGATGTAGCGCAGCTTGATCCGCTTGCCGCCTGGAGCGGGGGGCGGGTTAGCTTCCAGCGCGCGTTCGAACCAGCGGTTGAGGATTCCGGTGGAGACGCGTTGCGACCAGGCCGTGCGTGTTTCGAAGGCAACGCGGATCAGATCGTCCAGACCCTTTCCGGTCGCGCCCGACACGGTCATGATCGGCACGCCGCGGATCTGTGCCAAACCGTCGGAGAGCGCCTGCTTGATGCCCTGGTACAAGGCGGAGCCATGTTCCACCGTGTCCCACTTGTTAAGCGCGACGACCAGGGCGCGGCCTTCCTCCAGCACCTTGTCGGCGATGCGCAGGTCCTGCGCCTCCAGTCCGCGCGTGGAATCGAGCAGAAGCACGACGACTTCAGCGAAGTTCACAGCGTTCAGGCCGTCCGAAACAGCGAGCTTTTCAAGCTTGTCCTGAACCTTGGCACGCTTGCGCATGCCAGCCGTGTCGATCAGTCGGACGGGGCGGGGCTCGGCTTCCTCATCGCGCGGGTCGGTCCAGTTCCAATCGACGGCGATGCTGTCGCGGGTGATGCCTGCCTCAGGTCCCGTCAGCAGACGGTTTTCGCCCAGCAGACGGTTGATGAGGGTTGATTTGCCCGCGTTTGGACGACCGACGATGGCGAGCTTCAGGGGGGCGGCTTCGAGGTCTGCTTCGCTCGGTTCGGCTTCCTCCTCTTCCTCTTCCTCGCGATCGATATAGGGGAGGAGCGCTTGGAACAGGTCGGCAAGTCCCTGACCATGTTCGGCGGAAAAGGGGATAGGGTCGCCCAGACCCAGGCTGAATGCCTCCATCACGCCATCGTCGCCAGCCTTGCCCTCGGCCTTGTTGGCCATCAGCACGACGGGCGCGTCGCCTTCGCGCAGCCAACGGGCGATTTCTTCGTCCAGCGGGGTGATGCCAGCGCGGGCGTCTACTACGAATAGCGCAACGTCGGCGGTTTCGACCGCGGCCTGGGTTTGCATCCGCATGCGGCCGGGCAGGGTCTGGGGATCTTCATCCTCATAACCCGCCGTGTCGATGATGGTGAAATCGACGCCGAGTAGGTTCGCCTGTCCTTCACGCCGGTCGCGCGTGACGCCGGGCTGGTCATCGACCAGCGCCAGCTTCTTCCCGACGAGCCGGTTGAAAAGGGTGGACTTGCCCACATTGGGCCGCCCGACAATGGCAACTGTGGGCAGCATGATGAGGGCCCGTTTCCTTTCTATGGCGCCGCCTTAGCGCAGCGCCGTCAGCTTGCCGTCGTCGGCAAGAATATAGAGCATGTTGTTCGCGACAACGGGGGACAGCGACATCGACCTGTCCATGTCCACCGCCGACTGAATGTTTCCAGTGGCCGGATCAACATAGTTGAGGTCGCCATGCGTGGATACAAGGATCAGGCGGCCGCCCGCCAGAACCGGTCCGGTCCAGCGAATCGCGCGTGTCTTCTTCTTTTCCTTTTCCCACCGGCGAAGCTGGCTGATCCAGCGGATCTTGCCAGTCGCGCGGGCGACACAGAGCAGCTTTGCGTCGCTGGTGACGACGAAAACCCACTCACCCGCAACCCAAGGGGTGGAAATGCCGGCGATGTTGATTTCCCACAGGCGCTGTCCGCTCACCAGCTCATAGGAAGCCATGCGGCCGCCTTGTCCGATGGCGAAGACGCGGCCACGGTCGATAACCGGATTGGCGTCGATGTCGGTGAGGGATGCCACCGCCGTCGAAATGCTGGTGCGCGACAGGGCGTCGCCCCAGAGCGTGCGGCCATTTTCATAGCGGTAGGCAGTGAGTTCGCCCGAGCTATAGCCTGCGATCACCGTGCCCTGCGCGGCGGCGGGAGCGGCGACACCGAACACGCCGGTTACTTGCAGCGTGCCGCTGTCGGTCCATTGCACTTCGCCATCGCTCTGGTTGAGCGCGAAGATCTGGTTGTCCTGCCCCATGACATAGACATGACCGTTGGCGAGCGTCGGCGCGCCGCGCAACGGGCCGCCCGGACGCTTTTTCCACAGAATGGCGCCAGTCGCGGCATTGAGCGCGGCAACGTCGCCGACGCCCGTGCTGGCATAAAGCTTGTCATCGACGATGCTGACGCCGCCGCCGAACAGGGCGCGGCCGCTGCCTTCGGCGGGAAGAGACGTCTGCCAGAGCTTGGCGCCGCTCGCCGCGTCGAAAGCGATGACATGCGCGCCCGCGTCGATGACGTAGAGCTTGCCATTGGCAATGACCGGCGAAGAGGCAAGGCGCGCGCGCGGCGTGCTGCCCTCGATCGAGCTGGTCCAGGCGTTGGCCGGGGAGGCGCTCAGGGCGAGGTGGCCCATCGCCTTGGACGGACCGCCGCCGGGCTGAGACCATTGATCATTGGCAACGGCTTCGGGCAGCGTGACCGTGACATCGGCCAAGGTCGGATCGACCTCTACGCCCTGTTCATTGGTCAGGATCGAGACGCGATTGCCCACAACCGGAGTCTTGGGTCCGCCCTTCTTGCCCCCGATGATGCCACAGCCCGCCAACAGCGCGACCATCGCGGCGGCCGTCACGGCCCGGCGGGTGACTGCGAATTTCGTCATGCTGTGCATCCCCATGCGCTTATCTTCATCCCTGTCCCGGTGCGGTCGGCGTTTCGACCGCGTCTATGCCCAATAAGCCTGCCATCTGTCGCGCGCGTGAACGGATCGACTGCGGCACAGTGGAATCCTTTGCCATCGCGGCGAACATCGGTCCGGCGAGTTCAGGCTTGCGCATCTTCATATAGGCGATCGCGACCAGTTCTCCGGCGCTGCCGAACCAGGGCGCGCCTTCGACTGCCAGGGGCTTCAGGCGATCGACGATCTGCTGCGGCTGAAGTGTTTCGAACTCGAGCACGGTCTGCCGGATGAGCGCGAGATCACGATAGGGCTGATCGAGCGAGCTGTCGGCTGCCATTGCCTTGTAGGCTGCGATCGCGCCCTTGTTGTCGCCCTTGCGCGCGGCAGTGCCTGCCTTCACCAGCAGGGCCGATGCGCGGAAGCCGGGCTGGCTGGCATTGGTCAGGGCGTCGAGCTGCTTGGCATCGGGCGTTCCCCCACCTGCGGCTGCCGACAGGACCTTGTCCATTTCCTCCGACACGACCTGTGACTGGGTGGCGCTGTAATGCTGCCAGTAGAGCCAGCCTGCGAAGGCCACCAAGCCGATCACCACAGCCGCGAGGATCCAGCGTCCGAAGCGCTGCCAGAAGGTCAGCAGCTGGTCCTGGCGAACGGCCTCATCGACCTCGCGCATGAAGGCTTCGCTGTTTTGCGGCGTCAGGGCCACTTGGGTCTCCAGATATGCGTCAGAAAAAGCTCGCGGAAGGCGCGATCAATAGCGGCGGCGGCGCTTAGCGCAAATTACTTTTTGGGCCGATAGACCTGATCTGCGGTGGGGAAGCTGCGATTGCGCACGTCAGCGGCGTAGCGTTCGGCTGCATTGCTGATCGTTTCGGCGATGTTTTCATAGCGTTTCACGAAGCGGGGCACGCGTTCGAACATGCCGAGCATGTCTTCGGCGACCAGCACCTGGCCGTCGCAATGCGCCGATGCGCCGATGCCGATGACGGGGATGTCGAGGCTGTCAGTGATGGCGATGGCGAGCTCTTCCATGACGCCTTCCAGCACAACGGCGAACGCGCCTGCCTTGGCCACGGCGCGGGCGTCGTCCATGATCTTGGCATGTTCTTCCTGGCTCTTGCCGCGTGCGCCGTAGCCGCCGAGCGCGTTGACGGCTTGGGGCGTGAGGCCGACATGGGCCATGACAGGGATGCCGCGCTGGGTGAGGAAGGCGATGGTTTCCGCCATAGCCTGACCGCCCTCGAGCTTGACGGCGGCGCAACCGGTCTCCGCCATAACGCGGCTCGCGCTGGCGAAGGCGTGGGAGGGGGAGGCTTCGTAGCTGCCGAAGGGCATGTCGACGAGGACGAGGCTGTGATAGCTGCCCCGGACCACGGCGGCGCCGTGCGCGATCATCATGTCGAGCGTGACCGGAAGGGTCGAGGGCAGGCCATAGATGACCTGGCCGAGCGAATCGCCGACGAGCAGCATGTCGCAATGGGGATCAAGGAGCTGCGCCTGCCGGGCGGTGTAGGCGGTTAGCATCACCAGCGGCTCGTCCGTTTTGCCTTCGGCCTTGCGGCGCTGAATGGCGGGGACGGTCAGGCGCTTCATCGGCGCAGGCGTGGGATTGGCGCGGCTGGTGGAGGTGTCGAGCGTGAAGGTGGTGGACATGCGGTTGCTCTACTCCAGCGGGGCCGGGGGCGCAAATCGGGGGTAATCCCGTCATCCCAGCGAAGGCTGGGATCTCTTCCCGGGAAGGTCGCTCGGTGGGGCCTGAGATCCCAGCTTTCGCTGGGATGACGGAATTCCGTGTCTAAAAAGAACGGGAGCGGCAGGCCTGTGCCGCTCCCGCAGGGGGTGAACATCGTTACGGTATCATAACGAGAATTTAAGCGTGCCACCCCAAGTCCGGGGATCGCCAACCTGACCTGCGATGAGGCCGGTGTTGCCGGGCGCGACCTGGAGATTTTCGATATAGTTCACGTCGAACGCGTTGCGGACCCAACCGAAGACGTCGAACCCTTCGCCACGGAAGCCTGCGCGGAAGTTGGTGAGGGCATAGCCCTTCACGTCCGTATAGCGTGAGGGCGAGGCGTTTGAGTTCCAGTGCGAGCGGTAGTTGCCGTCAACGCCCAGATAGACCTGGCCTTCCTTCGCCAGCAGCGTCACCGGAATGTTATATTCCGCGCCGTAGGAGAAAGCCCATTTGGACACGCCGGGCAGGTCTTGACCGGAGATGTCGCACTGGCGGGGGCTGGGAGCGCCCGGGACGCCCGGCTGCGAATAATCCGGCGTCGCGTTGGCGGGCTGCGACGGGCCGCCGGACAGTTCAGGCGGGCAGGGTGCGTTGGTGAACTTTTTGTACTTGGCATCGGTGTACGCCGCGTTGGCATATGCGGTGAAGCGGTCGCTGGCGACCACCTTGAAGTCCGCTTCGATACCCTGCGACCGGACCTTTTCCGCATTGGCGAGATAGCCGCGCACGGTGCCGAACTGGCCGCCGTTCACGGTTGCCTGGAAATCCTTGATCGTGGTGCGGAAGGCCGAGATGTTGAAGGTCGCGCGGCGATCCCACAGCTGGGTCTTCAGCCCGACTTCGAAATGCTGGACGGATTCCGGCTTCACCGTCGCGGCGTCATAATTGACCGTATTGTCGAGGTTAAGCGGCAAGCCGTTCTGATTGATGCCCAGCGTCTTGAAGCTCTTGGCATAGGTCGCATAAGCGAGGATGTCGCGCGCCACCTTGTAGTTGACGTTGAAGTCGTAGGTGAAGTTCCACGCGCTATCCGACGGTGCGCTGACCTGCGGCTGATAGACGCCGCACTGCTGGGTTGTGCCAGCAATCGTGCCGGGCGCCGCGGGCGTGGTACAGCTGATCGCCTGGCCCTGCGCGTTCGTTACGACGCGCTGGTAGAAGCCCGACTTCTTGTCATAGTTGAGCCGCAGGCCGGGCTGGATCGTCAGAGCGTCGGTGACTTTCCAGCTAAGCTGACCGAAAAGCGCGGCGCTTTCGCTCTTGAGCCACTGCGTGTTGCTGGCAGTGAGGCCCGCAAGCGTTGCAGGGTTGTTGGCCGGGTTCAACGGGTCGGCCGAAGGTGCAAGGCTCCACTTGGCTGCCGCTGCGCCCTGCTGCTCGGTGCCCTGCGTGTCGATCCGCTGTTTGAAGCCGAAGAGGCCGACGACGAAATCGATCTTCTGGCTTTCATAATTGTAGCGGAATTCCTGGCTATACTGATCCTGCTGCGAAGGGTTCTGTGACTTGGACACGATCGGCAGGCCGGTGAAGTCGCGGTCATTTTCCGGCTTCCAGTCCCAGAAGCGCCAGGCGGTGACGGAGGTCAGCGTGCCGGGGCCAACATCCCACTTTACCCGAGCCGAAACGCCGCCGATCTTGTTGCCAGCATTGAGGTTGCTGTCGAGGTCGGACAGGCGGTCATAGGGATTGCGGCTGGGCACGACATAGCCCTGCGCTGCGGCGAGAGCGTCATATTGACGGTTCAGCGGGCGCTGTGTGCGGCCGATGCGCACGAAGGTGGTACCGCAGCATTCGGGATCCTGCTTGCTGTAGTCGCCTGACAGGGTGATGCTGAAATCGTCATTGGGCTGGAACAGCAGCTGGCCGCGCAGGCCAAGATTGTCCTGTTCGTTGATCCAGCGCTGCGACGTGACGTTATAGAGGGTGCCACGGCGGCTGGTCGCGGCGACCGCGAGGCGGGCGGCGACCGTGTCCGAAAGCGGGCCGGAGATGGCGGCCTTTGCCTGCCGGTAGTTGAGATTGCCAACGCTCAGTTCAGCGCGGCCTTCGAAGTCGAAGGTCGGCTGGTTGGTCGTGATGTTGATCGCGCCCGCTGTCGTGTTCTTGCCGTAGAGCGTACCCTGTGGGCCGCGCAGCACTTCGACCTGGCTGACGTCGAGGAAGTCAAAGGTCGCAGCGGCGACGCGGGAATTGTAGACGTCGTCGACATAGATGCCGACGCCCTGTTCAAAACCATCGCTGGTGAGGCCGAACGGTACGCCAAGGCCACGGATGTTGACCGAGGTATTGCGAGGATTGGTCGTGTAAACCTGCAACGTCGGCGCGAGCTGCTGAAGCTTCACAACGTTGAAGTTGCCGGTCGCCTCGATGCTGTCGCCCCGAATGACCGAGATCGCCAGCGGCACTTCCTGCGCGGTTTCCGCACGGCGGCGGGCAGTGACGATGATCACGTCGCCGCGAGGATTGGAAGGCTGCTCGGCGGCGTCTGCGGCCGGGGCAGCTGCGTCGGCAGCTGGCGCAGGCGCTTCCTCAGCATGGACGCTGGACGCAAAGATGGATGCGCTCGCCACGCCGGCGAGCAACAGAGAACGCGCAATCATGATAATTCCCCTTCCGGAGGTCCGGTGAATGTTGATCGCGGCATTTCCGGTTGGCCGGTCAACGCCGATGGTCTGGGAATGGTTGGACAGTTAGCGGCCCACCCCCTGCCGCCTGTTATTCACCGCCTGTCCGGCGGCTTGGCTTTGCGACCCTTATTACCCCCAGCTTTTATTCAAGCGGTGAGGCGAGTCTTCTCCGTCACGTCGATCTGGACAACGCGTGCGTCATGCACGGTCAGCGTAATCGATCCGAAGCGAAGCGCTTCCAGAACGCCGCGTACCTTGTCGATACTGACGGCTATGTCGGCGCGTTGGCCGTCTCCCCGGCTATTACGAGCAAATTCTAAAGGTCGGCTGTCACTCATAATCACCTCTTGAGCCCGCTTTTATCTCAACTAATTCAATAGACAAAAAAGCAAATATATAGGGCGCCCAAGTTTGTCTTGCAGCGCCCCGTCTCGTCAGCCGATCATGCGCATGGCTGCGAGCTTCCGCTCTTTATGCGCCATGGGAATTGCTGGTCGCATTTGCCGCATGACCGATGCCTGCTCATGCGCATTGTCGATCAACTGATCGAGCAGGGACTGGCCAAATGCCCAGTCGCCCAGATCCGAGTCTGCGTTGATGTGGCCGCTGAAGCCCGCATCGACAAAGGTGCTGCCCCAGTTCTTCGCGATGCTGTGGGCCCGTTCGAAGAAGATGTAGGGATCATTGCGGCTGGCGACGACCAGCGAGGGGAAGGGCAGCTGGGCGCGCGGGGTGGGGCCGAAGCCGCCGATCGTTTCTGGCGTTTCCATGCGGTCGCAATCAGGCGGCGCGACCAGCAGCGCGCCTGTTACCGGCCAGCCATAGGCCTGGCTTTGCAAGGCGCCCCACCAGGCGACCGCAAGGCAGCCCAGGCTATGCGCGGCCAGGATGATAGGCCCGTCGGCTTCGCGGATCGCAGCGTCGAGGCGCGTGACCCATGCGTTGCGGTTGGGGCTGGCCCAGCTGCCCAGATCGACGCGCTGGCAATCGCCCCTGACGTCTTCCCACAGAGTCTGCCAATGACCGGGGCCGCTATTGTTGAGCCCAGGAATGGTCAGCACGACCGGATTGCGCGTGTCGCCCAAATGCCCGAATCGGTCCATCTTATGATCCTCGTCCAATTAGAGGTTGAGCATAATTCTATTCTTTAAGTAGACAATGCTTCAGCGACCAATTGTGTTCCAATTTAGGCGGTCGGATTCATCTGGCGTTCAGGTGGCAGGCGCGGTGTGATGGCGGACGCCGAACCTATTACCAGGGATATATGAGGCCATAATAGGAGAAGACGTTGCGGCCATAGGCATCGTCATATTCAGGGCGGCTGTCGGGCACATGGCGCGGGGCGCTGTCCAATCTCTCCTTGTCCAGATCCACGACATAGCCGCCCTTGTCGGTGTCGTAGTTCAGCATCGACCAGGGGATGGGATAATGGTCGTTCCCAAGGCCCAGAAAGCCCCCGAAGGAGAGTGAGGCGTACCGTACCTGACCGCTGCGCTTTTCCACCATGAAGTTGGAAATGTGGCCGAGCCGTTCCCCGTCGAGATTGTAGACTGCGGTCCCCTCCACACGATCGGAGGCGATCAGGTCGCTTCCATTTTCCATAGAAGGTTCAATCATCGTCACTCTCCTGCACAATTGTGCGCTATGAAGATGAAACCGGGCACGATCGGCGGGGTTCCCACTCTTTACGGAGGAGAATGACATGAAGATCAATCGCAGTGGATCAGCCGTATGGAGCGGCGGCCTGAAAGACGGAAAAGGCGCGATCTCGACGCAAAGCGGGGCGCTGGATGCGCACCCCTATGGGTTTGCCATGCGCTTTGAGGGTGTGCCGGGCTCCAATCCGGAGGAGTTGATCGCGGCGGCTCATGCCTCCTGCTTCACCATGGCGCTGTCGATGATATTGGGCGAGGCGGGGCTGACTGCGGAGAAGATGGAGACAAACGCCGTGGTCACGCTGGAGCAGCAGGATGGCGGCTTTGCGATCACGGCCAGCAAATTGACGCTGAAGGCGAGAATCCCTGGCGCTGACGATGCGAAATTCCAGGAACTGGCGGCAAAGGCGAAGGAGAATTGCCCGGTGTCCAAGCTGCTGAATGCGGACATCAGCCTGGACGCGGAGCTGCTAGGCTGAAGCGGGACGGCGGGAGCGTACATGCTCCCGCCACGCGATGTAGAGGCCGCTCATGATGATGAGCGCTGCCCCGACCCATGTCGTGAACATGGGCCATTCGCCCCAGATCAGCAGGCCGAGCATGGTCGACCAGATGATCGTGCTATAGTCCATCGGCAGTATGACCGACACGGGGGCGTGGCGCAGCGCGCCGGTCATGCACAGCTGGGCGATGCCGCCAGTGATGCCGACACCCATCAGCATGACCCAGGTCATGGGATCGTGCGCCTTTCCAACGAACAGCATGAGGATGCCGAGCGGTGGGAGGGAGAGCGTGGTGAACCAGAAGACGATGGCGCCTGTCCTTTCCGTGCGGCCAAGGTCACGGAGCAGCAGGCCGATGCAAGCGGTGATGACGGCGGCGGAAAGCGCGACGGCAAGGCCCAACGGGGGAAAGTGCGCGCCGTCCGGGCGGACCATGATGAGGATGCCGACAAAGCCGAGCATGATGGCGGCCCAGCGGTGCGGGCCTGTTGCCTCCCGCAGCAGGAGCGCCGAGAGCAGGGTGGCGAAGATCGGCATGGTGAAGCCGATCGCCGTGGCCTCAGTCAAAGGCAGCAGCAGATAGGAGCCGAAGTTGAGGACCATGCCGGTGAGGCCGAGCACCGTGCGGCTGACATGGGCGCCCAGACGATGGCTGCGCACCGAGGGAAGGCCGTCGGTCATCGCGACCCAGGTGACGATCAGCGGCAGAGCCAGCGCCTGGCGGTAGAAGATAAGTTCGATGAGGCTGACGCCGCGCGTGCCGACGACTTTGCCGAGCGCGAACATGACCGCCATGAACATCATCGCTAGCAAGCGCAGGCCGATGCCCTTGAGCGGATGCTCTTCGCGGGCTGGCGGCGGCGGAGGAAGCTCCTCGGGCGGGCTGATCGGGGCGGGCGGTTGCACGCGGTTCGCTTTAGCCGGAGGACGCGAACACGCAACCACCGGGAGGATAAATTTCGATCATGGTTCGGATAGCAGCCGGGTGGCCGCTATCCTGCAGGATCAGAGGCAGGCTTCCAGGAAGGGCTGGTCGAAACCGAACTGGCGCGCCTTGTCGAGCGTGTAGGGGCGCAGGCCCATCGAGCGATATTCGCCGACGATCTTACCGCTGTCATCCTCGTCATGATATTCGAACTTGAACAGCTCCTGCGTGACGATGACGTCGCCCTCCATGCCGATGACTTCGGTGATGTTGGTGACGCGGCGCGAACCGTCGCGCAGGCGCTTTACCTGCACGATGAGGTCGACCGAGTCGGCGATCTGCTTGGAAATGGCTTCCTTCGGGATCTTGATGTCGCCCATCAGGATCATGTTTTCCATACGGCCAAGGCATTCGCGCGGGCTGTTGCTGTGCAGCGTACACATTGAGCCATCATGGCCGGTGTTCATCGCGGCGAGCAGATCGAAGCATTCCGCGCCGCGAATTTCGCCCAGGATGATGCGGTCCGGACGCATACGCAGGGCGTTCTTGACGAGGTCGCCGATAGTGATGGCGCCCTGGCCTTCAAGGTTCGGCGGGCGGGTTTCGAGGGGGAGCCAGTGCGGCTGTTGCAGGCGAAGTTCAGCCGCGTCTTCGATGGTCAGCACGCGTTCGCCGGGGTCGATCATCTTCGACAGGGCGTTGAGCATCGTGGTCTTGCCCGAGCCGGTGCCGCCCGAAATCACGATATTCATGCGCGACGCGCCCGCGATCTTGAGTGCCGTCGCCATCTTCGGGCTCATCGCGCCCCATTGGGCGAGCATGTCGATGGTGATCGGCTTGGCGGAAAATTTACGGATCGAGATGGCGGTGCCGCGTAAGCTAAGCGGCGGCACGATCACGTTGACGCGGCTGCCGTCGGGCAGGCGGGCGTCGGCCAGCGGCGTGGTCTGATCGACGCGGCGGCCGACCTTGTTCACGATGCGCTGGGCGATCTGGAACAGATGCTCTTCGTCGCGGAACTTGATGGGCGCGACCTGCAGTTTGCCCTTTTTTTCGATGTAGGTTTGCTCAGGGCCGTTGACCATGATGTCGGTGACTTCGGGGTCGGCGAGCAATTCCTCTAGCGGGCCGAGGCCGAGCAGTTCGTCGACCAGCACCTTTTCCAGCGCGAATTGTTCGCGGCGGTTGAGCGTGAGCTTCAGCTCCGCCAGCACCTCCATGATGATCGGGCGGAATTCCTCGGCCAGTTCATCCTTGCTGAGTGTCGCGGCCGCTTCGGGATCGACGCGTTCGAGCAGGCGGGGGAGAACCTGTTCCTTGATTTTGTGGACGGAGGCTTCGAAGCCTTGAGGGCCGGTTTCTGCGACATGTTCGGCGTTCGCGCGGTCGGACAGGCGCTGCATCGCGTCGGCGTTGCGCTGCATCTGGCTGGTGGGCGCTGACAGCGGATCGACGGGGCTGTCGCTGGCGGGCAGGGGCGCCATGTCGAGCGGGGGGAATTGGTCGCCGCCACGCGCTTCCTCACGCGGCGCGCCACCCTGCATGGGGCGGGCTACGCCGAAGCCCGGCTTGATACCCGCAGGTCCATTTTTCCGTCCAAACGCGCTCATAATTCTCCGCCGCGATGTTCCAATCGGTCCAGCCAACCACAAAGAGACCGATCAAATATGGCTGGAGATGGTGAATAGGCCGGAAACTTTGACAAATGGCTAATGGCGGGGGGAGGAGACGCTTATGCTCTCAAAAGCAAGTAGGCCGCGATCCTTGTGGGACGCGGCCTACTTGGCAAGCGGATCAGCAGGTGCGGCGTGGCTTAGCCAGCATGCTCCGCAAGGATGGTCAGGCCCTTTTCATTGACTTCAGCGAAGCCGCCCTGAACCGGGATGACTTCCGGCGCTGAGCCTGCGCTGGCGAAAATCTGGATCGCGCCGTCGCGGACGGTGGACATGAAGGGCGCGTGGCCTTCCAGCACGCCGAAGTCGCCATCGGTGCCGGGGACGACGACCTGATAGACCTCTTCCGAGCGGACGAGCTTTTCGGGGGTCACGAGTTCGAAATGCAGTGCCATCTATAACTCTCCCCCCTCCCGCATGCGGGAGGGGCAGGGGGTGGGAGCGATTGCGCAAGCAATCGCCTGCAACGCTTCGGGATAGGTCGAGGCTCGCTCCGCTCGCGGCCCACCCCTAACCCCTCCCGCTTGCGGGAGGGGGACATCGTGGAGCTTACGCCGCTTCCGCAGCCAGCTTCTTCGCCTTTTCGATGGCTTCGTCGATGCCGCCGACCATGTAGAAGGCGTTTTCGGGCAGATGGTCATATTCGCCTTCGACCACCGCCTTGAACGACTTCACCGTGTCTTCGATCTGGACGAACTTGCCCGAGATGCCGGTGAAGACTTCGGCGACGTGGAAGGGCTGCGACAGGAACTTCTGGATCTTGCGAGCGCGGGCTACGGTGAGCTTATCTTCTTCAGACAGCTCGTCCATGCCCAGGATCGCGATGATGTCCTGAAGCGATTTGTACTTCTGCAGGATCGCCTGAACCGCACGTGCGGTCTCGTAGTGTTCCTGACCGACGACGCGGGGTTCCAGAACGCGGCTGGTCGAGTCCAGCGGATCGACCGCCGGATAGATGCCAAGTTCCGAAATGGCGCGGTTGAGAACGGTGGTGGCGTCCAAGTGCGCGAAGGACGTCGCAGGCGCGGGGTCGGTCAAGTCGTCCGCGGGGACGTACACGGCCTGCACCGAGGTGATCGAGCCCTTGTTGGTCGAGGTGATGCGCTCCTGCAGCGCGCCCATGTCGGTCGACAGGGTCGGCTGATAGCCCACGGCCGAAGGAATACGGCCGAGCAGAGCCGACACTTCCGCGCCCGCCTGGGTGAAGCGGAAGATGTTGTCGACGAAGAAGAGCACGTCCTGGCCTTCCTGGTCACGGAAGTACTCAGCGATGGTGAGGCCCGAGAGGGCGACGCGAGCACGGGCGCCCGGGGGCTCGTTCATCTGGCCGTAAACCAGCGCAACCTTCGAACCTTCGCTGATCGCATTGCCGTCGGCGTCCTTGGCGATAACGCCGGCGTCGAGGAATTCGTGATAGAGATCGTTGCCCTCGCGGGTCCGCTCACCGACGCCTGCGAACACCGAGGTGCCGCCATGGCCCTTGGCGATGTTGTTGATCAGTTCCTGGATGAGCACGGTCTTGCCGACGCCCGCGCCGCCAAACAGGCCGATCTTGCCGCCCTTCGCATAGGGAGCGAGAAGGTCGATGACCTTGATGCCGGT
This sequence comes from uncultured Sphingobium sp., assembly GCA_966211835.1. Taxonomy (GTDB): domain Bacteria; phylum Pseudomonadota; class Alphaproteobacteria; order Sphingomonadales; family Sphingomonadaceae; genus Sphingobium. The sequence continues at coordinate 27,143 of CBIHNV010000037.1, forward strand.
GACCAGGATCGACGCGTCGGTCGACTGATCGACGAACTCGGGAGCCTTGGCGTGGATCGGGGCGGAGAGGGTGGTTTCCACCGGGCCGCGCTCGTCGATCGGCTCGCCGACGACGTTCAGGATGCGACCGAGAGTGGCCGGGCCGACGGGAACGCTGATCTGCGCGCCCGTGTCGGTCACTTCCTGACCGCGGGTCAGGCCGTCGGTCGAGTCCATCGCGATGGTGCGGACGGTGTTTTCACCCAGATGCTGGGCGACTTCCAGAACAAGGCGGTTGCCGTTGTTGCTGGTTTCCAGAGCCGAGAGAATAGCGGGGAGCGCATCGGGGAAGGTCACGTCGACGACAGCGCCGATGACCTGCGAAATGCGGCCTACATTGTTGGTGGTTGCCATGACTGCTTCCTTGCGTGCGTGATCTTAAAGGGCTTCTGCGCCCGAGATGATTTCGACCAGTTCGGTGGTGATCGCGGCCTGGCGGCTGCGGTTATACTGAATGGTCAGCTTGTTGATGAGGTCGCCTGCGTTGCGGGTCGCATTGTCCATGGCGGTCATCGATGCGCCCTGTTCGGACGCGTTGTTTTCCAGCAGCGCCTTGAACAGCTGCACCGTGACGTTGCGCGGCAGCAGGTCGTCGAGGATCGCTTCTTCGCTCGGTTCATATTCCACCGTCGCGGGGATCGCGTTACGATCCGCGTCGGCGGGGATCTTGACCGGGATGATCTGCTGTTCAGTCGGGATCTGCGCGAGGGCCGACTTGAACTGCGAATAGAAGAGATGCGCCACGTCGAACTTACCGTTCAGATACATGTCGGTCAGCTCGTGCGCGATCGCGGAAGCCTGGTCGAAACCGGGCTCCTTGGCACCAGTTGTGTCGAACTGCGCGACAATCATGCCGGGAAAGGTGCGGTTGATCACCGGACGACCTTTGCGGCCGATCAGGTAAAAGCGGACAGTCTTGCCCTGCTGGATCAGCTCGTCAGCCTTGGCGCGCGCCGCCTTGACGATGTTGGCGTTGAACGCGCCAGCAAGGCCACGGTCGGAGTTCGCGACGACCAGCAGATGGACGTCGTCCTTGCCGGTGCCAGCGAGCAGCGGCGAAGCGCCTTCGCCCGAACCGCCCGCGATCTTCGACGCGAGCGAAGCGACGACGGCTTCGAGGCGGCTGGAATAGGGACGCGCGGCTTCAGCAGCGGCCTGCGCCTTGCGCAGCTTCGCGGCGGCGACCATCTGCTTCGCCTTGGTGATCTTCTGGGTCGATTTAACCGACCCGATGCGGATCTTCAGTTCCTTGAGGCTGGCCATGACGAACCTTCTGTTCGTCATCCTGACGAAAGTCAGGATCTCGTGCCTCAAGGTCGAACCTTAGCGGCCTGAGATCCCAGCCTTCGCTGGGATGACGGATTATCCTTTACGCAAACGTCTTGCCGAAGCTGTCGAGCGCGGCCTTCAGCTTTGCCTTCGCATCATCGCCCAGATCCTTGCTGTCGCGGATCGCGGTGAGGACGTCGGCATGGTCGTGACGCAGATAGGCGAGCATCAGCTCTTCGTAACGGGTCACGTCCTTGACCGGGATCGAGTCCAGATAGCCGTTGGTGCCGGCGAAGATCGACGCGGTCTGCTCTTCGAACGGCAGCGGCGAGAACTGGGCCTGCTTGAGCAGCTCAGTCAGGCGCGCACCACGGTTCAGCAGCTTCTGGGTCGAAGCGTCGAGGTCCGAACCGAACTGGGCGAAGGCCGCCATTTCGCGATACTGGGCGAGCTCCAGCTTGATCGAGCCCGAAACCTTCTTCATCGCCTTCGTCTGCGCGGCCGAGCCGACGCGCGACACCGACAGGCCCACGTTAATGGCCGGACGGATGCCCTGGTAGAAGAGGTTGGTTTCAAGGAAGATCTGGCCGTCGGTGATCGAGATCACGTTGGTCGGGATGTAGGCCGACACGTCGCCCGCCTGCGTTTCGATGATCGGCAGCGCGGTCAGCGAGCCAGCGCCATTGGCGTCGTTCATCTTGGCCGCACGCTCCAGCAGACGGCTGTGCAGGTAGAAAACGTCGCCCGGATAAGCTTCGCGGCCCGGAGGACGACGCAGCAGCAGCGACATCTGACGATAGGCGACGGCCTGCTTGGAAAGATCGTCATAGACGATCACGGCGTGCATGCCGTTGTCACGGAAGAATTCGCCCATGGTGACGCCGGTGTAAGGCGCCAGATACTGGAGCGGAGCAGGCTCCGAAGCGGTTGCGGCGACGACGATCGAATATTCCATCGCGCCATTTTCTTCGAGCTGCTTGACGATCTGCGCGACGGTCGAGCGCTTCTGGCCGACGGCGACGTAGATGCAGTAGAGCTTCTTGC
>CBIHNV010000038.1:0-29483 GCA_966211835.1 uncultured Sphingobium sp.
ATCATCGCTGCCCGTAACCGCGGGTTCCAAACGTTGGAGTCAATCCACTAGAGCGTGATCCGAGTCAGCAGATGAGCCCATCTGCGTCGAAAATGCTGTAGCGAGCCAGTAGCCGCACGAGATGCCAGCCTTTGCTGGCATGACGGTTAATCACTCAGGCCAGCGCGCCGTGGCAGTGCTTGTACTTCTGGCCCGATCCGCAGGGGCATGGCGCATTGCGGCTGATATTAAGATCGGTGAACTCACCCGGCGCGGCGTTGCCGACCGGCGGGCGCGGTAGCGTCGTGGTGATGCCGCCGAGCTGCCCCGCATCGATGTCGCCGCTATTATCTTCGCCCGAGAAGGGATCGATGTGCGTGGTGATAAAGTCCGGAAGCACCGGCAGATCGAACTCCGGCAGCGGCGCGACATCGCCACCATCCATGCGGAACTGAACGCGCGCGATTGAACCGGTCACATCCTCACGGATGTTGCCGAGCATGCGTTCGAACAGGGCGAAGGCTTCCTGCTTATATTCGTTGATCGGGGTCTTCTGCGCATAGGCGCGCAGATGGACGACCTGGCGGAGAGCATCGAGCGTCGACAGATGCTCCTTCCAGTGATGATCGAGGCTCTGCAGCAGAATCGACTTTTCGATCATGTGCCAGTTTGCCGGATCGATCCCGGCGACCTTTTCGGCGACCGCTTCATCGGCAAGGGCGTTGAGGCGTTCCTCGATCATTTCGGGATCGACGGCATCCTCCGCCAGCCAAGCGTCGAAGTCTGGTTCCAGCTCCAGGATTTCGGCTGTGCGGGCCTTTAGCCGCTCAATATCCCACTGTTCGGGATAGGTACCGGGCGGGCAGGATGCGCCGACAATGTCGTTGACGGTTTCATGGCGCATGTCGGTGACGACATCGTCAACGGTGTCGGCATCCATGATGTCGCTGCGCTGTTCATAGATGACCTTGCGCTGATCGTTCATGACGTCGTCATACTCGACGACCTGCTTGCGAATATCGTAGTTCCGCGCCTCGACCTTCTTCTGCGCGGTCTCGATCGCCTTGCTGAGCCATTTGGACGGGGGCAGCGCCTCGCCATCCTCCAAGTTGGAGCGGATCATCTTGGCGAACATCGTGTCCGGGCCGAAGATGCGCATGAGGTCATCGTCGAGGCTGAGGTAGAAGCGGGAAAGGCCCGGGTCACCCTGACGCCCTGAACGGCCGCGCAGCTGGTTGTCGATGCGGCGGCTTTCATGACGCTCGGTCGCAAGCACGAACAGCCCACCGGCGGCGAGCACTTCGGCCTTTTCAGCCTCGATTTCGGCATCGATGCGGGCGATCGCGGCTTCGCGTTCCGGCCCTTCCGGCATGTCGCGCAGTTCATCCTCGACGCGCATTTCCAGGTTGCCGCCCAATTTGATATCGGTGCCGCGCCCCGCCATGTTGGTGGCGATGGTGACGGCGCCCTTCCGGCCCGCCTGCGCGACGATATGCGCTTCGCTCTCATGGAAGCGGGCGTTCAGCACCGCGTGCTTGACCCCTTCCTGATTGAGGAATTCGGACAGCATTTCCGACTTTTCGATCGACACAGTGCCGACGAGGACAGGCTGGCCCTGCTCGGCATGGATCTTGATCGTCTTGGCGATGCCGCGGAACTTGTCTTCCAGATTTTTGTAGAAGCTGTCTTCCTCATCGACGCGCTGCACCGGCCGGTTGGTCGGAATGGTGACGACGTTCATCTTGTAGATTTCGTAGAATTCGGTCGCTTCGGTCGCAGCCGTGCCGGTCATGCCCCCCAGCTTCGGGTACATGCGGAAATAATTCTGGAAGGTGATGGAGGCGAGCGTCTGGTTCTCCGGCTCGATATTCACGCCTTCCTTGGCCTCCACAGCCTGGTGCAGGCCGTCGGACCAGCGGCGGCCGTCCATCATGCGGCCGGTGAACTCGTCGATGATGATGACCTTGCCGTCTTTCACGATGTAATCGATGTCGCGGCGGAACATCACGACAGCGCGAAGCGCCTGGTTGACGTGGTGGACGACGGCGGTGTTTTCGAAGTCGTAGAGGTTCGCGCCCTCGAGCAGGCCTGCTTCCTCCAGCAACCGCTCGATCTTTTCCGTGCCGTCTTCGGTCAGGGTGACGGTGCGCTGCTTCTCGTCCTTTTCATAGTCGTCCTCATCGAGCCTCTTCACGATGGCATCGACGGCGACATAAAGCTCCGACTTGTCATCGGTCGGGCCGGAAATGATCAGCGGGGTGCGCGCTTCGTCGATCAGGATCGAGTCCACCTCGTCAACGATCGCGAAGTTGAAGGGCCGCTGCACCATCGACGCGCGATCATATTTCATATTGTCGCGAAGATAGTCGAAGCCGAGCTCGTTGTTCGTCGCGTAGGTGATGTCAGCGTTATAAGCCTCGCGCCGTTGATCTTCCGACAGGTTGGGCACGATGACGCCCGTGGTGAGGCCGAGGAAGCGATAGACCTGTCCCATCCATTCGCAGTCGCGGCTGGCGAGATAGTCGTTGACGGTGACGACGTGGACGCCCTTCCCCTCCAGCGCGTTCAGATAAGTGGCGAGCGTCGCGACTAGCGTCTTGCCTTCGCCCGTGCGCATTTCGGCGATCTCGCCGCGATGGAGGACGATGCCCCCGACCATCTGCACGTCATAGTGACGCTGGCCGAGCGTGCGCTTGGCCGCTTCGCGCACCGTCGCAAATGCTTCCGGGAGCAGGTCGTCAAGCGTTTCACCCTGCGTCAGGCGATCGCGGAAGCGCGTGGTCTGCGCCGTCAGTTCCTCATCGCTCATAGCCGAAATGGCGGGCTCAAAAGATGCGATGCGTTCGACGATCCTGCCCAGCGACTTTACGTAACGTTCGTTGGACGATCCGAAGATGGACTTGGCGAGTGCGCCGAACATGCAAGTTCCTGACAAAAGGGGAGCGCGCACCCTGTTAAGGCAACGCACACGGATATGCGCGGCGATTTAGGGTTTGGCCGTGGGATAGTCAATTGATGAGCAGTCCGGAACATCCCGGGGAGGGAATGATTGACGGGCGGGTGATATGCGCTAAGCCGCGCGCATGACACAGCGCTCTCCCCTCGCCCCTGCCGCCTTTCCCGATCTTCCCGCCATTGCGGGCGTGACGACACGTGCGGCGCGCGCGCAATACAAGAATTGGGACCGGTGCGACCTGACCTATGTCGAGCTGGCGGGGGGCACGGCTGTCGCTGGCGTGACGACGCAGAGCAAATGCCCCTCCCCCGAGGTAGAGTGGTGCCGCGACGCCATACCGCTTGGGTCGGCGCGGGCTCTTGTCGTGAATGCGGGGAACGCCAATGCCTTTACGGGACATCGCGGGCGAGCTGCCGTGGAAGCGATCGCGGCCAAGGTGGCGAACCATCTGGGGTGCCTGCCTTCGGACGTTTTCGTCTCCTCAACCGGGGTGATCGGCGTTCCGTTGCCGGTGGACAAGGCGGAAGCAGGGCTGGATGCCGCTTTCGCCGCAATGCCCTGTAGCTGGGAGGATGCGGCGAACACGATCGGCACTACCGACACCTATGCCAAGGGTGCCCGGACCAGCGCCATGATCGGCGGCACGCGCGTGGAGCTGGTCGGGATCATCAAGGGATCTGGCATGATCGCGCCGGACATGGCGACGATGCTCGGCTACATCTTCACCGATGCGGCGATCGAGCCGAAGCTTTTCCAGCAGATGCTGTCGGTGGCGAACCGGCGGACTTTTTCCTGCATCACGGTCGATAGCGACACGTCGACCAGCGACACGGTGCTGGCCTTCGCCACCGGGAAGGCAGGCAACGCGCCGCTGGCATCGCTGGATGATGCGGGCGCGGATGCGTTTGCGGCGGCGCTGAACGACCTATGCTTGCAACTTGCGCATCTGGTGGTGCGCGACGGCGAGGGCGCGTCGAAATTCATCGAGATCAGCGTCGAAGGCGCGGAGAGCGACGGGAGCGCCCACCGGATCGCGATGTCCATCGCCAACTCGCCGCTGGTGAAAACTGCGATAGCGGGCGAGGATGCCAATTGGGGCCGTGTCGTCATGGCGGTCGGCAAGGCAGGCGAGCCTGCCGATCGCGACAAGCTGGCCATCCGGTTCGGCGCGACGCAGGTTGCTTCGGGCGGGCTGGCGCTGGAAGGGTATGATGAAGCGCCCGTCGCTGCGCACCTCAAAGGTCAGGACATCCAGATTGGCGTTGATCTGGGCCTGGGCGAGGGACGAGCGACCGTCTGGACCTGCGATTTGACGCATGGATATATCTCGATCAACGCGGATTATCGCAGCTGATGCCGATCGAGTTGCATGACGATGTCGCCACGCTGATGCGTGAGGTCGCGCGGGACGTCGTCATGCCGCGCTACCAGAATCTGCGCGCTGAGGAGATCAGCGAGAAAGCAGCGGACGACCTGGTCACGATCGCCGACAAGGAAAGCGAGATCAGGCTGGCCGAAGGGCTGAGCCGAATCCTGCCGGAAGCTGGGATCATCGGCGAAGAAGCCTGTGCAGCCGATCCGGCGATCCTGGAGCGCGCGGGCGACGGATTGAACTGGATCATCGACCCGATCGACGGGACTGGCAATTTCGCGGCGGGGCGGCCGCCCTTCGGCATCATGATCGCGCTGGCGGATGGGGGGACAACGCTGGCGGGATGGATATTGGACCCGCTGACCGGGCGCTTATGTCATGCCACATTGGGCGCGGGCAGTTATATCGATGGCGAGCAGGTTCAGGCGAGGGAGAGCGGCGATCCGCTTCCGGTCGCGGCGCTCGCGGTCTATTTCATGTCGGACGAGGAACGCGCGGATATTCAGCGGCGCGCGGACGGACGGTTTGCGGTCGTGGACATCCCGCGCTGTGCTGCCGAACAATATCCCCGGCTGGTGCTGGGGCAGAATGATGTTTCGGTGTTTGCACGGACGCTGCCGTGGGACCATGCCGCCGGGACGCTGTTCCTGAACGAAGCTGGCGGTCGCTGCCAGCGATTGGATGGATCGCCTTACATGGTGGGCGATTTGCGGCGGGGGTTGTTGGGGGCTTCGTCGCCAAGGCTGTGGGACTTGGCGGCGGAGATGCTGTTTCGTTGATGTTGGACTTGGAGGCGGCCGTAGTTCCGGCTGCGCGTCCTTCTCCTCTCCCGCCTTCGCTACGCTCGGCACCCTCTCCCCTGAAGGGGAGAGGGAAAGAGGTGGGACTTAGAGGACGCTTTCGATCCAGCCTTTGAGCGCGCTCTTTGGGGCGGCGCCGACTTTGGTCGCGGCGGCTTCGCCATTTTTGAACAGGATCATCGTCGGGATGCCGCGCACGCCGTATTTGCCGGGCGCATCGGGATTTTCATCGATGTTGATCTTGGCGATGATGACCTGGTCAGCGAGTTCCTCGGAGATTTCTTCCAAGGCCGGGCCGATCATCTTGCACGGGCCGCACCATTCCGCCCAGAAATCGACAAGCACGGGCTTGTCTGCGTCGATCACGTCCGCCTGAAAGCTGGTGTCGGTGACTGCCTTGGTAGCCATATTTATATCTCCTTATGTTGGGCGGATATCTAGGACGGTGACGCATCCGTCTCAACGGGTGAAAGCGGCAAATTCTCCTGCGTGGGAGGAAAGCCGGGCTTGTGCGCAGCGAGCAGATTGGTCGGCAGCGTGATGAGGCGTGGGGCGCTGGTGTAAAGCAGGGCGGCTTCGATCCTGCGATCCGGGAAGATCACCTGCAGCGCGGCTGCATAAGCGGCCATCTGACGGACGTGCGCGGCTGGAACTTCATCGATGCCCAAGGGCGCGATGCGGCCTGTCTTGAAATCCACGACCTGGACAAAATCCGGGCCGACGCAGAGCCTGTCCACGGTGCCGGATACGACGATGTCCCCTACCACCGCCGCAACCGGTGCTTCCGCAAGGGCGCCGGGCGCGAAGAGGGAGGCAAAGGCGCTATCTTCTATCACGCGCAGGGCTTGCGCGATGACGTCATGACGCAAGGACGCGTCATTGGCACCATGCTGCTCCAGCCAGCGATCGGCCCGTTCGTGGCGCTCGCCGGGGGGAACGTCCGGCAATCGTTCGAACAGGGCGTGGAGCCAGCGGCCACGGTCACTGACCGCCTTCATCGCAGGTGTTGGCGGTGGATATGGCACGTCGTCCTCGACCGGCGCTGACGGAGCGAGAGGTCGCGGCGGGCGTGCTTCTTCGGGTGCGGGCTGGCGCAGCCATTCAGGTTCGATCGTTTCGAAGCTTTCAACGGCCATGATCTTCTCAGGCGCTCGCGGAGGCAGCGTCTCCAATCCCTGCCAGCGGCGGCGCGCGCCCCAAAGCGGATCATCCTCCCATTCCGCGCCCAAGGCCGTCAGCGCATTCTCAACAGCGGTGAACCAGCTTTCCGGTTGCGCCATGCCGCGCGCGCGCGGGCCAAGCGAGCCGGTGACGACCAACTTTTCTTCAGCACGCGTCAGCGCCACGTAGAGAAGCCGCCAATGCTCCTCCCGCTCGGCGGCTTTGGCCTCTTCCAGCACCTGCCCGATTGGTCCGAGCCGCTCCGACTTGCGCGGGGCAAGGATGGGGAGGCTGTTCCATTCAAGCGAGTCGCTGCGCGCGCCTGCGTCCGGATCAAGGCAAGCGTCGGCGAGGATGACGACCGGCGCTTGCAGGCCCTTCGCGCCGTGCACCGTCAGCAGCCGTAGCGAATCCCCCTGGGCCGCGGCGTCACGGACAATCTCCACCTCACCCCGGTCGAACCAATCGACGAAACGCTGCAAGGAGGGATGATCGTCGGTTTCGAATGTGAGCGCGGCGTTGAGCAGTTCCTCGATCGGATCGGCGGCTTCGATACCAAGCCGTTCGATGAGGCGGCGGCGTCCTTCCATCGGTCCGGACAGGATGGCTTCAAGATAGCGATAAGGCGTGGTCAGGTCCGCGCGGTTCAGCAGGGCTCGCAGCGGGGCGAGCAAGTCTTCGTCCAGTGTGCGGGTGAGATGCTGCCACAGGCCGATGCGCCGGTTCATGGCGCGGGCCATGAGATCATTCTGCGACCAACCGATCAGCGGCGACACCAGCAGCGAGGCGAGGTTGAGGTCATCCTCCGGCTGGACAGCGAAACGTAGCGCGGAGAGCAGGTCGCGCACGGCAAGCGGCGCGTTTAGGCGAAGGCGGTCGATCCCGGCGACGGCGACGCCTTCCTCATAGAGGCGTGCGACGATCAGCCGCGCGAGCTCGCTGCGGCGGCGGACCAGGATCATGATGTCGCCAGCGGTGACGGGTCGACCACGGCTTTCCAGCATCATGCCGTCATCGATCCACTGGCTGATCTGCCGCGCGATACTCTGGGCGAGCTGCCGTTCCTGGTCGGCGGCCCAATCCTCCTCCCCTTCGGCATCGTCGGACAGGCCCGCGATGGTGGGTTTCCACAGCAGCACCTCGCCGGGGAAGCGGTTGGCGCTGATATGCTGGACGTTGCCGGAAATAAGGCCGAGCCGCTCGGCGCTGAGGGTGGCGATGGTCTGGTCGACGACGTCGAGAACGGCGGGCGTGGATCGGAAGCTGCGTTCAAGTGACAGGTCGTGGAAGATGTGCCCCGCCTGCTTAGAATCCTTTTCAAAGAGCAGCTTGGCGTAGCTGAAATTCTGCGGGTTGGTCCCTTGGAACCCAAAGATCGCCTGCTTGTAATCTCCGACAGTGAAGATCGTCCGGATTTTCTGACCTGGTTCCCACTCCGCGGAGAAGAACTCATCGGAAATTCTACGCACGATTGCCCATTGCGGCGCATTCGTGTCCTGCGCCTCATCCACCATGATATGGTCGATGCGCTGATCGAGCTTGTAGCGGATCCAGTCGGCGATGCCGGGCTGGGACAAAAGGTCGGCGGTGCGAGCGATGAGGTCGTTGAAGTCTACCGCTCCGGCAAGCTGCTTGGCTTCATGATAGGCGCGGGCATAGGCGCGGCCTGCGTGGAGCGCTTGGCCGAGCAGGTCGGCATAGGCGGCGAGCGCCTTTATATTCAGCAGTTGGGCGCAGTTGGAGTGCAGGCGGGCACTTGCCTCTCCATAGCCATCGACGGGGGGAACCCAGCCCTTGGCCGAGATGATGTCGCCATCTGCTTTGGCCCATGCTCCGTGGAGATCGGCAAGCGCTTCGGCTCGCTCCAGCCCGTTCATACCTCGCCAACGGGCTATGCGGTCGCAACGTTCCAGGGCGCGACCGGTGCCCCAATCCGCATTGGCCTGCGCGATCCAGGCCAGGGTCCGCATGTCGAACTGCGCATCCTCGCACTGGCTGGCAAGATGCGCCATGACGTCACCATCAGGCAGATCGAGTTCGCGGTAGAGCCATGGGGCTATATCTTCAGGCAGCTGCTCCAGAGCGGAAAGATGGGCGGCGCAGCGCAACAGGAACTGCTCGGCGCCGCCTTCGCCCAGTCGGAGGCTGATCGCCTGCAGCGCTTCCATGATGCTATCGTCGCCCCGGTCCTGCGCGCGCACGGCAAGATCGGCCAACGTCTGCCGGGCAAGCGCCGCCTGCTCCCGTTGGTCAAGCGGTCGGAAGCCGGGCGGCAGATCGGCTTCGAGCGGGAAAGCGGTCAGCAGCTGCTGGCAGAAACCATGGATTGTCTGGATGCGAAGGCCGCCGCCGGTCGATTCCAGCACTTCGGCGAAAAGGCGGCGGGCGCGGTCGCGCGCTTCCGGGCCGCTATCTTCGTGCAGCGCCTCGAGATCCTCGAACAGCTCGCCTTCCTCCATCTGGACCCAGGCGGCGAGGCGATCGTAGATGCGGTCGGCCATTTCCGCCGCACCGGCCTTGGTGAAGGTGAGGCAGAGGATGTTTTCCGGCCTGACGCCTTGCAGCAACAGGCGGAACACGCGGGCGGTCAGGACGTGGGTCTTGCCCGTACCCGCAGACGCTGACAGCCACACATGGGCGTCCGGCGATGCGGCGCGCGCCTGCGCGCCTGCGAGCGGTTGGAGGGCGGAAGTCTTCCTAGCCATCGTCGCGGCCATACCATTCTTCCAGCCGCATCAGCTGGTCATAGTCGCCATAATTGGCGACCTCGGGATTGATCTGCGCGTCGAACGGCGCGGTTCCGGTCAGATAATCGCCTGCGATCTTCTCGAACCAGTCGTGGACAAGCGCGGTGAAAGAGGAGGTCACGATCTTGTCGCGCTTGCCCATCGGATCGACGGGACTGTCCCTGTAGCCGAATGCGTCATTCTTCTTCGCCAGCGACCAATATTCGAAGCTTGCCGCTGCGCGCGGACCATCGATTGCAGGAAAGCCTCCCTTCTCGGCGATCAGCCCAAGCAGTCCGAGCTGGAGTGAATAGCCCGCCTTTACCTGCTTGGCGCTGGGCGGCTTTCCGGTCTTGTAATCTACGATGCCGAGTGTGCCATCCGGCATCCGGTCGATGCGATCCGCCTTGCCGGTCAGGGTGACGCCAGCGATTTCGGCGCGGCCGTCTGCTTCGACGGCAAGGATCGTTCGGCCTGCTGCCTGATCGGCGGCAACTTCGGCGGCAATCCAGCGGACAGCCTCGATCAGCCTTGGCTGCCAAAGCGCCTTGAGCAGAGGATGAACATCCGCGCGGTCGAACATCGCGCGAGCGCGCGCCTCTAGATCGGCGGGGTCCCGCCGACCCGCTTCCGCCCAATGCTGAAGGATTTCATGAACGGCCGTGCCACGCCATGCCGGACCTGCGTCCGCATCGACCGGATCGAGCCGGTTGAGGCGCAGGATGCGCTTCGCGTAGAAGGCGAAGGGGTCGGCCTTCAGCCGGTCGACATCGGTGACGGGGATAATTTTCGGGCGAACCGCTGTGGGTGGCACAGGTGCGGGGCGGCGGCTCGGCTGATGCCGCGCCGGTCGGTCCAAGGATTGGGCGAGCGCGGCATAGCGGTCGGCGCTCCTCCATTGCGGACCTGCCATGGCCTTCAGCCGCAGCCAGAAGCGCGAGGCAATCGCAGGGCCGCCCGATCCCCTGCGCGCGCGGGTGATGAGCACTTGGGGAGCGCCCAACGCGCTCGCGAAATCATGCGCTGCCCTGCCGATGCGAGTCTCTAGCCCGGGCAGGCCAAGTTCCCGGCGGATGCGGGGCGCGAGCCAAGGATCAGGCGATGGCAGGCCGGGCCAGGTGCCTTCGTTAAGGCCGCCCAGGATCATGAGGTCAGCCTGAACCAGCTGCGCTTCGATCAGACCCAGGATCGCAATGCGCGGGTGGCCGCCCTGAACCGGGCGCACCGACATGCTACCCAGCATATGGTCGAGCAGGGTTGGCAGGGAACGGACGTCCGCCTGCTGCGGCCCCTCGCCCGCTGCTTGCTCCATCTCTGCAAAAAGGTCGGCGGCTGCGTGGCCCTGCATGCCTGCCCACATCGCGTCGCCTGTCAGCGTACCGGCTTGCTCGCGGAGCGCGGCGAGTTGCGCCGAAAAAGTCGGGGCCGCCGCAAAGGCTTGTTCCAACGGTTCCAACACTGCGCGGGCCTGTGCCCACCATTCACGGGTCCGGGCGCGCAACGCTTGCTGGCGGTCCTCGCCTTCCCGTTCGGCCAGGAGCAGGTCGATGCCCTGAAGTCCCGCCGGGGGGCGCGGGCCGCGAAGGAGCAGGTCAAGGCCTCGCACGCCCTCCAGCCAGGGTAGCCGCCCCTCCCCGCGCATGACCAGCGGATGCTTGAGCAGGGTCAGTAACGCAACGGGAGCGAAGCGCTCCGCGACCGTCTGCGCGAGTGCGATGAGCAAGGTGCCCGGCGGCAGGCGCGAAAGTGGAAGACCGGCGGAATCGTCCGCCGCGATCCCCCAGCGTGCAAGATGCGCGGATACGCGGGTTGCAAGCTGGCGGTCAGGCGTGACCAGCGCGGCAGTGCGGCCCGGCGTCTCCACCGCTTCGCGCAAGGCGATGGCGATGGCTTGCGCCTCTTCGCCCGGTGTTGCCACCTCCAGCGCCTCTACCCCGGCGAGCGAGCGGTCGGCGGTCTTGAGATCACGCCAGCGACTTGTCAGACGCGGCGCAAGCATCGCGTTGGAGATGTTGCGGCTCCGCACGGCGCGCGCATCATGCTCGCTGCCCCAGCGCCACAAAGCCACGTCGTCCCGCGTCGCGCTCATCCGGTCGAGCAACAGCTTCAGGGCATATTGGGGATGGGTTTCATGAGCCTGTGGCGCGCGGCCGGTGACAGGATCTGGCGCGAACGGGCCAATCGCATCCCAAGCGGCTTCGTCCATTTCATGGTCGAGACCGGCGAACACGACGCTTCCCCGTGGCAGGATGGCTATGCGGCGGAGCAGACCCGCAACGGCGGGAGCGGTCGTCGCGATGCCAGCGGCAATGACGAAGCCGGGCGGCGGCTCCTTGGTCCAGCGCGCGGCGAGGCGGTCGAACAGGCGGTTGCGCCGGTCGGCAAGGTCGATGAGGCCGAGCCGCGCCAATTCCTCAGGCCAGCGGCGGATGAGGATGGAGAAAAGATCGAGCGATCTTTGCCAATGCCCCGACAGTTCGTCCGACAGCGCCAGTTCCGACAGCGCGGTGACGGAGACGCGCTCCACCTGCATCTGATCCAGGACGGTGCCGAGCGCCTGGCCAAGCTTGATCGCCTGTGCCGCGTCCATCGGTTGGCCCGCCGCCTGCTGAACCATCCGGGCTAGGATCATCTGACGGCGCATGGGCGCAATAGCGGGGGGAATTGCCTCCCCCTCTGCCAGCGGATCGAGCGCTCCGCCCGCCTGCTCCCCCAGGTCAGGATCGCCGATCGCCACCAGCCTTGGGAGGAGCAGGCCGCCACCCGATCGGCGGACGAAGGCGTCGCTTACGGCACGGATAGCGCGGTTGGTGGGCAGCAGGATCATGCCCTGCGCCAGCGCCATCGGATCGCCGCCATGCTGCGCCATGATGCCCGCAGCCAAGGCGTCGGAAAAGGCGCGGTGGGCGGGAATGTTGAACAGTGCGGGCCGGGTGCGATCACCCATGACCGAGCATCGACTCCACGAACGGAATGGCGCGCGGCGTGCCCACGTCGAACCAGAGGCCCTGATGCGAAACCCCGTAGAGGCGGCCCGCCTCTATGGAGCGGTTCCAGAAGACGTTGGTCGAAAACACATCCGACGGCGGATCGACCAGCAGGCTGGGCGAGAGGATCTGAACCCCGGTGAAAACGAAGGGCGCGACATGGCTCGTCTTGCGGCGGCTAACCCGCCCGGACGCGTCCATATGAAAGTCGCCCTGCCCCGTATGACAATGGGCGCGAGCGAGCGGCACCAGCAGCAGCAGCGCGTCCATGCGATCCGGGTCCCACAGGCGCTGCATCATGCCGAGCGTTTCCTGCGGTCCATCGATCCACAGATTGTCGCTGTTGGCGCAGAAGAAAGGCTTGTCACCCAAGAGCGACCGCGCATGGATGAGCCCGCCGCCCGTCTCCAGCAGCTTGGTCCGCTCATCGGAAATCAGCACCTCCATGCCATTCGCGTGGGAGCTGAGATGCGCTTCAACCGTGTCGGCAAGATAATGGACATTGACCACCACTTTGCGGATGCCGCCAGCGGACAGGCGATCCAACGCATGGTCCATCAGCGGCTTGCCAGCGACCTTGACCAATGGCTTTGGGCGGGTGGCGGTGAGCGGGCGCATCCGCTTGCCCAGGCCGGCCGCCATCAGCATTGCCGTGTCGATCATGCGGGCGCCTGATCCTGAAGCGCCAGATGCCGTTTTTCCGCCGATATGTTGGTCGCAAACCAGTCCGCCACAGGTGCGAGCGCCGGATGGGCAAGGTCACGTTCCAGAAGGTCCCACATGCGCGGCAGGAAGGACAGGTAGCGCGGCTTTCCATCGCGCTTCCACAGCCGCGTGAAGATGCCGATGATCTTCGCATTCCGCTGCGCACCCAGCACGGCATAGGCCGCATCAAAGTCAGCAGGCGGGTTGGCGACCGCCTTGTAGTGAGCGATCATCGCCGCCTCTACCTCCGGCGGGACATCGCGTCGTGCATCCTGAAGCAGCGACACGAGGTCATAAGCGGGATGTCCGGCAAGCGCGTCCTGAAAGTCGAGTAGGCCAAGTCCGCGCACTTCGGGCCGATCGATCAGCATGATATTTTCGGCATGATAATCGCGCAGCACCGTGACGCACGGGCTGGCGGATTGTTCGACGATTGGCAGCACGGCATCCCAGGCGCGGGCATAGGCTTGCTCATCGACCGCGAGGCCAATCGCGGGGCAATACCATTCGGTGAGCAGTCCCGCCTCGCGCTGATAGACGGCGCGATCATAGGGCGGCAGGTCAGCGGCTGGCTGGCGGTGCAGATCGGCCAGCAATTCGACCGCCCGACCATATACGCCAAGCTCATCGGCTGGAGCGTCGTCCAGATATTCTTTGACCCGCATGTCGCCGAAATCCTCGATCAGGACCAGCCCCTGCTCAAGATCTCGCGCGAGGATGGCGGGTGCGGCGAAGCCCTGTCCCACCAGATGTTCGGCAATCGTGATGAAGGGGCGCGGGTCTTCGTGCGGCGGCGGCGCGTCCATCAAGACGGCACGGCGCGCGCCATCCACGACCCGGAAGTAGCGGCGGAAGGATGCATCCCCCGCGAGCGGGACAATCGCGGCATGTTCCCACCCCGCAGCTGATAGAAAGGCGGGAGCGGAAGCGGGCGGGATCATATCTGCGACCATCGCTCTGTCCAAGCGTCCGGCACGCGCACTGTCAAGCGCCGAGCGCCGTCGGGTTCGATGTCGATGTGGAGCCGCAGCGCATGCGGCCAAGCTTCCGGCCCTAGGCGATCTGGCCATTCAACGATCAACAGGCTGTCCATCAGATATTCGTCGAGCGCCAGTTCCTCCGCCTCCTCCGCATCATCTAGGCGATAGAGATCGACATGCGCGACGGGCAGCTTCACCTCCGGCACGTCATAGGGCTGGACGATTGCGAAGCTGGGGCTGGGCGCTTCGCCCTGAAGCCCGAGCCCTTCCAATATCCCGCGCGCCAGCGTCGTCTTGCCCGCGCCCAGGCCGCCTTCCAGCGCGATGACGTCACCGATGCGCGCCACATCGGCCAGTCGACAACCGAGCGCCAGCATCGCCACTTCGTTGGGTATGGTGAGGCTCAGTTCAGCCACGGGGCAACTCGATCACGGCCATCGTACCCTGCCCCTGTTCGGACACGAGTTGGAGGCTGCCGCCGTGCGCTTCCGCCAATTGCTTGGCGAGCGGCAGGCCGATACCGGCCTTTTCCCCGCTTCGCGCCTGTTCCGCACGGGCGGCCGCATCGAAGATGGTAGCTCGGCGCTGCGGGCTGATCCCGGGGCCGTTGTCGGACACAACCAGTCGCGCAGAGTCGCCGCTGCCGTCGCCGTGCAGCAAGACCCTGGCTCCCCGGCCGCTGTAGCACACGGCATTTTCGAGCAGATGGTCCAGCGCCTGGCCGATCCGGCGGCTGTCTCCTTCCACTTGGCCCAGCGTTTCATGGAGGGAGACGGCCAAGTCGATGCCCTTTGCGCTCGCCTCGCCCTTGATGCGGGCTACGCAATCCTTGGCGAGGGCCGCAAGATCGACCGGCGCGCGGTCAATGGGCAGGGTTCCCGCTTCCCCTTGGGTCAGGTCGAGGACATTGTCGATCAGCATGCCGAGGCGGTTGGTGCTTTGCAGGATGCCATCGACATATTCCTTGGCGGAATCGCTGATGTCGCCCGCATAGCCCGCGCTCATCATCTCGGCGAAACCGGCGATCGTGGTGAGCGGCGTGCGCAGTTCGTAGCTCATATTGGTGACGAAGGCGGTCTTGACCCGATCGGCCTGCTCCAGCGCTTCGTTCCGGTCGCGCAGCACCTGTTCGACCCGGCGGCTGTCGGTAACGTCCAGCATGGTGAACAGCGCATTGCCGTCAGGGAGAGGGATCGCCGCGAATTCGAAGATTCGCCCGTCCGCAAAGCCGACATGGCCGACGCGCTGCTTGCGCTCCACCGTCGCCGCGCGGACGAGTTCGCGGACGAGATTGGCCTGCTGCGGCTTGGCAAGGCGCGACTGAACGGCGCGGAGAAGCTCGTCGATGCGGGGATGCTGCGCCAGCAGATCTTCTGAAATGTCCCAGATCGAGCGGAAACGGCTGTTCCACAGCGAAAGGCGGCCATCAGAGGAGAAGACGCCGATGGATTCGAAAAGATTGTCGAAGGTCGCCGTGCGGACCCGGAGCAGCGTGTCACGAGCGCTCGACAGTTGCACCTGTTCGGTCCGGTCCTCGAAGATCAGGAGCAGGCCGCCATCTGGCAATGGCTGGGCATAGACGCGCAAATGGGTGCCGTCGGCAAGCAGCCAGTTTTCTTCACGCGGGTCGGGCGAGAGGAACCAGTCACGCCGTTCCGCTCGCCATGCCGGGAAGTCGCGGTGCTCTGGCAGGCGGCGCGCTTCGCGCATGCGGTCGAGCACGCGCTCAAAAACCGGATGGTCGGCCAGATGCTCCTGATCAAGGCCAAAGAGGCTCATGAACGGCTGGTTCCAGAAACCAAGCGTCCGATCGGGACCAAAGCGGGCAACACCTGCGGACAGGCGGTCAAGCAGGTCGCGCTGCGCGGCTTCAAGGCGGCGATGTTCTACGCGAGCCTGCTCCAGCTCATTCTGGTCCATCGCAAAACCCGCGACGCCTGCCTCCCCCAGCGGCACATCGACAACCCGCATAGTCCGGCGCTCGCCATCGATGGTGGCGGGAACCAGGCGCTCAACCGCGCGGTCTTCGCTGAGCGCCTGCTCCGCCGCCGCCTCCGGACCAAGGCCGCCGATCGCTTCGACCAATTCGGTGCCCTGTGCAATGACGTCAGCGGCATTCGCACCGTCGACCGAGCGTACATAAGCCGCGTTGACGAGGCTGAGGCGCAGGTCCGGGGTTCGATGCCACATCGGGAACGGCGCGGCTTCGACCAGACCGGCGAGCGCTTCCAGGGCTTCACGCAACTGTTCGACCTTACTCGTCAGCGCCTGGATCTCTGACTGGCTGTCGGTGGCGTCGAATATCCACAGGACCACACCGCCGCTTTCGGCGAGCACCGGACCGGCAGGCGCGCCGCGCACGAGCAGGAGCCGGGACGAGCCCTCGCCCCGCACGGCCAGCGCAAAGCTGCGCCCCGCACGCTGCGCAGCCGCTATTTCCTGCGACAGCGCGGACGCATCGTCCGGCTCCAGTCCGCCATCAGGAGCGGTGAGTTCAGAAACGAAAGCAGGAACGCGATCCTTGCCCAGCCATTTGGCGAGCCGGTCGGCAGCCTCTATTCGGCCATCTGCATGAATGATGATGGGCGCAGCCGGAGCCGACGCAAGCAGGCTGGAGAGGCGATCATATTTGCCCTGCACCTGCGTGCCTTCGCGCCGCATGCGCTGGCCGGTCGAAAGCGCCCACACCGCAGCCCCTAGCCACGCAGCAAGGACGATCCCCAATATGACGGCGGCAAAGGGGGTCAATGACGTCATCGCGCCTGCTTACCCCTAATCACCACCTGCGACCCCTCTGCATGATTATCAGGGGATTAACGCAACTATGCAGCAGCGTGAAGCGGGGAGTTGGAAGAAATGCGAGGCGCCTTCAAGACGCCCCCCATCTTCGTCATGCCAGCGAAGGCTGGCATCTTAGCTGGACGCCGTTGGCAATAGATCCCAGCTTTCGCTGGGATGACGAGAGGCTAAGGTAAACAAAAAGGGGAGACTTTCGCCTCCCCTTTCCGTTTCTTAGTAGCGGTAGTGGTCCGGCTTGAACGGACCTTCCGGCGTCACGCCGATATAGGCGGCCTGCTTGGGCGTCAGCTTCGACAGCTTCACGCCCAGCTTTTCGAGGTGCAGGGCCGCGACCTTTTCGTCGAGATGCTTGGGCAGGACATAGACGTCGTTCTTATACTCGTCCGACTTGGTCCACAGCTCGATCTGCGCCAGCACCTGGTTGGTGAAGCTGGACGACATCACGAAGCTCGGGTGGCCGGTGGCGCAGCCCAGGTTCACCAGGCGGCCCTTGGCGAGAACAATGATCTTCTTGCCATCGGGGAACTCGACTTCATCGACCTGCGGCTTGATCTCCGTCCATTTCATGTTGGACAGGCCCGCAATCTCGATCTCGCTGTCGAAATGGCCGATGTTGGACACGATCGCCATATTCTTCATGGCACGCATGTGGTCGACGGTGATGACGGCTTCGTTGCCGGTCGCGGTGACGAAGATGTCGGCGCGGGTCGCCGCTTCTTCCATCGTCACGACTTCATAGCCTTCCATCGCGGCCTGCAGCGCGCAGATCGGATCGACCTCGGTCACCAGAACGCGGGCACCGCCGTTGCGCAGCGATGCCGCCGATCCCTTGCCAACGTCACCAAAGCCCGCGACGCAAGCGACCTTGCCAGCCAGCATCACGTCGGTGGCGCGGCGGATGGCGTCGACCAGCGATTCCTTGCAACCATAGAGGTTGTCGAACTTCGACTTGGTGACGCTGTCGTTGACGTTGATCGCCGGGAAGGGAAGCTTGCCCTTCTTCGCCAGCTCATAGAGGCGGTGAACGCCGGTGGTCGTCTCTTCCGACACGCCCTTGATCGCGGCGACGGTCTTGGTCAGGTAACCCGGACGCTCGGCCAGGAAGCGCTTCAGCGTCGCGACGAAGATTTCCTCTTCCTCATTGCCCGGCGTGAACAGGTCTTCCCCGGCTTCGACGCGCGCGCCCCACAGCGCGAACATGGTGGCGTCGCCGCCATCGTCCAGGATCATGTTGCAGGTCGTGTCACCCCAGTCGAAGATGCGGATGACATAGTCCCAATATTCTTCCAGCGTCTCGCCCTTGACAGCGAACACCGGGATGCCGCGCGCGGCGATGGCGGCGGCGGCGTGGTCCTGGGTCGAGAAGATGTTGCACGACGCCCAGCGGATTTCCGCGCCCAGGTCAGCCAGCGTCTCGATCAGCACGGCGGTCTGGATCGTCATGTGCAGCGATCCGGTGATGCGCGCGCCCTTGAGCGGCTTGGCAGCGCCGAACTCGTCGCGCAGCGCCATGAGGCCGGGCATTTCGGTTTCGGCGATCTCGATTTCCTTGCGGCCGAAAGCGGCAAGGTTGATGTCGGCGATCACATAGTCCTGCGCCTGGGTGGCGGGTGCTGTGGCCACGAGCGTGTCTCCATCGGTTTAGAATTTGCCGGAGCCGCTCGCATGACGAGACGGCGGCGATGGCCTGCGCTTTACCAATCGCCGCCGATGATGGCAACTCAATATAAAGTTTTCTTTATGTCACTTCGACAGATCGGCAGAGGCGATCGCGACGCGGTTTTCACGGTCTTCGGCAGCAGGCTGCGCTTCCCTGCCCGCGATCGCTACGACGACATCGCAACGCGCGCCCGAAAGGTGCGGGGTGACGCCCGCCGCGTCGGCCAGCTCCAGCATCGCAGCGCGGGTGGCTGGCAAGGCGTTGGCCGCGTCCGTGATCGACTGCAGGTCCCGGCAGGCCAGGCCATCTGCGCCCGCGCCATAGACATTCGCCAAGCCCGTCACATAATTATCATAGGCGCTGAGAGCCCCGACCGGGCCCGCGACGGAGCGAAAATGTTCACGCAGTTCGTCGTTGACCTGCGTAAGCGCATCGCGCTTTTCGCGAATGAAGCGATTATATTCCGCCAGGAAGCTGTTGCCCGTCGAGCGGCAACGCAGTGCCGACACCATGAGCATCATCTCAAAATCCCGGATCTGCGCCGCCTCTACCGCGACCTTGTTCCAGCATGGCGCGGCGCTGGCGGGCACGAGCGGCATCGCTGCGGCAATCAGTGCCGCCAAAAACTTCTTCATGACCTAAAAACCCCCGAGCAAATTCCCGAGGATGAAGGTGCGCTCCCGCGCTTGCCGCATTGTAAATGGAGTGGGTTAGCGAGAATTTACCTGAAACCGTTCAGTTACGATGAAGCAACAATCCACATTATACGCCATCGTTACGCTGGCAACTCGCCAAATAAATTGAAGAATACTTGCACGCCGTCAGGCGGAGCCAGCGCCGCTCACCAAATGAGACGCATCGACTCCGGCAGCGGCATAGGCGGCCGCCCATTTTTTCTCGGCCGGAACGTCGAATAATATGTCTGCGCTGCATTTTGCGGGAAACCAGCTTTCGCCGGTCATCTCTTGATCCAATTGCCCAGCGCCCCACCCTGCATAGCCCAGCGCAACGATATAGCGGCTCGGGCCACTACCTTCCGCGATCGCCTTCAGTATTTCCAGCGAGCCAGACAGCCCCCAATCGGTCCCGACCTCCACCATGTCATGCCCTTTCCAGTCCAGGGAATGCAGCACGAAACCGCGGCGAGGTTCCACCGGCCCGCCCCGCAACACCGGCATGTCAGGCACATTGGCCGGGTCGATGTCAAAGCTTTCGAGAAGCTCATGCAGCCCGACACCCTCGATTTCATCACCGACCGCGATGCCGAGCGCGCCATTTTCATCATGGACGCAAATGGCGATCACGGAATGGTCGAAGCGCATGTCCTCCATGCCCGGCAGGGCGAGCAGGAACTGACCGGCATAGGAGCGAAGCTGATCCATGGCCCTGAATATACGCTGCCTAGCAGCTTTGCCAATGGCGGGCTGTCGTTCGTCGGGGGCGATGCGGCACGTTCGCGCGTCTTGACACAAGGCCCGCCAGCGCCAACCTCCCGGCCCATCAACGGCAGGAGACAGCTTATGACCATCGCGAAAGGGGATCGCATCCCCACCACCACCTTTGCCAAAATGAGCGAAAACGGCCCGGAGCAGGTTTCTTCCGACGAATTTTTCAAAGGCCGGACCGTTGCGCTCTTCTCCGTTCCCGGCGCCTTCACGCCGACCTGCTCGGCAAAGCACCTCCCCGGCTTTGTGGAGAAGGCCGACGCGCTGAAGGAAAAGGGAGTGGACGAGATCGCCTGCACGGCCGTCAATGATGCGTTCGTCATGGGCGCATGGGGCAAGTCGGCCGGAGCGGACGAGAAGGTCACCATGTTGGCCGATGGCAATGGCGATTTCGTCAAGGCTGCGGGCCTGACCCTGGACGGCAGCAAGTTCGGCATGGGCACGCGCGGCCAGCGCTTCTCGATGCTCGTCAAGGATGGCGTCGTCGCGGAACTGAACGTCGAAGCACCCGGCGAGTTCAAGATTTCGTCGGCCGATCATCTGCTGGAGCAGCTCTGAAACAATAGCCGCGCGGCGAGGCTCCGTCGCGCGGCTACCCGCCTTTCCACCGTCACATAAGTGGGGTAGCAAGGTGCGATGACGAAGAGCATCGGCGGCGCAGCGGTCGCGCAACTGGACCGCATCTACCAGACGTCCATCGGCAACCTGCGAGACGCCATGCAGGCCTATGCCCGCGACGGCAGCGTTCCGCCGCCCGAGGCAAGGACAGATCGCCGCTACTGCTATCCTGAACTGCGCATCATCCATCATGCCGAAACCGACGCGCCGCCACCGGGGCGATCTTTTGCGCGCCTGTCGAAGCCCGGCCTCTATGTTACCACGGTCACCCGGCCGGAGATGTTCGGCGATTATCTGGCCGAGCAGATCGACCTGCTGGTCCGCGACTATGGCGTAGAGGTGGAGACCGCCGTCAGTCAGCAACAAATCCCTTTCCCTTATGTGCTGGATGGGCTCGACATCAGCGCGCTGGACGGCACCCCTCCGACAGAATTGGCTCGTCATTTCCCCGCCACGGAACTGGCGGAAATCGGGGATGAGATTGCGGACGGGCTGTTCACCCCGGATGCCAGGGGGCAAAGACCGCTGGCATTGTTCGACGGGCTCCGCACTGATTTCTCGCTCGCCAGACTTAAGCATTATACCGGCACGCCGCCCGAGCATGTGCAGCGCTATATCCTCTTCACCAACTATCATCGCTATGTGGATGAGTTCGTAGCCTGGGCCTGCGCCGAGTTGCAGAGAGACGGCACGCCCTACACCGCCCTGTCCGGCGCCGGCGGCGTTTATGTGACGCGGGAGACGGCCGATCCCGCGCGCATGATCGCGGACAGCGCATGGCGCAAGCATCAGATGCCCGCCTACCACCTGATCGCGCCCAACCGCAGTGGCATCACGCTCGTCAATATTGGCGTCGGCCCGGCCAATGCGAAGACGATTTGCGATCATCTGGCGGTGCTCCGGCCCGAAGCCTGGCTGATGATCGGCCATTGCGGCGGGCTGCGTCCCAGCCAGCGGATTGGCGACTATGTGTTGGCCCACGCCTATCTGCGCGATGACAAGGTGCTGGATGAGATGCTGCCTCCGGAAATCCCGGTGCCAGCGATCGCGGAAGTTCAAGTCGCGCTCGCCAAGTCAGCCGAGGCGGTGCTGGGCGGCAGTGGGAGCGAGGATTTCAAGCGCAGGCTGCGCACTGGTACAGTGGTGACTACCGACGACCGCAACTGGGAACTGCGCTACTCGAGCTCAGCGCTGCGTTTCAGCCTGTCGCGTGCAGTCGGCATCGACATGGAGTCCGCAACGATCGCCGCGCAGGGTTATCGCTTCCGCGTGCCTTACGGGACATTGCTGTGTGTGTCGGACAAGCCGATCCATGGCGAACTGAAACTGCCGGGCCAGGCGAACCGCTTCTATGAGGAAGCGATCGCCGGGCATTTGCGGATCGGCCTGATGACCTGCGAATTGCTGCGGCAGGAAGGGCCGCGGCTGCACAGTCGCAAGCTCCGCGCGTTCAACGAGCCGCCATTCCGGTAAGCGGGCGGCGGGCGGTCAGGCGGTCAGGAACGCCACCATCGCCTCGCCCAACTCCTTCTTCGTGACCGCGGCCATGTGATTGCCGGGTATCTCCACATAGCGGCCGTTTGGCAGAGTATCGACGAGTTCCTGCGCCACGCCGTTATCCTGATCATCGACCCCGCAGATGACTTCGGTGGGCTGCGTGAAAGTCGCGATCCTATCGGCGGGCGTATCCACAAAGGTGTTCAGGATATGCAGCAACGCGACCGGATCGCCCTTCGTCGTTTTCAGAAAGGCTTCGGTCATCCACTCTGACGTGCCGCGTTCAAAGCTGCCGAGGTTGGTGAGGACGTTGCGGTAATAGCTGCCCTTGTCATGCGTATTGACGAGGCCACGCAATCCCATGCCCGCCAGGATCACCCGGCGCGGGGCGGCACCGCGCGCCAGCATCCGCACCGTTGTTCGCGCGCCCAGCGAATAGCCGCCAAGGTCATAATCTGTAAGGCCAAGATGGTCGACCACCGCCAGATTGTCCTCTGTCAGGGCGTCAGGCGGATAAGCGGCGGGATCATGCGGCTTGCCACTTTCACCATGCCCCCGAAGGTCAGGCATGATCAGCCGGAAACCAGCTTCCACAAGCCGCTTGGCATGACCGTACCGCACCCAATTGGTCCAGGCGTTGGAGAAATAGCCATGAATGAGGACGAGGTCGCGCCCCTCCCCCGCGATATGCACCGCGATGGGAAGTCCACCCAGCCCCTCGACTTCGAGCTTCTGCAATTCAAGGTCGGTCATGCTAGTCTTTCAATCTGTCAGCGCCGCTCGATATGCTTTCGGCGTCGCGGTGTCGATGGCAGAGCAGATTCAAGACCACGAGCGTGATCAATGCGCCCAGCTGGGCGGCCATCATATCCTTCTGCGGGTCCCAAACATCGCCTTGCTGACCGTTATACCAGTCCGCCGTTTCACCTTCGGCGATCAGCGTGAGGAGCCATTCGAAACTCTCGTAAAGCGCGCTGATGAAGCCGATGGTGACGAAACCGAAGGCCAGGCTCCAACCCCATGTCATGCCGCCCTGTCGCCTGGCGATCTGCGCCAGCGGATGGGTGAGCAGCAGCCCGAAGGCGAAATGGACGAGCCGGTCATAGCCATTGCGCTGCCACCCGAAGAGGCCCGACAGGTCGTGGCCCGAAAGGCTACGCATCCAATCGTCATAGGGCACATAGGAATAGATGTAGCGTCCACCCAAAGTATGCAGCAGCAGGAACAGGGTGATGCAGGCAACCGCGCCATTGCTGAGCGGCCAGCGGCGCAAGAACCACGGTGCGCCCAACGCAAGTGCGAAGGTCGGTCCATGCTGCAATGGCGCAAGTGCGGGAAAAGGCTGATCAATCTGCGCCGCCGCAATGGCGCCGATCAGCAGCAGGATCATCCGGCGCTGCGCTATCGGAAGGCTTTTCCAAACAGCGGCAGCGCCGGAGATCATAAAGGGCTCAGCCCTTCTTCAGGTGACGGCGGCCCAGCAGTTCCGCGATCTGCACGGCGTTGAGTGCCGCGCCCTTGCGCAGGTTATCGCTCACGCACCAGAGCGACAGGCCATTGTCGATCGTCGAATCCTCGCGGACACGGCTGATGAAAGTCGCATAATCACCCACGCACTCGACCGGAGTGACGTAACCACCGTCCTCGCGCTTGTCGACGAGCATCACGCCGGGCGCTTCACGCAGGATGTCCTGTGCTTCCTTGGCTGAAATCTCGTTCTCGAACTCGATGTTCAGCGCCTCGGAATGGCCGACGAAGACGGGCACGCGAACGCAAGTCGCCGTGACCTTCACCTTGGGATCGAGGATCTTCTTGGTTTCCGCGACCATTTTCCACTCTTCCTTGGTGGAACCATCGTCCAGGAAGACATCGATGTGCGGGATCACGTTGAAGGCGATCTGCTTGGTGAACTTCTTCGGCTCGGCCGGATCGCCGACGAAGATGTTGCGCGACTGTTCGAACAGCTCATCCATGCCTTCCTTGCCCGCGCCGGAAACCGACTGGTAAGTGGCGACGACGACGCGCCTGATCTTGGCAGCGTCATGCAAGGGCTTGAGCGCCACGACCATCTGCGCGGTCGAGCAGTTCGGGTTCGCGATGATATTTTTCTTCGTATAGCCGTCGATAGCGTCCGGATTCACTTCCGGCACGATCAGCGGCACGTCCGGGTCCATGCGGTAGAGCGACGAGTTGTCGATCACCACGCAGCCAGCCGCAGCCGCCTTGGGCGCATATTCAGCCGTCGGGCCGGAGCCAGCGGCGAACAAAGCGATGTCCCAGCCCGCGAAGTCGAAATGCTCGATATTCTTGACTTTGAGCGTCTTGCCGGTGTCACCGAATTCGATTTCGGTGCCCTGCGACCGGGGCGATGCGACCGCCGCGATCTCGTCAATCGGGAACTCGCGCTCGGCGAGAATGGTCAGCATTTCGCGGCCCACATTGCCCGTGGCACCAACGACGACGACCTTGTAACCCATGACTAAAGACTCCACTCCATGCAAAATTGCGCAAGGGCGCGCCATAGCGTCGTCCCGGCAATTGTCCAGCGTGAAGCAGCTTTGCGCCGCGATAGCCCTTATTTACCCGGCGGCGCTTCTGGCGGCGCTGTCCCATTGCGGCGGAGGAAATCCTCGATCGTGCGCCAAAGATGGACGCTGATGCCGGGGCCGCCCACGCGGTGCGTCTGGCCGGGATAGACCATCATCTCGAACGGAACGGCAGCAGCTTGCATCCGGGCCATCAAGGCGGTGGCATTATCGAACACGACATTGTCATCGGACATGCCGTGGATCAGCATCATCGGGTCCTTGATCCTGACGGCATCTTCTAAGGCTCCCGACGCGGGATAGGCGCTTGGGCGGTCCCGCGGTTTGCCGAGATAACGCTCCGTATAATGGGTGTCATACAGTTCCCAGCGCGTCACCGGTGCGCCCGCGATGGCTGCGGAGAACAGCCCGGGCGCCTTCTCCAGCAGCTTGACGGACATATAGCCGCCATAGGACCACCCATAGGTGGCGATCCGCTGCGGATCGACATAGGGCTGCGCTTTCAGCCATTCGACGCCCTTTAGCTGGTCGTCGACCTCCACCGTGCCCAGGGCGCGGTACAACTGGTCCTCAAAAGCCTTGCCGCGATCCGGCGTGCCGCGATTATCGACCGCGAAAACGATCCAGCCCCGATCCACCAGATATTGGTAAATGGGCGACCCCCATTGGTTGGTGACGACCCTTCCCGCCCCCGGCCCGCCATAATGCAGCATGAAGACAGGGTATCGCTTGCCCGGCTGCAAGGGTGGGGTCATGATCCGGGTATAGAGCGTCGATCCATCCGCAGCCTTGATCGTGCCGAAACGCGTCCTGGCATGGCTGGCGAGATAGGGGGCGTAGGGGTGATCCCCGGCCAGCGCATTTTCCGAAAGCCAGCGGAGCTGCTTGCCACTGCTGTCAGCCAGATAGACCTGCTTGGGCTGGTCCATATTGCTGCGTGAAATCACCAGATGCGTTGCGCCGCCGTCCATCACCGCATCATTCCACCAGCCATCGCTGGTCAGCTGCCGCAACGGCCCCTTGCCTGAGAGGGGAGCGGCGTAAAGCTGCTGCTCCAGCGGTGTTTCGCGATTGCCGGTGAAATAGACGCTGCCCTGCCGCTCATCGACCGCCACCACGTCGCGAACTTCCCAAGCGCCACTGGTGAGGGCGACCCACTTGCCGCCGCGCACATGATAGAGGTGGCCGTGCCCGGTCTTTTCCGACCACCACAGGAAGCTGCCATCGCTCAACGGCTTGAAACTGTTGCTGAGGTTGATCCAGCTTTTTGCCCGCTCGGTCAGGATGATCCGGGACTTTCCGGTCGCAGGATCGACCGCCAGCAGATCGAGCCGCTTCTGATCCCGGCTCTGTCGCTGGACGTAGAGCATCCGCTCATCCTTGGACCAATCCACCCGCGCCAGATAAATGTCGCTGTCAGCGCCCAGGTCAACCTTCACCTGACCACTGCCATCGGGTCGCATGACATAGAGGTCGACCAGCGCGTTGGGCGTTCCAGCAGCGGGATAGCGTTGCTGATAGACCTTCGTGCCTTCGCCGCCGATCGCCGTCCGGGTAACGATGCCCACCGGCCCCTCATCCACGCGAGCAACCGCGATCATCTGATCGTCAGGCGACCACCAGTAGCCGGTCCGCCGGTCCATTTCCTCCTGCGCCACAAACTCGGCCACGCCCCAACTGACCGTATCGCTCGCGCCCTGCGTGAGTTGCCGCTCCTGCCCGCCGATCGGCTGCACGAAGAGATTGCCGTCACGGACGAAAGAGACAAAGCCGCCCTTGGGACTGACCACACCATTCAGTTCGCTGCTCGGACTGCTGGTCAGCCGCGTGACCTGGCCATCGAGCGAAGCGAGATACAGGTCGCCATCGACCGGAACGAGGATGCTTTTGCCATTGGGCGCCCAGTCATAGCTCGCGATCCCGGTGCTGCCCGCGACGGACCGGTCCCGCTCGCGCTGCATCTTTTCCGCTTCGGAAAGTTCAGCGCCGCTGCCGGTCTTCTTCGAATCCACCAGCATGCGCTCCGCTCCGGTTGCGCTGTCGATAGCCCACAGGTCCAGCCGTTCCTTCTCCTCGGCGCGCGGCTTGAGCAGCGTAACGAGTTTTCCATCCGGCGAAAGCTTCAAGGCTCGTAGCTGTGGCCCCGACAGGTCAGGATTGGCGAAGACCCTTTCCAGCGTCAGTTGCAGTTGCGCAAATGCCGGAGCTGCAGCATTCGCCAGCAATGCCAGAGCGGCTGCGCTGCCCTTCAACAATGAGGACATGCTTATCCTTTCGTCTCAGCCAAACGGCCGGATTTGTCGCCACGAATTAACGCGGAGCGGACGAAAAGATCAATGTAGGGACATTATATTTCTCACCATGATCCAGGCTGATCATGGTGGGCGCGACAGGGATTGAACCTGTGACCCCACCCGTGTGAAGGGTGTGCTCTACCGCTGAGCTACGCGCCCCCTGATAAGGAGGATGCGGCCATTGGCATCGGCCAAGGCTCCTGTCAAGACGAGCCACGCGCCAAGAGTTGCAAATTGCGAGCATTGCCTTTTAGGCGTGAGACTTTAGTGGCTGGAACGATAAAGGGAGCGACTATCAATGCGTCAGACCATTGCCCTCATGATCACCGGGCTTCTTCTCACCTCATTGGCGGCATGCAATACGGTCAAGGGCGTTGGCCGGGACATTGAATCGGTCGGCCGGGCCGGTGAAAGGGCAATGTAGGGACAGGTCAGGTCAGCCCTTTCCCAATATCATTGCAGGATCGGGCTGACCAGGTTCGCGCTCCTTTCCAGCTTGACCCCGTCGCAATCAGGCTCGCCACAGTTACAAGCCGCAATGGTGTAGCGCACGCCGCACATCACCAGGATGTCATGATCGAACGTATAGTTGGAAATCCCCGCTCGTTCGACCTTCTCTTGGGCTCTGGCCTTAAGAGACATGTGAAATTTCCTTCCATTCACCGTCCGGACATGATCTTTGCGGCTCTGCACAAAGTCAATTGAACGGGATTGGTTCCTGAACCGATTGTCATAAATCCGTCCAGAAAATGACACGATCCAGCGCCTTGGGCTACTATGCTTGCGCGGTAGCCCATTCGATCCCATATGCCGCGCCATGAACGACCAACGCTCCAGCAGCACGCCGGTCTGGCATGGCACCACCATCATGTCGGTAAGAAAAAATGGAAAGGTGATCGTGGCCGGTGACGGTCAGGTTTCCATGGGCCAGACGGTGATGAAGCCCAACGCCCGCAAGGTCCGCCGCCTGCACGACGGCTCTGTCATAGGCGGTTTTGCCGGTGCGACCGCCGACGCCTTCACCCTGTTCGAACGGCTGGAAGCAAAGCTGGAGCGGCATAATGGTCAGCTGATGCGCGCCGCTGTCGAGCTGGCGAAGGATTGGCGGACGGACAAATATCTCCGCAATCTGGAAGCGATGATGATCGTCGCTGACAAGGAAGTGACCCTCATCCTGACCGGCAATGGCGATGTGCTGGAACCGATCGGCGGCGTTGCGGCCATTGGATCAGGCGGCAACTTCGCACTCGCAGCAGCCCGCGCGCTGGTGGAATATGAGGAAGATGCCGAAACCCTCGCGCGTAAGGCGATGGCGGTGGCAGCGGACATCTGCGTCTACACCAATGATCAGTTGGTGGTCGAAGAGCTCACGTCGGCATCCTAGCTCCGTTCGGGCTGAGCTTGTCAAAGCCCTTCTCTTCTCTTCAAGAAAATATGCCCTTCGACAGGCGCAGGGCGAACGGATTTCCAGAGACATGAACGACAACCTTACCCCCAAAGCCATCGTCGCCGCCCTTGACGCGCACATCATCGGCCAGGCCGATGCGAAGCGCGCGGTGGCCGTTGCCCTGCGCAACCGCTGGCGTCGGCAGCGCCTTTCGCCCGACCTGCGCGACGAGGTGACGCCGAAGAACATCCTGATGATCGGGCCCACGGGCTGCGGCAAAACCGAGATCAGCCGCCGCCTCGCCAAGCTCGCCGACGCGCCCTTTGTGAAGGTCGAGGCGACCAAGTTTACCGAAGTCGGCTATGTCGGCCGCGACGTGGAGCAGATCGTCCGCGATCTGGTCGAGGAAGCGGTGCGTCTGGAAAAAGACCGCCGCCGCGAAGCCGTGCGGGAAGCAGCGTCAGAGGCCGCCATGAACCGGCTGCTCGACGCGCTCACTGGCAAGGAAGCGAGCGAAGCGACCCGCCTCTCCTTCCGCCAGCGGATCGAAGCCGACCAGATGAACGAGGTCGAAGTCGAGGTGGAAGTCGCCGACAGCCCCTCCATGCCGATGGAAATTCCTGGGATGGGCGGTCAGGTCGGCATGATCAACCTCAGCGACATGATGTCCAAGGCGTTCGGTCAAACGCAGAAGAAGCGCCGCAAGCTGCGGGTTGCCGATGCGTGGGACAAGCTGGTCGAGGAAGAACAGGACAAGCGGCTGGATCAGGATGACGTGGCCAGGGTCGCCATCTCCAGCGCGGAACAGAATGGCATCGTTTTCCTCGATGAGATCGACAAGATCGCCGTTAGCGATGTGCGCGGCGGCTCCGTCAGCCGCGAAGGCGTGCAGCGCGACCTGCTGCCGCTGATCGAGGGGACGACGGTCTCAACCAAATACGGCCCGCTCAAGACGGATCATATCCTGTTCATCGCATCGGGCGCTTTCCATGTCGCCAAGCCCAGCGACTTGCTGCCCGAGCTTCAAGGCCGCCTGCCCATCCGCGTGGAACTCAAGGCGCTGACCGAGGATGATTTTGTCTCGATCCTCTCCGACACCAAAGCGAGCCTTGTTGCGCAATATCGCGCGTTGCTCGCGACGGAGGGTGTGACGATAGACCTAACGGCAGACGGCATTCGCGCGGTGGCAAAGATCGCGGCCGAGGTGAATAGCGAGGTCGAGAATATCGGCGCTCGCCGCCTCCAGACGGTCATGGAGAAGCTGCTGGAAGATGTCAGCTTTGACGCCGAAGACCGCCAGGGCGAAACGCTGGTGGTCGATGCGGCCTATGTCGACAAGCAACTGAGCGAAGTGGCGCGCAACACTGACCTCAGTAAATATGTGCTGTAACAACTAAATCTCCCCTCCCGCAGGCGGGAGGGGATCAAGGGGTGGGGCCTCCGAAGGAGGCTCGCTACGCTCGCGCCCACCCCCGGCCCTTCAAACGCGTCGCGTGACACGGTTGAACGCCTGGGGGGGGGGAGATTAGGCTAGTAAGAACCGCCCACCCGCACCCGCGCGACCGCGGTGT
>CBIHNV010000039.1:0-29390 GCA_966211835.1 uncultured Sphingobium sp.
ATCAAGCTCATCTGCGTTCGCCTCTGGTGCACCGCGTAATGAGTCTACGCGCTAGGACAGCTTCAGCACTTTATTTACCACCCACCATTATGACGAGCGCATCGTTGGTTCAGGATGCGCTCGCATGCTTTACAAGGCTTTTGCCGTAATCACGCTGGTAGCGGCGCCGCTTATCGTCCTGATGGTGCAAGGGCTGGCTCCCCAAGATGCTGCGCCTGTCCCATCTGCTCCTGTCCAGTCAGTTGTTGAACAAGCCGTTGCGGCGTCGCAGCCCGTCGCCGCACCTGCCATGGAGCAGCCTGCGTCCTCGTCCATGTCGTTCGGCCAGCCCATGCCCGAAGCTGGCAAACCCTTTCTTTCCCCCGGCAACGGACTTCCCGGCGGGCCATCCACTGACGAGAGCGGAGCGGCGAACAGCGAAGCGGAAGCAACTGCGGACGCTCCTCAGTTCTGATCCTTGACGCAGCCGTTCATCGGGCGGCCGCGGCGGCAAAAGTGTCGCATTGAGACGGGTCGCCACTCTCCAGGCCCTTGCGCAACCAGGTCATCCGCTGCTCACTGGAACCATGGGTGAAGCTCTCCGGCACCGGGCGGCGGCCAGCAGCCTTTTGCAGCGTGTCGTCGCCGATTGACTGAGCTGCGGTCATGCCCTCTTCCAGGTCGCCCGCCTCCATCAGGCCCGTGCGCTTCGCCCACACGCCCGCATAGCAGTCCGCCTGTAATTCGACGCGCACTTGCAGGGCATTTCCTTCCTGTTCGCCGACGCTACGCTGACGCTGCTGCACCTGGCCCAGGGTGCCTTCCAGATCCTGTACATGATGGCCGACTTCATGCGCGATTACATAGGCCTGCGCAAAGTCGCCGGGCGCACCAAAGCGCTGGCGCAGCTCAGTGAAAAAGTCGGTATCCAGATACACCTTCTTGTCATTGGGGCAGTAAAAGGGACCCATGGCGCTTTGCGCAGCACCACAACCGGACGCGCCAGCCTGCGAATAGAAGGAAAGGACGGTCGGCTGATATTGCTGCCCCGATTGCTGGAATATCTGGCCCCAGACCCGTTCGGTCGAGCCCAAGACCTTAAGCGACCAGTGCTGGATATCAGACAATTTCTGCGGGTCACGGCTGACGGACACATTCTGCTGAACGCCGCCTCCACCGCCCACCAGGCTCAGCGGGTTGACCCCCATCACCATCAGGATGATGAGCGCGACCACGATCCCGCCGCAGCCAAAACGGCTGCCGATGAATGGCAACAACATGCCGAGGCCGCCGCCAAGCCCGCCTCCAAAGCCGCCGCGGCCGCTTTGCACCTCGAAATGGGAGCTTTCTCGTTCATCATCCAGCCGCATGACGCCCTCTCTTTCCTCGCCAGCCTACCCGATCAGCGCAGGGGTTGGAACGGCTGCGATATGGACTTGGTTGCTTCGGCTCATCGGATTGTTACAGCACATTAAGTTGGAACCTCTGCGCTTGTCGTTATATTGCACTGCGACATGGCCGATATCGATCCCCAAATCCCCCGCCGGGCGGGCACGCCGCTCCCACTTCCGCGTGAGGTCGCACTGCTGCTGCAGGGCGGTGGAGCGCTCGGCTCCTTCCAGGCGGGCGTGTACCAGCGGCTTGACGAACTGGGCGTCGATGTCAGCTGGGTCGCGGGCATTTCTATCGGCGCCGTCAATGCCGCGATCATAGCGGGCAATCCGCCGCACCGCCGCATAAGCCGGCTGAAGAAATTCTGGCTGACGGTTTCAGGCGGGCTGCCCAACATCGTGCTGCCGGAAATAGATCATATTCGCGAGGCAGCCCATTTGATGGCGGCGGGCGCTGTCGCGACCTTCGGCGTGCCGGGCATGTTCCGCCCCCGCCTGTGGCCCTCCATGCTGATGCCGGAAGGCACGCCGGGCGCGATCAGCTTCTATGACAGCGCCCCGCTCAAGGAAACGCTGAATGCCTGCGTCGATTGGGACCTGCTGAATGACGGCCCCGTCCGCCTGTCCGTCGGCGCGGTCGATGTGGAAAGCGGCAACTTCGCCTATTGGGACACGCGCGGGCCTAGTGGGCGCACGCGCATCGACGCGCGCCACATTATGGCTTCGGGCGCTCTGCCTCCGGGCTTGCCGCCGGTCGAGATAGACGGTCGGCACTATTGGGACGGCGGCATCGTTTCCAACACGCCTCTTGCCCATGTGCTGGAACATCAGACCGACGACATGCTCGTCTTCCAAGTGGATCTCTTCCCCGCCGAAGGCCCGATGCCGCGCCAGATGACGGACGTTTATTCCCGCGCGAAGGACATCCAATATTCCAGCCGCACGCGTCAGGTGACCGATCAATATCTGCGCCTGCGCCGCGAGCATAAGGCGATCAAGGCGCTGCTCGACAAGCTGCCGCCGGATCTCAGGGAAGATGCCGACGCACTGCGCCTCAAGCAGTATCTCGACCGGGGTTCGGTGAACATCGTCCACCTCATCTATCGCAGCCGCGCGTGGGAAAGCGGCGCGCGCGACTTTGAATTTTCCCGTTCCACCATGCTGGATCATTGGAGCCAGGGGCGCGACGCCGTCGAGGAAGTGATGCACAAGGGCGACCTGATCGCGCGCAACATCCTCAACGGCAAAAGCGCCACTTTCGATCTTCAGGCACCCGACACTCTCAAGGAGAAGAACGCATGACCAAGTCCCTCGCCGGAAAGACTGCGCTGATCACGGGCTCCACATCCGGCATCGGCCTGGCTTATGCGAAGATCCTGGCAGCAGAAGGCGCGAACATCGTCATCAACGGTTTCGGCGATAGTGCCGCGATCGAACAGGAACGGCAGGCGCTGGAGCAGGCAAGCGGGGCAAAGGCGCTCTACAGCGGACACGACCTGACCAAGCCCGCCGAGATCGAAGCGATGATGCAGGAAGCCGCGAGCACCTTTGGCGGCGTCGATATCCTGATCAACAATGCAGGCATGCAGCATGTCGCGCCGGTTGAAGATTTTCCGGTCGACAAGTGGGACCTGATCATAGCGCTGAACCTGACAAGCGCGTTCCACACGTCCCGCCTGGCCATTCCTCACATGAAATCGAAAAAATGGGGCCGGATCATCCAGACGGCCAGCGCGCATTCCTTGACCGCCTCTCCCTTCAAGAGCGCTTATGTAACCGCCAAGCATGGCCTTGCCGGGTTCACCAAGACTTTGGCCCTGGAACTCGCCACGTTCGGGATCACCGCCAACTGCATCTCGCCCGGCTATGTCTGGACTCCCTTGGTCGAGAACCAAATTCCGGACACGATGAAGGCGCGCAACATGACGCGCGAGCAGGTGATGAACGATGTGCTTCTCGCCGGTCAGCCGACCAAGCAGTTCGTAACCGTGGATCAGGTCGCGGCAATGGCCCTGTTCCTTTGCAGCGATGCTGCCGCCAACATCACGGGCGCCAATATGAGCATCGATGGGGGCTGGACGGCGCAATAACAAACGTGGCATTTTTGCCACGCTATCGAAGCAATTGTTTTTGGCCGCGAAACCATAAGGGGCTGCTCCCGTTACCCTCGGGCACCTGATGAACAAGGCTCAAGGGAGTAGCCAAACATGAAAAAGTATCTCTTCGCGGCCGCGATGCTCGCGGCACTGCCTTCGCTCGCCCATGCACAGGAAGAAGCGGCACCGGACGGGACCGATGCCTTCGGAATCGAGCCCTATGTCGGCATCCTCGGCGGCTATCACACCTTCGATCGCCGTTCCGAATTCGGCAGCGTTCCCGGTGAGACGATCATGAACGGCGCGATCATCAGCGGCGTTGCGGGCGTCAACGTTCCCCTGGGCCCCGTCTTCGTCGGCGTCGAAGGTAACGCGACCAAGGGCTTCTCGGATATCGACTGGGAATATGGCGTTAAGGGCCGCTTCGGCGCTCGTGCTGGCGAAAGCGGCATGATCTTCGCCTCGGCCGGTTACCAGTGGGTCAACGGCAAGCAGGGCTGGCCGAACCGCAAGGACTGGATGTACGGCGTCGGCGTTGAAGTAGGCCCCAAGGACATCGGCCTTGGCGGCATCACCGGCAACAGCGGCATCCGCCTCCGTTTCCAGACCGAAACCTATGATTTCGACAGCTTCCGTCCGACCGCAGGCGTGATCTTCCACTTCTGATCTAGTCGCGACAGACCAGGAAAGGCGCTCGTCCGGAAAGGACGGGCGCCTTTTCTTATCGGCCTCTTTCCTTGCACCGCCAAATCTCCCTATGCTCCTGCCTATCAGGGAGAATAGCCGATGCGTCACGCGTTCAGGGTCATCATGGCCGCCGCCACTCTTTCGTCTGCTGCCTCAGCCCAGACCGGTGCCGCGCCTGACCCTGCCTCCTCAGCTTCGCAGGTGTCGGGGCTGAGTGCGGAGATCAGTCGCGACATCAGCGACCTGATGACGCTCTACCGCGATCTTCATGCCCACCCCGAACTGTCGGGCCAGGAAACAGCAACCGCCGCAAAGCTCGCCCGCCGCTTGAAGGCGATGCAGTTCGACGTCACTGAAAAAGTAGGCGGCACTGGCGTCGTCGCCGTCATGAAGAATGGCGAAGGCCCTGTCCTCCTGATCCGCGCCGACATGGACGGCCTACCGGTGACGGAACAGACCGGCCTCCCCTTCGCGTCAAAGGTTCGCACGAAGACGGCGGACGGCATCGAAAGCGGAGTCATGCATGCGTGCGGACACGACACGCACATGACCGCCTTCATCGAAACCGCCCGGCTTCTTTCGTCAAGGAAGGGCAGCTGGCGCGGTACGCTGGTCATGATCCTGCAGCCCGCCGAGGAAGTCGGCCGCGGCGCGCGGATGATGCTGGAGGACGGACTTTTCACGCGCTTCCCCCATCCCACCCATGCCATCGCCTTCCACGACGCAGCCAATCTTCCAGCCGGAATCATCGGCTACACGCCCGGCTATGCGCTCGCCAATGTCGACAGCGTGAACATAGTGGTGCGCGGCACCGGCGGCCACGGCGCTTATCCGCAGACGGCGAAGGACCCGATCGTGCTGGGGGCTCGCATCGTGGGAGCGCTCCAGACCCTCGTCAGCCGCGAACAGGACCCGCTGGACCCGGCAGTCGTTACCGTCGGCAGTTTCGTGGGTGGGGCCAAGCATAATATCATCCCCGATGAGGCGAAGCTGCTCCTCACCGTCCGCAGCTACTCCGACGAGACGCGCGAACGCCTGATCCGCGGCATCGAACGCATCGCACGCGGAGAGGCGATCGCTGCAGGCGTGCCTGATGATCGAATGCCGGTTGTTTCGGTGAAGGATGAATTCACGCCCGCAGCCTATAATCCGCCAGCTTTCGCCAACGAAATGGCCGGACTGCTCAAGGCCCACTTCCCTGAAGGCCGGGTGATCGAGGCCAAGCCGTCCATGGGGGGCGAGGATTTTGGCCGCTACTACCGGGCGGACAAGAGCATCAACAGCTTCATCTTCTGGGTAGGCGGCGTCCCGGCGGACCAGATGGCGAAGGCGACAGCCGGTCAACTCACCCTGCCCTCCCTCCACAGCCCCTTCTGGGCGCCCGAGGCGGACAAAGTCATCGCCACGGCGAGCGAGGCCATGACGATGCTGGCTCTCAACATTCTCAAGCGGTAATCTGCGGGACGGCGGGGGATGAGGGCATGACGACTAGCTTCAGGATCGCTGTCGAGGGTGACGCGCCTTGCGTTGCGGCGATCTACGCTCCCTATGTCCTCAACAGCGTCATCTCCTTCGAAAGCGTACCACCCGACGCGGAAGAGTTCAGGGCGAGGATGGCCGGCTGCCTGACCGATTATCCCTGGTTGATCGCGGAAGTCGATAGGCAGATTGCCGGTTATGCTTATGCCGGGCAGCATAGCGGGCGGGCTGCTTATGATTGGTCCGCCAACATCTCCGTCTACCTGGCCGCAGAGCATCATCGAAGGGGCATTGGAAGGCGCCTGTACGACATGCTGATCGTGCTGCTGCGACATCAGGGCTATCATAGCCTTTTCGCGGGCATCACTCTGCCGAACAGCGCCAGCGTCGCGCTCCATACTGCCTTGGGTATGCAGCAAGTCGGCATCTACAAGGAAGTCGGTTTCAAATTTGGCAAGTGGCATGACGTGATGTGGATGGGCATGACGATCTCACCTCCCGCCATCCCGACCACCCGACCGACACCCTTCTCTGCTCTCGAAAATCTTGCGCAGATCATTCCTGGACTAGGCGTAGGAAGCCGTCGCTAGGCCGGGCGATGCCCCTTGCGCCATTTGGTCAGCAGATGCCGCGCCAGCATGAACGGCGGCATGCGCAGCCAGTGCGACCGCACATAAAATGCGAAGCGAAGCAGTTTGCGGCTTTCGCGGCCCCAGCCGTTGCGGGCAAGCAAGCGGGCAACAAAAATGCGGTCACTCCATCCAAGGCGATTGTCTGGCTGGGCAGGCGTACCGAATAGGAAGCGCGCCAGCCTTAACGCGCGCAGCACCACTTCATATAGTTGATGCGTCGAAGCCCTTTCGAGCAGATCGCGGTCGAAATCCGGGCGCTGCTTTCCAAATTGCTCATGCAAGCAGTGAATATCCCACAGGTTTCGCAAGCCTCCCGCCATGTCGCCATCAGCAAATAAATGCGCGGCCGAATGGCAGATCATGTCCTCCGGAGCCAAAACCGACAAACGCTCCGTCACCGGGACTGCATCCGCCAGCATCGCCGCCGCGTCGGGCGTCGGCCGGGCAGTCAGCGGCAGGATCGTATGATGCACATCGATCATCCTGTCGCGCTCACGGTGGATCAGCGGCGGCAGTTCATGCATCCATTGCCGGTAATAGGCGTCGTCATAGCCGTCCTCCTTCACCCATTCCCAGCCTGCGGCGATCAGCTTCGCTTCTGCCTGCCTCAGCCGGTCCCGGTGGAGCAGGATGTCGAGATCGCCGATGAACCGACCTTCCCCGGCCTTGAGCCCTGCGGCGGCGTAGGCAGTGCCCTTCAGCAGCAGCACAGGCTCGCCAAGCGCCTCGGCCGCCCGGTCCGCTTCCCACAGGGCCTGCTGTGCTTCTCTAGCCGCATCCAGCCGGGCATCGGCCAGGATCGGCCGGACCTTTTCAGGCACTGATCGATCGTCGATCATCAGGGCCAACGTCCCGATCAACCGCTCCGCCCGCGCCGCCGCGATCAGCGCATTCCATCCCGCACCATCCAGCGACGCGATCGAGCTTGGGTCACGCAGTACCGAGACCAGAAGCGCCGCGCTCACGCGAGTTCTTCCCACAACCGTTCGACCATCGCGATCGCTTCATCCCCCGAAGCAAAGTCGATCGCGCGGGCAGGCACATGCCGCACAAACCGCGTCAGCGCGCCAAACCCTGCTTCACCCAAGGCCACATAATTGGTGGACGCCTGGGTGAGGCGCATGAAAACCTCGCCCTGTCCGACCAGGCGCGTGTCAGCGGTATGTCCAAAACGTGGAAAAAGCAGCAGGGCCGGCCTCGCTCCCTTGGTCATCCGCGCAACAGCATCCGCGCGCGGGACGAGGTGCCGGATGTCCCCCTTTGCCGTGCCAGCCAACAAAGGTCCCATTCGGCTCGGCGGCGCTTCTGCGGCAACAACATCGATCGCAGCATTTTTGAGCGAAACGAGCCGGGGAAAGGGCAATAGGTCGCCCGTTACCAGGTCCAGCAGCGCGAACTCATCGCCCATCAGCCGCCAGCCTCGCTCGCCAAGCTGAGCAGCGAGCGTCGACTTGCCTGAACCGGACTCGCCAGTCATCACCAGCGCGCGCCCGTCCTTCTCAACGCTCGACGCATGGAGCAGCAGATGCCGCCGCCAACCCAGCGCCATCTGAAGGTTCATGCCCATTTCCGCGGCGAGCAGGCCGTGCGTCAGGCTCATCGGCGCCGCATCGGCCAGCCCATGATCGCCAGTTATGAAGATGGACGGCCGCAGCCATGTTCGCAGCAATCCCGCCGGTTCGAGCCTTACGGTGAAATCTGCTACCTGATCCCTCGGCTGGGGATAGTCCTGATAAAGCGCCGCCAGCTGTTCCAGCGGCTGTCGCCATGCAGAACCAATGCGAAAGGATGCAGGGCCGATGGTCAGGGAAAGCTGATGCTTCACGATCGGAGCACCAGTCCGAGCGCCGTCAACCCTTCCAGATGCGCCTCGATTTCAACGATCGCCTGCGCGGCGAGACCCAGATCATAATGGCGTTCCAGCCGGGAATGCAGCTGCGCCGCCGTGACGGCACCGTCCCTGTCTCCGCCCTCGTCCAAAGCCTGCAAAATCTCCGGAACAGGGCTGATCATCATGTGCGTCTGCCCCGACGCGCGGTGATAGAGGAGCATGATGTCCTCCAGCACGCACAGGACGGTGTCCTTGTCTTTCCTGTAACGACGCTCTGCAGTCACGATCTGCTTTCAACTCCCTGACGGCGCCCTGCTGTAGCGCACAGGAGTAAGCAGGTGCCTAACGCGGCATTTGCAATGATGCGTAACAGGTGAAGCCGCTGGTCCCGGACTGAAGCCGCCGGATATAGTTCAGATATGCCTGGTTCTGTTCATAGCTGGTGCCCGGCAGTCGCCCGCCGCGCAGAGCTTGGCGAACCTGCTCGCCGCTATAGCTACGCCCTTGCGCAGGCACCGCGCCAGCTGTCCCTGCGGGAACGAGCTGGCCATTGGGCGCTATATACTTTCCCGCACGCGCCTGGTCGGGAACCGGAATGGTGCAGTTCAGCACGGACGCTGCGGTATTGGCCAAGGCCGGGCGGATAGACACGATCGCAGACGCCGCAACCGCGCCCCCCATCAAAAGCTGGCGGCGTGAAGGCGCGATCGACTCGACGTCCCGCTCGGCGCCTTCAGCGGATACCGGGCCGGAAACATGCTGTTCGGGCGATTGCTCTGTCATATCGTTCTGATCCGCTATCGCGCTTGCCAAAGCGTAAAGAATCCACGCTATTGCGCCAGCCATTGCAGCAAAGCAGTCAATAATCCAGCGCGGTAACCATGAATCGACTGAGCATTTCCCAGATCATCGCCTCGCTCGCGATGCTGTTCCTGGCTACCGGGTCCGCATTGCTGATGGGCGCCCCCTTCTGGGCGATAGCGCTTCCAGTGCTGGCGGGCATTTCGGTCCTCCTCATCACGGCGCAGGGCACGGCAGCCGCGGCGACCCCGACTTCTTCGCCGGAGAAGCCATCCGATATCGCCGACCACCCTGATTTCGCCAGCCTCATGGAGGCGATCACCGACCCTCTGATGCTGATAGAAAAAGGGCGGATCATTCATGCCAATCGCGCCGCGCAACGCTTGTTGGGCGCACATATCCAGGGTGAGGATGCCCGCATAGCCATCCGGCATCCCGCCGCGGCCGAGCGGCTGGCAAGCCTCGCCCCCATGTCTGAAGCGATAATGCTGGACCTGGTCGGTCTTGGAACTCGCGATCAACGCTGGCAGATGCGTATCGCGCCGCTGGGCAGCGAAAGCGAAATCCGCCGGTTGGTCCACCTCGCCGACCATAGTGGCGCCTATGCAGCGGAAAAGATGCGCGTCGATTTCGTGGCCAATGCCAGCCACGAACTGCGCACGCCACTCGCGGGCATATTGGGCTTCATCGAAACGCTTGGTGATCCGGACCTTGGCCGCGACAATGATACGCGGCAGCGCTTCCTCAAGATCATGGATGGCGAGGCGCGGCGAATGCAGCGGCTGATCGACGATCTCATTTCCCTCTCCCGGATCGAAGCGGAAAAATACCGCGCCCCTGATAGCCCGATCGATCTCGGTTCGCTCGCGGCTGAAGTGGTAGGGGTTTTTCGCACCAGCCATGGCGAACGAGGTCGGGAGGTCGAACTGGACATCACGCCTGGCCTGCCGGAAGTCGCTGGGGACAGGCCGCAACTGTCGCAGTTGCTGCACAACCTGATTGGCAATTCTGTCAAATATGGAAAGGCAGGAACACCGATTCGCGTCAGCCTGGGCGCGGGACCGGGCGGCATGACGCGCCTGGTCGTGGCGGATGAAGGGGAAGGAATTGGTCCCGACCACCTCCCCCGCCTTACGGAACGCTTCTATCGCGTGGATTCCGGCCGCAGCCGCGCGGTTGGCGGAACGGGCCTTGGCCTCGCCATCGTCAAGCATATCGTGGAACGGCACCGTGGCAGGCTGGACATCACCAGCACGCCTGGGAAAGGCACGGCCATTGCCGTCCTGCTGCCGCCGATGCCTGCTGAAGAGAGGCTCCATCCAGCGAAAAATTGAAGAAAATCTGCGCGTCTGTCGTTCAACCGACAGCGATGTCATAAAAGTGCAATTGGATTGTCACAAATGCGCGACTTACCGCGGCTAAGGCGCCCGCAGGGGGGCGGCGATTGTGGATCGCGGCCTTGATCAAGGAGACTATCCGTGAAGCATTTCGCTCTAATGGCAGCAACTGCAGCTGCCGCTCTCACCCTCGCCGGTTGCGGCGAAAAATCGGGCGGCGCCAGCGCCACGCGCGACCAGATCCGCGCGGTCGGCTCCTCCACCGTCTATCCCTTTGCAACGGCGGTTGCCGAAATGTTCGTTCAGGGCAATTCGGGCATGAAATCGCCCATTATCGAATCAACCGGCACCGGCGGCGGCATAAAGCTGTTCTGCGCTGGCGTCGGCGCACAGCATCCCGACATCGCAAACGCTTCGCGCCGCATGAAGAAGGCCGAGTTCGAGGACTGTCAGAAAAATGGCGTCAAGGACATCATCGAAGTCCAGGTCGGCGTCGATGGCCTCGCCTTCGCCGAGTCAAAGGAAGGCCCCGGTTTCAAGCTGACGCCCAAGATCGTCTATGAAGCGCTCGCCGCCAACCCTTATGGCAAGGGGCCGAACAAGGCGGAAACCTGGAAGGATGTAGATCCCAGCCTGCCCGCAACCGCCATCAGCGTCTTTGGCCCGCCATCGACCAGCGGCACCCGCGATTCGCTTGCGGAACTGGTATTGACCAAGGGCTGCGAAACCGACCCCGCCATGAAGACGCTCAAGGAAAAGAGCGAGGACGAATTCAAGGCGACCTGCACCCGCGTCCGTGAAGACGGCAAATATGTCGATTCGGGCGAGAACG
The DNA here is from genome assembly GCA_966211835.1 of uncultured Sphingobium sp. Taxonomy (GTDB): domain Bacteria; phylum Pseudomonadota; class Alphaproteobacteria; order Sphingomonadales; family Sphingomonadaceae; genus Sphingobium. The sequence goes on from CBIHNV010000039.1 coordinate 11,066, forward strand.
ACAATCTGATCGTGCAGAAGCTCGCCGCGAACCCCAATGCGCTGGGCGTATTCGGTTTCAGCTATCTTGAAGAAAACAAGGACAAGCTGAAGGACGTGTCGCTCAACGGCGTCGAAGCCACCTATGACACCGTGTCGACGGGCAAATATCCCGGTGCGCGTCCGCTCTACATCTATGTGAAGAAGGCGCACATGACCGCGATCCCCGGTCTGCAGGCATTTCTGAACACCTTCGCTGCGAATTGGGCTCCCGGTGGCGCGCTGACGAAGCGTGGCATGGTTGCAGCGCCGGATGATGTGCGCAAGGCGAGCGAGGAAACGGTGAAGTCGCTTGCCGTTCTCGACGGTTCGCAACTCAAGTAAGCGGAAGACATGACAGGTCCTGCAATCCTCTTGCTGCTGGCGGGCCTTGGCGCCATCGCCTGGGTCAGCGCCCGGACTCGCGCGCTGCGGTTGCAAACCGCCGCGCGCAGCTCCGGCCGCCGTGATGCCGTGCATAGTCTGCCCGGCTATCATGGCTGGTATGTCGCGCTCTGGACGCTCCTTCCGGCGGCGATCTTCCTCGCCGTCTGGGCGAACATCGCCCCGGGGCTGATCACGCAGGATGTGCTGGACAGCCCGGCGGCGCAGAGCCTGCCCGCCGATGATTTCTCTCGCTCGGCCATATTGGGCGAGGCGAGAGCGATCGCCACGGGCGCGCAAGCGGGTGCTTTCAACCCGCTCTCGCAGGGCCTGATCCAACCTTATGAAGCAGCGATAGGCAAATATGGCATCGCCGGCGCGGCGCTGGCGCTCGTGCTGGCCTTTGCCGGGGGCGCTTATGGCTTCACCCGCGTGCGGCCTGATTTTCGAGCCCGCACGCGGGTGGAACGACTCGTCATGGCCGTGCTGCTCATCGCGTCCCTTCTCGCGATCGTGACCACGCTGGGCATTGTCGTGTCGCTGCTGTGGCAAAGCCTTCGCTTCTTCTCGATGGTGAACCCGATCGACTTCCTGTTCGGGACGAAATGGAGCCCGCAATCGGCAGCACTGGGCTATGGCAATGACGATGCCTTTGGCGCCGTGCCGCTCTTCTGGGGCACGATCTTCATCGGCGCGATCATCGCGATGGTGGTCGCGATCCCGCTCGGCCTGATGAGCGCGGTTTATCTCACCCAATATGCCAGCCCCACCGTGCGCAAATGGATGAAGCCCATCCTTGAGGTGCTCGCGGGCGTGCCGACCGTCGTCTACGGATATTTCGCCGCGCTGACGGTTGCCCCTGCCTTGCGCGACTTCGCCGTGGCTATCGGTATCCAGGGTGCATCATCGGAAAGCGCCCTTGCCGCTGGCCTCGTCATGGGCGTGATGATCATACCCTTCGTTTCCTCGATGGCGGACGACAGCATCGCCGCCGTGCCGCAGTCCATGCGTGACGGCAGCCTCGCCATGGGCGCGACCACCAGCGAAACGATCCGCCGCGTCCTGATCCCCGCAGCCCTCCCCGGCGTCGTCGGCGGCGTGCTGCTCGCCGTCAGCCGCGCGATCGGCGAGACGATGATCGTCGTGATGGCGGCCGGTCTGGCGGCAAACCTGACCGTGAACCCCTTCGCCAGCGTGACCACGGTCACCACTCAAATCGTGCAGCTGCTTACCGGCGACCAGGAATTCGACAGCGCCAAGACGCTGGCGGCCTTCGCCCTTGGTCTCGTCCTCTTCATCGTGACCCTGCTGCTCAACATCGTGGCCCTGCGGGTCGTGAAGAAATATCGCGAGGCTTACGAATAATGACGACCGAACGCCTCCCCACCGACTGGAAGTCGGATGCGATGCGCAAGCGGATCGCCCGGCGCTACGCCTCCGAACGCCGCTTCAAGGCTGCCGGCCTTCTCGCCGTCGCACTTTCCGCTGCCTTCCTTGCCTTCCTGCTCTTCAGCATGCTCGGCAACGGCTTGCGCGGTTTCACGCGGACGGAAATAGCGGTGAAGGTAGACTTCCCCGCGTCACCGCTGCTGCTCGACCCCAATGCAATCACCGATCAGGCACTCGCCAACGCGAACCTGCCGATGGTGACGGGCGATGTCGTGAAAAAGGCGCTGGGGGCAAATGCGGAGGACTGGATCTCGCCGACTGCCTGGATCGCTCTTCGCGATGCCATCAAGGCTGATCCCAGCATCCTGAGCCGCACCGAGACCCTTAAACTTCCCGCTTCGACGACTGTCGATCTGACAGCCAAGAGCGAGGGATCGCCCGAGGCGGAAGCTGCGGTTGAGCAGCTGAACAAGGCAGGTTTGCTCACCACCGGCTTCAATAGCGGCTTCCTGACCGGCAGCGACGGCACCGATCCGACGCAGGTCGGCATCTGGGGCGCGTTCAAGGGATCGCTGCTCACCATGCTGGTGACGCTGGTCTTGAGCTTCCCGATCGGCGTCGCCACGGCCGTCTATCTGGAGGAATATGCGCGCAAGAACTGGCTGACCGACATCATCGAAGTGTCGATCAACAATCTCGCCGCTGTTCCCTCGATCATCTTCGGTCTGCTCGGCCTCTCGATCTTCCTCAACTTCTTGGCGCTACCGCGCTCTGCCGCGCTGGTCGGCGGCATGACGTTGGCGCTCATGACCATGCCGGTCATCGTCATCGCCGGGCGCAACGCCATCAAGTCAGTCCCGCCGAGCATCCGCGACGCGGCGCTCGGCATCGGTGCAAGCCCCGTGCAGGTGGTGTTCCACCATGTCCTGCCGCTCGCCCTTCCCGGCATCCTCACTGGCACAATCATCGGCATGGCCCGCGCGCTTGGTGAGACCGCCCCGCTCCTCATGATCGGCATGCGCGCCTTCATCGCCACGCCGCCAGGCGGGATCACTGATCCGGCGACCGTGCTACCGGTGCAAATCTTCCTCTGGTCCGATGAAGTCTCAAAGGGCTTTGTCGAAAAGACCTCCGCCGCCATCATCGTCTTGCTGGTCTTCCTGCTCGCGATGAACGGCATCGCCATCTACCTGCGCAACAAGTTTGAAAAACGGTGGTAAACATGATGCACGAACCACAGACATTGGTGCCCGCCACCGAAACCAAAATGACCGCGCGTGACGTGAAGGTCTTCTACGGCGAAAAACAGGCGATCAAGGGCGTCTCCATCGACGTCGACATGGACAACGTCACCGCCTTCATCGGCCCTTCGGGCTGCGGCAAGTCGACCTTCCTGCGGACATTGAACCGCATGAACGACACCGTGGCATCGGCCCGCGTTGAAGGCACAATCACGCTCGATGGCGAGGATATCTACGCCCCGTCGATGGACGTGGTGCAGCTGCGCGCCCGGGTCGGCATGGTATTCCAGAAGCCCAACCCCTTCCCCAAGTCGATCTACGAAAATATCGCCTACGGCCCCCGCATCCACGGGCTCGCCCATGCAAAGGCCGACCTCGATGTCATCGTCGAAAAGTCGCTGCGCCGCGCGGGCCTCTGGGACGAAGTGAAGGACCGCCTGCACGACAGCGGCACCGCACTTTCCGGTGGTCAACAGCAGCGCCTCTGCATCGGCCGCGCCATCGCGGTCGAACCTGAAGTCATCCTGATGGACGAGCCCTGCTCGGCGCTCGACCCGATCGCGACGGCGAAGATCGAGGAGCTGATCCACGAACTGCGCGGCCGTTACGCGATCGTTATCGTGACGCACAACATGCAGCAGGCCGCTCGCGTATCGCAGCGCACCGCCTTCTTCCACCTCGGCGAACTGGTCGAATATGGCGTGACGTCGGACATCTTCACCAATCCCCGCCAGGAGCGGACCAAGGACTATATCACCGGGCGCTACGGCTGAACCCGGGGGAGAGACAGACAATGGCAGAACATACGATCAAGGCGTTCGATGAGGAAATGGACAAGCTCCGCGGCCTCATCGCCGAAATGGGCGGCCGCGCCGAATCCGCGCTCGAAAACGCGATGCTGGCCCTCCAGCGCCATGACAAGACACTGGCCGCGCAAATCGTCGCCGACGACAAGCGCATCGACGCCATCGAGGCGGAAGTCGAAAAGCTGGCGATCGAGATCATCGCCCTCCGCGCGCCCATGGCCAACGATCTGCGCGACGTCATCGCCGCGCTCAAAATCGTCGGCGTCGTGGAACGCATCGGCGACTATGCGAAGAACATCGCCAAGCGGGTTCCGCTGATCAATGCGAACCAGCGGACGCAGGAGCCCATCGCGCTTCTCCCTTCCATGGGCCAAGTCGCGGGCGAGATGGTGCAGGATGCCCTCAACGCCTTCGCTGCGCGTGATGCGGATCTGGCCCTTGCCGTCATTGAGCGCGATACGGTGGTGGACGATTTCTACAACAGCGTCTTCCGGACGCTCGTCACCTTCATGGTCGAAAATCCCAAGACGATCAGCGAGTGCGCGCATCTGCTGTTCGTCGCCAAGAATATCGAGCGAATCGGCGACCACGCCACCAATGTTGCCGAGATGGTCTATTACGCCGCGACCGGCCAGACCCTGCCGGAGCGCGAGCGCGGCGGCACCCAGCCCCTGGAGGACTGAATATGGCGAGAGCCAAGATGCTTCTGGTTGAAGATGACGCGGCCCTCGCAGAACTTCTGATCTGGCATTTCAAGCGTGAAGATTTCGACGTCGCGCATACCGTCGATGGCGAGGAGGCACTGCTCCTCGCGCAGGAAAATGTGCCTGACATCGTCCTGCTCGACTGGATGGTGGAAAGCCTGTCCGGCATCGAAGTCTGCCGCCGCCTGCGCCGCATGAACGGCACGGCGAACATCCCAATCATCATGCTGACGGCGCGCGGCGAGGAGGAAGACCGCGTGCGCGGCCTTGAGACCGGCGCCGACGACTATGTCACCAAGCCTTTTTCCCCACGCGAACTGGTCGCGCGCGTCGGCGCAGTCCTGCGCCGCGTCCGCCCCGCTCTCGCTGGCGAAACGCTGACCTTCGCTGATGTCGAGATGGACACGGTCGGGCACAAGGTCCGCCGCGGTGGCCAGGTCATCCCCCTCGGCCCAACCGAATTCCGCCTGCTCAAGCACTTCCTGGAGCACCCCGGCTGGGTCTTCTCGCGCGAGCGATTGCTCGACAGCGTCTGGGGACAGGACAGCGACATCGAACTGCGCACCGTCGACGTCCACATCCGCCGCCTGCGCAAGGCGATCAACGCCGACGGCCAATATCGCGACATCATCCGCACCGTGCGTTCGGCGGGTTACGCGCTGGACACGGACGGGGTGGCCTGACCGGCCGCTGCCGACGGCGGTTTACCGAACCGTCGGGACCGCCGCCCGGCAGTCCCGCGCGCATTCCCGGCACATTTCCGCGCATGACGCACAATGCTCATGATCATGCCGTTCGCATTCCTCGGCGCAGGCATCGCAGACGCTGGCACAGCTTTCCAGCATCAAGCGCAGCACCTCGATATTCTGGCCTGTGCGGCGGACAGCCAGCTTCGCGGTGGCTTCGCACACATCCGCGCAGTCAAGGCATGTGCGAATGCACTGGCCCATGTCCATCGCCTCGGCGGCGCAAGCATCAGCGCAGGATGTGCAAATCAAGCTGCAAAACATGGCGTGACGCGCGGCCGTCGCAAGCTGCTCGTTCAGATTACCGGCGACATCGGGGTGAAGCCCGATCATCGTGTGAATCGACATCAGCCTCGCTCCTGATCAGTAAGAGTCAGGGCGGTAACGGCGCGTCTTGCGCAGCCGTTCCATCTATGCCGCAGCAGATGTGATACAGGATAAGAATTAAGCCGAAAGAAAAACGCTCCCACCTTCCAGGGAAGCGTGTTCTTCAGGCAACCGTCAGATCAAGCCGCCTTGCGCGCTTTCCTCAGCTTCTTCATCAACATATCCCGCTTCAGGCGCGACAGATGATCGATAAACAACACGCCCTGAAGATGATCCATCTCATGCTGCAGGCAGGTCGCCAACAGCCCCTCCAGTTGTTCTTCATGGATGCGCCCATCCCGGTCCATCCAGCTTGCGCGGATCGTCGCCGGGCGCTCCACCTCGGCATATTGGTCCGGCACCGACAGGCAACCTTCATTATAGACCGACAGGTCGGGTGAGCCGTCGAGGATTTCGGGATTGATGAACACCATCGGCTTTTTCACCGCAGGCGCGCCTTCTTCCTCCGATTCGGGTTCCTGAAGATCGATGACCAGCACCCGCTTGGGCACGCCGACCTGAATCGCCGCGAGACCGATGCCAGGCGCATCGTACATCGTCTCGAACATGTCATCGATCAGGCGTTGCAGGTCGTCGTCGATCGTCTCCACCGGAGACGAGATGGTACGCAGGCGCGGGTCGGGCGCCTCAAGGATCGGAAGAATGGCCATGCGGTTAAAATAGCCGCAACGGCGGGCTTTTTCAAGCGACCGCCAAGCTCAGGAAACGGGACGCCTTGCCCGCAATGCCTGCGCCAATGTCCCCTCGTCCAGATAGTCGAGTTCGCCGCCCACGGGCACGCCATGGGCCAGTTGCGTCAGGCGCACCGGAAAACGCTCCAGCCGCTCGGCCAGATAATGCGCCGTCGTCTGCCCCTCCAGCGTAGCGTTCATCGCCAGCACCACCTCATCGATGCCGCCCGCCTCGACCCGCGCGATCAGCGCGTCGATGGAAAGGTCCTCCGGCCGCACCCCCTCCAGCGCCGACAATCGCCCGCCCAGCACATGAAAGCGCCCCGGAAAAAGCCGCGACTTATCAAGCGCCCACAAGTCCGCGACATCCTCCACCACGCACAGCGCCCGCGCGTCCCGGCGCGCGTCGGAACAGATGCCGCATGGATCGACCGTATCGACATTGCCGCAGATGCCGCACGTAACCAGCCGGTCATTCACCGCATCCAGCGCGCGCAGCAGCGGCTCAAGCGCGCTTTCCCGCTTCTTGAGCAGATGCAGCACAGCGCGCCGCGCCGAACGCGGGCCAAGGCCGGGCAGGCGGGACAGCGCCTGCGTCAGCGCATCAATCTCGGGAGAAGCCATGGAACCGAGATAGGGGCTTGCAAGTCCGGGGTCAAAAGAGTTGAGAGGCGACTATGCGCATCATCTATATGGGAACCCCGGATTTCGCCGTCCCCGCCCTCGTGGCGCTGGCCAAGGCCGGGCATGAGATCGTAGGCGTGTACAGCCAGCCGCCCCGCCCCGCCGGGCGCGGAAAGGCGCTGCGCCCCTCCCCCGTTCAGGCTCAGGCGGAGCAGATGGGCATAGAGGTGCGCACGCCCGTCTCGCTCAAGGATCCTGAAGTGCAGTCCGCTTTTGCCGCGCTGAACGCCGATGTCGCGGTGGTAGCCGCCTATGGTCTCATCCTGCCGCGCGCAGTGCTGGAAGCGCCCCGCTCCGGCTGCCTCAACATCCATGCCTCTTTGCTCCCCCGCTGGCGTGGAGCGGCGCCGATCCAGCGCGCGATCCTGTCGGGCGACAATGTGACTGGCGTCACGATCATGAATATGGAAGCGGGCCTCGACACCGGCCCGATGCGCGCCAAGCATGTAACCCCGATCGAGGACAAGACGGCGGGCGCGCTCACCGCCGAGCTGGCGCAGGCAGGCGCGGAATTAATGGTCGAGGTGCTGGACGACCTTTCCGCGCACCCGCCCGTGCCGCAACCGGAAGAAGGCGTTACCTACGCCGCCAAGATCGACAAGAGCGAAGCCCGCATCGACTTCACTCGCGATGCGCATCAGGTCGAACGGCAGATACGCGCCTTCAATCCCTTCCCCGGCGCATTCCTCGAGTATCGCGGAGAACGCTTCCGCATCCTCGCCGCCCATGTCGAGGAGCATGAAGGTCCGCCGGGCGAGTTGCTTGACAACAGCCTGCTCATCGGCTGCGGCCACGGCGCCATCCGCCCCACCCTGATCCAGCGCGCAGGCAAGGGCGCGATGTCGCCGGGCGAACTCCTTCGCGGCTACGACATGCCCGCAGGCTCGCGCGTCGATGGTTAAGATCGCGCCACCTCAATCTCGTCATCCCAGCTTCAGCTGGGATGACGATAGGCAGGTGTAGGACGGTACAAGCTCCCCTATGACCCGCTTCGCCTTCACCGTGGAATTTGACGGCCGCCCCTTCATGGGCTGGCAAAGGCAAGCGCACGGCCCCAGTGTCCAACAGGCATTGGAAGACGCCATCCACGCCATCACCGGAGAGCGCGCCATCATCCACGCCGCCGGCCGCACCGACGCGGGCGTCCACGGCCTCGCCATGCGCGCCCACGCCGACATTGAAAAGCCGATCCCGCCCTTCCGCCTGATGGAGGCGATGAACGCCCGCCTGCGCCCCGACCCCGTCGCTATCCTCGCCTGCGAAACCGTAGCTGATGATTGGCACGCCCGCTTTTCTTGCACCGGCCGCGCCTATGTCTATCGCATCGCCAACCGCCGCGCGCCGCTGACCTTCGAGCATGGCCTCGTCTGGCGCGTCATCCAGCCGCTCGACACCGACGCCATGCAGGAAGCAGCACAGCTGCTCGTCGGCCGCCATGACTTCACCACCTTCCGCTCTGCCCACTGCCAGGCGGAAAGCCCGTTGAAGTCACTCGACCGCCTCGACGTCGAACGCGAAGGCGACCGCATCGCCATCCATGCCGAGGCGCGCTCCTTCCTCCATCATCAGGTCCGCTCAATGGTCGGCTGCCTCGCGCTGGTCGGCATGGGGCGTTGGTCGATCGAGGACATGCGCGCCGCCCGAGACGCAAAGGACCGCGCAGCCCTGGGCCTCAACGCTCCGCCAGACGGCCTCTATTTCGTGCGAGCAACATACGAAGACCAACAGGATACCCCCTCCCGTTCGGGCTGAGCCTGTCGAAGCCCTCTTCTTCTTCAAGAGCAGAGAAGCCCTTCGACAAGCTCAGGGCGAACGGGAACAGAGGTTTGCTAAATACGCGTCCGGAACGGCGTAAAGTCCGTGCCGTCATCATAGACGTCCAGCCCCTCGGCCCGCTTCAGCCTGTTCACCACCAGGTAGGTCAACGGCGTCAGCACCGCTTCCCACGTCACCTTCATCAGCCAATTGGTAACCATCACCGTCAGCACCTGTGCATTGCTCCACACGCCGACAAAGGCCAGCGGATAGAAAAGAAGGCTATCCACCCCCTGCCCCACGATGGTGGACCCGATCGTCCGCATCCACAGATGCCGCCCTTGCGTCAGCAGCTTCATCTTCGCCAGCACGAAACTGTTAGCCAGCTCCCCTGCCCAGAATGCGGCCAGCGAAGCAAAGACGATGCGCCAGGTATTGCCGAACACCGCCTCATAGGCCTTCTGGTCCGGCCAGCCTTCCGCAGGCGGCAGCTTCACAACCACCCAGCTCATCAGCGCCATGAAAAGCATCGCCGCGAACCCGGCCCATACGCACCGCCGCGCACGGGCATAGCCATAAACCTCGGTCAGCACGTCGCCCAGCACATAACCCAGCGGAAAGAACAGGATGCCAGCGCCGAATGTGAAGCCACCAACGGTCGACAGCTTCGCCGCCCCGATCAGGTTCGACAGCAGCAATATGGCGACAAACGCCGCGATGAAGAAATCGAAATAGCGCATCGGCCGCCCGGAGAGCGCCTGCGCATCGATTTTCCGAACCCCCAAATCGGTCATGGCGCCATTGCATATCGGGCCGCCGCACAAATGCAATGGCAGGCATGATTGCGCCCGGACACAAGCCCCGCTATCGAAGCGCCGGTGCGGCCCCGTAGCTCAGCTGGATAGAGCATTCGCCTTCTAAGCGAATGGTCACAGGTTCGAATCCTGTCGGGGTCGCCATCTCCCCTACAAGCGCCAGCCCAACAGCAGCATCAGCAACCCGGCGATGAGTATCGCGGCGGCCAGAAATCCCCAGCCCCAAGAACCCCAGCAGCGTCGAGGCCGTTCCTATTCGCCATCGAGCGGACTGTCATCCGGCCGCGCCCGCATCAGCAGGTCGTCGGTCACCGTCATGGTGAAGATTGGATCGGCGTCAGCTGGCACCTCCGCGATCGCATCGACAAAGGCGGCCCGGGTTTCCGGCTCGTCATAGACCATCTTCTGATCGAAGGCGGCCCGCCACGTCTCCTCGTCCGGCCACTCCGCATAGCCGACAAAGCGCCCGTCCGCGTCCCTGTGAAGCCGCGAACCAAAGCTGCCATATTTTTCGCGAATGAGGTCAGTCCCACGCCGCCATGCCGCGCGGAACTGCTCTTCCTTCCCCGGATGCACCCGCCACCAGTAGACCGCGACGAACATCGCTCCTCTCCTTCATGAGGAGAATGATGCACACTGTCAGAGGTTGCAAACGCCCCCTCCCCGTTCGGGCTGAGCTTGTCGAAGCCCTTCCCTTCTTGGCGAGATAGGAAAGCCCTTCGACATTCGAACGAGGCGGGTGACTCGTTCGGACAGGGCGAACGGAGGGAGTTTGCTTGAACTTAAAGAACCGACTGCCCGGTCTTTTCCCAATCCGCCAGGAAACCAGCGATCCCCTTGTCCGTCAGCACATGGTTGAACAGCGCCTTGATGACCGAAGGCGGCGCGGTCATCACATCCGCGCCGATCTTCGCGCTTTCCAGCACATGGATCGGGTGCCGCACGCTCGCCACCAGGATTTCCGTGTCGAACGCATAATTGTCGTAGATCAGGCGGATATCTTCAATCAGCTTCATGCCATAAAAGCCATTATCGTCGTGCCGCCCGACGAAGGGCGAGATGAAGCTCGCGCCCGCCTTCGCCGCCAGCAGCGCCTGATTTGCGGAGAAGCACAGCGTCACATTCACCATCACGCCGTCGCTGGTCAGCGCCTTGCAGGTCTTGAGGCCATCAATGGTCAGCGGCACCTTGATGCAGACATTGTCCGCGACTTTCCGCAGCACGGCCGCTTCCTTCATCATCGTCTCATGGTCGAGCGCGACGACTTCGGCGGAAACCGGGCCATCGACGATGCCGCAGATTTCCTCGACCACTTCCACGAACTTCCGGCCCGACTTGTGGATCAGCGACGGGTTGGTCGTCACGCCGTCGAGCAGGCCGGTGGCGGCGAGGTCACGGATTTCGTTGGTGTCGGCGGTATCGACGAAGAACTTCATGGGTCTGCTCCGGGGCGGTGTGCGAATCGGCTCCCCTTTAGCGGCTGATCCCGGCTTTAGCCATTATTGCCAGCGCCGGGCTTTACGGAAACAGCTCCGCAACATTATGAGCGCTGCACCTTTCCAAAGGACCCTGCATGCCCATCCCTATGTTCGGCCGTGGCGCTTTGACCGCATTCGCCCTGGTCACACTTGTCTTCAGTCCCGCAGCGCAAGCGGCCGAAGAGGAAACGCAGCTGTGGATCGGCGCATCGGCAACGATGAAGGCCACCCCTCATGACCTCGTCGTCATAGACATCGGCCACCGCTTCCGCCGCGATGAATCAGGCGGCGAACAGCAACTCGCCCGCATCGCGCTTGATCATTCCGTTGCGGAACATGTCCAGGTTGGCGGTGGCTTTGCCTTCTTCCATTCGGGTCCTGAACAGGAATTGCGCACATTCCAGCAGCTGACCCTCACCCACAGCATCTGGCAAAGCCGTACCCGACTGGAACAGCGCTTCTTCGACACTGCGGACGAGGCAAGCTGGCGCCTGAGGCAACGAATCCAGGCCGCCATTCCTCTGGATGCCGCAAGAAAATGGACGCTGGTGGCCGCGGGCGAGCTTTTCTTCCACCTCAACCGCGCCAGGCCCAGCGACAAGACCGGCCTTGCCGTCATGCGTCAGCAAGCTGGGCTACGCCACGCGCTCAGCGAATCCATCGACGTCCAGGCACTCTACATGCGCCAGCAAAGCTTCCGGGATGACCGTCCCGATGCTGTCGTCCATGTCCCTTGGCTGACGCTCAACTGGAAAATCTGAACGGGCCGCCTTGCCTCCCGGCCTCGAGGCGATAGGGAGGGGCGGATGAGTTCGCGCGCCCGTGTCATCCTGCTGAACGCCGCCCTTGGGCCGCTCGACTATCGCGTGCCGCACGGCATGAGCGTGCAGCCCGGCAGCATCATCGTGGCGCCCCTCGGCCCCCGGCAGCTCGTCGGCGTGGTGTGGGAGGAGGATAGCTTCCCCGAAGTCGAAAGCGTCGGCGACAATCGCCTGCGCAACATCGTCGGACCGGTCGATGCGCCACCGATCCCCGAAACACTCCGTCGCCTGATCGAGTGGACGGCGGATTATTATCTCGCCCCCATCGCGTCGGTCCTGCGCATGACGCTGGCATCCATGTCGGCGCTGGAGGGCGCGCGCACCGTCATCGAATATAAGCGCACCGGCGATCTTCCCGACCGCATGACCGAACAGCGCTCCCAGGCGATGGAGCGCATTGGCGAGCGGCAGGGCCTGATCCGCGAGCTGGCGATGATCGGCGGGGTCAGCGATGCTGTCATCCGCGGCCTCGTCAAGGCAGGCGCGTTCGAAGCGGTGGAGGTCAGCATCGACACCCCCTTCCCGCGCCCGAACCCGGATCATGCGCCGCCGCACCTATCCGACGGCCAAGCAAGCGCCGCGACCGAGTTCGTCCACGCGGTCCGCCAGCGCGACTTCGCCCCCTTCCTCCTCGACGGCGTCACGGGTTCTGGCAAGACAGAAGTCTATTTCGAAGCCATCGCCGCCGCCATCCGGGAAGGTCGGCAAGTGCTGGTCCTGCTACCCGAAATCGCTCTGACCGAACCTTTCCTCGAACGCTTCGAAAAGCGCTTCGGCACCGTTCCCATCAGCTGGCACAGCGGCCTGCGGCAATCCGAACGCCGCCGCGCCTGGCGCGCCATTGCCGCTGGTGACGCGGCGGTAGTAGTCGGCGCCCGCTCCGCCCTGTTCCTCCCCTACCCCAATCTCGGCCTGATCGTCGTCGATGAAGCACATGAGGCGAGCTTCAAGCAGGAAGACGGCGTCCACTATCACGCCCGCGACGTGGCCGTGATGCGCGGCCTCATGGAAAAATTCCCGGTCATCCTCGCCTCGGCCACCCCCGCCATCGAAACCCGGCATCAGGTCGAGCTTGGCCGCTATCGCGAAATCAAGCTGCCCTCCCGCTTCGGCGGTGCGGAAATGCCGGGGATAGAGGGCATAAACCTCCTCACCGACCCGCCCGAACGCGGCCGCTGGATCGCCCCGCCCCTCATCAAGGCTATCGACGAGACGATGGAGAAGGGCGAACAAAGCCTGCTCTTCCTCAATCGTCGGGGCTATGCGCCGCTGACGCTGTGCCGCCATTGCGGCTATCGCTTCCAATGCCCCAACTGCACCGCATGGATGGTCGAGCATCGTTTGACCAAGCGACTCGCCTGCCATCATTGCGGCCACGTCATCCCCTCGCCCCGCTTCTGTCCGGAGTGCAAGGAAGAGGACAGCCTCGTCGCCTGCGGTCCCGGCGTCGAACGTATCGCCGATGAGGTGAAGGCGCTCTGGCCGCAAGCGCGCACCGCCATAGTCACCTCCGACACGCTCTGGTCCCCCGCCAAGGCCGCCGAGTTCGTGAAGTCGGTCGAGGCGGGCGCGGTCGACATCATCATCGGCACGCAGCTGGTCACGAAGGGCTATCACTTCCCCAACCTGACGCTGGTCGGCGTGATCGACGCGGACCTTGGCCTTGAGGGCGGCGACTTGCGCGCGTCCGAACGGACCTTCCAGCAGATCGTCCAGGTCGCGGGCCGCGCGGGCCGGGGACAAAAGCCGGGCCGCGTCTTCATCCAGACCCGCATGCCCGAAGCCGAAGTCATCAAGGCCCTCATCGCAGGCGATTCGGAGCGCTTCTACGAGGTCGAGACAGAAAATCGCCGCCGCGCCAACGCCCCGCCCTTCGGCCGCTTTGCCGCGATCATCATCTCCAGCGAAGATTCCGACGAAGCCGCCCAGGTCGCCCGCCTGATCGGCAAGTCCGCTCCCCTGATCGACGGCATGCGCGTCTACGGCCCCGCGCCAGCGCCGCTCTCCGTCCTACGCGGCCGCCATCGCCACCGCCTGCTCATCCACGCCAGCCGCCAGATCGATGTCCAGGCAGCAATCCGCGAATGGCTGGACAATATCACCTGGAAATCCGGAACACGCGTTGCCGTGGATGTCGATCCCTACAGCTTCATGTGACGGCGGAATGAATCATGTTACCCTCCCGCAGGCGGGAGGGGTTAGGGGTGGGCGCGAGCAAAGCGAGCTCCAAGGCATGCCCTGCATGTAAACACCAATGTTGCAAAGCCCCCGGCCCTTCAAACGAGTCACGTGCCTCGTTTGAACGCCTGCGGGAGGGGAGAAGGTCGTTACTCTCCCCCACTCTCCCGCTCCAGCAAAGCCTTCTTCCGCTCCACCCCATAGGCATAGCCGCCCAGCCCACCATCGCTCCGCAGCACCCGGTGGCAGGGTATCACCACCGCCAACCCATTGTCCCCACAAGCCGTCCCCGCAGCCCGCACCGCGCCCGGCCTTCCGATCGCCGCCGCGATCTCGCCATAGCTGCGCGTCTCTCCAGCCGGGATCGCCCGCAAAGCCGCCCAAACAGCCTGCTGGAAAGCCGTACCATTCACATCAAGCGGCAAGTCCAAAGCCTCAGCGGGATGCTCGATTAGCCGCACCACCTGCTCCGCAAGAGCATCTAAACGCTCACCGCCCGATATGATCTCGGCCTTGGGAAAGCGCCGCCGCAGATCCCGCTCGTCCTCATCGAAGCTGATCCGGCACAGTCCCTTTGCCGTCGCCGCGACCAGCACTGGCCCCAGGCTGGAAGCCATCACGACATAGCTGATCGAAACGCCTCGCCCGCCATCCTTCCACGCACTCGGCGTCATACCCAGATGCTGTTCTGCATCAGCATAGGCCCGGCTCGGCGCATTATAGCCCGCCTCATAGATCGCGCTGGTCACGCTCCCTCCTTCTTCCAGAGCCACCTTCAACCGCTCGGCCCGCAGCGACCGGGCATAAGCGGCAGGCGTCAGGCCCGTTTCCCGCTTGAACAGCCGATGGAAATGATGCGGCGCGTAGCCCGCTTCTGCAGCGACCACCTCCAACGAAGGGGCCGCTTCGCACCCGGCAATAAACGCCTTGGCCGTCTCCACCGCCAGCCGATCCCGCCCAACCTCATCGGGCTGACAACGCAGGCAGGCGCGAAAGCCCGCCGCCCGCGCCGCCTCCGGATCGGCCAGGAAGATCATATTCTCCCGTCGCGGATGCCGCGCCGCGCAGCTAGGCTTGCAATAAATCCCGGTCGTCAGCACCGCGCCTACAAAGTGCCCATCCATAGCCCGGTCACGCCGCTGAAACGCGTCCCAGCAAGCGTCATCATCCATCGGCGGCAGCGTCGAGGCGGAAAGGTCGGTCATCTGGTTCATCCATATGGGATAGCAGGCCCGATCAGGCCAGCCTTCCCGCCGCTTGCGCTCAAAGCATTTCTGCCATTGCCTAACCCAAGCTTTACCATATGAATGCGCCGCATATGGTCGCTTATCTCCGCTATCTCTGCCTCCTGCTCGCCCTCGCCTTGCCTGCCGCAGCGCAGGCGGAACAGCAGGACATCGCCGCCGCCGCGCGCGGGGTCGTCCGCATCGCCATCGTCGCGACCGACGGCAGCGACGCCTATTTCGTCGGCCACGGCAGCGGCTTTGCCGTAGCGCCGGACAAGGTACTGACCAACGCCCATGTCGTCGAACTGACGCGTGAGGAAAAGAACCTCGTCATCGGCGTCATCCCGTCGGAGGGCCGCAAAAGCTATGGCGGCCGCGTCATCGCCTACTCCCCCGGCAATGATCTCGCTCTCATCCAGCTCGAGGAAGGCCGCCTGCCCGTCAGCACCTTCTACGCCGGTGCGGTCAGCGATGGGCAGCATGTGACGGCGATCGGCTATCCTGGGAATGTCGATCGGGCGCAGGGCCTGGGGCTCAAGCAGATGGTCGAGCCGCTCGGCACCGTGAAGACCAGCGGCAATGTGTCCTCCGGCCGCTCCAGCCAAAGCTTCGACACCATCCTCCACACCGCACCCTTGGCTGCCGGAAATAGCGGCGGGCCTCTGGTGGATGATTGCGGCCGGGTGCTCGGCGTCAACAGCTTCGGGTCTGTCTCCGACGGCAACGATGCGGAGTTCGGATTCGCCGTTTCCTGGCGTGAAGTCGCGTCCTTCCTGCGCCAGGCGGGCGTTTCCTCCCTCCGCACCGTCGTCCCGTGCCGCTCTATGGCCGAAGCGGACGCCGCCGACGCCGCCCTGACCCAGCGTCAGGCGCAACAAAGCGAGCAGTCCGAACGCGCGCGCGCCGACGCCCGCGAAGCCGCGCTCGACAAGGCCCGCGACGCAGCCGAGCGCGACGTCATCTCGGGCCGTGAAAATGCCATGGCGGGCGCCGCCGTCCTCCTCGCGCTGGCTGTGCTGGGGCTCGGCGCAGGCGGTCTCTTCTACAGCCAGGGGCGGGAACGCCGCGCGACATGGTTCCTTGCCGGAGGCGGTCTCCTGTTACTGGGCGCGATGGCTCTGTTCTTCCTGCGGCCCAGCTTCTCTAGCGTCGATGAACGGGTGAAGCTGCCCGATGACAGTCATGTTGCGGGCAACAACGCCTTTGCATGGGAAGGCGACAATATCTGCTCGGTCGATCTCAACCGCAGCCGCCTCACCGTGTCGGAGGCAATTGACGCGCCGTTCAACTGGACGGGCACCGGCTGCGCCAACGGCAACAGCCAATATGTCAGCACGGGCAATGAGTGGGAGCGCGCGGCCGTCCCCGAGTCCGGCAATTTCATTACCGTAAGCCGCTTTGAACCGGCCAGCGGCACGCTGCGCGTTCAGCGCTGGTTGCCGGACGGCGACACGATGGATAAAGCGCGCGCCCTGCTGAAGGACGGGCCGATCAAGGCGTGCGGCACCGATCCCGATCTGCTTGCACGGATCGCCTCGCTTCGGACCGACCTTTCATCGCTGGTGCCCGCGCAGCCCAATGAGCGGCTCGTCTATCATTGCCGCAAGGGTCGCCTTGCACCCGCCGATCCGACAAACTGACGGGAAAGCGGCCTCACAAAGCGCCCGCTTCGCCTCTCAATTCCATCCTTGTGACGGAATCGCGTTCCATGACTTGCATAGTCATAATCCCGCTGCTAACCGGCCGGGCAACAGGGGATCGGGACGGATAAGACCGCGCCCCTCTTTTTGCATGACCGGCAAAACAATTGGAGGACGGTAAGCGCGTGGAGACTACCGGCGGCATTCAGGCCAGCCTCAGCGGACGCTACGCGGTTGCGCTGTTCGATCTGGCTCGCGACGGCAACGCCCTCGACACCGTGGCGAACAGCCTCGGCGCGATCAAGAAGGCGATTGCCGAATCGGCTGATTTCAAAAGCCTGATCAACAATCCCGTGCTGAGCCGCGACGCTTCTGGAAAGACGATCGCAGCGGTCGCAGCATCCATCGGCATCGACGCGCTGACGACCAAGTTCCTGGGCGTCCTCGCGGCAAACCGCCGCCTGTCTCAGCTGCCCGCGGTCATCCGCGCCTATGAAGCGCTGCTGTCGAATCACAAGGGCGAAGTCCGCGCGGAAGTGACCAGCGCGCATCCGCTCGATTCGAACCAGATCACCGCGCTTGCGCAGAACCTCCGCACCCGCGTCGGCCGCGAAGTCGCGCTCGATGCAAAGGTCGATCCCACGATCCTGGGCGGGCTGGTCGTCAAGATCGGCAGCCAGATGATCGATTCCTCCATCCGCACCCGTTTGAATAGTCTCGCCCAGGCGATGAAAGGCTGAACATGGATATCAACGCCGCAGAAATTTCGAAGGTCATCAAGGACCAGATCGCCAATTTCGGCACCGAAGCGCAGGTGAGCGAAGTCGGTTCCGTGCTGACTGTAGGTGACGGCATCGCCCGCGTCCACGGCCTCGACAACGTCCAGGCGGGCGAAATGGTCGAGTTCGCCAATGGCGTGCAGGGCATGGCGCTCAACCTCGAAGCCGACAATGTCGGCGTCGTGATCTTCGGCTCGGACGCCGAGATCAAGGAAGGCGACACCGTCAAGCGTACCGGCACCATCGTTGACGTTCCGGTCGGCAAGGGTCTGCTGGGCCGCGTGGTCGATGGCCTGGGCAACCCGATCGATGGCAAGGGCCCGATCCAGTACACCGAGCGCAAGCGCGTTGAAGTCAAGGCGCCGGGCATCATCCCCCGCAAGTCGGTGCACGAACCCGTGCAGACCGGCCTCAAGGCGATCGACGCCCTCGTTCCCGTCGGCCGTGGTCAGCGCGAGCTGATCATCGGCGACCGTCAGACCGGCAAGACCGCCGTCGCGATCGACACCTTCATCAACCAGAAGGGCGTCAACGCTTCGGGTGATGAAAGCAAGAAGCTCTACTGCATCTACGTCGCCGTCGGCCAGAAGCGCTCGACCGTCGC
>CBIHNV010000040.1:0-28719 GCA_966211835.1 uncultured Sphingobium sp.
AAAAGCCCGATGGGAATCCCCGAAAGGACTCTTCTGTCCCGGTCAATCCACTAGCTGCCATTCCCCTGTGCGCGATGAATGGCTGGTTTGGGCAAGGAGCGGACGTAGATTGTCTGCCCACCGGACAGCGCATACGCGGAAGGTCGGGCTGTTAAGACAGTCCGCTTGCCTAAAAGGCGCTGGCGGATGTGCCGCTATGCTCCAGATACGATGACCTACGGGCCGCAGACGACCGATATCAGCCGTTCGATAATTGCCGCGCGCAGACAATGCACAGGTAACTAGCTGCATGCACAAGGATGCGGAGTCAGCGGATCAGCCACGGAGTAATGGTGATGAGAGAGGCTGAGCAGTCCGATGGGAGGCAATCAGCGCGGCGGCTTGCTGATGAAAACAAGGATCTTCGCTGCAGCAGCCGGATTGCCGTTACCAAGGAGGCGGGCGTGAGGGGCCAGTGCTGTTTCTGATAACCAATTCGTGCGGTAGAGTGACGTGGCTTGCCTCGACCGGTTTGCCGCGCAGGATATCGACGAGCAGTTCGACTGTGCGCTGTCCGATCATGGCTTTTGGCTGGGCAACGGTCGTCAGTCCCGGCTGAAAGAAGCGCGACAATGGAAGGTCATCGAACCCGACTACCGATATGTCAGCCGGGCAGGAGAGGCCCGCCTCGCTGATCGCGCTGAGCGCGCCGAGCGCCATTTCGTCGCTAAAGCAGAAGATGGCCGTGACACCCGCCGCCAAGAGGTCGCGCGTATGATCGAATGCTGAACTGGCGGAATAGTCGCCGATACGCAATTCCAGAAATTCTTTCAAACCGTGGCATTCCACTGTTTCTACCGCGCCCGCGCAACGGTCGCGGCTGATGGGACTGAGTGGCGGTCCGGTGATGATGCCTATGCGGCGATGCCCCAAGCCGATCAGATGTTCGACAGCGTCGCTGCTGGCGCCGGCATTGTCGATATGGACGCTCGGTACGCCAAGTTCGGGGCTGTATTCGCACCCGTTGACGACAGGGGCGACAGGCCCTTCCCGTGTCAGCAGCGGCTGAAGGCTTTCGGGCAGGCGGTGGCCAAGGAAAATGAGGCCATCGACTTCGCGACGTGCCACCATTTCGGCATATTGATCTTCGAGGAGCGGATCATGCCGGGTGTCGCCTACCACGACGGCATAGCCTGCCTCTCGCGCCGCTTCTTCGGCGCCGCGGATCACGCTGGCGAAAAAGGGGTTGGAAATATCCGGCACCGTCAGCAGGATCTTTGCCGCGCGCAGGGTGCGCAATGTCCGAGCAGCGACGTTGGGCGTGTAGCCGAGTGCCTTGACAGCGTCGAGTACGCGTTCGCGGGTCTGTTCCGTGACACGATCGCGTTTGCTCAATACGCGGGAAACCGTTGCAGTGGAAACGCCGGCCATCGCGGCCACTTCGAGAATTGTCGGCATCGATCATCCATGCATCAAATTGGCCGATGCTGTCGACCGTTTCGCTACATGTAATCCTTTACATCGTGAATTGACCTGCTAGCATGGCATCCAATACGCGGGCAATCCGCGCAAAGGGAGAGTGAGGTTGCTTATCGCGAACAATGTTCCAGCTGGTCTTGACGCCGCGGCGCCAAAGATTCTGGCCGGACGTCTCAGCGCATTGATGTTCATGCAGTTCTTCGTCTGGGGCGCGTGGAATGTCACCCTTGGCCTCGCGATGCAGACGGTAGGCATCGGCAACCTGATCGCTGACGCATTTTCTGTCGGCCCTATCGCTTCCATCGTTGGGTCGTTCCTGCTCGGCATGGCGGCCACGCGATATCTTAGCCCTAAAATGCTGATGGCGAGCCTTCACCTGATCGGCGGCGGTATCCTGTTCTACTTGCCCTCTCTGGTGACGCCGGAACATGGCGCCACCTTTGTCTGGGCGCTGCTGGGCTATATGATACTGTTTATGCCCACGGTCGGCCTTGCCAATACGATCGCGCTCAAAAGCTTTGGCGAGCGGATGGACAATTTTCCATTCGTTCGTGCGTTTGGGACGATCGGCTGGATCGCGTCGGGCCTGATGATCGGTTGGGCGGGGCTTTCCGCCAGCCCGCAGATCTTCACGATCGCTGCGATCGTTTCCATCCTGCTCGGATTTTACAGCCTGACCCTGCCTGACGTAGCGTCTGACACGCCAAGCGATGAAGCTATGCTGCGGCAGGTTTTCTGCACTGCTGCGTTCGGGTTGATGCGCCAGCGCTCGTTCCTGGTCTTCATCTTGTCCGCCATGCTGATCTCGATCCCGCTGGCGATGTATTATGCTTATGCGTCGGCCTATATTGGCACCGCAGGCATAGAGAATGTCGGTGGCACCATGTCGATCGGGCAGATGTCCGAACTGGCCTTCATGTTCTCCATGCCATGGTTATATCGCCGTTTCGGGGTCAAGCCGCTGCTGCTGGTTGGCATGGTGGCCTGGGCGGTGCGCTATGCGTTGTTCGCGATCGGCGACGGGGGCGCCGGCCTGTGGGCCATCTATCTGGGCGTCGCGCTGCATGGCGTGTGCTACGACTTTTTCTTCGTCGCCGGGGCGATTTATACCGGAACGATCGCGTCGCCCAAGGGCGTGAACGCACAGGCTCAGGGCATGCTGACCCTGTTCACTTATGGAGTCGGAATGTTGCTTGGCACACAGATTGGCGGCCTGCTTTATGCCCAGCTGCCTGCGCAGCCAACGATCGCCGATTGGCATCAGATGTGGTGGTATCCTGCGATCGCTGCGGCAGTGATCGCGGTAACGTTCCAACTTACCTTCCGCGATGACAGCAGGGTGGAGACGGCCGCATGACGGCCATGAAGGGACCGGCGGTTTTTCTTGCGCAATTTCTGGGTGATGTGGAGCCTTTCGATACGCTTGATCATCTCGCGCAATGGGCGGCCGGACTGGGTTATGCAGGCGTCCAGATCCCGTGTGACCCGCGCCTGATTGATGTCAGGCTTGCTGCCGAAAGCAGGGATTATTGCGACGATCTCAAGGGGCACCTCGCCGGGTTCGGGATTGAGGTGACCGAGTTGTCCACGCATCTTCAGGGCCAGCTGGTCGCAGTGCATCCCGCCTATGACACATTATTTGATGGGTTCGCCCCGCCCGAACTGCGTGGCAAGCCAGTCGAACGGCAGGCCTGGGCGGTCGATCAGCTTAAGCTCGCCGCAAGGGCGAGCGCCAACCTTGGCCTTTCGGCGCATGCGACCTTTTCGGGGGCGCTGGCCTGGCCCTATGTCTACCCCTGGCCGCAGCGTCCCGCAGGGCTTGTCGAGGAAGCATTTGCCGAACTCGCCCGTCGCTGGACCCCGATCCTCGACGCGTTTGACGAAGCCGGCGTCGATTGTGCCTATGAAATCCACCCGGGCGAAGACATTCATGACGGCGCGTCGTGGGAACGCTTTCTGGCTGCGGTCGATCATCATCCGCGCGCACGCATTCTGTTCGATCCGTCGCATTTCGTGTTGCAGCAACTCGATTATCTGGATTTCCTGGACCGTTATCACGACCGGATCTCCTGCTTCCACGTCAAGGATGCCGAATTCAATCCGACCGGGCGGACGGGCGTTTATGGCGGATATGAAAATTGGGTGGACCGCGCGGGCCGTTTCCGGTCGCCGGGTGATGGCGAGGTCAATTTTTCCGCGATCTTCAGCAAGCTAGCGCAATATGGCTATGCCGGATGGGCCGTGCTTGAATGGGAATGCGCTTTGAAGGATGCGTCGGATGGCGCGCGCGAAGGCGCGCCCTTCATCCGTGATCACATCATTCGCCTGACCGAGCGACCATTTGACGATTTCGCTTCCAGCGGCGTTGATCGGGGGGCGATCCGTTCGATCCTCGGCCTTTCCGCGGCGCAGGATTGAGGCCTATGATCAGCAACCCTCTCAAGCTCGGTATGATTGGCGGCGGCGAAGGCGCGTTGATCGGGGCGATCCACAGGATGGCTGCGGCGCTTGACGGTGACTGGAAGCTGGCCGCTGGGGCATTCAGCACCGATGGGAGACGGAATGTCCGCACAGGCGAACTGCTCGGCCTGGAGCCGCAGCGCGTCCATGCGTCGTTCGAAGCGATGATGGCGCAGGAACAGGCGCTGCCCGCCAACGAACGTATCGACGCCGTTGCGATCGTTACGCCCAACCATCTGCATGCGCCTGCGGCGATCGCCGCGCTCAAAGCGGGTTTTCATGTCCTGTGCGAAAAGCCGATGGCGATGAGTTCTGCGGAGGCGGAGGAGATCGCTGTCGCCGTTCAATCGAGCGGGCGGCGTTTCGCGCTGGCCTTCACCTATAGCGGCTACCCCCTGATCGAGGAGGCGCGGGTTCGGGTGGCGCGCGGCGATCTGGGCGCAATTCGCCTGGTACAGGTGGAGTATCTGCAAGGCTGGCTCAGCCAGCCGATCGACAGGGATGGTAACAGGCAGGCCGAATGGCGGACCGACCCGGCCCGCGCAGGACTGGGCGGATGTCTGGGCGACATTGGAACCCACGCCTTCCAGCTGGCGGAACATGTGTCCGGCCTCAAGGTCCAATCATTGTCCGCCGACCTCATGACACATGTGCCGGGCAGGCGACTGGACGACGATGTGAGTGCATTGCTCCGTTTCGCCGGTGGTGCGCGTGGCGTACTGAAGGCCAGCCAAGTGGCGGCGGGGGAAGAAAATGGCCTCAGGTTGCGTATTCATGGCCAGTATGGTGGCTTGGAATGGTCGCAGATGGAACCGAACACCCTGATGCTGCGCTGGCACGATCGACCCTCGGAAGTGGTGCGCGCAGGCGGGCCGGGATTGACCGCTGAGACGTCCAGCCAATTCCGTACACCTGCCGGACATCCGGAAGGCTATATCGAAGCCTTCGCCAACATCTATCGCGCGTTCGCGGCCGCCATTCGCGGGAAGGGCAACCTGTGGTGTCCGGGCGTGTCGGACGGTCTGCGGACGATGCGGTTTATTGAAGCGGCGATATCCAATGCGACTTCGCAGGAGAAATGGACCGAAATACGCACCTAGCTCGCGGCCCATGGACCTACCGAATACCCAAGTGAAGCAACAATAATTGCTGAGCAGGAGAGATATAGATGAAACCATTGATCGGTCTGGGCGCGACGATACTGTCAGTGGCGGTGTTGATTGTCGCCAATGTACCTGCCCCTAGCGCGGCACAGAGCGCCCCGGCCGCGCCGCCCGCTTTCGCCGCTTGCCGCGCATGTCACACCGTGGTCAAGGGGCAGCGCAGCGGGCTCGGCCCCAATCTGAACGGCGTTGTGGGACGGCCCGCCGCGTCCCTTCCGGGCTTCAACTATTCAGCGGCATTGAAGAACTCTAGACTTAGCTGGAATGAAAAGGCGCTGAACGATTTCCTCGCCGCTCCGGCCAAGAAGGTGCCGGGTACTCGTATGGCGATCGGCATGGCGGACCCTGCGAAGCGCGCCGCGATCATCGATTATCTGAAAACGCAGAAATAAACTGGCGAGCTTTGCCTGCTGCGCAAAGCCGCGAAAGCCTTTGGAGGAGAGGGCAAGTGATTAACCGAAGAACGGCGCTGGCGGGCATCATCGGCATGTTCGGCGCGGATCTTTTCGCGCCGATCGCACGGGCTGCGGCGCCGCAGAGGGGTGCCCAGATCCCGGTTATCAGCGAAGGACCCCCGAGCATCTCGATGTTCACGCCTGAACAGCGCGCGCTGATGACCGCCCTTAGCGAGCGCGTCATTCCGGCTACCGACACGCCGGGAGCAATTGCGGCAGGCGTACCGGACTATATCGAAAAACTGCTGAGCGACTGGGCGTTGCCCGAAGAACGAGCGCCGATCCTGGCGGGCCTGCAAGAGATCGAGGCGCGCAGCCTTGCCGATTATAAGGTGGCTGCCGCAAAAGCGACGCCGGCTCAGCAGGACGCCCTGTTGACGCTGGCCATGAATGGCGAGCTGCTCGGAGGTGCGGGCTTCTTCAAAGCCTTCCGCGAGCTTGTGATCACAGGCTATTACACGTCCGAAATCGGCATGACGCAGGAGCGCGAATATCTGCCGGTGCCGGGTGAGTATAACGGCGCTTTCCTCTATTCCCAGGTCAACAAGGTGTATTCCGCATGATGATTACCCGCAGAAATATGTTTGCGGGCGCGGCTGGCGGTGCAGCGGCGCTTGCGATCAACGGTCTTGCGCCAGCGCTGGCATCGGCTGCGCGGCTAAGGAAGATCGGGCTTCAGCTCTACACCGTTCGCACGATCTTTGAGAAAGACCCGGTTGGCACGCTCGAACAGATTGCGCGCATCGGCTATCGTGAGGTTGAATATGGCGGGGGCGGCTATGAGGGCATGGATCATGCCCTTTTGCGCAAGACGACCGATCGGCTGGGACTGAGGGCACCGTCCCTGCACGTCAGCTACGAAGCGCTGCTCGGCGATTTTGATCGGTCGGTGAAGACGGCGAAGACGCTCGGAGCCGATACGGTCGTTGTGCCCCACATGCAGCCGGACTTTTACAAGGAGGCAAACTGGCAGGCGGCGATGGTCAATTTCAATCGCTTTGCCGCGGACTTGAAAAAGGCCGGGCTGGGATTCGCTTACCATAATCACGGGTTCGAATTCACCGTCAAACCGGGCGGCAAGAGCCTGTATGATCGCTTTCTGGAGCAGACGGACCCCGCGCTGGTGAAGGCCGAACTCGACCTTTATTGGGTTTCGCATGCGGGTGAGGACGCGGGTGCGGTGATCGACCGGCTGGCAGGGCGGATTTACGCTTTCCATGTAAAGGATATGCGCGCCGACCGTAGCATGGTCGCGGTGGGGCAGGGGACGATCGATTTCGCCGCGCTGTTCAAGCGTAAGGGAAGCGCCGGCGTGCGCCATTTCTACGTCGAGAATGACCAGGCACCCGCTCCGTATCTTCCCGACATCACCGCCAGCTTCCAGGCGGCGCGCGCCCTTCGCTTCTGACCGGCATCGAAAGGAAACAGGATTATGGGCTCGACCAGCAGGTTCGATGCGATCGTTGTAGGATCAGGTGTCAGCGGCGGATTCGCGGCGAAAGAGCTCACCGAAAAGGGCCTGCGTGTCCTGATGCTCGACAGGGGCGTCATGGTCGAGCATGGCCAGGACTACCCGTATGATGGCAAGCCCGCATATGAAATTCCCGCGCGCAACATCATGCCGGAACAATTGGCGGACAAAGACTATTTCATCGGAAAGCATGGCTGGGCGACCCCCAGCAACCGTGGCTTTTACAATGACGATCGACTGAACCCCTACGCGTACGACGAAGGCAGCAAATTCTACTGGATTCGTCCCGGCGCGGTGGGCGGGAAGTCACTGATCTGGGGACGATGGAGCTTCCGATGGGCGCCCGAGGACTTCAGCGCCAACAAGCGTGACGGGATCGATGGCGAATGGCCGATCGGTTATGACGACATTGCGCCTTGGTACAGCTATATCGAGAAATATATCGGCGTTTCGGGATCTAGAGAGAATCTGCCTTATCTACCCGATAGCGAATTCCAGCCGCCGATGCCGATGAACATCGCGGAAAAATGGATGAAGCAGCAGATCGAAACTCAATATCCTGGTCGCAAGCTGATCAACGCCCGGCTATCCAACCTGACCGAGGACAAGCCGGAGCAAAACCGCACCAAGTGCCAGTTGCGTAATCAGTGCAGCAACGGCTGTTCCTTCGGAGCCTATTTTTCCACGCAGTCGGTGACGTTGCCCGCCGCGCGCGCGACGGGACGACTGACGCTCAAGTCGGATGCGGTGGTGACCAACCTCGAATATGATCCGGCGGCAAAGCGCGTGACTGGGGTCCGTTTCATCGATGCCAAGACCGGCCAGGCCGAAGTGGTGAGTGCGAACATTGTCTTTCTTTGCGCTTCGGCGATGGCATCGACTCAGATCATGATGAATACGCGTGCGCCGGGGAGCGAGCGCAGTCATTTGGATTCCAGCGGCACTCTTGGCCGATATGTGATGGATCATATCTTCCGAGTTCAAGTCACCGGCGAGATGCCGGGCATGGAAGAGTATATCGAATATGGCAGGCGGCCCGGCGGCGTCTACATTCCGCGTTTCCGCAATATCGGTGGGGACGAGGGCGTGGGTTTCAAGCGCGGTTACGGCTATCAGGGAAGTGCATGGCGGGAGGCGCGGAAGCCGGTCGGCTTTGGCGTGTCGATGAAACATGACATGCGTAGCTATGGGCCGTGGATGTTCTCGATTGGCGCGTTTGGCGAATGCCTGCCCTACAAGGACAACCGGGTTTCATTGCATTCCGACAAGGTCGATCGCTTCGGGGTTCCGCTGATGCGTTTCGATGTCACTTTTCGGGAGAATGAGCTGCGGATGATGGACGATGCGCGCGCTCAGGGCGAAGCGATGCTCAAACGTGCCGGGCTCAGCAACATCTGCACCAAGGTTGACGAGCATGTCCCCGGCGAGGCGATCCACGAAATGGGCGGCGCGCGCATGGGCGCTGATCCACGCGCGTCGGTGCTGAATAAATGGAGCCAGGCGCATGATGCTTCGAACCTATATGTCACGGACGGTGCCCAGATGGCGTCGGTTTCCTGTGTGAACCCGTCGCTGACGTTCATGGCACTGACGGCACGGGCGGCGGATCACGCGGTCAGGCAGATGAACCCGGCATGAGAGCATCTTAAGAATCTTCACGTGATCGACGGGACCATTGAATGTAATCCTTTACATTATCTCTGTTTCTGTTAGTCATGTCCCGCTGCAAAAAATGACGGCTCAGCATAATAAGTTTGAAACGGCACCGGGCAAAGTTGCCTGAGGGGAGGAAATAATGAGGGGTTTGAAGCTTTTGAACGCGCTCGCCTGTACCACATCGGTTGGTGCAATGGCGATTTGCCTGCCATCTCATCTCATGGCGCAAACGGGCGGAGCATCGGCGACTGCCACGCAGGACGGTTCGGTTGACGAGATCGTCGTGACAGGCGTCCGCGCCAGCCTTGAACGGTCGATCGAGATCAAGCGCAATTCATTTGGTGTCGTAGACGCCATCTCCGCCGAAGATATCGGCAAATTCCCTGACACCAACCTTGCTGAATCGCTTCAGCGTATCACGGGCGTAGGTATCGACCGCAGCAACGGCGAAGGATCGCAGGTTACAGTGCGCGGATTTGGGCCGAGCTATAATCTCGTCACGCTGAACGGGCGTACGCTCGCCACTGCGCTTGTACAAACGGTCGGGACGGATGGAACGGGTGACGACGCGGTTGGCACTAACCGGTCTTTCGACTTCGCAAACCTCGCTTCGGAAGGCGTGCGTACGCTGGAAGTGTACAAGACCGGCCGCGCCGCCATTCCGTCCGGTGGGATCGGTGCTGCGATCAATATCGTTACGCGCCAGCCGCTTGATGCGAAGGACGGCGGCTTTACCGGTAGTATCGGTGCCAAGGCGGTCTATGACGCGAGTGTCGATGGTTGTCTTGATTGTGGATCGAAGGTCACGCCCGAATTTTCGGGAGTTGTGAACTGGAAAGATCCCAATGAAGTCTTCGGTGTCGCCCTGTTCGGCAGTTATCAGAAGCGCAATTTTACCTCGATCGCAGCGGGGTCGAATAACTGGAACATCCGACCTTACAGCGAGTTCCTGACCAATGGCAGCATTGAGTCCGGCGGCATTTGTCCGCCGGGCGTAACGACGCCGCAACAGGGTTGCACCATTGTGCAGAATGCGCCGAATGATCCGAATCAGCTGGTCGCTTACCCTGACGACAGCGCCTATCATTACGCCGAGGGCAGTCGCGAACGTATCAACGGCCAAGCGGTGGTGCAATTCCGTCCTAGCGATACTGTCACGATCACCGCCGACGCCCTGTTCGCGCAGAACAAGCAGCGCGAAGTTCGATCGAGCCATCAGTTCTGGTTCAATCGTCCGTACAATGAAGTCCGGTTCGACGATAATACGGAAATCCCGACTGCCTATTATCTGCACGAGTTCAACGATGGGACGAAAGACGTTGGCTTTGAGGAGCAGAATCGTGCCCAGAAGAGCAGGCTTCAAGATTATGGCCTGAACATCAAATGGGAGTTCGCCGACAATTTCACGATGAACCTTGATGGTCATATGAGCTATGCGACGAGCCGCCCGGACAATCCGAACGGATTTACCTCCACCCGCGTTGGCGTCGGCGCAAAGGTAGTGGCCGAACATTCTGTCGACTACAGTGGCGATATTCCGGTGCGGCAGGTCACGTTCGGCAACACGCCGCTCGACCTTAACAGCGTGGGCAGCACGGTTGCGCGCACCACGGCATCCACCCAGACCCAGCGCCTCAAGGAATTGCGTGCCGATTTTGGCTGGGATCTTGGGGAAGGAAGCCGGTTCGACTTTGGCGGGGCATTCCGAACGTCTAATACCCGCATGACCGTGCAGAACGGCTATCAGCCGCTGGGCGACTGGGGCCTTTCCAACCCTGGCGATGTGGAACAGGTCGCACCAGGCCTGCTCACGGCCTTCTGCATGGCCTGCAAATTCGACCATTATAATCCCGGCAACGATCCTGAAACGCTGACCGCATTCCGCGGTGACGCGGCAAAAGTCTATGCCGCGCTGTCGCCCTATTATGCGGGCCTGGGTAACGCCGTCAGCACGTCGGGTCGCGCCGACAACCGCGTAAAGGAAGATATCTGGTCCGCCTATGGGCAGATCACCTGGAACGGCGAAATCGCCGGTCGCAAGGCCAATCTGGTCGCTGGCGCACGGTTCGAACACACCAAATCCCGTTCCACCTCGATCCAATCCATTCCGGTGGACATTCCGTGGATTGGCCCCATCGATCTTCCGATCGTCATCGGCACAGGAAATTTCGCGCTTCAGGACGGCGGCAGCTACAGCAATCTGTTGCCGGCGATGGACTTCCGTATCGAGGTCATGGACAATCTCGTCGCCCGCTTCTCGGCCAGTCGTACGATTGCCCGGCCCAATTATGGAGACCTGTTCAGTGCCACTTCGATCATCGGCGGGGGCATCACCGCGTTGGGAGGTGCCGCGACTGCAGCCGGCGGCAATCCCAGGCTGAAGCCTTTGACATCGGACAATTTCGATCTGTCGCTTGAATATTATTACAAGCCCGACAGCTTCGTTTCGATCGGCTTCTTCGACAAACGCGTTCACAATTTTGTCGGAGCGGGGCAGACCCAGTCGGCCTTGTTCGGCCTGCGCAACTCGACGTCGGGTGCTCCGGGCACCACTTCGGGTGACGCGGTGGCGGCGTTGCAGGCGCAGAATGTAGCTCTGAATGCTCAAAACCTGTTCGTCATGAGCGCTCTCATCCAGAATCAGGGGTCGGTGGCAGCCGCTACGACCGAATTCATGAACAATTACAACACAGCGACGGGTCAGCTGGATGCGACCTATGCTACGGACATCGCCAATACGCTCGATGTCGCAACCTTGGCGAACGACCCGTTGTGGAGTTTCCTAGTAACGCAGCCGGTCAACAATAAAGACGCACATATATACGGCCTCGAACTTGCCGGACAGCATTTCTTCGGCAATACTGGCTTTGGTATCTCGGCTTCCTACACATTAGTCCGTGGCGACATCAGCTTCGACAATGGGGCCAGTCCAAACAAGGATCAGTTCGCACTTCTGGGGCTCAGCGACTCCGCCAACGTTACGCTGATCTACGACAAGAGCGGGTTGTCGGCGCGGCTGGCCTATAATTGGCGCGACAAATTCCTGTCGAGCTACAACCGCGTGCCGTTCCGCAACCCTGTGTATAACGCGGCGTTCGGCCAGCTGGACCTGAACGTAAGCTACGACATCACGCCGCAGATCGCGGTGTCGTTCGAAGGGCTCAACCTGACCAGGGAAAGCGTCAGGACCTATGGCCGCGATGAAAAGCAGCTATGGTACGCGCAGGAACTCGACCGCCGCTTCATGCTTGGTGCGCGGTACAAATTCTGACCGCCACCAACTGAGCCATGTTAGGGAAGGGCGCTGTTCACGCAGCGCCTTTTCCGTTTTTCGCCGGTCTTTAAAAGCTGGCGGAGCGAGTGACCATCAACGCTTCTGTGGGGCAGCCCGATATGGCCGATCCGGTTCTTCTCAATAATGTCGATCACGCGGATGTGCGGGTTCGCACTGGACATGGTGCCGAGTTTGGCGATGCGATCAACCTCGTCCGCGTCTTCGTGCCAGAGTTTGAGGAATTGCAACGCGAATATCCCATCCTGCTGCGCCGCACGGCTGGACAATCCCTTCATGCCGTGGTGCTGCTGGGGCTGGATCGGGATGAAAATCTGTTCCTGGCCGATGGTGGATGGAGCGGCCGTTATGTTCCTGCACTACTAGAACGCGGCCCATTCTCGATCGGCGTTGCCGGTCAGGGCGCTGGCGTTTCCGGCGGCGAACCGATGATCCATATCGACCTGGACCATGTCCGGATCAGCAAGGACGAAGGTCATTCGCTGTTCCTGCCGCAAGGGGGCAATTCGCCTTATCTCGATCATGTGGCCGATGTGCTGCGCGCGATCTTCACGGGT
The DNA here is from genome assembly GCA_966211835.1 of uncultured Sphingobium sp. GTDB lineage: Bacteria > Pseudomonadota > Alphaproteobacteria > Sphingomonadales > Sphingomonadaceae > Sphingobium. The sequence goes on from CBIHNV010000040.1 coordinate 12,513, forward strand.
GTCGAGATCGAAAAGACGATTTTCGCAGCGTTCGAGGAATATGGGCTGATCGAGCCGATCAGCATCGAGGTAAAACTGGACGATGCGCACCAGTATAAGCTGTCCGATTTCTGCACCATCAGCTTGGACCGGCTGATGCAACTGGACGGCGCCGCGCTGGAAAAGCTGCATCGCGCCGACTATTTTCGCGCTGCGATTTGGATCGCTTCGTCCTTGCGCAACATCAGCCGCCTGATCGATATGAAGAACGCGAAGGGCGGCTGAACGCGGGAAGGGTGTCGTGGCGATGGCGATCATGGGCACAAGGACGAAGGAACTGACCGGCCTCTCGCCGGATGCCATTCCGTTCGAGGACCTGATCGCGGGTGATCGGCCCGTGATCCTGAAAGGCGTTGCGCGCAACTGGCCCTTGGTTCGCCATGGCCTGGAATCGGCGCAGGCGGCGATGCGCTATCTTTCCAGTTTTTATCAGGGGGCGCTGGTTACAACCTTCATCGGCGGGCCGGACATCAATGGCCGGTTCCACTATACTCCCGATGTGACAGCGCTCAATTTCACCTCCGAACGCCTGCGGCTCGATGCGTTTTTCGAACAGGTTCTGGCGGATGGCGACGTTTCTCACCCGCCCAGCTACTATGTCGGTTCGACCGATGTGGATGCGTATCTGCCCGGCCTGCGCGTCGAAAACGACCTAAAGCTGGATATTTCCCGTCATGCGAGCGCTCCGCCGCTGGTCAGCATCTGGATGGGAAATCAAACCGTCGCTTCGGCACATTGGGACAGTTTCCATAATCTCGCCTGCTGTATGGTAGGCGGCCGCCGTTTCACCCTGTTTCCGCCTGAGCAGGTGGAAAACCTCTATCCCGGCCCGCTGGAACCCACGCCGGGTGGGCAGCCTGTGTCCATGGTGGATTTCGCCAATCCCGATCTTGAGCGCTTTCCACGCTTCGCAGAAGCCCTGAAAGCAGGCGAGGTGGCCGAACTGGAGCCGGGCGACCTGCTCTTCTACCCGCCGCTCTGGTGGCATCATGTAGAAGGGATCGGCAGTTTCAATGCGATGATCAACTATTGGTGGAGCGCCGCGCCGTTGTTCATGGACTCGCCGATGAATACGCTGCTCCATGCGATGCTGAGCCTGCGTGACCGGCCGGAGCGTGAAAAGCAGGCATGGCGCGCGATGTTCGACTATTATATCTTCGGCCCGTCGGATCGTGCGGCAGCACATCTCCCCGATCCCGCACGGGGCATGCTCGCGCCCCTGGACGATCTGCGCGCGCGGCGGTTGCGCGCGATGCTGCTCAACCAACTCAATCGGTAGCGATACACTCGCGTCGTTTCAGGCAGCGGCCAGCCCGGAATTAACCGCGTCCAGTTCGCCGCTTTCACGCGCCTTCTTCCCATAGGCCGCTTCGAACAGGGGGGTCGCCATCACCGTGGTGGCGATCGCCATCAATACCATCATGGAAAAGAGCGTGGGGCCGATAATGCCCTTTTGAAGGCCGATATTGATGATGATGAGTTCCATCAACCCGCGCGAGTTCATAAGCGCGCCAATGCCCAGCGCGGTCCGATTGTCCTCACCCGACAGGCGCGCGGCAGCGTAGCAGGCACCGAATTTGGCAAGGATGGAAATCATAAGGACGCCAAGCGCGACCAGCAGCAGCGGGATGGAATTGACCATGTCCATCCGGGTGTTAAGCCCAGAATAGGTAAAGAACATCGGCAATAGCAGCACGACGGCCAACGGTTCGACCTTGCGCTTCAGTTCCTGGACGAACAGCCCGCGCGGCATGCACGCGCCCATCAAGAACCCGCCGAAGATCGCGTGGATGCCGATCGCATCCATCAGGAACGCCGCGAAGCAGAACAGCATCATGGTGATCGCCAGCACCTGCGTGCTCATCTCTCCTCTCGCTTCGACCATGCGTCCGAGTGGAGCCATCCAGCGGCGGCCGCACGTCATCATGAATCCCGCGAACAGGATCGCCCCACCAATTGCGATCACCGCCACGCCAGGGCCACCGCCAAAGGTGGCAAGGACGATCGCGAGCACGCACCAGGACGCGGCATCGTCGAACGCGCCGGCTGTCAGGCTAAGCGTTCCGAGCGCACTATTGGCCAGACCTCGCTCATTGATGATGCGTGCCAGCATGGGAAAGGCGGTGAGGGCGATGCACGCGCCCATGAACAGGGTCGCGTTCGCCTGGCTGATGCCGGTGGTGAACAGCCCGGGTATCGTCAGCAGATAGGGGGTGACCAGCGCAGCGAGGATGAATGGCGCGATGATCCCGGCGGCGGAGACGCTGGCCGCGCTCTTTGCCTTCGACCTGAAATGATCGAGCCGCAGTGTCAGCCCCACGATGAACATGTACAGGCCCACGCCCAGTTGGGCACCGACATAGAGGACGTTACGGGTTTCCTTAGGGAAAATCGCGTCCTGCAGGCCGGGGAGTAACAGGCCGAACAAGGATGGGCCAAGGACCACGCCCGCGATCATCTCGCCCACCACCTGCGGCTGTTTCAACAGCTTCTGACCAAGCCGGCCGACCACGCGGCAGGTCAGGATGATCACCGCAAGTTGCAGGAAGAAGCGGATGCTGTAGTCCGATGGCGCGTAGCTTGTAAGTGCATGCACTTCTGGCCCGTGGGGCGCGAAAATATCGCCTAGTGCATGCCCCGCTTGGCTCAGCCAATCAGCCATTCCTGTCCTCCGTCCCTCAAATTTCCCAGGCATCTGCCGCGCCTTGCCGACATCATCCCAACGCCGGAGGCAGGGAAATGCAAGCAGAAACGTGAAAACGTTTACATTGTCACATCGTGATCGGTATTAATGCCCGGTCGAAGGCGTGCTTCACACCATCAGGCGGTGCCGCCGCCGAATGCGACGCCACAGTGCAGGAGAGGGCATTATGGAAAATCAAGGGGTCAAGCGCGTCGTAATTGCCGGTGGCGGCACCGCTGGCTGGATCGCCGCGGCGGCGCTCGTCACGCAACTCGGCCCGCTGCTCGACATCACGCTGATCGAGTCGGAGGAAATCGGGACCGTCGGCGTCGGCGAATCGACCATTCCCACCGCGCGGACATTCCATCGCTTGATCGGGCTGGATGAGCGCGAGTTCATGCGTGAGACTGAGTCCACCTTCAAGCTCGGCATCCTGTTCGAAGATTGGGCGAGGATCGACGACAGCTATATCCACAGCTTCGGGATGATCGGCAAATCCACCTGGATGGCTGATTTTCACCATATTTGGATGGCCGCGCACGAGCAGGGGCTGGCGAGCGATCTGGGGGATTATTGTTTCGAACTGCAGGCGGCGAAGGCTGGCCGGTTCGCGACATCCGACGACGCTAACATCAATTATGCCTACCATCTCGATGCCGGCCGTTATGCGCGCTACCTTCGCCAGTTCGTTGAGGCGCGGGGCGTCAGGCGGGTCGAAGGGAAAATCGTCGAGGTTCAGCAGAATGCGCAGAACGGTTTTATCGAGACGCTGCTGCTCGATTCCGACGTGCGTATCGAAGGCGACCTCTTCATCGATTGCACCGGCTTTCGAGGGCTTCTGATCGAACAGACGTTGAAGGCGGGTTATGAGGATTGGTCACACTGGCTGCCCGCCAACGCCGCATTGCCGTTGCAGAGCGCCTCGGTCGGCCCGGCTTTGCCCTATACGCGTGCGATGGCGCATCAGGCCGGATGGCAATGGCGCATTCCGCTACAGCACCGCGTCGGCAATGGCTTGGTCTACAGCAGCGAATTCATGTCCGACGATGCTGCGGCCGATCTGCTTCACAGCCGTGTCGAAGGCGAAATTCTGGTTCAGCCGCGCCCAGTCCGCTTTCAGGCTGGGCGACGCCGATCCGTATGGGAGAAAAACTGCGTGGCGCTCGGTCTGTCGAGCGGGTTTGTGGAGCCGCTGGAATCGACCAGCATCCACCTCATCATGATCGGCGTGACGCGCCTGATCCAATCCTTCCCCTTCGGCGGGGCGAATGAAGCGGTGGCAACCCACTTCAACAACCAATGCCGACGCGAGCTTGAGAGCATTCGCGATTTCGTCGTGTTGCATTACAAGCTGACCGAGCGGGACGATAGCGAGTTCTGGCGATATTGCCGCAACATGGAAGTGCCTGATTCCCTTGCCCAGCGCATTGCCCTATTCCGTGAGTCCGCCATGGCCTATCAGTCGCCGGACGATCTGTTTCGGGTGGATTCCTGGGTGCAGGTCATGCTGGGACAGCGCCTGAAACCCCGCCGGTACCACCAAGTTGGTCGCCTCATTCCCCGCGACCAGCTTGGCGACTCGCTCGGCCACCTCAAGACGAACATCGTCAATGCGGTCTCAAGCTTGCCCTCGCACCACAGCTTCGTGGAACAATACTGTCGAGCCAGTTGACGTAGCCCATTCCCGTATGATCATCATCGGCCGGTTGACGATCTTCGGATAGACCATGTCGAGCAGTCAGCAGATCTTGCTGAGCGTGATCTCCGCCATCTTCTCGCGCTCGTTTTTCGCGATCCATTCCTTGGCGACCGCCTTGAAGATGTCGTTCTACTCGACACAGGCCTTGGCGCGCGCGACCTTCTGCCCATGGGATGGATTCAGGCCCGCTGCGATCACGCGGCGGGCTTCTTCCCGCCGGCCGCGCGCATCGGCAAGGCTGACGTCCGGCCAAGCGCCAAAAGCCAAGGTGCGGTGTTTTCGAGATGACGGTAATCAAGCCGCCGCAGCTTGGAGCCATTTGCCCCACGAGGAGATAGAGACCACCATCGTTGGATGGCTTATAGTCGCTCTCACGCGGTTTGTTTCTGCCAGATACAATGGCGAACTGGTGATGATTGATTCCACCTGCATGCGCGTCCACCAGAACGGTGCGACGGGCAAAAGGGGGAGGCTGCGATCATGGCATGGGAAGTTCCCGGGGCGGCCTCACCAGCAAACTCCATGCTCTTGTCGATGCTGACGGACGCCCCGTCAGCCTGAGACTGACCGGCGGACAGGTCCACGACGCATGTGAGGCTGAAGCGCTGATCGAAGCCATTCCCGAAGACGCAACCTTGCTCGGCGACAAGGGATATGACAGTAACGCCATCCGCGAGGCCGCTGCGGCCAGGAACGTCTGGGCCAATATCCCCAATCAATCCAACCGCAAGCAACACTTCGCCTTCTCGCCATGGCTCTACAAACAGCGAAATCTCGTCGAGCGATTCTTCAATCGCATCAAGCAATTCCGCGGCATCGCAACCCGCTACGACAAAGACCCGGCCAACTTCCTCGCCGCCATCAAGCTCATCTGCGTTCGCCTCTGGTGCACCGCGTAATGAGTCTACGCGCTAGTATTGACTACCTACCGCTTCCGGCGCGCCGGTCGCAACACACTGCGACAGCTGCGTGCGATTGCTGCAGAGGCTATTCTGCAGGGCCTAGCTGGTCAGCGCTGGACGTCAATTTTTCACCGCCTGCTTTCTGGTCGGATGTAAATCGATGTGAGCTGGGGTATCGCGCGTGTGAGCGCCTCCTCGATCTCGGCGATCAGCACCTCAGCCTCACCCATGGAGAGCTCATCGGCGAAATCGGCGCTGATCGCGGCGAAGACCGTGTTGGGCGCAGTGTGGATCGTGCGCACATGATTGACCGCTTGTATGCCTTGGCGACCCTCCAGCAAGGCCCTGACCTTGCTGACTAGCGCCGGGTCGGCACTTTCGCCGATCAGCAACCCTTTGGCCTCGCGCGCGAGAACGATGGCGACCGCCGCCAGCAGCAGCCCGATCAGCACCGAAGCGATGCCGTCCAGCCGTGGGGCGTCGAAATGGGTGCTTGCCCACATCCCCGCACCCGCGATCAACAGGCCAGCGAGCGCTGCGCTGTCTTCGAACAGGACGATGAACGTCGCCGGGTCCTTTGACTGGCGAAAGGCCTGCCACCAGCTCATCGACCCACGCTTTTTGTTGAAAGCCCGCATGGCGATGGTCCAGGAACTTCCCTCAAGCACCAGCGCAACCGCCAGCACGACATAGTTGATGAAAAGGTTGCGGAGCGGCTCAGGCTCCTGAATGTGAAGGACGCCTTCATAGATGGACACGCCCGACCCCACGGCAAAGATCAGGATCGCCACGACGAAGGCCCAGAAATACAGCTCGCGACCATAGCCGAACGGGTGGATGCGGTCGGCTGGCCGACGAGCGCGGCGCTGGCCGTGAAGCAGCAGCAACTGGTTCCCTGAATCGACCAGTGAATGAACGCCCTCGGTCAGCATCGACGATGACCCGCTGATCGCTGCGGCGACGAATTTGGCGATGGCTATCCCCAGATTCGCCGCCAGCGCGCCATAGAGAACCAGATTGTCCTTTATATGCGCCTTGCCCGTCATCGCCCGGTCTTCAAGGAAGCGCATAGGCGATGGCTGCGTCGCCGATCGGCGTTTCCATGAAGTGATGGCCGCCGGGCACGATAACCAGATACTGCTTGCCATTGGCCATATAGGTCATCGGCGTCGCTTGGCCGCCGGCGGGCAGCACGTCTGTCCACAACGTCTTGCCGGTCTTGAGGTCGATGGCGCGGATCAGGTTGTCCGTGGCGGCGGCGATGAAGATCAGGCCGCTCGCCGTGACCACCGCGCCGCCATTGTTGGGCGTGCCGATGTCCAGCGGCAGCATCGACGGAATGCCGAATGGTCCGTTGGTCCTCGCCTGACCGAACGGTCGGTCCCATATGGTCTTGCCGGTCGCCATGTCGATGGCCCGGATGCCGCCATAGGGTGGCCGCTTGCACAGCATCCCGGTCCCCGGCAACCGCCATCCGGCGTTTACGTCGATCGCATAGGGCGTATGCGCCTGCGGGTCGCCCGCACCTTCTGCGCCGCCGATATTGCCGCGCGCCTGATCACGAGGCGCCCACCCCTTGCGATTGGCTTCCTTGCGGGGGACCAGCCGGACATAGTTGGGCATGTCGTTATAGTTGGCGATGATGACGCCCCGGCGCGGGTCCACGGCGATCCCGCCCCAGTCCGTCCCACCATTATAGCCGGGATATTCGATCGATCGCCGCTCGCTTTCAGGTGGCGTGAAGAAGCCCTTGTAGCTCGCCCGCCGGAACTGGATGCGGCAGATCATCTGATCGATGGGCGACATGCCCCACATGTCCCGTTCGACCAGATCGGGCTTGCGCAACGTATGCCACAGCGAAACCGGCTGCGTCGGGGAACGCTGCTGCGGCTCCACCCCGCCCGCAGGCGCGCGCAGCTCGCCGACCGGCGTCAGCGGCTTGCCGTTACGCCGGTCGAGCACATAGATGTCGCCCTGTTTGGACGGCAGCACCAGCGCTGGCGTGCCGCGATAATCGACCAGCGTCGCCTGCGCACCGAAGTCATAATCCCACACATCCTTGCGCACTGCCTGAAAACGCCAGCGCGGCTTGCCCGTGGTCACGTCCAGCGCGACCAGAGAGGTGGCGAAGGCATTTTCCTGTGGCCGACGCAGGCCGGAATAATAATCCGCCGCCGAATTGCCCATGGGCAGGTAGACCAGTCCCAATTGTTCATCGCCCGAAGCGATGGTCCACATGTTCGGCGTGCCGCGCGCCCATGTCTGGCCCTTGGGAGGATAGCCCGTCCAGTCCGGATGCATCATGTCCCAGGCCCAGCGCAACCGCCCCGTCACCGCGTCGAAGCCGCGTATCACGCCGGACGGCGCCCAGCGATCCTGACCGTCCAGCACCTGATGCCCCGTGACGGCAACACCGCGCACGATCGTCGGCGGTGAATTGATGGAAACGTAGCCGGGCGGGGTCGCGCCCATGCCGATCTTGGTATCCACCTCGCCATTGCGCCCGAAATCGCGGCAGCGGGCGCCTGTGCGTGCATCAATGGCGAACAGGCGGGCGTCGAGCGTGCCAAAGATGATCCGGCTCCCGCAGGCTTGCGCCGGGGTCGCACCCGGCACGGCAAAATAGGACACGCCACGGCACGCGGCCGTGTAGGGGATCGCCTCGTCCGAAACGCCCGGGTTGAACCGCCAGCGTTGCTTGCCGGTAGCAGGATCGAGCGCGATGACGATATTCTTGGGCGTGCAGACATACAGCATGTCGCCGACCTTCAGCGGCGTATTCTCGCCACCATAAGTGCCGCGCACCTTTGCTGATGAAGGCAGATCGCCCGTGTGGAATAGCCATGCGCGCTTCAACGATGTCACATTGGCGGGCGTGATCTGCCCCAGCGGCGAAAAGCGCCGCGCGCTGTAGGAACCGCCATATGCCGGCCAGTCGTTCCCCGCCGTCATCAACGCAGGCTCGCCCATCGCGGCGGCCACCGGCGGCAGGTCTGATCGGGGCGCGGCTTCGTTCATGCGCGAGAAGGTGATGGCCAACACCACTGTCAACGCCAGCACCCCGGCAGTCCCTGCCAAGGCGTATCTCCAGCAATGACGCACATCAGTCAGCGCAGGAACAACGAGGAAGGTGGCGATCAACAGAACCAGAGGCGCAATCACGCGCGGCACCAGCGCCCAATTGTCTGTCCCGACCTCAGCAAACGCCCAGATCAGCGTGCCGACGAACACTGCGCCGTAAAACCAGGCCCCGGCCAGCCGCCTGCGCGCGAGCAGCACGCCCGAAGCGATCAGGCCGATGCCGGCGATGAGATAATAGGCAGACCCACCCAAGGCGGCGAGCCAGATGCCCCCGATCGAAAGCACCACGCCGATCAGCGCCATGATCAGGCCAAGGATGACGGGCGCGATTGGCAGCCTGCGGGATGGCGGGGTGGGGTCTGACAACCAGTTTCTCCATATGCGGGCGCGCGGGATCACACCAGCAATGGGCGGGCCATTGATACGTTCCAGCAATATGGAAATTAAGGGGCGGAAATATAACCTGGGTGGTCACGAGCGATTACGGCTGACCTGGACTCCAGCCACCCCCCATGGCCTGGTAGAGGGCGATCAGCGCGTTGACCTGGTCCGTGCGCAACTGGACAAGGCTTAATTCCGAATTCAACAGCGCCCGTTGCGCATCCAGCTGCTCCAGATAGGTGGCGTAGCCCGCCCGATATCTGTTCGTGGCATGGCGCAGCGCTTCGGCCAGGGCGACCCGCTGGGCTTCCAGCCGGACGCGTTGTGCAGCGAGCCGATCGACCGCCGCCAGCGCGTCCTCCACCTCCCGAAACGCCGTCAATGCCGCGCGCTGGTAGGCGAAAGCAGCCTGATCGCGCCGTGCCGCTGCCCCTTCGACATTGGCGCGCAGCCGCCCGCCTTCAAACAGCGGCGCCAGAATGCTGGCTCCTAGCGACCAGATGCTGACCGGGTCTACCAACGCGCTCGACAGCGTCAGTCCGGCAGACCCGGTCAGCCTGACGCTCGGCAGATATTGCGCGCGCGCAGCGGCCAGCGAACTGTCAGACGCCGCCAAAGTCCGCTCTGCCTGCGCCAGGTCCGGGCGGCGGCGCAGCAGGTCGGATGGCAGCCCTGCAGGGATCGGCAGCGGCCTCAACCGGTCCAAGGCAGCGCCGCGCGCAATCACGCGGGGGGACTGGCCGATTAGCAGGCTGAGGGCATTTTCCTGCCGCCGCTGAGCCAGTTCCACCTGCGGCAACAACTGTGCCGTGGCCTCATATTCCGCCTGTGCCTGACGCAGTTCGAAGTCGGAGGTATAGCCTGCTTCGGACCGCGATCGTGCCAGCCGCAACGCCTCCGCCCGGGATGCAATGGTCGCCTGCACCACGGCTCGCCGCGCATCCAGCCCAAGCAGCGTCACATAGCCGCTGGCGGTTGCCGACGCGACCGCCAGCGCCGCCGCGTCGCGCGCCGCCTCCGAAGCCTCCGTCGCACGGCGGGCGGCCTCAACCTGGTTAGCGATCCGGCCGAACAGGTCTACCTCATAGGCGGCCTGGAACAGCGGCTGGCCTGCCGTCGTCTCGCTCGACGTGCCAAAAGCGCTGATGCTGCGCGACTGGGTGACCCCGGCCCCCAGGTCTAGCGTTGGGAAAAGCTGCGCGCGGGCGAGCCGTTCACTCGCGCGCGCCTCCTGCACCCGCGCGGCGGCGATCGCGATGTCGGGATTGTTGCCTAGCGCCGCTTCGACCAGATCGCCAAGCACAGGGTCGCCAAGGCCGTTCCACCAGTCCCGGCTGACATTGCCGGTCGCGGGGAGGGCCGTTCGCCATTCGGATGGCGCGACTACCCTCGAAGCAACAGGGTGCGGCGGGTCAGGCGCGGCGCATCCGGCGAGCAGCACCGCCATCGCCAGCGATAGGGCGGCCGCCTTCATCGCTGCCCCGGAGCAGGAGCGCCCCGCGTGTCCACCCGCGCTTCGACCGACATGCCGGGGCTGAGCCTGCGATACAGCGGGTCGCGCTGATCTACGGCGATCCGCACCGTCAGCCGCTGCGGCACCTTGACGAAATTGCCGGTGGCGTTGTCCGGCCTGATCACCGAAAATTCGCTGCCCGCCGCCGGGGACAGCCTTTCCACCCGACCCCGGATTTCCGCTCCGTCCAGCGCATCGACGCTTAGCCGTGCCGCTTGTCCCGGCCGGATGCGCGCGGTCTGCCGTTCCTTGAAGTTCGCGGAGACCCACACGGTCGGAGGAACCAGGAACATCAGCTGGCTGCCCGCCGTCACATATTGGCCAAGCCGAACCGACACCTCGCCCAGCCGCCCCGATTGCGGCGCGCGAATGATGGTGTTCGACAGGTCGATCTGAGCCAGCCGCAACGCAGCGCGAGCATTTTCGACAGCCGCCTCCAGCCCGCCGCGACCGACCAGCACCGACTGCACCTCCTGCTGGCCGACGGAACGCTGCGCCTGCGCCTGAAGCACCGCAGCCTCCGCCTGGGCCAGGGCCGCGCGGGTCTGGTCGCGCTCCCGCTCCGACACGGACCCTTCGCCGACCAGTTCATCGACGCGCCGCATATCCGCCTGCGCCCGCAGTAACTGAGCCCGCGCGCTGGCGATGCCGGCCTGTTGCCCGTCAAGCGCAGCTTCGCGCGACCGTTGGCTCTGCTGGCTGTTGGCGAGGTTGGCGAGCTGGGTTGACAGGTTAGCCTGCGCCTGATCCACGCGCTGCCGATAGATGCGGTCGTCGATCCGCGCCAGCACTTGGCCACTCTTCACCGCTTCGAAATCGCGGACCAGCACCTGCGTCACATAGCCGTTGACCTGCGGCGCGATAATGGTCGTCTGGCCGCGCACATAGGCGTTGTCGGTCACTTGCACGGATCGGCGGAAGGGCGGCAAATCCCAGGCGTAGAGGGCGAGCAACGCCCCGGCGATCAGCAGCAATATGAACAGGATGGTGGCCCTGCGGCTCCCTCTCGGTGGCGCCCAGCCGCGCCGTGGCGCGTCGGGCCGCGCGGCTGTTTCGTCCGGCACTTCGACCGGATCGTCCAGCCGCGCCTGTGCGTCCGCGTCTGACTTACGGCCGATGTCGGATGACAGATCGTTCACTGCGCTGCTCGCTCCCGCATCTTCTGCATGGCCACCAACTCCTCAGCGAGCGGATTGATGCCCTTCACCCGCAGATAGATCCACCGCCCTCCCAGCCACAGCACCATCAGCACCGCGACCACGCCGATCATGAAGAAGACATCGTTATAGGCGAGGATGTTCGCTTCCCGGCTCACTTGCTGCGCCAGAAGCACGCCGCCCTCCGTGCCCCGCAGCAGCGGATCGCCAAGAGTGCGGGCATAAGCGCCGCTCAGTTGTTGCAGCCGCTGCGCCACTATCGGGTCGGTGGCGCTCAGCGTTTCCACGATCACCTGCGAGTGAAACCGCTCGCGCATGATCTGGTAACTGCCAAGCAAGGCCCCGCCCGCCAGGCCGCCGATCGACTGCGCCATGCCGAATACCGCTGAAAAGCTGACAATATGGCTCGGCCCCCGCGCCAACGCGCGCAGGACGCCCACCATGGTCGCCGAACCCATCCAGAACAACGCCGCAAAGCCGATCAGCGCCTGGCTGAGGTAAAGACTGGATGGCCGGGTCAAGTTGGTGGCGTGGGCGTCCAGAAAAGCGCCGATCGCTATGATCGCGCCGGATGCCACTACCGGCCAGAGCAGATCCTTGGGGTTGAGCGTCAGCACACCCGCTGCGATGCCCGCGACTGTGGCGATTGTCACAACCGCATTCAGCCCGACCAACTGGTCGTTCGTCATGCCAACGACGGTCAGGAGGCCCACCGACCCGAAACTCTGTTCGGAAAGAAGGACCCGAATGATGGCCACGATCGCGATGAAGCGCAGTATGTTGCGCGTCCGCATCCAGCGCGTGTTGAGCAGCGGATTGGCGCGATTATGTTCGATCAGCAGCGCCGTGCCAATCAACAGGATGGCCGCCGCCACGGCATAGCCCAGCCATGGCGTCGTCCACCAGACGATCCGTCCCAGCGCCAGCACAGCGCAAAGCAGCGCCATGCCCGGAGCGAAAATCGCGAAAGTCAGGAAATCGAGCGGCTCGAACGCCTTGATTCGCTCGCTTGGCGGCAGGCGCAACAGGGCTACCGCCCCCAGGCACAGCAATGTCAGCCCAAGTTCGAAGACGAACAAATTCTGAATCTCTCCGTTGACGAGCAGCAACGGCGAGATCACCCTCGCCAACGGAAGCGCGACCTGCGCCAGGCCAAAGCCGATAATCATCCCTGCCATTCGGGCGCTCGCGGGCATCGCCTGCATGATGTAGAAGAAGCAGAGCGTCGTAAGCCCGCTGCCCACTATCCCCGCCGCGCCCCTGACGATCAGTTCCACCTCATAGCTGTGCACCAATACCTGCAGCACAGTGACGGTCAGGAAACCGATCAGGGATGCGCGAATGAATCGCTGAAGCCCGAACTGCTGCCGAAACTTGATGAGCAGCAGGCTCATGCACACGCTCGTCATCGTGTAGATAGCGGTGAGCCATGCGCCCTCCACGGACGTGAGGCCCAGTGACCCTTGGATCTGCGGCAAATTGGCGATGAGCAGCCCATTGCTGAGCCCTCCGGTCAAACCCAGCAGCGCTCCGATAGCGAAATATGCGACGCGGCGAGCAGGCGGATGCTCCGGCGTGGCGGGTGAGCCGGGTAAGAGGGGGCGTTCCTGGGGAGCGAAACTATATTCCATGAGCTCGCAAAGGCCGGGTGCCTCCATACTGAATGTGTAGAGACGGCGACCCTGCGTTGAACCGCTGTCCCTTCGAAGGGTTCCAGAACAGGCTGCAGGAGACTGCAGCCTGAGTCTCGGCAATATTGTTCGAAGCTGCGGTGCATGGCCGGTAAGCGAACGTTGGGTCGGAAATTCGAGCGGAGTGAACTGCTGTCTGCGTAGCGCGACACCGCGCAAACCTGCTGTTGTATGCGTTGAGAGACACCGACGGAGTCGCAAGGCACGCGTAGCTCGGAGCCGGCGGTGATCGGCCCGCGAGCGTTAGTTATGCCCTTCACACCATTGGCCCTGACGGCCTGGTTGGAAGCAGATATCTTCGAACGCTACTTGGAATGGCCGGTCACGTTGAAACCTGCCGATCCCACCTCGGGGCACTAATCGCTGCACTTGGTCGACAGTGCCGGAAAGCTGCCTGTCCGCACCTAGGGAGCGAAAAATCGCCGCTGAATGGCTTAGGTGCGTCGGCGGCCGACCGGTCGGCTCTCCATCGCCGGAGGTCGTGTCCCGCGGCGTGGTGTAGCTTTTCCTAGCCATCGCGCATTTCGGCTCAGGATGAGCCGGTCACGCGCCGGGTACAGCCGAGAGCATGACGATGGGATTGCCTTACTCCGCTACTTTCTCCAGCAGCCCGATGAGCAGTGGCCGCAACCGACGCAGCTCCTGCTTGTGGGTGGCGGACAGCTCGGCCAGCACCACATGCGCCCGCTCGGTGAGTTCGAGCAGCGCCTGTCGCCGGTCCCGCTCCGACGCGCGCCGCCGCACGAAGCCCAGCGCCTCCAGCCGGTCGACCAGCCCCGTGGCGCTGTGCGGTTTTAGGATCAGCCGCTCCGCGACACGCCCGACCGTTGCTTCCCCGACCGGCGCGGCGCGGATGGTGAGCAAGGCCTGATGTTGCTGCGGCGTCAGGCCACATGCCTCTGCATTCTTTTCCGTGAAGGCCATGAACTGCCGCAGCGTGAAGCGGAAGTCGGCGAGCGCCGCATAATCGGCATCGGTCAGGTCGGCGGCCATGGCGTCCATCCCTAACCGGATCGGTGGCATTGATAAATATCGTAATACGATATATCTGCCCGCATCCTTCCCTCCTAAGCCGGACCAACATGACCTCCATCGGATCGCCCTCGGCCCACCGCCCCCTTGCCGATCACAGCGCGAACCATCGCATGCTGATGCTTGCAGCCGCCGCCATCGCTGTCGGCACGGGCGGGGCCGTGGGCGCGTGGGTGCTGCTCAAGGCGATCGCCATTGCGACCAACCTCTTTTGGTTCGGGCGCCTTTCGGCCGTGGCGGTGCACGTCACCGACACGCGCGTCGGCCTCCTCATGCTGGTCATCCCGGTGATCGGCAGCGTGATCGTCGGCCTGATGGCGCGCTACGGATCGGAGAAGATCAGGGGCCATGGCATACCGGAGGCCATAGAGGCGATCCTCTATGGCGAGAGCCGCATGTCGCCCAAGGTCGCGCTGCTGAAGCCCCTGTCCTCCGCCATCTCCATTGGCAGCGGCGGGCCGTTCGGCGCGGAGGGGCCGATCATCATGACCGGTGGGGCCATCGGCTCCCTCTTCGCGCAGCTCTTCGATCTCAGCGCGGCGGAGCGCAAGACGCTGCTCGTCGCGGGCGCGGCGGCTGGCATGACGGCGATCTTCGGCACCCCCATGGCGGCGATCCTCCTCGCCATCGAGGTGCTGCTGTTCGAGTGGAAGCCGCGCAGCTTCGTGCCAGTGGTGGTCGCGGTGCTCGTCTCGCTCCTGTGGCGGCCGGCGTTGATCGACAGCGGCCCGCTCTTCCCCGTCCACCATACTATCGTTATCGACCCGCCGTTGATCGCGATCGCGCTCGGCATGGGCGCGCTGGCGGGCGGGCAGGCGTCGTTGCTGTCGGCCCTTCTCTACCGGGTGGAGGATGGCTTCGGGCGGCTACCGGTCCACTGGATGTGGTGGCCGGCAATCGGTGGTCTGGCGGTGGGCATGGGCGGCCTTATCGACGCGCATGTGCTGGGCGTCGGCTATGAGAGTATCCGCGCGCTGCTGGAGGGTTCCATCGCCATTCGCGTGGCGGTCGCCCTTTTGGTGGTGAAGGCGGCGATCTGGCTGATCGCGCTGGGATCCGGCACGTCGGGCGGCGTGCTGGCGCCGCTCCTCATACTGGGCGGGGCGCTTGGCTTTCTGATGGGGCATGTCCTACCAGGGGGCAGCGCGCTCTGGGCGCTGGCGGGTATGGCGGGGACGCTGAGCGGGGCGATGCGCGCGCCGCTGACCGCCGCCCTCTTCGCGGTGGAGCTGACCGGCGATTTCGCGATGCTGCCTCTCACCATCGCCGCCTCCGCCAGTGCCTATGCGGTGAGCGTCCTCCTGATGCGCCGCTCCATCCTGACGGAGAAGATCGCGCGGCGCGGGCGGCATATCCTCCAGGAATATACGGTCGACCCGCTCGACCTGATGCAGGCGGAACAGATCATGACCCGCGCGCCGGAGATGCTGCCGGGCATCCTCACCGTTCGCAACGCCGCCGCCTTCTTCGCGAAGGGGGCGCGGCATCGCAGCTATCCGGTGGTGGATGAGGGCAGGCGGCTGATCGGCCTCGTCTCGCGCTCTGACGCGCTGCGCTGGCAGGTGGAGGGCACCGCGCCCGACGGCACGCTGGCGGAGCTGCTCTCTGACGCCTCTCAGCCGAGCGGCATGCCGCAGGATCCGATCAGCCGCATCGCCGACCTGATGGTCGACACGGGCGTCGGGCGCATCCCCATCGTTGATCCGGTGACGCAGACGGTCATCGGCATCGTCGCGCGGCAGGATCTCCTCAAGATCCGCGCTGCTCACCGGGGCGCGGAACAGGAGCGGCGTAGGGGCTAATCAGCCCTGGCGTTCGGCGGCGTAGCGCTCGGTCGCGCGGACCGCCGCCATCAGATCGTAGGCGGCGATTTAACGGCGACTGTGCCGACCCAGAGCCGATCGTTCAAGTCAGCCAAATTGAACGTCTGGTTCCGTTCAAAGCCGACCTTCCCGATACTGGATCGGAACGGCTTAGGCCGCGTTGACAAAAGCCTTCAGCCATAGCCGAGCGGCAGCGAGATTTAGGA
>CBIHNV010000041.1:0-27695 GCA_966211835.1 uncultured Sphingobium sp.
GCGATGGCATGTTCGGCGGTGGTGATCGAGTTGCCGAACGGCGTGTTCATGACGATCACGCCCTTGGCGGATGCAGCCGGGATATCGACATTGTCGACGCCGATGCCAGCGCGGCCGATGACCTTGAGGTTGGGTGCGGCGTCCAGGATTTCCTTGGTCACCTTGGTCGAGCTGCGGATGGCGAGGCCGTCATATTGGCCGATGATCGCCTTGAGTTCATCCGGGGTCTTGCCGGTGATTACGTCGACTTCCAGGCCGCGTTCGCGGAAGATGGCGGCGGCGCGCGGGTCCATTTTGTCGGAAATAAGTACCTTGGGCATGACGAATTGCCTTTCTTGCAATTCGTCATCCTGACGAAGGTCAGGATCTCAGGCGGCTAGGTCGAACCTAGTGGCCCGAGATCCCAGCTTTCGCTGGGATGACGGGTATATGGGGGAGAGGTTTAAGCAGCCTTGGCCGTTGCGTAGGCCCAGTCGAGCCACGGGCCGAGCGCTTCGATATCGGCGGTTTCGACCGTCGCGCCGCACCAGATGCGCAGGCCAGCCGGGGCGTCGCGATAGCCCGCGACGTCATAGGCCGCGCCTTCCTTCTCAAGCAGGCCAGCCATGCTCTTGATCAAGGCTTCGTCCGCGCCCTCGACCGTGAGGCAGACGCTGGTGGTCGAGCGGGTCGCCGGGTCGGCGGCGAGATGGCCGAGCCAGTCGCGTTCTTCGACGATCTTGTTCAGCGCCGCCGCATTGGCGTTGCTGCGCGCCATCAGGCCGTTTAGCCCGCCCACGGACTTGCCCCATTCGAGCGCGAAGATCGCGTCTTCGACCGCCAGCATGGACGGGGTGTTGATCGTCTCGCCCTTGAAGATGCCTTCGGCGAGCTTGCCCTTCGCCATCAGGCGGAAGACCTTCGGCAGCGGCCAGGCGGGGATGTGGTTTTCAAGACGCTCGACCGCGCGGGGGCCGAGGATCAGGACGCCATGGCCGCCCTCGCCGCCCAGCACCTTCTGCCAGGAGAAGGTGGCGACGTCGATCTTGGTCCAGTCGATCTCGTAAGCGAACACGCCGCTGGTGGCGTCCGTGAAGGTCAGCCCTTCACGGTCCGCCGGAATCCAGTCGGCGTTCGGCACGCGCACGCCCGAAGTGGTGCCGTTCCAGGTGAACAGCACGTCATGGGCGAAGTTCACACCGTTCAGGTCGGGCAGCTGACCATAGTCGGCGCGGATGATCGTCGGATCGAGCTTCAACTGCTTGGCAGCGTCCGTCACCCAGCCTTCGCCGAAGCTTTCCCAAGCGAGCGTCGTCACCGGGCGGGCGCCCAGCATCGTCCACATCGCCATTTCGAAGGCGCCGGTGTCGGAGCCGGGGACGATGCCGATGCGGTGGGTTTCGGGCAGGTTCAGCAGCTCGCGCATCAGGTCGATGCAATAGCCAAGGCGTGTCTTGCCGATCTTGGCGCGGTGCGAGCGGCCGAGGGATTCAGCGCTCAGCTTGTCGGCGCTCCAGCCCGGAGGCTTGGCGCAGGGACCGGAAGAGAAATAGGGGCGAGCCGGTTTAGTCGTCGGCTTGGCCGCGGGCGCAATGGTGGCGTCGGCGGCAGTAACATCAGTCATGTACGCTTCTCCTTGCAGAGAGCTCGCGCGGCGTTGGGACCGCGTGGCCCGCTGGCCGCCCTAAAGATCGCTGGAGGAGAGTCAAGCTGAATGTCTGGATGCGACGAACCGTTGCCATCGTTAACCCACAAGCGCGCGGGCCGTGGTAATTGGTTGAGCATGAAAGAGCGGGATTGGGGGAAATTGGCAATGCGCGGCGCGGGTCAGGCGACCCTGCTGGCGCTTGCCTTTGCCCTCGCGTCGTGCGGAGGCGATCTGGTGCCGCGCGGGCGGGTGGAGCGACCGTCCAAGCCGCCCAAGGGCGCGCGTCCGTCCGCCCCGCCGCCGATGGAATTGCGGCAATGCCTGGTGAAGCTGCAATCGCAATCCGTGCTGTTTCAGCCCCTGCCCGACCAGAATTTTGGCGGCGGATGTTCGGCGATGGGGAGCGTCAAGCTGCTCGACATCGGGGTGCCTGCGACCAATCTGGGCGCGATGACATGCGGGCTGGCGGCCAATTTCGCGGCCTGGGCGCGCTATGGGGTGCAGCCCGCCGCGCGGCTGATCCTGGGCGCGGAGATTCAAAAGATCGAGACGTTCGGCACTTATAATTGCCGTCCGATCGCTGGCAGCGGCAAGCTGTCCGAACATGCGCACAGCAATGCTGTCGACGTGTCGGCCTTTGTCCTGTCGGATGGGCGGCGGATCACCATCGAGCAGGGATGGAATGGCGACCGGCAGACACGGCAATTTCTGGAGGTGGTGCGGGCGAGCGCCTGCAAGCGGTTCCGCACGGTGCTGAGCCCCGATTACAATGTCGCCCATCGCGATCATTTTCATTTCGATATGGGGGGAAGAGGTGGCTTTTGCCGCTGAGGTTCCTAAGTTGGGTTGAATGACCAAAAAAGAAATCGAAGAACGCAAATTCCGTCCCGCCCGGCAGGAAGCCGCCGATGCCCAGAAAAGCATCGACACCCCCCAGACCAGCAGCGCCGCCTATCGGCTGGCGTTTCAGGACACCGAATTCCTGTTGCGCGAGGATTTGCGGCCGGTGCGGTTCCAGCTGGAATTGCTCAAGCCCCAGTTGTTGATGGACGAGGCGAAGATCGAGTCCACCTTTGTCTTCTATGGTTCGGCGCGCATTCCGGAGCCCAAGGAGGTGCAGACGCGGATCGACGCGGCGACGACGCCCGATCAGCGGCGGATCGCTAAAAATTTAGGGAAGAAGGCGCGCTATTATGACGAAGCGCGCAAGCTGGCGCGGATCGCGGCGCAATATCCGGTGAATGAGGCGGGGTGTCGCCACTTCGTCGTCTGTTCGGGCGGCGGGCCTTCGATCATGGAGGCGGCCAATCGCGGCGCGGCGGATGTCGGCGCGCAGACGATCGGGATGAATATCGTGCTGCCGCATGAGCAGGCGCCCAACCGCTTCGTGACGCCGGAGTTGAGCTTTCAATTCCACTATTTCGCGTTGCGCAAGATGCACTTCCTGCTGCGCGCGCGGGCGCTGGCGGTGTTTCCGGGTGGCTTCGGCACGTTTGACGAGATGTTCGAGCTGCTGACGCTGATCCAGACGGGGAAGATGAAGCCTATTCCGGTGCTGCTGTTCGGGAAGGAGTTCTGGACGCGGGTGGTGGATTTCGAGGCACTTGCGGATGAGGGCGTGATCTCGCCTTCGGACTTGAATTTGCTGACCTGGGTCGAGACGGCCGAGGATGCGTGGAAGGCGGTGCAGACTTTTTACCAGGACAGCGAAGTGCCTAACTGCGGATAAGACGTCCTCGCCCCTTTAGGGGAGAGAATGTGGAGACTTGGCGGCTCGGCCGCCTAGTCGTAGCTGGAGAGGGGGCTAGGGAAGCGCCTAGTCCGCCCCCTCATCCAACTACGCCTAGGCCGTTTTGGGCCAAGGCTTCGTATCCTTCTCCCCCAGGGGAGAAGGGTTAGAGGTTGCCCTGCTCGCTGCACAGGACTAGGGCGCGGCCATGCTTGCCTCGCTTGCCCATGTCGATTGCTGGATCTTCGATCTGGACAATACGCTGTACCCGGCGAAGGCGGACCTGTTTGCGCTGATCGACGTGAAAATGGGTGAGTTCATTCAGGGGTTGCTCGGCTGCGATGCTGACAGCGCGAAGGCTACGCAGAAGCGCTACTTCATGGAGCATGGCACGACATTGTCGGGATTGATGCACCATCATGGCATCGAGCCGCGCGCGTTCCTGGACTATGTGCATGACATTTCGATGGACCGGCTGGAGGTGGATGAGGCGCTCAACGCCCATATCGCCGCGCTGCCGGGGCGGCGGTTGATCTTCACCAATGGCGATGCGGATTACGCGCAGCGGGTGCTGGACAGGCTGGGCCTCGGCCAAACGTTCGAGCTGATCCACGACATACATGCCTGCCAATATGTGCCCAAGCCCGATCCGTCAGGCTATGCCGAGTTGTGCCGGGTGCATGGGGTCGATCCCCGCCGCGCCGCTTTCTTCGAGGATATGGCCCGCAACCTGCGGCCTGCCAAGGCGATCGGCATGACCACCATCTGGGTAAATAATGGCTCTGAAGCGGGCAATCATGAGCATCATCCGGACTTTATCGATTTCGAAACCGACCATCTGACGCCATTCCTGGCCGACATTCTGGGGACAAGACCATGAGCCAAGACCTGATCGCCACCATCGACGCCGCCTGGGAAGACCGGGCCAATGTCAGCCTGACGACGCAGGGCAAAGTCCGTCAGGCGGTCGACAAGGCGTTGGCGCTGCTGGACAAGGGCGAGCTGCGCGTGGCCGAGCCGACCGGCGAAGGCTGGCAGGTCAACCAGTGGGCGAAGAAAGCGGTGCTGCTGTCCTTCCGCCTCAACGACAATGCGATGATCGACAATGGTCCGGGCGCGGGCCACTGGTGGGACAAGGTGCCGAGCAAGTTCGCGGGCTGGGACAAAGCGGCGTTCCGTTCCGCCGGTTTCCGTGCGGTCCCGGGCAGCTTCGCGCGCGCTGGATCGCATATCGCGAAGAACGTCATCCTGATGCCGAGCTTCGTCAATATCGGCGCGTTCGTCGATGAAGGCACGATGGTCGATACCTGGGTGACGGTCGGCAGCTGCGCGCAGATCGGCAAGAATGTCCACTTGTCGGGCGGCGTCGGCATCGGCGGCGTGCTGGAGCCGTTGCAGGCCGATCCGGTGATAATCGAGGATGATTGCTTCATCGGCGCGCGGTCGGAAGTCGTTGAAGGCGTGCGCATCGGCAAGGGTTCGGTGCTGTCGATGGGCGTATTCATCGGCATGTCGACCAAGATCATCGATCGCGCCACCGGCGAAGTCTTCATCGGCGAAGTACCGCCCTATTCGGTGGTCGTGCCGGGATCGCTGCCGGGCAAGCCGCTGCCTGACGGCACGCCGGGGCCCAGCCTCTATTGCGCGGTGATCGTGAAGCGGGTGGATGCTCAGACGCGATCGAAGACGGGGATCAACGAGCTGCTGCGGGATTAACGGACACTGCTCCCCTCCCGCGGGTGGGAGGGCTGAGGGTGGGCAGTGAGCGAAGCGAGCATTGCGCGGCCTGTGAGGTCAGCAGCGACCGCTTCGCGCTCTCACCCACCCCTTCCCCCTCCCGCCTGCGGGAGGGGCTTATAAGATAAGCGCTGGTCGCCTACATTCCCCTGATGCCGCCATCCACGCCTGACAACACGCCTCTTCCGCCCGTCTGGGCGACGTTCCGGCGGTTCCTTCCCTATCTCTGGCCCGCTGATGCTCCTGCTCTGCGGCGGCGCGTGTCGATCGCCATGCTGCTCGTGGTGATCGCGAAGGTCATCAGCCTGGCGATGCCCTTCGCCTACAAGGCCGCGATTGATCGCATGGCTCCGGGGATGGAGCCGGGCGTGACGCTCGCCGTCGCGTTGGTCGTCGCCTATGCGGGGGCGAGGTTCGGGAGCGTGCTGTTCGACAATCTGCGCAATGCCGTGTTCGAGCGGGTTGGGCAGGAGGCCGGGAGGCGGCTGTCCGACGATGTGTTCGTGCATCTCCACCGTCTCTCCCTGCGCTTCCACCTAGATCGACGCACGGGCGCGGTCACCAAGATCGTGGAACGGGGCACGAAAAGCATCGACACGATGCTGTATTTCCTGCTGTTCAATATCGCGCCGACGGTGCTGGAACTGGCGGCTGTCTGCGTCATCTTCTTCGTGAAGTTCGGGCCGGGGCTGGTCGCGGCGACATTGGTGATGGTGGGCCTTTATATCTGGTTCACCCGGACGATTACCGAATGGCGCAACCAGTTGCGCCGCGACATGGTGGACATGGACACCAATGCCGTTGCCCATGCCGTGGACAGTTTGCTCAATTTCGAAACGGTGAAATATTTCGGCGCGGAAGAGCGGGAAGCGGACCGTTATGCCACGGCCATGCGGCGTTATGCCGATGCAGCGGTGAAGTCCGAAAACAGTCTTGCGTGGCTTAACATCGGACAGTCTCTCATCACCAACCTGATGATGGCAGGCGCGATGGGCTACACCGTCTGGGGATGGAGCAAGGGCAGCTTCACCACGGGCGATGTGGTTCTAGTTAATACATTGCTTAGCCAACTATTCAGGCCGTTGGACCTCCTCGGCATGGTCTATCGCACGATCCGGCAGGGCCTGATCGATATGGAGGCGATGTACAGGCTGATCGATACGCAGGCGGAAATTGCCGACGCGTCGGGGGCTCCGCCATTGAAGGTGAAGACGGGCGAGGTCAGCTTTGATCATGTCCGCTTTGGCTATGATCCCGATCGGGAGATTCTGCACGACGTCAGCTTTACCGTGCCCGCGGGCAAGACGCTGGCGATCGTTGGGCCCTCCGGCGCGGGGAAATCGACCATCGCGCGGACACTGTTCCGCTTTTACGACATCCAGAACGGGCGCATCCTGATTGATGGGCAGGATATTGCGGAGGTTACGCAATCGTCCCTGCGCGCGGCGATCGGGATCGTCCCGCAGGACATGGTGCTGTTCAACGACACGGTCGGCTATAATATCGGCTATGGCCGCGCTGACGCGAGCCAGGAAGAGATCGAGGCGGCGGCCAAAGCGGCTTCCATCCATGACTTCATCATGCGGCTGCCGCAGGGATATGACACGCGGGTTGGGGAGCGTGGCCTGAAACTCTCCGGCGGCGAGAAGCAGCGGGTGGCGATTGCGCGCACCTTGCTCAAGGACCCGCCGGTGCTGGTGCTTGATGAAGCGACAAGTGCACTCGACAGCCGGACGGAGACGGAAATCCAGGACGTGCTACGCAGCATTTCGCGCAAGCGCACGACACTCGTGGTCGCGCACCGGCTATCGACGGTGGTGGACGCGGATGAGATCATCGTGCTGGATCAAGGGAGGATCGTGGAACGCGGGCGCCATGCGGATCTGGTACGGGCCGATGGCCTCTATGCTGCGATGTGGGCGCGGCAGGCGACGGAGCGCGACGACATGCCCACAGAGCCTGTGATAGGGGATGATTTTGCGAGTTCGCAGCCCGCATTGTCGATCCGGTAAGGAGCCTTGGAGATGACGCAAACGATCCGGAACAGATGGCGGCTCGCGCCGTGGCTGTTGGTCGCCACCCTGTTGGCGCTACCGCTGGTCGCGATGCAGTTCACCAATGAAGTGCGCTGGACCGGGCACGACTTCCTGGCGGCTGGCGTGCTGCTAGGCGGTGCTGCGCTTATCTATGAAATGGGGGTGCGGCGGCTGGCTGGGCGCGGACAGCGGCTGGTTGCAGCGGGCGCGCTGATCGTCGCGGTCGCGCTTCTTTGGGCTGAGGGCGCGGTGGGCATCTTTTCTTGAAGCCCAAGGAAGCGGCCCCGGCTCAAGACCGGAGACCGCTTCCCTGACCCGATCAGCGATTGGTTACTGTGGTGGTCGTCTTTTCGACTACCGTCGCGGGCGCGGCGGTCGTCTTGCGCACGACCTTGCGCTTGACCGGCGCAGCCTTGCGAACCGTTGTCGGCGCGGTCTTCACGGTCTCGGTTGTGACCGTGGTAGCGGCGGGAGCAGTTGCGGCAGCAGCGCGAGCGGCACGGGCGTCGGCAGCGGCAGAAGCGGCGGCGCGTTCAGCCGCATCGGCGCGGGCGTGGGCGGCGGCGGCATCCTGCTGCGCGGCGGCGGCGGTGGAGGCCTGAACGTCTGCTTCCGTCTTCACGCTTGCCTGGCTCTGGCCGATGGCGGTGTCAGCAAAGCCCTGCGCTTCGACAGCGGCCTTGATAGCGTCCTGTTCCTTGCCGCTCTTCAGTCGTTCCTTGGCCAGGCGGAGCGAAGCTTGAGCCTGTGCTATGACGGCCGGGTCGAACTGACCGGCCTGCAATTTGGAGGCAGCGTCGATCTTGCCCTGGGCCTGCGCGATCGCCTTGAGCGCCTGTTCCTCGTCACCAGCGAGTGCGGGACCGCTCGCGAGGAAAAGCGCCGAAGCCGCGGCAAAAGCGCGCAGGGAATAGCCGGATGTACGCATATTCTCTCCTGTCAATGTTGAGAGCCGGGTAACGTACCGAAACGAACCGGGTTCCAGTTGCACCGTTGCAGGAGGGGGACGAGCGGCGCTCAGCCCGGCAGAAAAGGCGCAGCGACGTCGGCGGGAACGCGCAGGATACGGCCGTTTGTCCGGTCGATGATCGCCCATGTGGACTTGGCACTGACCTTGACCTTGCCGTCCGCGCCGGTGAACTCCATGTGGCGGTCGAACCGGGCGCCCCGGGGCGCTTCCGGTATCCAGGTGCGGGCGGTCACCACCTCCCCTTCCCGCACATTGCCGCGATAGTCGATCTCGTGCCGGGTCACGACCCAGACATAGGCGTCGAGATGCTCGGGCGCGGCATCGCGGGTCCAATGTTCGGTCGCGACCTGCTCCATCCATTGCACCCAGACGGCGTTGTTCACATGGCCGAGGATATCGATATGCTCGGGGCCTGCGGTGATTTGGGAGGTGTAGGTGGAGGACATCTTACGACCCGCACCCGCTGAAAGCAGAAGTTGAGGGCTTCGACAGGCTCAGCCCGAACGGGGGATGGGGCAGCAGCCTCATCAGTTCGCTACACCCAGCTGCCAGAGGATGAAGGCGAATTCTTCGGCGGTTTCCTGCAGGCTTTCGAAGCGGCCCGATTTGCCGCCATGGCCTGCGCCCATGTTCGTTTTGAGCAGCAGGATATTGTGGTCGGTCTTGGTCGCGCGCAGCTTCGCCACCCATTTGGCCGGTTCCCAATAAGTGACGCGGGGATCGTTGAGGCCCGCTGTCACCATCAGCGGCGGATAGGATTGCGCCTTTACGTTGCTGTAGGGATCGTAGGAGAGGATGGTTTCGAACGCCGCCTTGTCCTCGATCGGGTTGCCCCATTCGGGCCATTCGCCGGGTGTCAGCGGCAGGCTTTCATCGAGCATGGTGTTGAGCACGTCGACGAAGGGGACATGGGCGACGACGGCGCCCCAGAGATCAGGATCGCTATTGATCACCGCACCCATCAGCTCGCCGCCAGCCGAACCGCCGGAAATGCTGATCCGGCCCTTTGACGTATAGCCTAGCTCGACCAGCCCCTTCGCCACATCGACAAAGTCGTTGAAGGTGTTGGTGCGCTTGTCGAGCTTGCCGTCCAGATACCATTGTTGGCCAAGGTCATCACCACCCCGGATATGGGCGAGGGCGAAGGCGAAACCGCGGTCGAGCAGTGACAGACGGTTGGTCGAGAAGCCCGGCTCCATCGCGATGCCATAGGCGCCATAGCCATAGAGGTGGAGCGGCGCGCTGCCGTCGCGGGGCAGACCCTTGGGATAGACGACCGATACGGGGATCGGCGTGCCGTCACGCGCGGGGATGGTCAGTCGCTCGGTCGCGTAGCGGGTCGCGTCATAGCCTGAGGGGATTTCCTGGACCTTCAGGACCTCCAGCTCGCCCGATGCGAGATGATAATCGTAGATGGTGTCCGGCGTGACCATCGATTCATAGCCGATGCGCAGTTTCGTCACGTCATATTCGGGATTGTCGTCGAGCGAGGCTGAATAGCTCGCCTCCGGGAAGGGCAGGCGCTTGGCCGAATGGGTCGCGTAGTCGCGCAGTTCGATCTGGTCGAGCCCGTCCTGACGCCCTTCGGTGACGTAGAAGTTTTTGAACAGGGTGAAGTCGGTCAGGTAGAAATGCGGATCGGCGGCGATCACTTCCGACCATTGGCTCGAGGCCTCCAGCGAGGCTTTTACCAGCCGGAAATTGGGGTGGCTGTCGTTGGTGCGGATATAGAGCGTGCCCTCATGCTCATCGACATCATATTCGCGGCCGGGCTTGCGTGCGGACACCAGGAGCGGCTGGGCCAAGGGATTGTCGGCGGGGAGCAGCCAGCTTTCGGTGGTGACATGGTCGCCTGTGGCGATGACGATCCATTTTTCCGAGGAGGTGAGGCCAACCGACACGCGGAAGCCCTCATCATCCTCATGGAAAAGCTCGACATCGCTATCCACCGGCTGGCCCAGCCAATGGAGCCGCGCATTGTCAGTGCGCCATTGGTCGTTGGCAATGCCGTAGAGCAGGCCCTTGCTGTCGCTCGTCCAGACGAGGGATGAGAGTGTGTCGGGAATGACTTCGGGCAGGATTTCTCCGGTGAACAGGTCCTTGATCCGCGCCTCGAACCGTTCCGAGCCATTATTGTCGATGGCGTAGGCAAGGTAGCGCCCGTCCGGGCTGACCGACAACGCTCCCAGGCGGAAATATTCATGGCCCTCCGCCAGCGCTGGCTCATCGAGGATCAGCTGATCATCCCCGCCTGCCACCGGGCGGCGATACCATTTGCGATATTGCGCGCCGGTTTCGAACGCCCGCCAATAGACATAATCGCCGTCCTTCTGCGGGACGGAGCTGTCATCTTCCTTGATACGGCCCTTCATCTCCCCAAACAGCGCGTCGGTGAGCGGCTTGTGCGGCTGCATCGCGCTTTCGAAGAAGGCGTTTTCCGCCTCCAGATAGCCAAGTACGTCCTTGTCCTTCACGTCCGGATAGCCCGGATCGCGTAGCCACGCCCAGGGGTCCTCCACTGTGATCTCATGGCGCGCGAAGCTGTGCGGGCGGCGAGTGGCGGAAGGGGGCATGGTCTTTTCGGTCATTCAGGGTCCTGATTCTTGTGCCGGAGGCGCGCTGGCATAAGCGGCTTTGCCTGCTTATGTTGGCGGCAGCCTGCCCTGCGCAAGGGTTCTCGATCAAGGAAATGCGATGTCCACCCATGAAGACCGTCTGAAAGCGCTGCGCGAACAGCTGGTGCGCGAGCGGCTGGACGGCTTTGTCGTGCCGCTGACCGACGAGCATATGAGCGAATATGTCGGCGAATATGCGCAGCGGCTGGCTTGGCTGACCGGCTTTCAGGGGTCGGCGGGAAGCGCGGTGGTGCTGCCCGAAGAGGCGGCGATCTTTGTCGATGGGCGCTACACGCTTCAGGTGCGCGAGCAGGTGGATGCCGCGCACTGGCAATATGAAAGCGTGCCGCAGACGTCGGTCGCGGCCTGGCTGGGCGCGCATGCGCCTGAGGGCGGGCGGATCGGCTATGATCCCTGGCTGCACACGCGCGCATGGGTGAAGGCGGCGAGCGAGGCGCTGGCGGATCGCGGGGCCGAGCTGGTGGCCGTGGAGACCAACCCCGTCGATGCAGTCTGGCCCGACCGCCCTGCCCCCAGCGGCGCGCGGCTGGTGGTCCATGAGGATCGCTATGCCGGGCAGAGCGCGGCGGAAAAGCGCCAGGCGATGGCTGACTGGCTGACCACGAAGAAGGCGGACGCTGTGGTGCTGTCGGCGCTGGATTCCATTGCCTGGACCTTCAACATTCGGGGCAAGGATGTGTCGCGCACCCCTGTCGCGCTGGCCTATGCCATGGTGCATGCTGATGCGACCGCCGACCTCTATGTCGCGCCCGAGAAGATCGACGAGGCGGTCTTGCAGCATCTGGGCAATGCGGTGCGAGTGCATCCGCGCGCGCACTTTGCAGGGGCGCTGCGGGATTTAGCCGGGAAGACTGTGGCGGCAGATCCCGAACGCGCGGTGGCGGCGATCTTCGAAGCGCTGGACGCGGGCGGCGCGACCATTTTGCCGCTTCGCGATCCGGCTGTGTTGCCCAAGGCGATCAAGAACCGGGTCGAGATTGCCGGGCACAAGGCTGCGCAGGAACGGGATGGCGCGGCACTGTCGCGTTTCCTGCACTGGATCGCCGTCGAAACACCCGAGGGCGGGATCGATGAGCTGACCGCCGCCGCCCAGCTGGAGGAATTCCGCAAGGAGACGGGACTGCTGGAGGACCTGTCCTTCGACACGATCAGCGGCGCTGGACCCAATGGCGCGGTGGTGCATTACCGGGTCGAGGAGAAGACGAACCGGCCGATCGAACAGGGCTCTTTCTATCTGGTGGATTCAGGTGGGCAGTATCGCGACGGCACGACTGACGTCACCCGGACGATCGCCATCGGCGCTCCCAGCGAGGAGATGAGGCGGCGTTTCACGCTTGTGCTGAAGGGGCATATCGCGCTTGCGCGGGCACAGTTTCCGACAGGGACGCGCGGCAGCCAGCTCGACGTTCTGGCGCGCCAGTTTCTCTGGGCCGAGGGGCTCGATTACGCCCATGGCACCGGGCATGGGGTCGGCAGCTTCCTGTCGGTGCATGAAGGACCGCAACGTATCGCGACAGCAGGCGGCAACGACGAACCGCTGCAACCCGGCATGATCCTGTCCAACGAGCCCGGTTATTACAAGACCAGCGAATATGGCATCCGCATCGAAAATCTGGTGCTGGTCGAGCGGCGCGACGTACCCGGAGCCGAGCGGGAGATGTTGGGTTTCGAAACGCTGACCTTCGCGCCAATCGATCGCAATGCCATCGACACCGACATATTGACGGCGGAGGAGCGGGCGTGGGTCGACGCCTATCATGCCAGGGTGGTCGAGATCGTCGGGCCTCAACTGGATGGCGACGCGCTGCAATGGTTGAAACAGGCCTGCGCCCCCTTGTAGGCGCCAGAACAGCATGCGCTTATCCGAACGATTCAGTCCGTTCGGGCCGAGCCTGTCGAAGCCCCCTCGTTTCTAAAGCAGTAAGGCCGGTGGCTTCGTCGGCCTCCGGCTCGACAAGCTCAGGGCGAACGGGTTTAGGGGGCAGCGCGGCTTTAGAGCACGAAGCTACAGTCGCCGTTAGTCGTCGCGTCGATCCGTTTCGGCTGAAGATGGCGGCGCTTCACGGCTACCCGCTTCTTCCCTCGCCTGTGCCTTGCGGCGGCGCAGATTGTCCCGCAGCGCCTGCGCCAGCCTTGCCTTGCGATCATCCCGTCCACTGGTCATAGCCCGGCCATAAGCAAATTGGCGCATCCGCTGCAACCCGCCTTGACAAGCCGGGCGCACGCGGCCATAGGCCCGGCTCCGCAAGCCGAAAGGCTCTGCGCGATGGTGAAAGTGCTGCCGTAGCTCAGTGGTAGAGCGCATCCTTGGTAAGGCTGAGGTCGCGAGTTCAATCCTCGCCGGCAGCACCATTTCCCGCAAGCCAGAATAGAAGAAGCTGGCCTGTATTTTCTATTTATTGATCGTTGGCACGATAATTAATGTATATTATCGGCCCCGCCTTGGAATCGGGGGATTCGGGGGGAATGAAGGTGCGCGAGCAACAAGCCGTTGCGCATGAGGTTTTGACTTTTCTTCAGCGTCAAAGCCTTGCGCCTACGCCACAAAATTACGCCGTCGGTTATGTGCTGCAAAGCGGCTCCAATGAGGCGCTGTCGAAGGCTGTCAACGATGCTACCGATGGCGGCATCAGGATGAGCCAGCAGCAGGCCGATGATATTTTCATGCGCTGCGTCGGCGGCTTGGGTGGCGCCAGCGGCGCGCAGGCGGCCGAGGCATTGAGGAACCAGACGCGCCATCAACTCCTCCGCCTGGCAGAGGTGGCGAGCAGCGCGGCCGAGCGGACCGGGGATTTCAACCGGGATCTCAGCACAGGTTATGAGAAGCTCGCCGACAAGGATGCGGCGGGCATCGGATTGATCATCTCCGACATGATCGAACGCTCCTTGCGGGCCGAGCAGGACCTTGCAGCCGCCGCCAAGGAAGTTGAAGTTCTTCGCCAGGAACTCGACACCGCGCGGCACGACGCGAACCTTGATGCTCTGACCGGCCTTCCCAACCGCCGCGCGCTGGAAACAGCGATGGACCGGCTGCAGAAGGGGAATTTGCCCTTCGCCGTCGCGATTTGCGATGTCGACCATTTCAAGCGGGTTAACGACCGATATGGCCATGCCGTCGGCGACCGGGTGCTGAAGATGGTCGCCACCTCCCTGGTGGAAAGCTGTGGCGGGCAGATGGTGGGCCGTTGGGGTGGCGAGGAGTTTCTGGTGATCGTGCAGGGGCTTGCGCCGGAAGAGACGGTTGAGCTGCTGGATGGGGCGCGCCGGACGCTAGGCCAGCGTGCCTTCACCCTGCGCGAAACGGACGAGCCGATGGGGGCCGTTACCTTTTCGGCGGGCGTTGCGCTCATCAGCGAAGGGGCGGAATGGAGCAGTGCGCTCGACGCTGCCGATACCGCGCTCTACCGGGCCAAGGCCGAGGGACGGAACATGGTCCTGCGGGGATAAGTACGGCAACTGGCTGATCCACCCTGCCCCCGTAGCGGTATCAGGGCAGCGGCTTTGGCAACCAGCTGAGATCCTTGGCGAGCGTGCGGGACGGCACGCCGCTGAGTTTCCGCAAGGCCGGGATGTCGAGCAGTTCGATCATGTGGCCGTCGCGCAGGATCAGTTTCTTCTCCTCAAGGGTGCGGAAGACGCGGTTCACATGGACGGCGGTGAGCCCGATGACGTCGCCAATCTGCTCCTGTGTCAAGGGATGCTCAAAGCGCGGCCCCGTGCCCGGTTGAACCACATTCAACCGGCTATGCAGGTGAACCAGAAAATCGGCCAGGCGGCATTCTGCAGAGGTCCGGCCGATCGAGCAAAGTCGGTCCATCAGCATGACGCGTTCCTGCTGGACACTAAGGAACATCAGAGCCGCCATGTGCGGCGCGCGGGTGAACAGGCTGCCGAATGCCGACAGGCTGATAGAGCGCAGCTTGACGGGCGTGAGCGCCATCAGGGTTTCGGCCGCCTTGTCGAGCGCCATGCTGGGGGTCCCCAAAATGTCGCCGGGCAAATGCACCTTCAATATCTGCCGCCCGCCATCGGCAAGCGTCATGCTGCTGAGCGCCCAGCCTTCCAGCAGCATATAGACCGCCTGCGGAGTGTCACCTTCCCGCCGGATCGTCCGGTTGCGCGCAATCTGCTGCACCGGGCCTGCGAGGCTGGAAAATAATTCGATCTCCGCCGGGCTTGGCGATCGAAACTCAGCCAATCGGGCCTGCGAAAAAGCTAGCGGAGAAGAGTCGTCAGGAACTGCGCGCACGGAACCTCTGAACGGATCGGTCCGGCCGCTCTAGCAAAGCGTTGGCCTGCCCTCTTTAAAATGGAGCAAGAAGCGCGAGATTCAGCGTGATAGGGTGAGACCGATCCAAAGGGTCCGGGGTGCGCCCAGATCCTCCGACACAGCCGTGCTGCTGGAGACGCGGCGGGTAAGAACATCCTCGTCGAATAGATTTTCGCCCCGCGCGATCAGTTCCAGGCCGTGCCCAAGCGGCACGCGGGCGACCGCATCGATGGTCAGAAAGCCAGGCAGGCGGTCGACATGCAGATCATCTTCATATTGCGCCGAGACATAGCGCAAAGTTGATGAAAGTCCCGGCCCCTGCTGCCGCTGCCAGGCGAATGTGGCGCTGACGGAGTGGCGCGGCGTCTGTGCCGGGGACAGGCCATCGAACAGGTCGCCCGGCGCGCGAACGATGCTGTGGCTATAGGCATAAGAGGCATACAGGGACATTGCGCCATGCCGGGCGCTGGCGGTCAGTTCGACGCCCTTGGCGATGATGGCATCGACATTGTCACGCCTGCGCAGGTTGGTGCCCATCGTGACATTGGCGATCGCATCGTCCAGCCTGTTGTAGAAGGCCGTGGCCGAGAGGGTAACGCTGCGCACAGGCATCAGGTCGATACCTGCCTCCACCCCCTTCAACTGTTCAGGCGACAGCGCCGGGTTCGCTTCCGTCGTGACCGGGAAGACCACGAAGGGTCGGTAAAGCTCATTCAGGGTCGGCAAGCGGAAGCCGGTATAGGCCGCGCCGCGCAGAGCGACCTGATCATTGAGATGGAGCAAGGCGCCCGCCCGCGCCGAAACCTCCCAGCCGGCTCGGTCTTTGAAGTCCCTGCTGTTCGCCGGGGAACCAGCCACGCGGAAAAAGCCGTCGCTGATCGTCCAGCGGTCCGCGCGGATGCCGCCGGTGAGGACGAGATTGCCGAGGGTCCAGTCATCCTCGACAAACATGCCAATCGTGCGTTGCCGCCCCCCGGCGTGGCGGCGGGCCGTGACCAGGCCGGTAGCGGCGCTGTAGGCATCTTCGAACATGTCGCCCGCAGCAAAGCGGCTATCCATGCCGACGCGCAGCAGATGCCCTCCACCGACGGGCGGGCGCAATTCGATCTTCCCGCCGATCCCGGTTGACGGCGTGCTGCGCTGGTCGAGCGTCTTGCGGAAGGGCGGGTTGGAGGAAATGACGATGTTGGCGAAGTTGCGCGCCTGAACATAGGCGAGCGCGTCAACCTGCCACCGGCCGTGCGACGCGTAGCGGATGCTGGCGTCCTGGCCTTCGCTCAAACTGTTCGCGCCGCGAAAGCGCAGCGTCCGCTCGTCGTGGAATAGGGTCGTCCGAAACTGCAGCTCATCAGTGCCGCCGACCGGAACAACGGCGCGCAGATTGGCCGACCAGCCGTCATAGGCCGCAGGAACCGTTGCCGCTACGCGCTGGTCGCGGGGTGTCGTCTGGAAGCCGTCTCCCCTGTCCCAGCGGCCTGACAGCGACAGGAAGCCCGCGCCAAGGCTGGGGGTCAGGCTGGCGGACAATTCCGTGGCGTCGCGGCTGCCATAAAGTGCGCTGGCGGCAAGCGTCGGCAACTGATCACGCGTGGCGCTTGCCAGTTCGATGGTGCCCGCGACCGCGCCAGCTCCGAAGGCGCCGACGCCGCCGCCGCGCGTAACGCGCACGGCAGAGAACCGCTCAGGCACCAGCGCGCTGAAGGGGATGTAGCCGAAAAAGGGATCGGCCATCGGTACGCCATCGAGCAGGACCAAGGTACGGCTGGATGCATTGCCGCCCAAGGCGCGCAAGCTCGCGCCCTGCGCCGATGGGTTGGCGGAACGGCTGTCCGACCGCCGGAATTGCTGGAACCCCGCAACGTCGGTGAGGATGCTTTCGATCCGGCCCGAGGCGCTATTGAGCAGGCGATCGCGTTCAATCTGGACCGATCCATAGGCAGGGGTGCCCGGCGGCAGGGGCAAGCCCGCGCCGGTAATGACGATGCGCGCCTGGCTGTCGTCAGATACGCCGGGCTGCGCAAGCGCGGCGGAAGGCAGCAGGAGGGGCAAGAGCCAAAGGGAGCCTGCTTTCATGGCCACGCCCCATAGTCTTGCTCCCCCGCCCTGACAATGTGAGGGATGCGTCGCAGCTTCAGGCGAGCGCCGACCCTTCGCGGCGCGCAAGAAGCTTGTCGATGGTGAGAGGATAATCGCGCAGCCGGATGCCAGTCGCGTTGTAGATCGCGTTCGCCACCGCCGCGCCCGCACCACAGATGCCCAGTTCCCCCACGCCCTTCGCCTTCATCGGCGAGCTTTTGTCGTCCAGTTCATCGAGGAAAAGCACATCCTGTTCCGGGATGTCGGCATGCACCGGGACGAGATATTCCGCCATGTCATGATTGACGAAGAAGCCGAAGCGCTTGTCGACATGCAGCTCCTCCATCAGCGCCGCGCCAACCCCCATCGTCATGGCGCCAATCACCTGGCTCCGCGCTGATTTCGGATTGAGGATTCGCCCGGCCGCGAAGGCGCCGCCCATGCGGCGTACCCGGATTTCGGCGGTATCAATATCGACCCCGACTTCACAAAAATGCGCGCCGAAGGTCGCTTGCGCATAATCCTCCGTCAATTTGCCGAATTCAATCTTGTCTTCAGCCCAGACGCCCTCTTCGCCCGCGAGCGCAGCGATCGGTTGCGACTGGTTACCGAGCCGCACAAGCCCATCTTCGAACACCGCTTCGTTCGCCGGGAAGCCCGCCTTGGCAGCGAGCTTCTCGCGCAGGGCGACGCATGCGGCGTAGAGGCCCGCCGTCGCGCTGTTCGCGCCGAACTGACCACCCGACCCCGCCGATACGGGGAACAGACTGTCGCCCAAGCGTACCGTGACGGCCTCTATCGGCACGCCCAGCATTTCCGCGGCGGTTTGCGCAAGAATGGTGTAGCTGCCCGTGCCGATGTCGGTCATGTCGGTTTCCACCGTGACATGGCCCCGCCCGTCGATGCCAACCCGCGCGCCGGACTTCGCCACCAGATTGTTGCGGAACGCTGCCGCCATGCCCATGCCGACAAGCCAGCGCCCATCCCTCACCTGGCCGGGCCGGGGATAGCGCCTCTCCCATCCGAAGCGCTCAGCGCCCTGACGGAGGCATTCGACGAACTTGCGGCTGGAAAAGGGACGCTGCGGTCCTGCTTCAGGATCATATTGCACATCGTTGCGGATGCGCAATTCAACCGGATCGACGCCAGTGGCCTCCGCCAATTCATCCATCGCGATTTCCAGCGCGAGCAGTCCGACGGCCTCGCCAGGGGCGCGCATCGCATTGGCTTCCGGCAGGTCGAGCGCCGCCAGACGGTGAGAGGTAAGCCGATCGGTCCCACGATAGAGCAGCCGTGTTTGCTGCGCCGCCACCTCCGGCGCGCCGCCGGGCAAGTCGCCCGACCAGACTTCATGACCGATGGCGCCGATCACCCCCTGCCGGTCCGCGCCGATACGAATGCGCTGGATGGTTGCGGCGCGATGCGTCGTGTTGTTCGGGATTTGCGGGCGGGCCAGCGCCACTTTCACTGGCCGCCCGGCCGCCCGCGCGCCCAGCGCGGCGAGCAGCGCGTCGGCCCGCAAAAACAGCTTTCCGCCGAAACCGCCGCCGATGAAGGGCGTCACGACGCGGATCTTGTCCTTCGGGATCTTGAGCGTGAGCGCCATGTCCTCGACCGCCCACGCCACCATCTGGTTGGACGTCCATAGGGTCAGGCTGTCGCCGTCCCAGGCCGCCGTGGTGGCATGCGGTTCCATCATCGCATGGCTTTGATCAGGCGTCGTGTAGCTTTGGTCGATCTTCACCGCCGCGTTTGCAAAGCCCGCTTCAAAGTTTCCGGCGGCAGTGTCAGCAGGGCCGCCGAACCCCGCTTCCGGAGCGGTAGCATGGCCGCGCTCGGCAGCGAGATCATACCGCCCCTTTTCCGGGCTATAGTCGATCCGCAGCAGCCGCGCCGCGTCGCGCGCATTTTCGAAACTGTCGGCAACAATAAGCGCGACCGCCTGGTCATAATGTTCGATCGCAGGGCCGCCCAGCAGGTGAGCGGTATTCCTCTTTCCCTTCCCCAGCAGCCCGGCATTCTGGTGCGTGACGATGGCGAGCACGCCCGGTGCGGATTGCGCCGCCCGCAAATCCATGGCGTCTATCTTGCCCTTGGCGATCGCTGATCCCACGATCCAGCCATAGGCGGCCTGAGGCGCGGTGTCATGGCGCTCATAGGCATAGGGTGCGGTTCCGCTGACCTTGGCGGGGCCGTCGATGCGGTCATGCGCGACGCCGACGACCCGGCCGCGATCGATGGGATTGGTGGTGGCAGGCGTGTCGAACTTCATGGCCGTGCCTCCTTTTGCCGGAAGAGAGATGCCAATGTGCTGGCGACCAGTTGCTGCTTGAATGCGTTCTGCGTTGTCGGACGCGCGCCCGCCAGCGCCGCCTCCGCTACTGCGGCCGGGCCTGACGAAGCGGCCGCGTCAGCCGCCGCGACGCGCCAAGGCTTGGGCGCTATCCCGCCAAATGCGAAGCGGGAACCACCCTCCCCATCGACTATGGCCGCAACCGAGACGAGCGCAAAGGCGTAGGAGCTGCGATCCCGCACCTTGCGGTAGACATGGGTCCCGCCAACCGGTTTTGGCAAAGTCACAGAGGTGATGAGTTCACCCGGCTTCAGCACATGTTCTACATGCGGCGTCTCCCCAGGCAGCAGATGAAAGTCGGCGATTGGAATGGAGCGGCGCGCGCCGTCCGCCGCCACCGTATCCACAGATGCGTCCAGCACACGCATCGCGACGGCCATGTCGGACGGATGCTGCGCGATACAGGCATCGCTGGTGCCGATGATCGCCAGGCTGCGGCTCACCCCCTGCAGCGCTCCGCAACCGCTGCCCGGTTTCCTTTTATTGCATGGCATGCGGGTATCGTAAAAATAAGGGCAACGGGTGCGCTGAAGCAGGTTTCCGGCAGTGGTCGCCTTGTTGCGCAGTTGCCCCGACGCTCCGGCCAGCAGGGCGCGGCTGAGCACGGCATAGTCGCGCCGGACATCCTTGTGCGCGGCCAGCGATGTGTTGCGCACCATCGCGCCGATCCGCAGGCCGCCTTCCGGCGTCCGCTCGATCCGGTCCAGCCCCAGATGGTTGACGTCGATAAGGTGCGAGGGCGTTTCAATCTGAAGCTTCATGAGGTCGAGCAAATTGGTCCCGCCCGCAATGAAGCGGCCACCGGATGAAGCCGCCGCGACGGCATCCTCGACGCTGGCGGCGCGGCTATAGGTGAAGGGCCTCATGCTTTATCCCCCGCTGCGACGTCGCGGATCGCGGCGATGATGTTGGGATAAGCGGCGCAGCGGCAGATATTGCCGCTCATCCGCTCCCGCAGCTCTGCGTCGGATAATGTGACCTGCTCCAGATCATCGGTGACATGGCTCGGTATCCCCGCCTCGATCTCGCCGAGTACCGCGACGGCCGAACAGATCTGCCCCGGCGTGCAATAGCCGCATTGATAGCCGTCATGCGTGACGAAGGCTTTTTGCATCGGATGCAGCTTTTCCGGCGTCCCGAGCCCCTCGATCGTGGTGACAGACTCGCCCTCATGCATGACAGCCAACGTCAGGCAGCTGTTGATCCGCTGGCCCTCCACGATCACGGTGCAGGCGCCGCATTGGCCATGATCGCACCCCTTCTTCGTGCCGGTCAG
Organism: uncultured Sphingobium sp.; assembly: GCA_966211835.1. Taxonomy (GTDB): domain Bacteria; phylum Pseudomonadota; class Alphaproteobacteria; order Sphingomonadales; family Sphingomonadaceae; genus Sphingobium. The sequence goes on from CBIHNV010000041.1 coordinate 20,711, forward strand.
CTGCAGATGCTCCCGCAACGCGTCGAGCAACGTCGTGCGCGGATCGAGTTCAAGACGCACGCGGCGGCCGTTCACGCTTAGCTCAACGGTGGACATGTCTCTTTCCCTGTTTGATACCGGCGGCGTGGCGCTCGCTTCAGCGCCTGCCACGCCCGGCAGCGCCATCGCCGCTCCGCCGCCCTGCAAAACGGCACGGCGAGTCACATGATCTGGCGCCATATCGCCCTTCCTCCTGCACTGCCCAATACGAAACAGGATGATGGACGATCCCGCCGCTGACCAGAAAAGGTGCGCCAGGAGAGATAGGGCGAGAGTTCGCGCCAGCCAAGCCGCAATCCCGCTGGAAGGCCGCGGCGGATGGTGGACGGGATTAATTTCAAATAAGGGCAAATTCTCCCTTGCCGACCTCCCCAACCGCTGCTAGTTGCCCGCCTCACCCGCCGAGAGGGACTTCCTCCGGCCGCCAGAGCGGGCGTAGCTCAGGGGTAGAGCACAACCTTGCCAAGGTTGGGGTCGAGGGTTCGAATCCCTTCGCCCGCTCCAGTTTTCCATGGCAGATATGATCGGTTTCAGCTGGGCAGGCAGTGCTACCCTGTTAGGGCCTGTGGCCGAATGTACAGCATCGCCGGATAATCGCGCGCCCATATGCCTGGAAGGATGAAGCTGTGGCGCGATCAGCGGATTGTCACCACAACACCCCGTTTTCGGGTTGTACAAGCGGCGGTGCGGCGCGCCTCAGCGCCTGGCTCAAATCCCCCTCGATCATCGTGATGACGCTGGTCAGGGGCAGGTCATGGATGCTGTTCGCGAAGGGATCGACCAGATCGTCGCCGATCTGCAGCACCGCCATACACCGCTCTCTATCTTCCCGGTCAGGGCGAGACAGCCAAGGTCCGGTCCTGCCTGGATTTCCTTGTCCGGCACCCGAAGCAGGAGGGGTTGCCAGTGCAGGGGTGAGTCTGGGCTCTGGATGCGGGCGCCGCGCGGGTGGTTCTGACATGGATCGCCGTGATGCGCGGGCAGTTGTCACCTTGATGCACTGAACCCTGACGACGACCGCCTCAGCCGCACGGCTCTAGACTGATCTATCTATCCAACGCTGCAGCGATCGCATCCCGGTGCGCACGATGTTCAGCCTGCGCTTCGTTCAGCAGCTTGAGCAGCGCTACGGCATCCTTGGTCTGGTACCCCTTCAGCTGGAGCGATGTCAGCAACATCTCCTGCCGCGCAATATGCTGTTCTCCATGCGCGATATGGCGGTCCGCCATTTCCAGGTCAGCAAGGGTGTAGTGGGTCATCGAGCCATATTATCAGGGATCGCCCCCGACCGACATGGACGATTGCGCCCAACTCAGCGATGCGCCAGCCGCCGTATCTCTGCAACGATCCGCGACATTTGCAGCGGCTTTTCGCATCGCGGCACATTATGAAAACGCGGGGGGATGGCCGCCGCGTCATATCCTGTGGTGAACAGGAACGGGACATGACGAACCGCCAACTCATCTGCGAGGGGGAAGACCGGTTCGCCGCGCAGGTTGACGTCCAGCACGGCGCCATTGAGAACCTCCGTCTGTCGCAGCAACGCCCGGCCTTCCTCGACCGTCGCCGCCGGTCCTATGACGACCGCTTCACTTTCGATAAGCTTTCCGCACAGATCGTCCGCAAGCAGATACTCATCCTCGACGACGAGGATCGCACAATTACGCAAGCTCTGTTCGGTCATGATATCGTCCTTGATACCGGGATGATAATCGAACAGCGCACGCCGTTGGTTCCAAGCTCATAACTGGTTTCCGCGTCCAGTTGATAAGGAAGCGCACGCTCGATCAATTCGCGCCCTTGCCCCGTTCCTCGAGCCTTGCCATCGCCCATGTCCATCGCGACGCCATGTTCCTGCCAGATGATTTCCAGCCGCTGTGAGCCGTCCTCATGGTCCAGCAAAGTCCAGATCACCTCCAGCAAGCCGTCGGGCTCTTTCAGCGCGCCATATTTGGTCGCGTTGGTCGCCAGTTCGTAAAGCGCCATCGCCAGCATCTGAACCATGCCCGAGCGCAACCGGATGCCCGAAGGACCGCTCAGCTTGACGCGAGACCCCTCATTATCGACAGCGCCATGTGCAGCCAGCTCGGTGCGAAGGAGGTCGTCGAACGTGACCCGGTCATGCTCGTCCAACCGCGAGAGCAGCCCCTGCACCCGCGCGAGCGCCCCCAGCCGGTCGCGGAACTTCTCGGCGAAATCATCGAGGCTGCTGGCGCGCTGCATCGTCTTTTCGGCCATCGACCGGACGATGCCCATCAAGTTGCGCGTCCGGTGCTGCAGTTCCGTGACCAGCACCTGCTGGCTTTCCTGCAACTCGCGCGCTTCGGTCGTTTCCACCATCGCGCCGATCATGCGGACAGGCTCACCCTGCGCATCATAATAGAAACGCCCGCGGGCGGAGAGCCAGTGCACCGACCCGTCGGGATGCAGCGAGCGGAACTCGCGGACATATTCGCTTTTGCCGTCCCGCGCCTCCCGCAGGGCCTGCTCCACTGCATCCTGATCGTCGGGGTGGACGCGGGCAATCCATGCCTCATAGCTTGGGTCCACGGCGTTGACGCTATAGCCCATCATCCTGAAATGCTCGTCCGACCAGCTGACCTGCCCGGTCAGCAAGTTCCAGTCCCATGTGCCGACAAGCGCCACCTCGATCGCGCTGCGCAGGCGTTCCTCGCTGCCGCGCTGCGCCGCTTCGGCATCCTTGGCAGCGGTGATGTCGCTCGCCGTGCCAAGCCACTCCAAGATGGTGCCGTCCGTGTCGAGGATCGGCACTGCCCGCGAATGAGTCCAGCCCGGCGTCCCATCGGCGCGAAGAACGCGATGATCGAGCTTGAACATGGTCTTGCGGCTCAGCGCCCGTTCGATTTCGTCGCGGACGGCGGGCTGGTCATCCGGATAGACATAGCTGTCCATCCAGTCGCGCGACGACATGGTGATGTCGGGAAGAAAATCCTGACCGTCCAGTTCCCACATTTCCGACCAGTCCGGGTTCATGCGATAGACTGCGTCGGCGCTGGCGGTGACGAAGGCGCGGTATCTCTCCTCACTTGCCTTCATCGCGCTTTCCGCCCGGTGCACGGCGGTCAGATCAGTAAAGGTGACGACCGCGCCGCTGATATAATTGTCCGTGCTGCGGTAGGGCAGCACCCGCGCGGCGAAATAGCGCTCCCCGGCGGGGTCGATCACCTCGCGTTCGATGGGCACCAGTGTCTTTAGCACCCTTTTCACATCTTCGGGCAGTTCGGGATAATGGACGCGGGACACGACATGGTCGAGCGGACGCCCGACATCCGTTTCCAGCAGGTGGAAAATGTCGGTGGCAACCGGCGTGAAGTTGCGGACGCGCAGTTCGTTGTCCAGAGATACGGTCGCGATCTGGGTGGATTCCAGCAAATTTTTGAGGTCGGAATTGGTGCGGCCGAGCTCCGCCACCCGATGGCTCAGCTCGCCATTGACCGTCTGCAATTCCTCATTTACCGATTGCAGCTCTTCCTTCGAGGTTTCCATTTCCTCGTTGGCGGACTGAAGCTCTTCATTGATGGACTGATATTCCTCGTTGGAAGACTTCAGTTCTTCATTTGTGGACTCCAGCTCCTCGATCGTCGCTTGAAGCCGGTCACGGGTGACGCGCAGTTCCGCCTCCAGCCGCTGGACATGTTCGTCCGCCGCGAGCCGGTCGCCTGCTTCGCCCGCCAGCTCGGCGGCCAGGCCGATGTCCTGGAAGAGCACGATCAGCGACCCGACATCCTGCCCCCCGACCGGTTCTACGATCAGATTGACGCCATAGGCACGCTCTCCGTCATGCACCTGTAGGCGGGGCATTTCGACGCGGCGGTGCTCGCTCGCCGCGCGGTGGAGGGCAGAGCGCAGGTCCAGCCGCAGATCGCGATGGACGAGGTTCAAGAGGTTCAGCGAGGCAGCGCCCGTGCTGGGCTCCAGATAGCGCCCGGTGCGGCCGGAAAAATGCAGGACGTCATGCTGCGGGTCCACCACCACATAGGCGGGCGCATAGCGCTCGGCGATCGCCTCCGCCTGGCGACCCATCGCCAGCGTCAAGCGCCCGGCGATCGGGTTCGGCATGCTCGGCTGGCTGTGGGTTTCGGGCAGGCGCGCACGTGGCGTCAGCGGGAAGTCGGGGATGATGCGCGTTGCCGTTTCCAGCCGACGAAACACGCGGTTCTTGCGGTCGACCGGCGCGAAGAGCTTTTGATGCCGCGTCACATTTTCCGACGAGCCTAGGAACAGGACGCCGCCGGGGCGCAGCGAGAAATGGAAGATGGGGATGACGCGGTTCTGGAGATCCGCATTCAGGTAGATCAGCAGGTTGCGGCACGACAAGATGTCGATGCGCGAAAAAGGCGCGTCCTTGACGATATTGTGCGGCGAGAAGATGCACATTTCGCGCAGCTCCTTGGTGACGCAATAGGTGTCACCTTCCCGCACGAACCATCTTTCCAGGCGATCGGCGCGGATATGGTTCGCTATGGCGTCGGTATAGCGGCCCGCGCGTGCAAGGTTCAGCGCACGCGCATCAAGGTCGGTGGCGAAGATCTGGGCCTCAGGCGGATGGTCCAGCGTCGCCATATGTTCCCGCAGCAGGATGGCGATGGAATAGGCCTCTTCTCCGGTGGCGCAGCCGAGCACCCATACGCGAAGCTGCTCATTCGGCTCCTTACCCTCGAACAGGCGAGGAATCTCACGCTCCAGCGCTTCGAATTCGGCGGGGTCTCGGAAAAATTGGGTGACGCCGATCAACAGGTCCTGGAACAGGTGCTGTACCTCGTCCCGGTCTTCGCGCAGCCGTGCGACATAATCCGCGACCGTATCGGTCTGCGTGACTTGCATGCGGCGATGGACCCGCCGGATGAAGGTGCCGCGTTTATAGCCGTGAAAATCGTTGCCGGTGACGTTGCGCAGGATCGTCGCGATCTGCGTCACCTGCGCCTCGATCTCGTCCGGCATCTCCTCGCTCGGCGCGCCTTCGCCCGGCGCGTCGAGATTGGCGGCGTAGAGGGCGATCTGCGCCGCGATTTGCCCGACGGGGAGCCGCAGGTCCACGACGCCGAAGGGGCCGGTGCCCGCATCGTCCTGAAGCCCGCCATCGACAAGCTCGGCGATCGACAGGCCGCCGAACTTCTTGGTAGCCGTGACCCCGGCAGTGCCTTCGCCGCCCAGCCCCGCCAGGAGGACCGCGATCGTCCGGTCATGGGCTTGTTCCGCCAACGAGATCAGCATCGAATCGATCGTGCCCCGGTGGCCAACCGGTTCGGCTGCGGGACGGATGCGGACATGGCCGCCCTCTATCGTGATCATGTCGTCGGGGCCGCCCACATAGATGTGGTTCGGCTCCAACTGGTCCATGTCGGTCGGGACATGGACAGGCAGCGCCGACTGCTTTTTGAGCAAGTCCAGCACGGTGCTGACCGCCAGCCCCTCTTGCTGGCGTACCGCGATCACATAGGCGGCCCCGACATCGGGACCAAGCCCTGCGAACAGGTCCCCGATGGACTAGATCGATGCGGCGCAAACGCCGACGCCTACCACGGCCATGGGCTGATCCGGCCGTGTAGAATTCCCCGCCCCAACTGCGCCGTTCATTGTCTCGTCAAGCTTCGCCACATGTGAATCCAAAGTCGCTGTCGCGCCATGCTAGTGGCCCGCGGCTTGGAAAAGAAGGCATTTCGTCTCAAAGTTCCTGCCGTCGCGATGTCCGGTCCAGCCGCAATGAAGCGACCGCGGCATCCCGCAAGGTCGTGGCATAACGGCGATATTCCTCCGCGCGCGCTTCGTAGAGTTCGGCTACGGCCAGGCGCCCGGTCTGCCGCGCGTCCAGCGCCATCCTTTCTACCAGCGTGACCCGCTCCTCCATGACGCGCATCGCTACCCTGATGGCTTCGTCTACATCTTCCCCGCGCGAGGCGAGAACTTCCGCCGTATGAGCATGGCCGATCTGGCAGCGATAGCGCAGCGGCCTCGAACCGCGCACCTCCGACAGCACGCCCTGGCATTCGGGGCAGGACAGCGCGCTGGGGTCGCGATCTCTTTCAACTTTTCGCTGCCCAGCCTCGCTCCGGCAGCAATCTGCACCTCCAGGCTCAATTCGTCGGGCGGGGTGACAGGGGCGCCTGCATCGGTTCCTGCGATCGACACCAGCAATCGACCCAGTCCGGCGGCAGTGACTACATGATCGACATCGACCGCCTCCAGTGCCGCTACAGGCATCTGCTCGGCTTCCGCATCAAGGGGGTTCTGGACCACCGCCGTTCCCCCGCATGCCTTAATCGCGTGCAACCCTGCCGCACCATCGTTCAACATCCCGGTCAGCACGACCCCCACCGCGCGCGGACCGAAGGACAATGCGGCAGACCGGAATAGTGGGTCTATCGCAGGCCGCACCATATTTTCGCGCGGTCCTTCGCCCAGGCAGATGATGCTATCGACGAGCAAAAGATGCCGGTCAGGGGCCGCGATATAGACATGCCCGCGCTCTACCGGCTGTCCATCGATCGCCTGCGTAACCGGGACATTGGCGCGGCTCGACAGGATTTCAGACAGCAGGCCCGGAGAGTTTGCGGGCATATGCGTACTGACGAATATGCTGGCAGGCAGATCCGCGGGTAGATCACCGATCAATCCGCGCAGGACTGCGCCGCTCCCGGCCGATCCGCCGATCGCGATAATATCTCTCTTCGCCGCCTGCGCCATCGCCTTGATCCTTCCCCTCAAGTCAACAAGGGCCGGGAGGCACTGGTTCCGGGATGGCTAACGACATTTTTAAGAGCGCCTGCCTGCGCAGCCGATCACGCTGATTTGATGAGGGGGCTGGCGCTGATCGTGGTAGATTGGCGGCATCGCCGGCCACGTCTTGAAGCGCCAAAAAAGAGAACGAAGTGGTGCCCGGGGACGGAGTCGAACCGCCGACACTGCGATTTTCAGTCGCATGCTC
>CBIHNV010000042.1:0-26541 GCA_966211835.1 uncultured Sphingobium sp.
AAAGCCCGATGGGAATCCCCGAAAGGACTCTTCTGTCCCGGTCAATCCACTAGTGACATATTGGTGATCCGCTTCTGGTTCAGCACGTTACGCGCGAGACCGGCAATTCCCCATTTTGATTTGGGGCCTGGCACACCGAGGAAAAGGTTGAGTAGTTCACGATCACGGTAGTCAAAATTTACCTGATCCAGATGAAAACCAAGACGGTAGGTAAACAACGCACGGACGAACGGTGTATAGACTCCGATCGGGAAGTGAACTTAAATGGGCAGGCGCGGGACACGCTCCTCGTGGGCGACGCGCCATATGCCATGCTCCGACTCAGCATCTTCATGTCGACGACGGCCTATATGGTCGGCACCCATAATGGCGGAAAGTTCAGCGGAAGACTCCCACTGCGTGTGCGGAACCTGGGGACCTGTGTGTTTTCGGTCGGCAAGGGCAATAATTACAAGCACCCGCGTAGGGAGATCATCGCCACGCAGAGCCGGCGGGCTGGGATATTCTTTACAAGGGGACGTCGGCGGCGGGAGGCGCGGCGACAAATCTCTGCCCTAGCGGCTGGTCACCTGCCCATAGCCATCGCTCGCTGCCCGGAAGAGGTCAGAGGGGAGTGCCGCCCATCCCTCCGTTCCGGGAAGGCCCACAAACCGACACCGCCGCGTCAGCAGCGCCCGCACGGGATCGTCATCGACCTTAACGGACCCTGCAGTTCGGGCCATCCCCTCCTTATCCCCGCACCGGCCTCGGCTTGCGCGGCGAGCCAAAACTTTCCATCCTGCCCACGATGACCCGTAAGCGCGGACGGATCTACCCGGTGAATCGCGGGAAACAAGTGGCTGCCCATTTCCAGCAGGAACACCGGAATCGTTATCGCCCAGGCAATCCAGAAGCGCCGGGTCATATCGATGAGCTCGGCGTTTGGACCAGTCTTCGCAGTGACCATTTCCGGCTCCAGCGCCAGGCCGCAAATCGGACAGGGACCAAGATGATCCTGCCTCACCTCCGGGTGCATCGGGCAGGTCCACATCGCACCCGGAGCGGCGGCGTTGGCGCGGAACTAGCGATTAGGGTCGACAATGAACTTGGTTCGGCAACTTGCGCTGCAGAACTGATAATCCTACCTTCCGTGAGCCCCGCGATGCGCCGTCGCAGCCGGATCGGCGGCCATGCGATGTGCCTGTGGATGGCAATGACCGACTGCCTCGAGACTATCACGAAGTACCGGACTCGGGACTGGCGGACATTCGTAACTGATGAGGCAAGTGTCATTTTCAGCACCTGCCCCCCCTTAAGCACTCGGCCCTGCTCAGGGCTGATGTCGATCCCGCAGCACTAACTTTAATTCCTTACACTGAGCGGAAAGCGCGCATACGTAACGACCGTCAGATGGATGATCTTTAACGAAGAGTTGAAGTATTGGGACGGTGGGTCAGCCTCGCAGTCCAGTACAGCATGATTATCAGTCCGGTAGATTTTCAGCGCCTTCATTCTTCAGCCAGCTTACCGTCACATCGCGCAGCACGTTCTTCTGCACCTTGCCCGTCACGGTCATAGGGAAGGCTTCCATGAAGCGGACGTAGCGCGGAATCTTGTAATGGGCGATCTGGCCGCGACAGGAGGCAATCACGTCATCCACAGTGATTTGCATGCCAGCGCGCAGGCGGACGCAGGCGCATACCTCTTCACCGAAGCGCTCGCTCGGAACGCCTACGACCTGTACATCCTCTATGGCGTCGTGACGGATGAGAAACTCCTCAATCTCTCGCGGATAGATGTTTTCGCCGCCCCTGATGATCATATCCTTCGCGCGGCCTACCACCCGGCCATAGCCTTCATCGTCGATAATGCCCAGATCACCCGTGTGCATCCAACCATCACGGATCGCATCAGCGGTCCGCTCCGGTTCGTCCCAGTAGCCGAGCATCACGGAATAGCCGCGCGTGCATAATTCTCCGGGCGTGCCGCGCGGAAGGATTTTGCCCGTCACGGAATCGATGACTTTGGCTTCCAGATGAGGCTGGACATGGCCGATCGTGGAAACGCGGCGCTCGACCGGATCGGTTACCGATGTCTGGAAGCTGACCGGGCTTGTCTCCGTCATGCCATAGGCGACGCCAACATCGCGCATATGCATTTCCGTCATAACCCGATTCATGATTTCGATAGGGCAAGGTGCGCCTGCCATCAGCCCAGTTCGCAGGGAGCTGAGGTCGAAGCGTGAAAATTGCGGATGCTCCAGTTCCGCAATGAACATGGTTGGGACGCCGTGTAATGCGGTGCAGCGTTCTGCCTCCACCGCTTCCAGAACCGCCAGCGGATCAAAGCCTGCAGAGGGGTAGACGATCGTAGTCCCATGAACGAGGCAGGCAAGGTTGCTCATCACCATGCCAAAGCAATGATAGAGCGGCACCGGCACGCAAAGCCGGTCGCCCGCCGTCAGGCCCATCGCTAGCCCGCAAAAATAGGCATTATTGAGAACATTGTGGTGGGAAAGCGTCGCGCCTTTGGGCAGGCCAGTCGTGCCGCTGGTGAACTGGATATTGATGGGGTCATGTGGGCGCAGCGCGGAGCCGATCGCCTCGATCCGCTCGCGCGGCAACTCGCTGCCGCTCTGCATGACGGTGTCAAAATCAAGCCATCCCGGTCGCGGTCCGCCGCCAATCTTGATGACATGCTCCAGAAGGGGGAGCTGGGATGACGCGATCTTTCCGGTATGCTGGCTCAGTTCGGGCACCAGTTCCTCCACCATGGCGAGATAATCGCTGGTTTTAAAACTGTCGGCGCAGATGAGCGCTTTGACGCCCACCTTGTGCAGCGTATATTCCAACTCGCTGAGCCTATAGGCGGGATTGATGTTGACCTGGATGATGCCCACTACCGCCGTGGCGAACTGTGCGATGATCCATTCGGCGCAATTGGGCGCCCACACTCCGACCCGGTCACCCGGCCCCAGCCCCAGCGCGGTCAGTCCCAGCGCGAAATCATGCGCGGCATCCCTCAATGCCGCCCAACTGAAATGGAGGCCCTGATGGCGTGAGATCAAGGCGGTTTCATCAGGCCAACACTCCGCCGCGTGGTCAAGAGCCTGGCCTACAGTCCAGTCCAGGAGCGGACGCTCGCTGGATCCCACGACGTGACTGAAAAGATCCTGCTCCATTATCCTATCCTGCTTTTCTTGCATCTACATTTTCCTTTGCTGGCCGCAGCATGAGGCCAGCGATCCTGCTCAGGTTCGAGCGACGCACGTATAGTAGACTGCGGTCAGGTCCCGCCGCCGACCCCGTCCCGCACTGCCGTCTCGTCCTTCCAACGCCTTTCGCTATTGGCACATCCCATTTGCAACCCCCGGCGATGGCGTGGCCCTCCTGGAGCATTGCGGATGTTACCGCCCCTCCAAATCAGCCAAAAATTCTTTCTTGCAATGGATTGCAAGGTGGACTAATTTGCAAACCATTGCAAGCCCGGATTAGACGGCTGCTGTTGTGGGGAGAATGATCATGAAGGTAAGAATGTCGCTCGTGACGTGCGTATCGTTGTACGCGCTGAGCGGGCAAGCCTACGGGCAGACGGCATCGCAATCGGGCGACGCGAGCAGCACTGTCGCAGCGCAATCATCGGCCACGCAGAGCTCTGTCCCCGACATCGTCGTGACCGCGTCCAAAACCGGGCCGCAGTCACTGCAAAAAACGCCTTTGGCGATCCAGGCATTCTCAGGCGAAAGCCTCAAGGAAAAGAATGTTCAGGACGTCAACAACCTGATCACTGCCATTCCCGGCGCGTCCATCGCGCAGGAGACTGCTGCCGGTATCAAATCCTATAATATTCGCGGCGTCGGCGTCGGTGGGACCAACGGTGAAACCCCCATCGGCTATTATCTGGACGATGTACCCTTTGTCGTTCCAAATTTCGGTATTGCTCCTCCCATCAAGTTTCTTGATCTGGAACGGGTTGAGGTTCTTCGTGGCCCTCAGGGCACGCTCTACGGGCAAGGTTCGGCAGGCGGCACTATCATCTTCCGCACCCGCGACCCTGATCTATCGGCGGTCCAGGTGCTGGGCGAAGCCTCCGCCTCGTCCACAAAGGATGCGTCCGGCCTGAACTGGGGTGTTGCGGGCGCCCTGTCGGTACCGATTATCAAGGACGTGCTGGCTATAAGAGTAAGTGGCGGCATTTCGCGCCAGCAGGGCTATGCCGACGTTTATTACGGAGCTAATGACGGCACGCCCGATGAAAAGGACGTCAATCACCAAATAAATCGGGACTGGCGGATCGCGGTTTTGTTCAAGCCCTCCGACAGGTTCACGCTCCGCGCGCAAGTCTGGCAGTTCAGGCCAACCCAAGGTTTTCAATCCATTTACAGCGGTGTCGATCCATATACCTACGAGAATACGGCGGGTATCGATAGTTTCACCAGATCCAAATATACGCTTTACAGCCTGACCGGTGACCTCGACCTGGGCGGCGTCGCGATAACGAGTTCTACCAGTTACCTGAAAGGGTCGTTTGGTTACCGCACACCGCTGGGAGTGCTGGGTATTCCTGGAGGGAAATTCGACTCCTTCTTCGATCCGAAAAACTTCAATCAGGAAATTCGAGCGAGATCTACCGGTGCAGGGCCATTCCATTGGGTTGTAGGCGGCGCCTATAGCGCCGGCGAAGGTCCGCAGCGTAACGCTCTGGACTTTGTGGTGGTCCAGCAGGTAGCCGATAACAATGCAGTGACCAAAAATTGGGCCGGTTTTGGCGAAATCAGTTATGATCTGTTCGGTGGAAAGCTCGTGCCGCTTCTTGGTGTCCGCTACTATCATGATCGCCGCAAATATGAGGACGCGACATCCAGCCTGCCCGCAACGCTGAAGAAGACCACTTGGCGCGCAAACCTGTCATATTTCCCGAATGACGATATTTCGGCATTCGCCACTGTATCAACGGGCTTCCGTGTTAACACGATTCAGTCCGCGCTTCAGGTGCAATTGCTGGAGGCCGATGGCTTCCCAGCCAAGATCTTGCTGGATCCCTTGTCGTTGACCAATTACGAACTCGGCACCAGGGTACGGCTCTTCAATCGGACGTTAACTCTGGCGGCCAACGTCTACCATATCAAATTCGACGGGCTGCAATCGAGCTATAATACGTCTGCGGGTATCGGCGGTTTCCTGAACATCGGGCGGGCTCACTCTACTGGCATCGATATCGATGTAAATTGGCGCACGCCCGTGCCCGGTTTGACATTGGGAGCGGTCGCCAACATCAATTCCAGCAAATATGATGAGGTAGACCCGCAGGTTACGGCTCAACTTCCTCGCCTGGCCGAAGGTCGCCGCCTGGTAAATTCTGCAGGTTATAACTTTCGCATCGACGCCAGCTACACTCGCGAGATCAGCAACAATCTCGAACTTTTCAGCAACGTGAACTTTAGCGAGACGGGATCACGTCCCACGATTGGGGGTGTCACGGCAGGCCGTTATGATCTGTTGGGAGCGACGCTGGGTATCCGGCGAGGTCCTTACGAAATTGCGCTGTTTGGCGAAAACCTGACGGATGAGCGCGGACCGACGGATTATTTCGTGCCTACCGCTCTCAACGGTCCGGTTCCCCGTACGATCGGTGTCAGGATCCGCAAGGGTTTCTGATTAGCTGCGCTAGCGAAGCGCGGTCACTTGGTTCCCCGACACCGGACGATCCGGTGCCGGGGCTTCCTCTCTGCCGAACATGCGCTGGGCAGGGAAGATGATTTGAACTTAAGCGACATGCGAAGCTGTAAAATGCATCGATCGCGCATTTGTGAATCGGAGTGGGAAGGCATGGACGGTACATGTTCGCGGGGCGGCGGCGACGATAACAGTGCCGTCTCCATGTTCGACCTGAAGGCGGCCCTCTCTTGTCTTGATCTCGACGATAACGGGCACACCAACGCGGCTATATTGTGTGGCGACCGGCATGCTGCTGATCGGGAACGCGTGGCATTGCGTCATCGCGGGCTTGATGGGGCGACGCGGGAATGGACCTTTGCCCGGCTCGTCCATGATAGCGCGCGGCTGGCGACAGTGCTGGCGTCTTTGGGTGTGGTCAAGGGTGACCGGGTCGCCGGTTTGCTGCCACGCTCGCCCGAACTCCTGATTTTAATCCTCGCCACCTGGCGGCTGGGAGCGGTTTACCAGCCCTTGTTTACCGCCTTTGGATCGAAGGCGATCGAATATCGCCTGACAGAGGCGGACACCCGCATGATCGTAACGGATCAGGACAATTGTCCCAAGATCGCCGATCTCCCTTCGTCGATTGAGCAGATCATCGTGGGCGCAAATAAGGACAACGGCCAGCGGGACTTCTGGCTCATGATCGAAAGCGAGGAAGACGGCCATTTGGCAGTACCTTGCGGCCTGGACGATCCGTTCCTCATCATGTTCACCTCCGGAACCACCGGGCCCGCCAAGCCGCTGCTGGTGCCGATCAAGGCGATTGCGGCATTCGCTGCCTACATGCGCGATGCTGTGGGCCTGCGCAGTGACGACCAATTCTGGAATTTGGCCGACCCCGGCTGGGCCTATGGCCTATATTATGCGGTAACCGGTCCTCTGGCACTTGGCATGACGACGACCTTCAACCAGCGCGGGTTCGATGTTGACGACGCCTATGATACGATTGCCGAACTGGGGATCACAAATCTTGCAGGATCGCCGACGGCTTATCGGTTGCTGTTGGCGGGAGGGGCGGAGAAGGCCGCGCGCATCAAAGGCCAGCTTCGCGCCGTCAGTAGCGCAGGCGAGCCACTTAATCCTGAGATCATACGCTGGTTTAACGAGCATTTGAGCGCGCCGATCTATGATCATTACGGGCAGACCGAACTCGGCATGGTGCTGTGCAACCATCATGGGATCGATCATTCCATCCATGTCGGCTCGGCCGGCTTCGCGTCCCCTGGGCATCGCGTCGTCGTCATCTCGCCAGAAGGGGAGGAACTGCCTCAAGGGGAGCCGGGCATACTCGCGCTGGATCGCAAGGCATCGCCGATGATGTGGTTTTCGGGCTATCTGGAGCGGGAAACCAAAGCGTTCGTCGGTGATTATTATTTGAGCGGCGACACGGTCGAGCAGAATGAGGACGGCAGCATTTCCTTCATCGGCCGCGCGGACGACGTGATCACGACTTCCGGCTACCGCGTCGGGCCATTCGACGTCGAAAGCGCACTGCTCGAACATGAAGCCGTAATGGAATCCGCGGTGATCGGAAAACCGGACCCCGAGCGTACCGAGATCATCAAGGCGTTCATCGTACTGAACCAGGGCTATAGTGCTGACCAACCGGATCTGGCATCATCGATCCAGCGCTACGTCAAGACGCGCCTGTCGGCTCATGCCTATCCGCGCGAAGTCGCGTTTGTGGAATCACTGCCCAAGACGCCCAGTGGCAAGGTGCAGCGCTTCCTGCTGCGCAACGAGGAAATCGCCAGGCAGCGTTAGGGGGCGTGCAGGGTGTTCCTCACCTGATCGGAACGTCAATCTCATCGCTTCAATTGCCGGCTCGACCCGACCATGGGATCGACGAGGCTAAGCCATCACGGTCGCTAGCAAATGAATTGAAGGAGCATTTTAATCATGGACATCAACGGCTGCGCTGCCATCGTTACCGGTGGAGCTTCGGGTTTGGGAGGCGCGACCGCGCGCTTGCTAGCGGCATCGGGTGCACGGGTCGCCATCTTTGACCTTAACGCCGATGTCGGCTCTGCCACGGCGAATGAGATCGGCGGCATATTCCTACCGGTCGATGTGACCGATGACGAGGGCGTGACGGAGGCCCTTGCGATGGCGGAATCATCCCATGGCACCGCCCGTATCCTGGTCAACTGCGCGGGGATCGCTCCTGCGATGCGTATTGTGGACAGGCTGGGTCAGCCCCATTCATTGTCCACCTACCGCAAGGCCGTAGAGATCAACTTGGTAGGCACCTTCAACATACTGTCGAAGGTCGCCGCGCGCCTGATCGCCGCAGACATAGAAGGGGAGGAGGCAGGCGTAATCGTCAACACAGCCTCCGTCGCAGCCTATGACGGACAGATTGGGCAAGCCGCCTACGCCTCTTCAAAGGGCGGTGTGGTAGGGCTCACCCTTTCCGCTGCTCGCGACCTTGCCCAGCATCGTATCCGGGTGATGAGCATCGCGCCAGGTCTGTTCCTGACCTCTATGCTGATGGGACTGCCGCAGCCCGCCCAGCTTTCCCTTGGCGCGCAGGTTCCTCACCCCAGCCGGTTGGGACGCCCCGAGGAATATGCTCAAATGGTCGAAGCAATCGTCCGTAACCCGATGCTCAATGGCGAAGTCATACGTCTTGATGGCGCCATCCGAATGGCACCGCGATAATGGCAGAAAAACGACATCAAGGCGCGCCACGTGGCATGCCCGACATCTTATTCTTCAGTACTGCGCGACCGCCGGATAACCACTGACCTCCTTAGATGCGGGACAAAATATCAAAGTTGCCCGAAACGCGCGCGGAGGGTCTTTTTGTCGAGTTTGCCGACACTCGTCTTGGCAAGGGCATCGACCTGAATGACCTCGGGGATCGCCCATTTGGAGATGATCCCCTGGTCACAATAGGGTTGCAGATGAACCGCTATGGCTTCGCTGGTGATCGCCGACGATGCTTCACTTGCCGCGACGATGAGCGCCAGTGGACGCTCGCCCCAACGGGCGTCAGGAATGCCGATCACTGCGACCTCGCGAACGTCGCAGTGCTGCGAGATCAGGTCTTCTATTTCAAGAGATGACACCCATTCGCCGCCTGACTTGATGACATCCTTCATCCGATCGGTAATTCGCAGCCAGCCGCCGGGGTCGATCATCCCAACATCGCCGGTATGCAGGTAGCCGGTGGCCCATAGCCGTTCCGAGGCGGCGGCGTCGCCAACATAGGCCTGAGTGAGCCAAGGGGCGCGCGCGACGATCTCGCCTGACTGTTCTCCATCATGCGGGAGAGAATTGCAGGACTCGTCGATGATGGCGAGTTCCACAAGCGGAACTGGGCGGCCGGCCTTTGTTCGGGCGGCAATCTGCGCCGCTAGCCCCTCCTCCATCATATCGGTCGCCAATTGCGCCAGACTGAGGATCGGGCAGGTCTCACTCATGCCATAACCGGTGAAGATGTCGATGCCCCGCTCAATTGCCGTGCGCGCAAGTCCTGCCGAAAGAGCAGAACCGCCGATGACGATCTTCCATCCGCCAAGGTCCGTTTCGCTGCTGTCTGGACAGGAGAGAAGCATCTGGAGCAATGTCGGCACGCAGTGCGAGAAAGTGACGCCTTCCTTTCGGCGCAGCATGAGCAGCGTTTCCGCCTCATAGCGCCCCGGATACACCTGCTTTAGCCCCAACATGGTAGCGACGAAGGGCAAGCCCCAGGCATGGACGTGAAACATCGGCGTGATCGGCATGTAGACGTCGCCGCGGTGAAGCCGTCCCTGATCGGCAGCGGAGCCCAACGCAGTGGCAGCCGCCAGACTATGCAGGACCAGTTGGCGATGGCTGAATGACACGCCCTTGGGCAAACCCGTCGTGCCAGTCGTGTAGAAAGTCGTCGCGCAGGCATCCTCATCGAAGTCCGGGAAGAGGAAGGAGGGAGATGCCGCTGTGATCAGCTCCTCATACTCCCCCGCGGAGGGAAGCGCGGTAACAGGGGACGCCCCGGCATCGGCGAGCAGGATCAAGGTGCCGACGGTCTCCAGCCGATCCCACAGCGACTCGATCAGCGGCAGGAAATCCGCGTGGACGAGCAGCACGTCGTCGCGGGCGTGATTGATCGTGAACAATATCTGTTCGGGCGACAACCTGACGTTCACCATATGGAGCACCGCGCCGATGCCGGGGACGGCGAAATAGCTTTCGAGATAGCGGTGACTGTCCCAGTCAAGCACGCCCACCGTCTGGCCCGGCGTGACGCCCAGATCGGTAAGGACATTCGCCAGTTGCGCGACGCGGCGGTTGAAATCGCGATAGCTGTGCCGGACCGTGTCGCGGTACACGATCTCCTGGTCGGGCGCATGGGCCATGGCGGATTGCAGCAATAGCTTGATCAGCAAGGGACCGCCATGGGCCGACGGAGTCCGCTCGATCCGCCTTACACCGATAATGAAGGATGCAGGTCTCGCTGTATGATCACGGAATTCAGTCACGGTCAGGCCCTTAGTGCATCAGCGTCTAGAGCATATAGCAGGTCCGCGCTCGCCGTTGCGGCGGCGCGAAGCCCCATCGCTTCGGGAAGAACCTGCTCGAGGTAGAAGCGGCACACGATCTTCTTCGTCCGCCCAAACGCATCGTCGGGAGCGGCACGCGCTTCCCGCTCCATCAGCCAGCCGCAGACGGCGGTCGACAGCATAGTGAGGTAAGGATAGCTCGCTGCAAGACGGTCGTCATGCCCCAGACTGGCCATCCCTCGACCGATTTCGTCGCAAACCGCAATCAGGTCGCATAGCGGAGCACCTTCCGCATCGCGACGCATATCATTGATCAGGCTGAGAAGAATCCCGCCATTGTCGAGGCCGAGCTTGCGTCCGACCAGGTCAGCCGCCTGGATGCCGTTGGTGCCTTCGTAGATTCGCGCAATGCGCACGTCGCGCAAGAACTGGGCGACGCCTGTTTCCTCAACATAGCCGACGCCGCCATGCACCTGCATGCAAAGGGATGCGACCTCGCACCCGATATCCGTCGCATGGGCCTTTGCCAGCGGTGTAAGCAGTTCGAGCCGCATCTGAGCGTCCTGGTCACCGCCAGCCGAACGATCGACCATACTAGCCGCATAATAGACTAGTGCGCGAGCAGCCTGTGTTTGCGCTTTCATGCGCAGCAGCATGCGCCGCACGTCGGGATGCTCGGCGATCGGCACCGGCGCGCGGTTTGCACTCCCCGCGCGAGCAGACTGGATACGCTCAACGGCAAATGCACTCGCCTTGTCCGTCGCTGCTTCGGCGATCTGGACGCCTTGCAAGCCTATATTCAGCCGAGCATTGTTCATCACGGTGAACATTGCAGGCATGCCGCCGCCGATTGCGCCGATCAGTTCCCCTACACACTCGCAGTTATCGCCAAAAGAAAGCATGCAGGTGGGTGAGGCATGAAGGCCCATCTTATGCTCGATCGATACAGCGCGCACATCATTGAAGGCGCTCGGCGCTCCGCTTTCGTCAAGGCGATATTTCGGCACCAAAAACAGCGAGATGCCGCGCGTTCCCTCCGGCGCATCCGGCGTCCGGGCAAGCACGAGATGGATAATGTTTTCCGTAAGGTCGTGATCGCCGAACGAGATGAATATCTTTTGACCTGTGATGTTCCACCGACCGTCTTGGCGAGGTGTGGCCCTCGTCCGGAGCGCCCCGACATCCGAACCTGCTTGCGGTTCGGTAAGGTTCATCGTGCCAGCCCATACGCCCGATGTCAGTCGCGGCAAATAGAGTCGCTTCTGCTCCTCGCTGCCGTGATGGATCAGCGCTTCTATCGACCCTATGGTGAGGATGGGCAGCAAGGCGAAGGCGAAATTCGCCACTCCCAGTGTTTCCAGAACCGCCATCTGCAGCGCGAATGGCAGGTTCTGACCGCCAAAACCCTGGGGAGCAGCGATGCCGCCCCATCCGCCCTCCACATAGGCGCGGTAGGCCGCGGCAAAGCCCTCAGGCAAACGTACCCCTGCTTCGCTCCACTTTGCACCGATCGTGTCACCGGCACGTCGAAGTGGCGCCCACTCACCTGCGGCAAGCTGAGCGACACCTTCAAGGACCGCGTCGATGATATCTGGTTCGATTTTCAGCCTGTCCATGTCTGCCAAGGTGCGGAGGACAAAGCGTTGCTCAGCGATCAGGCTGGTAAAGGCCATTATGGTTCCCTTGCGGTTTCACGCCCGTCCGGCGATGGGCGTGATGAGAATTTACAGGACTTCTTGAGCGACTCCCTTCTAGGCGAGCGCCCGAAACTCAGGCAGGCGCGACAGCCCTCTGGGTGTCCAGCTCACGAATAAGTTGCCGGTGGCGTTCCCGATCCAGCCGATATGTGAGGATTAACGGCAGCACTATGAGGAAGGCTAGGCCATGGCCAGCTCCCCACAATAGCCCTAGAAACGTTGCGGAGTGATCGGCAATTTGCGCAGCGCCCGCACCGGCATTGGCTTTGAGGCCAACCATCGACAGGACGAAACCGGCGGCGAGGGATCCGATTCCGACTGCCGCCTTGGCCGAGAAGACAAGCGCACTATAATATAGCCCTTCGCACCGCTGGCCGAACCTGGCTTCATGCTCATCGACCGCATCGGCTATCATTGATTGAAATCCGATGAAGAAGAGGGAATTGCAGGCACCGAACAGTCCGCTCGCTCCCACCAGGACTGCCGTGGCCGCCGGGTTAGGCAAAGGCCCCAGAAACTGATGGGCAATCAGGACGGAAGCGGTCTGGCCGAACGCGATCGTGCAGAGTCCCAGGATCACGACATCGCGCTTTTCCATGTGCTTGAGCAACAGCGCGGTGACGGGAATACCCAGAAGCAGGCCGATCTGGAATCCCATGATGGGAACCTGATTAAGCGAAGCGGGCAGCTTCCAGAAATAGCTGTACGCATAGAGGTTTAAGGCGTTCATGCTGCCACCTATGGCCAGAGCAATCAGGGCCGACGTGAACAGAACGACAAACGACCTGTTGCGCAGAAGATCGCGCAGGTCTTCGACAAAGGATTTGGACGTCGCGGCGGGCGTGAGGTGCTCGACTGGGCTCGCGGCAACCGCCCGACGCACGCCAAGGATGCAGATAAGTCCCATCACCAGGACTACGGCTGACAGCAGCAGCCCCAGCTGCATATAGGCAGTGCGCGACGCATAGGCCTCCTTTGTCGCGAAGATGAGTCCGAAGGCCGGCGCGATGGTGAGGACCGTGCCGATGAACCCGAAAATCATCCGATAAGCAGTGACGCTCGACCGCTCGTCATAGTCACTCGTCAGTTCGGCGGTAAGCGCCGAATAGGGAAGCGCATAGAGCGATGTTCCGACCCGAAGCGAAACGTTGAGAAGGAGGGCGACGCTGATGGCGGCCACCGTGTCTCCCGATACCGCTATGCCGAACAACGCTATCGAAGCGATGCAGATCACCGGCAGTCCGAACACCATGAACGGCAGGCGGCGGCCCCAGCGCGAGTGGGAGCGATCCGACCAGGATCCGATCAGGGGATCCGCGATCGCATCTATGACGAGGGATGCAAAGATGATTGCGCCCGCCACTGCGGGCGAAAATCCAGCTACACTGGTGAGGTAAAACAGGAGGAATGTGTTGGCGACGAATGTGGCCGATACTTCCACGCCCTGACCACACCCGAACAGGAGTTTGGTTCGAATCGGCAACCGTACATTTACGGTGCCGCAAGATGCGCTGGAGCTCATGAAATCCTCTCTCCAGCGGCCTTGCTGGATGTTCTTGCAATCCATTGCATAACAGTGGCTTTGGCGCTATGCAAGGGCCCACAGCCGACAGCACGGTGGTTTAGGAGAGGTCATGAAGAGCGAGAAGGTTGCAAGGATCAGCGGCACGGTGGCGCCAGGTTTCGAACGTTGCCGGGACGCTTTTGCCACTGGACTGCGAGGCGGCGCGGAGGTCGGCGCTGCTTGTTCGATCCGCGTGAAGGGCGAAACCGTTGTTGATCTTTGGGGCGGTGTCGCCGACGCAGATAGTGGCGCTGCATGGAAGGCCGATACTATCGTTCCTGTCTTTTCCGTATCGAAGGGCGTGGCTGCCGTCTGCGTGCTGCATCTAGTGGGTCAGGGCCTGATCGATCTCGATGCGCCGGTCGCGCGTTACTGGCCGGAATTCGCCCAGGCCGGCAAGGGAGCCCTCACGGTTCGCAACGCATTGGCGCATCGGGCCGGCGTGCCCTTCATCGATGGCGATGTCAGCGCGGAGCAGATCGGCGATGTCGAGCATATGGCCGCCCGACTGGCCGCCCAGCCCCCGATTTTCGAGCCGGGGTCGGTGCACATCTATCATGCGGTCACGATCGGCTGGTTCACCAGCGAACTTGTCCGAAGGGTGACGGGTCAAACGGTCGGCCAATGGCTCGCCGACAATGTCGCGACCCCGCTCGACCTGTCGCTCTATTTCGGCGTGCCCCGCGCCGACCAGCAGCGCGTCGCGAGGCTCGTTCATCGCGATCCCGCGCAGGCAGCCGCCGTGATAGAGGCAAGCATGGCGCCCGGCTCGCTGCCGTGGCAGGTGATGACGATCAACGGCGCCCTGTCATTCGCGGCGGATTTCGGCAAAGGCAGCCTGAACGACCCGCATGTGCAGTCGATGGAACTTGCAGGGGCAGCGCTTGTGGCTGATGCCCGGTCGCTGGCGACATTTTACGCGGCCTGCCTCGCCCCGATCGACGGCATCCGCCTTTTGTCCGACGAGGTCATCGCCGATGCGATCCGGCCCGTCTCGACCGGCAAGCAATTCGGTCTGGAAGAAGAAGGCCCGGCATGGGGCGCAGGGCTCATGATCCCCTGGCGCGTGCAGCCCATGCTCGGCGGATCCAGCTTCGGGCACGACGGCATGGGCGGCAGTCTCGCTTTCGCGTCGCCGGAACGAGAAGTTGGCTTCGCCTATGTTCGCAATGGCATGGCAGCTGGCGGGGTCGAAGATCCTGAAGTCTATGCCGTGGTGAAGGCGCTTGACGATATTCTCGATGAAAGGATCAAGGCATGACATTGGACCCCGCTCTGGCCGAGATATTGAAGGCCATCCCATCGGAAGTGGAACTGCCGATCGACTGGCCCGGCCAGCGTGCGAATGCCGCATCACTGCTGCCCCTGATCGTGGGTCCGGCACCCGTGACGGAGGTCGCGGAGGTGGAGGCGCGGAACATCGACGGCCCGGGCGGCCCGGTGCCCCTGCGTATCTATCGCCCGACCAAACCGACGGCGATCACCCTGCATTACATCCACGGCGGCGGCTGGACGATCGGCGATCTCGACACGGTGGACCATACGATCCGTTATCTGTGCGAAGCGCTGCCCGCGGTGATCGTGTCGAGCACCTACCGCCTCGCGCCCGAACATCCTTTCCCTGCCGCCTATGAGGACTCGCTTGCCGCCGCGCAGTGGGTTCTCGACAACGTGGACGCACTGGGCGGCGATGCCCGGCAGGTCGTGATCGCAGGCGATAGCGCGGGGGGCAATCTGGCCGCGACGACGGCCATCGGCTTGCGTGACGCGGCACGGGAAAGAGGCGAGACAGGCCCGCACCCGCTCAAGGCGCAGCTTCTGCTCTATCCATCGGTCGATTTGCGTGCGGACTCGTGGGCATTTCCCTCCCGCGTGGCGAATGCCGATCCCAGCCTGCAGGCCAACACTTTGCGGGCGACGGCGGATGCCTATATCGGCGACAGCGACCCGAACGACTGGCGGCTCTCGCCGCTCGGAGCGCAGGATCTGTCCGGCCTGCCCCCTGCCCTCATCGTCGTCCTGTCGGTCGATCCCCTGCGCGATGAGGCGATCGCCTATGCGGAACGGCTGAATCAGGCGGGAGGCCGCGCCGAAGTGATCGAGTTCTCGAACCTGATCCATGGCTTCACCCATTTAAGGCGCATCATCCCCGCCGCAGCCGTGGCATCAGACGAGGTTTTAGAGCAATTTCGGAGCCTGCTTCACACGACCTGATGCAAACCGAGTAAGAAAAGCATTGCCATCGTTTGCAAGAAGGGCTTTGTCATCTGGTGCCTCAGACCAAACGTCCATCCGCGAAGATAATTAGCGACACGCCTGCGTCGTCATCGGAAACAGGCGTGCCGCAAGCCCGTACCTTGCAGGAAATGGCGAAGCTGGCGGGCGTGTCCGCTGCAACAGTTTCCCGTGCTTTGGCGGACAATAGCCTTATTGCCCTGAAGACGCGCAGGCGCATCCAGGCTTTGGCAAAGGAGGTCGGCTTTTCCGTGAACCCGGCCGCGCGCATGCTGCGCACGCGCCAGTCGCACACGATCGCGCTCGTCCTGCCGCTGGGCCATGAAAAGGGCCAACATTTAAGCGACCCGTTCTTCATGGCGATGCTGGCCTATCTTGCCGACGCGGTGTCACAGCGGGGCTATGATCTGCTCTTTAAACGCATCGAACCGGAACATGACAACTGGTTGCGCCAGATTATCGACAGCAGCCGGGTCGATGGCGTGCTGGTGGTGGGTCAATCGGATCAGGCCGCCGTGTTGCAGGAAGTTGGGTTGACCTATGAGCCGATGGTGGTGTGGGGCCAATATAGCCCTGAACAAAGTTATTTGTCGGTGGGGGTCGACAATGTGGAGGGTGGCCGCATCGCGGCGGCACGGCTGATGGCGCAAGGGCGCCGAAAGCTTGCCTTCCTGGGCAATATCGGCGTTCCTGAATTTGCTGCGCGCTATGAAGGTTTCCTGTCGTCAGCGTCGTCCGATACTCCGCAGCCTCCCGTCCTGATCCCAGCACATCTCACTTCCCAGGACGCGTTTGCCGCGGCGGAAACGCTTTTCCGGGAGCATCCCGATGTGGATGGCGTGTTTGCCGGGTCCGACGTCGTGGCGATGGGCGTGATCCGAGCCGCAGCCGCGCTGGACCGATCCGTCCCGCAAGATTTGTCGGTCATCGGTTTTGACGACGTGCCGATCGCGGCGCAAAGCAACCCGCCGCTGACGACGATCCGCCAGGATCTGGAACGCGGCTCCGCGCTGATGTGCGACTTGTTGTTCAAGCGGATGAAGGGCGAGGCGTGTGAATCGGTGCGCCTCGCTCCTGAATTGATCGTACGCATCTCGGCCTAGCTCGCTAGGTTTTTGGGCGACGATTCAGGTTCGGTGCGATCAAGAGCTTCCTTGGCCAATAGCAACGCGCCTCTCAGTCCGACATCGGCCTCCAGTTGAGGCGGTTGTATGATCTGGCCTACCGTGCCAAGCTCAGCGAGATAACCAGCCGCGAAATGTTCGGCATGGACACGGACGCGGTCCAGAAGCCCGGGCGTACCCATCACTCCGCCGCCAAACACGATGCGACCGGGAGAAAGCATTGCCAGCATGGAGGCCACCAGATGGCCGAGATACCACGCCACAATGTCATGCGCGGGGTGATTCTCATCCAGCTGTGACAAGGAGCGGCCCCAACGGGCGATGATGGCGGGACCACTCGCCAATCCTTCCACACAGGCGCCATGATAGGGGCAACAACCCGGGAAATCCGTGTCCATCGGATGACGGGGAGGCAGCAAGTGACCCATCTCCGGGTGCCGCAGTCCGTGAAGGGCGCGCCCATCAAACACCGCGCCGCCACCTATGCCCGTTCCCACCGTCACATAGATCAAACCCTGTCCGCAGGCTTCACCCCCTGCCTCAACTTCAGCCAAGGCGGCAGCGTTGACGTCGGTGTCGATTTCGATGGGCACCGCAAATGCCTCGCGCAGAGGCTCAACCAGCGATACTCGGCTCCATCCGGCTTTGGGCGTATCCGTCAAGGAACCCCAGTTGGGCCGTGATCGATCAAGCTCGATCGGGCCGAAGCTGGCAACGCCCAAGCTGGCCAGGCGCCCATATTGCTGTTGCGCCTGCCGTAGGAAGTCAACCATGCGCCCGATCGTATCTGCCGGGTGGGTCGTTTCTATGCGCGTACGCGTCAGCCACTGGCCTTCGCCATCCGCCAGCGCGCAAATGAATTTCGTGCCGCCCGCTTCGATGCAGCCGTATAGCGGCTTTGCTCCTACGTCCATCTTCACTCCCATTCGCAGGCGGGCTGCGGTTGCACGACGTCACCGTCGAAGATGAGCGAGAACACCGGCGCGACCGTACCGCCGAACATGGCGCGACGCTCCTTCCGCGCCTGCGGGGGCTCCGTTCCCTTCGCTCCTGGATAGTCGATAAAGCTGATCACGTTTCCTTCGCTCGACACCCACCAACAATAAGCCTGAAGTGGTGAATCGACAGGATTGGCAGCGACTAGGCCGGTCCCGTTCAGTGGACGCCATGGACCAGCGAAACGCTCTGCCACCATGCCGTAAAGGCCAGTAGGAGCCCCCAAGTCAGCTGCATGGCGGCGGCCGTGGCTGGACCAGAAGCAATAATATAGTCCGTCGCGGACGATCACATGCGGTCGTTCCATCTCACTGTTCACGCCAACCGCTTCGATCAGCGGCGGCTGCAGAGTCCAGCCGTCCATGGTGCGGGTCGCCAAGCCGATAACGCCATCCAGCCTGTCGTCCGTCCATCCAGCTGAACCGGTGAACAGCAGATGCTCAGCCCCATCTGCCGGATCCCGGAAAAAGCATGGATCACGAAAGCCCCATATGCCATGGGCAGGCGCGACGATCTGGTCGGCAATCTTGTACCAGTGGCCATCGGCCGCGACGGATTGAACCGGCTTAGACCAATTGCGGAAGACAGGCATGTCGCCGTCGAATTCAAATTCGGCATGCGTTTCAAAGAGCCGCTGCTCGAAGCTGTGGGGCCCGTCCCGCTGGCCTGTTGCCGTGAAATACAAAGTGACGGTCCGGCCATCTTCTGCAAGCACTGAGCAACCGGACCATTCCCGACTGCCAGGCGACCATCCATCGGGCAATAACCAACCGTGATCCCGCCAACCGTCCGTACCAAGACTTGTAAAGCGAATGCGGGCGATGTCGTGACGGTCTTCCGGATCGTCCAGCATCGCAGTTGCCAGAAAGAACCAATATTCGCGTTCATCAGCAATGGCAGGGCTGCCATCCCGCTGGGTTAGCTGCCACATGTCCCATAGGTCGAGACCTTCGATCACCCGGGCGGACGGCATATGTTGTATGATGGGCAGACGGCTAAATTTCTGGTCGCGGGCGTGAGCGATCCATTCCTTGGAAAGATGGGTCCCCATCGTTTGAGGATGGTTGATGGCATTGCCATTCCCTGACATTCCGGTCGGCATCTTCCCTCCTGAGCGCGTCAAAGCTGTAAAGACCCACACATGGCCCCGCGCTTGCAATCCATTGCAGATGCCGTATGCTGCAATCCATTGCAAGGTGGTTTTGTGTGAAGTTCGTTTATTGGCGCGCTAAAATGATCACTTTCGGAGGGGAGCAGCGGCTATCAAGTCGATTGCTGGTCCTCAGGACGGGCGTCCCAGGCTGATCTGCACACAGTCTGGGACGTCATGCCAAGGCAAATGACGGCTCTTGTCTCAGCGTGCCTGTCACCCATTTGATGAAAATCACTATCTTAAGTGTCTGCTTCGAACGCGCGAGAAGGTAATCCACTGCGTGGATCAGCCGGATTGTTGGGGCCTGCTCGATGCTACCTGCCGTCATTCTCGGCCTGCATTACCGCCACGTCGTAGGTTGGGCTGTCAGCGACAGGATGAAGAATGACTTGGCGATCAGGGCACTGGATATGGCGGTGCGCCTGCGCCAGCCTCCGGAGGGCTGCTTTTTCCATTCGGATCGGGGCAGCCAATATTGTTCTTACGACTATCAGAAAAAGCTGCAGGCCTATGGCCTGCGTCCATCGATGAGCGGCAAGGGTAATAGTTGCGACAACGCCTTTGTTGAGACGTTCTTCAAACCCTGAAGGCGGAACTCATTTGGCGGCAAAGCTGGCCAACGCGGCGTCAGGCGGAAGCTGCCATCTTCCAGTACATCAATGGTTTCTACAACACCCGTCGCCGCCATTCATATCTGCGCGGCATCAGCCCGCTCGTGGTCGAAGCCAAGGTGGCAGAATGACATAGGTGACCGGCACAAGACCGTTACAAATCTATTCTGCGCCCATTGGAAGTCCGACTTCTGAGCGCATTGAAGACCATCCGCTCAGAACCAGGAGTCAGACACGCTCCCAAATCGCTGCGATCCCCTGGCCGCCGCCGATGCACATCGTCGCCAGCCCGTAGCGTGCGCCGACACGGCGCAGTTCATGGACCAGCTTGGTAGTGATGATCGCCCCGGTCGCGCCGATCGGATGACCCAGCGAAATGCCGCTGCCATTAGGGTTCACCTTGGCGGGATCAAAGCCCAATTCCTTTGACACAGCACACGCCTGCGCGGCGAAAGCCTCATTAGACTCAATAACGTCGAGATCGGCGATGGTCAGTCCTGCCTTTTCCAACGCCCTGCGTGTGGCAGGCACCGGCCCGATGCCCATATAAGCGGGATCGACACCTGCGTGGCCGTAGGACACCAGCCGCGCCAAAGGCTTGAGACCACTGGCGCTCACCGCCGCCGCACTCGCCAGAACGACCGCCGACGCGCCGTCATTGATGCCCGACGCATTTCCTGCCGTGACGGTGCCTTCCTTCTGGAAAACGGGCTTCAGCTTGCCGAAGTCGTCCGCTGCCGCGTCGGCCCGGACGAACTCATCGGTGTTGAACGACACGAGTTTGCGACGCACCAGCACATCGACCGGCACAATCTGATCCTTGAAATAGCCCTGCGCTATGGCATTGGCCGCGCGCTTCTGGCTCACGAATGCCAGTGCATCCTGCTCCTCCCGCGAGATGCCGTAGCGGGCGGCCACATTCTCCGCCGTCACGCCCATATGGATCGCTTGGAAGGGATCGGTCAGCGCGCCGATCAGGCCATCCTGCGCTACCGCATCGCCCATCTTCTGGCCCCAGCGCGCAGCGGGCAGGAAATAGGGCGCGCGGCTCATCACCTCCGCGCCGGCGCCGACGGCGATTTCGCAGTCCCCCAGCATGATCGACTGCGCGGCAGAGATGATCGCCTGCAAGCCCGATCCGCATAGGCGATTGACGGTTAGCGCAGGGCATTCCTGCGGCACGCCCGCCCCGATGGCAGCGATGCGCGCGGCATAGGCATCTCGCGGTTCGCAATGTACGACGTTCCCCAGCACGACGTTGCCAATTTGAGCCGCATCCACGCCCGCCCGCTCGATCGCCGCCTTGGCGACATGAGCGGCCAATTCACCCGGCTTTTGATCCTTCAGCGACCCGCCGAAGCTACCAATGGCGGTTCGTGCCGCCGACAGCAGAAAAACGTCCGTCATGTTTGTGACTCTCTCTAAGCGTTAAGGTCTTCGAACCGGCGCCCTTCGGCCGCCAGCTGCTCGATCAGGGGAGCGGGCGTCCAGGCCCAGCTATTGCGGCCCGCAGCATAACTGCGCAGCCGATCCAGCAGCACGGGCAAGCCGATCAGGTCGCCTTGGAACATCGGCCCGCCCCTTGCGGGGGAAAAGCCGTAGCCGTGCAGAAAGGTCATATCGACGTCAACCGGCCGACTGGCGATCCTTTCGCCCACAATCCGCGCGCCTTCGTTGATGAGGGTTAGCAGACAGCGCTCGACGATTTCCTCGTCGCTGATGGCACGACGGGTCAGACCGATCTCGGCCGAATAATCCTCGATCAGTTTGATTACTTCGGGATCAGGCTCAGCCGTCCGCCCGTCGGGATAGGCGTAGATGCCCTTCCCCGTCTTCTGCCCGAAGCGGCCTAGCTCGCAAATTTTGTCTATGACGCCAGAATAGGGCCTATGGGGCTGCTCCACCGCGCGGCGCTTGCGGATCGCCCAACCTATGTCCTGGCCTGCCAGATCCATCGTCCGGCACGGTCCCATGGCCATGCCCCATTGTTCCAGCGCGGCGTCGATCTGATGCGGCAGCACGCCTTCTTCAAGCATGAACCAGACCTGCCGCAGATATTCCTCGAACATACGGTTGCCGATGAAGCCATCGCATACGCCAGATACGACGCAGACCTTGCCCATGCGCTTGCCGAGCGCCATGGCAGTCGCCAGCACATCGGGCGCCGTCTCGCGCCCGCGCACGATCTCCAGGAGGCGCATGATATTAGCGGGCGAGAAGAAGTGCAGGCCTACGACGCGCGAGGGATTATGCGTCAGGGCCGCGATGGCGTCGAGGTCTAAGGTCGATGTGTTGCTCGCTAGGATCGTATCAGGCCGGACGATCGCGTCTAGGCCGGTGAATATCTGCTGCTTGACCGCCATATCCTCGAACGCGGCCTCGATGACGAGATCGACCTCGCAGAGCGCATTGAGCGTGGGCGCAGGGGTGAAGGCGGCGATGCGCGCTTCCGCCACGTCGGCGCCGATCCGCCCCTTCTCCACCTCGCGGGTCAGCGTCTTACGGATGGCCGCCTCCGCCTTGGCGAGCGCCTCGGAGCGGAGTTCGACCATAGTCACGGGCAGCCCCGCATTAAGCAGAGCGATGGTAATGCCCGTCCCCATCAGGCCGCCGCCGACAACGCCGACCCGCTGGATCGCCCGCGGTTGCGCATCCGACGAAAGGCCCGGAACTCTGCTGACCGCCCGCTCCCCGAAGAAGGCGTGGCGCAAGCCGCGTGAGGCAGGCGATTGCATCAAGTCGCCAAAGAGCGCTGCTTCCCGTGTCAGTCCCGCGGCGAGATCCCCCGACAGGGCCGCCACACAGTCGATCACGAAGCCGGGAGCCCGGCTGACGCTGGGGCGCAGCTTCGATCGGTGGCTCTCCACCGCCTCTGCCACATCGGCCGGACCCGGCAGGTCGCCCGTTCGTCGCACCGCAGGCAAGGCGCTCTGCGCGATCTCCAGCGCGGCGTTTACCACATCGCGCTCCACTATCTGGTCGATCAGCCCCCACTCCAGCGCCTGCTCCGCCGTCACCGGCTTGCCCGACACCATCATATCGAGCGCGGCCCCAGCGCCAATCAGGCGCGGTAGTCGCTGTGTGCCGCCCGCGCCCGGCAACAGTCCCAGATGCACTTCGGGGAGGCCCAGCTTCGTCCCCGCCTGCGCGATGCGATAATGGCCGGCCATCGCCAATTCCAGCCCGCCGCCCAGCGCCATGCCGTGGATCGCCATAATTATCGGCTTTCTGCTGCCCTCGACCAGCGCGATCAGATTCCTCAATTCCTGGCCCTGCGCAGGATTGTCGTCGAAATCGTTGATGTCCGCGCCGCCGCAGAACAGGCGCCCCGCTCCGGCGATGACGATCGCGCGGCAGGCTGGCGCGCTATCCGCCAGCCGCAGCGCGCCGATAATCTCCTCGACAAAGCCGTTGCCAATGGACAGCGCATTGACCGGGCCGTTGTTGAGGCGCAGCAGCTTAATCGCGCCGATATGGGCAATCTCGACAGACATAATGATCCTTCCGATCAGAACGCGTCGGTGGGAAGGGCCATGATCGGCGCTTCGCCCCCACCGATGCTCTCGGCCAGGCCCGTGACCTGCGGCAGCATCCGCCGGGCGTAGAAGTCGGCGACGGCGCGCTTGCCCTGATGCAGCGCGGTGTTATCGGTGGCGGCCGCAGCCATGCGGGTCCACATCCATCCCATGGCAACCAGTGCGAACAACCGCAGATAATCGACCGCTGCCGCTCCTGCCGCATCTAGTCCCGCCCCCCGCAGCGACACCGTCACCCCGCGCAGCAGCGACAGCGCCTCACGCGTCCTGTCCGCGATGACGAGGTCGCCCGCTGTCTCCAGATCCGCGTCGATGGCGGCGAAAAAGCCCTCGACCACCGACCCGTCGGCCAAGGCCAGCTTGCGCCCGACCAGATCCATCGCCTGCACCCCGTTGGTGCCCTCATAGATTTGGGCGATGCGGGCATCGCGGACATATTGCTCCATACCCCATTCGCGAATGTAGCCATGGCCGCCGAATACCTGCTGCGCTTGCACCGCGCTTTCGAAACCAAAGTCGGTGAACGCCGCCTTCACCACGGGGGTCAGCAGAGCGACCAGCGCATCGGCCTTGGCCCTCTCGGTTGCGTCCGGGTGAGCATGAGCACGGCCCAGCTGCAATGCCGTCCAGCCGGCGAGCGCCCGCCCCGCTTCGACAAAGGCACGGATGTTGAGTAGCATCCGCCGCACATCGGCATGCTCGATGATCGGTACCGGCCCGCGCGCACCATCGGCGCTGCGGCCCTGCAAGCGTTCCTTGGCATAGGCGACAGCCTGCCCATAGGCACCCCCAGCGATGCCCAGTCCCTGGATGCCGACCATCAGACGTTCTGCGTTCATCATCGTGAACATGGCGGCCAGACCTCGATGATGCGCGCCGACCAGCCAGCCGGTCGCGCCGTCATAGTTCATGACGCAGGTCGGCTGAGCATGGATGCCCATCTTCTTTTCCAGCGCCCCGACCGACAGGCCGTTCGGCCGCGTGAAGTCGCCGTGGGCATCGGGCAAATATTTAGGCACTAGGAAGAGACTGATCCCCTTCACGCCCTCCGGTGCGTCAGGCAAGCGGGCGAGGACTAGATGAACGATATTGCCGCCGAAATCATGGTCGCCCGAAGAGATGAACATCTTCGTGCCCGTTACTGCATAGCTGCCGTCACCCAGCGGTTCTGCCTTGGTCTTGAGTAGAGCGAGGTCGGTGCCCGCGCCGCTTTCGGTTAGCGCCATCGCGCCCGTCCATTCACCGCTGACCATCCGCGGCAGATAGGTGGATTTGAGCTCATCGCAGGCATGCGCCATAATCGCCTCGCACGCGCCGCGTGTCAGGCCGGGGAACAGTCCGAACGAGAGGTTAGTGGCCGATACCATCTCGTCCAGCCAGAGCTGAAGGATGAAGGGTAGACCCTGCCCGCCATATTCGGGCGCCGCCGACAGGGAGGTCCAGCCGGTCCGCGCGAAATCGCGCCAGGCTTCAGCAAATCCATGCGGCGTTTGGACCGTTCCGTCGACCAGCTTGCTGCCCTGCTCGTCCCCCTCGCGGTTTAGCGGATGCAGACGGTCGGCGCACATGCGCCCAGCCTCCTCCAGCACCGCTGCGGCGAGGTCGGCATCCACATCCTTGCCGATCCCGGCCATCTCCGCATCGAAGTTGAGCATGTTCAGGAGGAAGCGGTAATCATCGATCGGCGGAATATAACTGTACATCGGAAATCCCCCAGAATTTTACCTGTTTCTATACCAAACATCTGTTACAGTCAACGATGCGAGGTTCGATGTTTGATGCCATCAGCTATGCGTGGCGGAATATCGTGACGATCTGGGCAGCAATTTGGGCAGAATTCAACCTGCCGCGACGATACCACTCGGAAACCGAGTTCAGCTGCGACAGCAATAGATTGCGATAGATTGATCGATCTATTCCTGATGGCAATGGCAATCCTTCCACTAGATCCCGGAACAGTTTTTCGAACCGGTCGCGCCGAGCAATTAGCTGTTCGCGAACCACCTCGGGCACTTCGCGAAAGTCATTCATCATTGGCAGCGTCAAAGAATCAGGCGCCAATTGGATTTCGAGAAAGGCCCCGCAGGCTGCTTCAAGTTTCGCCCAGGGATCATGTTGTGCGCCAACAGCCTCAGCGATCCTGTCCTGAGCCGCGTCTAATGCCCCATTATGCAGTTCAACGAACAGCGCGTCCTTCGATTTGATATGATGATAGAGTGATCCGCCCAGAACACCCGCCTGTTCGCCGATTTCCCGCATCGACGTGCCCCTGTAGCCCTTGCGCGCGAACAGCTGCGCGGCAATCTCCAGTATTTCCCGGCGGCGGTTCGGCCGCTCGTGATCCACGTCGGAAGAAGACAGGCTCTTAGACACCATGGCGCGCTAGCACATCAGCCACACCCTGATCACCTGCTTTGTTGATCCAGGCGCAACTGGCTTGCTCGTTCGAAAATCTTTGTGGTCAAGGGCTCATGGTCAGAGGAGCGCATAGCAACGTGGAACTCCACAGGTGCGAGCGCTGGCATCCCGTCCAGTTCTACAAGATCGCCTCGGGTCATATCCGCGCGCACCATCGGTTCAGGAAAAATGCCGATACCTCCACCCGCCTTCGCAATGTCAACCATCATTCTGGCGTTATTGCAAAGGTTGAGCGACTGCTGCTCGATGCGTGATGCCGCGATGGCCTCCCGCATGCGGCCGTGGATCGGTGAATGGCTGGCCAGAGACCAAACGGGAACGGGACGATCTGGCGAAGCTGCACAAAAGGACGCAGCTACTTCAGGGCTAGCGAGCCAGACCAGTTCCACTGCTCCGATCGGGCATACTTGCAGCGACGGATGGGCGATGGGCCCGGCCGCAAAAGCGATATCGGTCGTACCCTTGAGCAGTTGTTGAATGAGGTTTGCAGTAAGGTCTATTTCAAGCTCAAGACTGACCAAAGGCATGTTTGCCTTCAATGCGGAGAGAAAAGCGGGAAGGCAACTTGCTGCAACGATCTCGCCCGTTCCGATGCGAACAACACCGCTCGCTTCTCCATAACCTCCGCAGCGCAGCAAGGCAGTGTGCATGTCACCCCAAAGCATTCGGCAATCGCGAACAAGCTGTCGACCTGACGGAGTCAAGGTCATGTTTCTGCCCTCACGACGGAAAAGGGACGCACCTAAATGCGCCTCCAATTCGCGGACCCGGGCCGAAATGGTGGGCTGGGTTGTATTCAGCCGCTCGCCAGCAGCGGCAAAGGTGCCGAGCCGTTCGATCCAGAGCAGGGTTTCAATATGGTACATGCTGATACGATTTATAGGCATTGATGATGGCTAATTAAAAAAACAAATCATTGGAAGTGATCAATCTCTCGCGTCAAGAAGAAATTGGACTTGAGGAGATAGCGATGGTCAAGAAGCTCTACCCCGATGCTGCGTCTGCGTTGGAGGGCCTTCTC
>CBIHNV010000043.1:0-25487 GCA_966211835.1 uncultured Sphingobium sp.
CGCCTGGGAAGCAGCCCTGGGCGAGGCGCGCTGGAGCGTCATTGGCTGGCCCGAGCAATGGGGCGGGCGGGGTGCCTCGATCGCGCAGCAGATCATCTTCGCCGAGGAATATGCCAGAGCCAAGGGTCCGCCGCGCGCCGGGCATCTGGGGGTCGAGCTGCTCGGGCCCACCCTCATCGCCATGGGCAGCGAAGAGCAAAAGGCGCGGTTCCTGCCCGACATCGCCACCGGCAAGGCGATCTGGTGCCAGGGCTATTCCGAACCCGGCGCGGGCTCCGACCTCGCCAATGTGAAGACCAAGGCCCGGCTCGAAGGTGACAAGTACATCATCGACGGGCAGAAGATCTGGACCTCGATGGGCACGATCGCCGACTGGTGCTTCGTCGTTGCTCGTACCGAACCGGGCAGCGTCGGCAACAAGGGCCTCTCCTTCCTCATGGTCCCGATGGATCAGCCCGGGGTCGACGCCCGCCCCATCCGCCAGATGACCGGCGAAGCCGAGTTCGCCGAGATGTTCTTCGATGGCGCAGAAGCCCTCGCGATCGACCGCATTGGCGAAGAAGGCGAAGGCTGGAAGGTCGCCATGGCGTTGCTCGGGTTCGAACGCGGCGTATCGACGCTGGCCCAGCAGATGCAGTTCCGGAACGAACTCGACGACATCATCGCCATCGCCAAGGCCAACGGCAAGGCAAGCGACCCCCTCACCCGCCAGAAGATCGCCAAGGCCCATGCAGGGCTCAAGATCATGCGCTACAACGCCCTGCGCATGCTCTCAGGCGGCGAAAACAACCCCGAACTCACCGGCGCCGCATACACCTACAAGCTCTACTGGTCGCGCTGGCACGTCGCCTTGGGCGAACTCGCCATGGAGGTCATGGGCCAAGACGGCGAAACCGGCATCAACGAAGAACGGTTCGACAGCCTCACAACCATGTACCTCATGGCAAGATCCGACACCATCTACGCAGGTACAGACCAAATCCAACGCAACATCATATCCGAACGCGCCCTCCAAATGCCACGCGAACCAAGAGGGTGACAGGTAGATTTTAAGCGTCATTGTCTTGACGTAAGAACCCGCATTAGGCTTTTCCCGTCACCCCGGGCTCGACCCGGGGTCCCGCTGCCTCGACAAATCAGTTAAAAGCGGGACCCCGGAACAAGTTCGGGGTGACGATCATCTAACCATGACCACGCTTCCGGACGGACCCCGCCACCAGGCAAACAGCCTGCGCGCCGTCCGCTCCGAGCAACAGCCTGCATGACATTCAAAAAGGCTCCCGGTGATACGAAACCGCCGGGACGCCAACCGATCAGATGATCTTCATCTCTTGCAGTTCGGCGATGCGCGCTTCGTCATAGCCCAGTTCGCCGAGCACTTGCGCGCTATGCTCGCCAAGCAGCGGCGGCGCGCGGCGGATCGTCGCTGGAGACTCCGACATATTGGCGAGCGGGCTCGCGATCAGGTCGATCGAACCGGCCTCCGCCCATGGATGCGGCGTCGTCACGCGCAGCCCGCGATGCTGGACCTGCGGGTCTTCCCAAACCTCCGGCAGCTCATTGTAGCGCGCGGCGGGAATGCTAACCTCATCGAACTTCGCCTGAAGCTCCTCCGACGTGAAGCCCCGGCTCCATTCATTGATGATGTCCATCAACTCAAGCCGGTTGAGCTTGCCCCGCTTGAAATTCTCGTCAAAACGCGGGTCCTGATAAAGTTCGGGTTGTCCCATCAACACAGTCAGGCGCCGCCAATGTTCGTCGCCACCCGCGGTCAGGTACAGCATCCCATCCTTGGTATGGATCAGATCCGCGGGACCACCGCCATTGCCGCCATTGCCAAGGCGGGGCGGGGTGACGCCGCTCAATAGATAATCCTGCATGATATGGCTGATCATCGCCACGGAGCTATCCAGAAGGGCGATATCGATATGCTGCCCTTCACCAGACTGGTTACGATGCTGCAACGCGGCCAGAATGGAAATGGCGACGTTATGGCCGGTGATGAAATCGACCAGGCTCGGCCCAGCCTTGAGCGGACCCGCGCCCGGCTGACCTTCCGGAATGCCGGTCACGGCCATCATCCCGCCGGTTGCCTGGAACAGGCCATCATAGCCCGGCCGCGCCGCCATCGGGCCGGTCTGGCCAAAGCCCGTCACCGAACAATAGATGAGGCGCGGGTTGATTGCCTTCAGGCTCTCATAATCCAGCCCGAAACGCTTGAGGTCGCCAACCTTGTAATTTTCGATCAGCACATCCGCACCTTGCACCAGCTTGCGCAGGATTTCCTGGCCTTCCGGCTTGCTGTGGTTCAGCGTGACCGACCGCTTGTTGCGGTTCGCCGCCGCGAAGAAGCCCGCCTGACGGACATTCATCCCATCCTTGCCCTTCACCTCGGCAAGGCCATAGACGCGGCCATCGTCGCCGACGCCCGGACGTTCCACCTTGATCACGTCCGCGCCCAGGTCGCCCAATATCTGTGCGCCGATGGGTCCTGCGAGCACGCGGGTCATGTCGATGACGCGGATGCCTTCCAGGGCTGCCTTGTTACTGGTCATGGTCGCCTGCCCCTCCTAGATTGATATGCGTAGCGTTGGGCGGCCCCTTAATCACTTTTCTGGTGAAGCGCCAGACAAGAGGCCATGAAACTTGCAGTAAATGAGAGATAGTCCTGCTGTTTCAGGGCCATGGAAATGTGGCCGACCACCCCTTCATCAGGCAAAGGGAGCCAGCCCCGTCAGGATCAGCCGGACAAGGTCCGCCTGCCCCTTGGCCCCCGTCTTTTCATAGATGCGCTTGGAATAGTTCCGCGCCGTTTCGCTGGTCAGGCCCAGCTGCTCGCCCGCGCCCACGATGCTGTCTCCAAGGCTCAGCGCATGAGCCAGCGCCGCCTCGCTACCCGACAGCCCGTGCAGCGCGGCAAGCGTGCCGACCGCCGCGCTCGCCGGTTCGCGCCGGGGCATGCGCACGATGCCGATCACTGCGGGTAGGGCGGAAGGTTCGCTCAATGCCAAGTCGGACTTGCGCAGCAGCAGGTCCAGCTCCCTGCCCTCATCGATACGGATCACGCGGGTAGCGCCCGGCAGTGCCGACGCCATTTCCGCGCAGGCCCGGTTGAGCGCATGGGTCGTGTCGGGCAGCAGCTGCAACCGCCGCTCCGGACTGGGTCCCGGCTTTACGGTAAAGCTCAGCAGCGCCTCCGCCGCAGGATCGGCCGCCATCACCCGGCCACCCCAATCGAACGCCAGCTGCGCCACGCCCAGCCGGGCCAGCGCCCCCTGCGCCATCGCCACTTGCAACCGCGCCTCGATCAACGCCACCAGCGTCCGTAGGGCGGCGGCGAAATGGGGCGCGATGCTCGACAGCACCGCCACGGCGGAGGCGGAGAAATCCTCCCGCTCCCGCACCAGCAGGAAATGCGCGTCGGCAACGCCGCCCGCCGCGACGCGCAACCAGCGGCCATAGCGGATGTTCATCTCATTGAGCGCCTCGCGCTGCCGTGCCAGCTCGCCCGCATCATCATAGTTGAGCATCTCATCGAGCGCATAGACCCGCCCCGGCCGCAGCGATCCGTAAGGATGCAGGCGCAACGCATCCAGGCGCCGGAAATCGAGCGGCGGCTCCTGCGACGCGCGCGGCGCAGCGATGTGGATGACCGTCGGCTCCTGCTCGGGCATGGCATTGGCCAGCGAAACGATCAGGAACGCCCGCCGCGCATAGGTGCGGCTCACAAGATTGCGGATGAAAGCGCTGAAAGGCGGACTTTCATGGATCCCGTCCACAAGGGGCAGGAACAACTCATTCTGATCGGCCCAAAGAGAACCCATGCCCGCCTCTCCCATATGGGAGGATGGCAGTCAAGCAGGCTGGCCGCGTTTAGCAGCGAGCCAGCAGCGCCTGCGCCTTTATGAGGTGCGGCCGGTCGATCATTTTGCCGTCCAGCGTCAGAACGCCCGCACCCGGATTGGCGGCGAATGCATCGACGACCGCCTGCGCGCGGGCGACCTCCTCCTGCGAAGGCGTAAAGGCAGCGTTGATCACCGGCACCTGATCGGGATGCACCGCCATCATGCCCAGGAAGCCGTCGCGGGCGCCGCGCTGCGCATAAGCGGCGAGCCCCTCCAGATCACGGATCGCCGGATAGACCGTCTCGATCGGCAGCACCCCGGCCGCGCTCGCCGCGAACAGGGTCAGCGCGCGCGCCATTTCATAGGGAGACGTATAGCTGCCATCAGCATGCCGGGCCGTCAGCGCGCCAACCGCAGCGGGCAAATCCTCAGCGCCCCAGGTCAGGCCCGCCAGCCGCTCCGCCACATCGGCATATTCGCCCAGGCGGAACAGCGCTTTTGGCGTTTCCGTGGCGATCGGCAGGATCAACGCGCGATCATCGCCGCGCTCGCGCAGCCGCTTGTCCAGATCCCGGATCGATGCGCCCCCCTCCGCCTTGGGAAGCATGATCCCCGCCGGACGCGCTTGAACGACGGCATCGAGATCATCATCGGTAAGGCCACCGTCGAGCGGATTGACGCGGACGAACAGGGTGGTTTCGCTTGTCGCCGCCTCCTTCAGGAACGT
The DNA here is from genome assembly GCA_966211835.1 of uncultured Sphingobium sp. Classification (GTDB taxonomy): domain Bacteria; phylum Pseudomonadota; class Alphaproteobacteria; order Sphingomonadales; family Sphingomonadaceae; genus Sphingobium. The sequence continues at coordinate 4,573 of CBIHNV010000043.1, forward strand.
CGCGACCTCTTCTCGTGCCGCCGCCTTCGCGCTGATCGCGACCGAATCCTCAAGGTCCAGGATCAAAGCATCCGCGCCGCTTTTCAGCGCCTTGCGCATACGCTCCGGCCGGTCACCGGGCACGAACAACAAGGACCGCAAACGCAGCGGCCGCCCGGCTTCCATTCCTTCAATCATTCCACGCCCTTATCATCACCGGCACATTTTGGCGCGGCAGATCAAGCCGCCACCTTCTGCCTGACCTCTCCGTAGAGCGTAGAACGCTGCTTGGCAAAGCGCCCGGCCGCTGCCGCAGTCTGGCGCATGCGATCGACATCGAACAATTGCCCGTTCGCCCCGCCCGCCGCGCGGGTGATGGACTCATCCATCAGCACCCCGCCAAGGTCATTGACGCCCGCGCCCAGCGCCGCAACGACGCCGGCTTCGCCGAGCTTCACCCAACTCGCCTGAATGTTCGAAATCGCGCCATGCAGGGCGATCCGCGCCACCGCCTGCATCAGCATGGCTTCGCGGAAACTTGGGCCTGACCGCGCCTTCCCCTTCCGCCACATCGGCGCTTCCATATGGACGAAGGGCAGCGGCACGAACTCGGTAAAGCCGCCCGTTTCCTCCTGAAGCGCGCGCACGACGCGCAAATGCCTTGCCCAATGGCGATAGTCATCCACATGCCCGAACATGATCGTCGCCGTGCTTTTCAGGCCAACCCGATGAGCCGCCCGCATCACCGCAATCCATTCATCGGCCGAAACCTTGTCCGGGCAAATGATCGCCCGTACCTCCTCATGCAGCACCTCGGCCGCCGTGCCCGGCAGGGTCGACAGCCCCGCCTCTTTCAGCATCGCCAGATAGGGCTCCAACTCCATCCCCAGCGTGGACGCGCCATGCGCGATCTCCAACGGGGAAAAAGCATGGATGTGGATGCCGGGCGCAGCTTCCCGCACCGCCTTCACGATCGACAGATAGGTGTGGCCGTCATAATCGGGATGGATGCCGCCCTGCAGGCACACTTCGGTTGCGCCCCGCGCCTGCGCCTCGGCCGCGCGCCGCGCCACTTCGTCCAGATCGAGCCGGTAAGCAGGACCTCGCAAAGCCTTCGCCGTACCCTTTGAAAAGGCGCAAAAGCCGCAGCGGTAGCTGCAGATATTGGTATAGTTGATGTTGCGATTGACGACATAGGTGACGACGTCGCCCACCACCTCCCGGCGCAGCGCGTCGGCGGCATCCATAACCAGGCGCGCATCGGAGCCATCCGCCTCGAACAGCGTCACGATCTCACCCTCTTCCAGGCCGCGCCCGGCCGCCGCCTTCGCCAGGATCGCCTCGATCCTACCGGTGATCATCGTCTCCCCGACAGCAGGCAGCGGCGGCGGCGCTTCGCCAGTGCCCGCGCGCCAGCGCTCGATGATCGGCAGACCCCGCGCATCGACCGCCCGGCGCACCTTCAACGCTATTGCGGGCTCCAGCCACCGCTCGGCTTCCTTCGCATAGCGCGGCCCCACCGCCAGCCTTTCCGTCAGTACCCGCCCCGCCGCCGCAGTCGCCTCGCCAAGCGCCGCCAGATGGGGCCAGGGCGCTTCCGGATTCACATGGTCCGGCGTCACTGGCGACACGCCGCCCCAATCATTGACGCCTGCTCGCATCAGCGCAGCCAGTCCATCGGGCTGAAGATTCGGCGGCGCCTGGATCGTCATCTCCGGCCCCAGGATCAGCCGCGCCGCAGCGACCGTCCAAAGATGTTCCTCCAGCGGCGGCTCGGCATGGCCCACCATCCGCGTGTCCGCCTTAGCCCGGAAGTTCTGGATGATAACTTCCTGCACATGGCCGTGCCGCGCATGCGCATCGCGGATCGCGAGCAGCGCGTCGATCCGCTCCTCCCGCGTCTCGCCGATGCCGATCAAAAGGCCAGTTGTGAACGGCACCCGCGCCCGTCCCGCCGCCTCGATCGTTTCCAGACGCACCGCCGGTACCTTATCGGGCGACCCATGATGCGGCCCGCCCTTGGCGCACAGCCGATCGGACGTGCTTTCCAGCATCAGCCCCATCGACGCCGCCACCGGCCGCAGCATCGCCAGCTCATTGTCGTCCATGATGCCGGGATTGAGATGCGGCAGCAGGCTCGTTTCCGCCAGCACCGCCGCAGCAGCCTCGCGCAGATAGCTCAGCGTCGATCCGTGCCCCATGGCCTCCAACGCCGACCGAGCCACCGCATAACGGTCCTCCGGCCGATCACCCAGCGTGAACAGCGCCTCCCGGCACCCCGCCGCTTCGCCCGCGCGCGCAATATCCAGCACCTGCTCGATCGACAGATAGGGCGCGCCGGCATTACGCGGCGATTTTGCAAAGGTGCAATAATGGCAAACGTCGCGGCACAGGTGGGTCAGCGGGATGAAGACCTTGCGCGAATAGGTGACGGTCGCGCCGAACGACGCCAGCGTCATCGCCTCCGCCTGCTCCATCAAGGATTCCACAGGTTTCAGGATCAGCGCGCGCGCCCATCCCTCGGCCATACCGGCATCTGTCATCCTCATTCCTCGCCCATTCATGGTATCGAATTGTACAGCGGCGGGTAGTTTTCCGCTGCTCAACGCGATCCTGCACTTGATGCAGCACTGACCCCTGCGGCCCGCTAAATCAAGCATTGAACCGCCTTCATGCCGGGATTACCGATTTTCCACTTGCCCCGAAGGCCATCCCATGCACAAAGCTTGCCAATTGCCTCGGCCCCGCCGCTATTTTACGCGGCGTTAACCATGTCGCAGCAAGGATGAGTGATGGACGATGTCGTAATTCAGGATAGGCAGGACGCCGCAACGCGCATGGCTGCGCAGGATACGGGCGATGGGCTCTCCGTCATTTCCATCGCCAAAAGCTATGACAAGCGCACCGTCCTGACCGACGTTTCCCTGACCGTAGGAAAGGGCGAAGTCGTCGGCCTACTCGGCCCCAACGGCGCGGGCAAGACCACCTGCTTCTATTCCGTCATGGGCCTCGTGCGCCCCGACCACGGCCGCATCATCCTTGATGGCCAGGACATTACCGGCCTGCCCATGTACCGCCGCGCGATTCTGGGCCTTGGCTATCTGCCGCAGGAAACCTCGATCTTCCGCGGCCTCACCGTCGCCCAGAATATCAGCGCTGTGCTGGAACTGGCAGAGCCCGACAAGGCTTCCCGCGAAGCCCGCCTTGCCCAGTTGCTCGATGAATTCGGCCTGACCCGGCTCGCCAACTCATCCGCCATGGCGCTGTCCGGTGGTGAACGCCGCCGCTGCGAAATCGCCCGCGCCCTTGCCGCGAACCCATCCATCGTCCTGCTCGATGAACCCTTCGCGGGCATCGACCCGCTGTCGATCGCCGACATTCGCGACCTTGTGAAGCAGCTCAAGACGCGCGGCATCGGCGTCCTCATAACCGACCATAATGTGCGCGAGACGCTGGAAATCGTGGACCGCGCCTGCATCATCTATGGCGGCCAGGTGCTCTTCACCGGCAGCCCGACCGAACTGGTCGCCAATGCCGAAGTGCGCCGCCTCTATCTCGGCGAGAATTTCTCGCTTTGACATGACCGTGCCGCGCCCCTTCCTCCGGCGTGACGAAACGGGCACCGGCTGATGTCGCTCGCGCCCCGCCTCGACCTGCGGCAAAGCCAATCGCTGGTGATGACGCCGCAGCTTCAGCAGGCGATCAAGCTGCTGGCGCTCTCCAATCTCGAAATCGACGCCTTCGTCGCGGCGGAATTGGAAAAGAACCCGCTGCTGGAGGCAGGCGTGCCCACCGACGCCACCCCCGCCGCAGATGGCATAGACGCCCAAATAGACACACCCGCGCTCGCGCCTGAAACCGGGGGTATCGACGCCCTGATCGGGCAAGGCCATGCAGAAACGGACGCCCCGCTCGACGTCGATTATGGCGCGGAAACCTTCATCGATGATGGCCCATCCGACCGCGCCGTCAGCGCCATGGGATCGGGCGGCCATGACCTGTCCCATGGCAGCGGCGAAGCGATCGACTTCGACAGCTTCGCCAACCCGGATGTCGGCCTTCAGGAACATCTGATGGATCAGGCGCGCAGTGCGCTCGACGGCATGAACCTGCTCATCGCCACCCAGCTGATCGGCCAAATCGACGAGGCGGGCTATCTCGAAGCCAATCTCCTCGAAACCGCCCACGGCCTCGGCGTACCGCTCGCCCAAGCGGAGCAGGTGCTGAACGTCATCCACGGCTTCGACCCTACCGGCGTCGGCGCCCGCTCGCTTGCCGAATGCCTGACGCTCCAGGCCAAGGAAGCCGATCGCTACGATCCCTGCATGGCAAAGCTGCTCGATAATCTCGACCTGCTCGCCCGCGGCGCCCTTCCCCAGCTCCGCCGCATCTGCGGCGTCGATGAGGAGGATATGGCCGACATGATCCGCGAACTGCGCGGCTATGACCCCAAGCCTGGCCTGCGCTATTCCACCGATCGCGCAGCCCCGGTCACGCCCGACCTGTTCGTCAAACCCGCAGGCGATGGCTGGGCGATCGAGATCAACAGCGCGACCCTCCCGCGCCTGCTCATCAACCGCAGCTATTATGTCGAACTCGCCTCCGGCCCGCAGGATCGCACGTCAAAGGCATGGCTCGCCGACTGCCTCGCCAGCGCCAACTGGCTTGTAAAGGCGCTCGACCAACGGCAGAAAACCATCATCAAGGTCGCCACCGAAATCGTCCGCTGTCAGGAAGATTTCTTCCGCAAGGGCGTCGCGCACTTGAAACCCCTGACGCTCAAAATGGTCGCCGAAGCCATCGGCATGCATGAATCGACCGTCAGCCGCGTGACATCCAACAAATATCTGTCCTGCCCGCGCGGCGTCTATGAGCTCAAATATTTCTTCACCAGCGGCGTCGCGGCGGCAGGCGGCGAGGGCGCCGTCTCCGCCAAAGCGGTCAAGAGCCACATCAAGGCCCTGATCGCCGCCGAAGCGCCCGACGCCATCCTGTCCGACGACACATTGGTCGACCTGCTGCGCAGCAAAGGCATGGACCTGGCGCGCCGCACCGTGGCCAAGTACCGGGAGTCGCTGGGGATTGGATCGTCGGTGCAGAGGCGGCGGCAAAAGGCGTTGCAAGGGAAGGCGGCTTAGCGCGAACTCGCCAATTCTCGCCTAACCCTATCATCCGCCCTAAGACTAGCAGAACACCCCCACCACCGTTCGCCCTGAGCCTGTCGAAGGGCTTTCCTTCTCTTCAACCAGCACGTTGAAAGAAGGGAAGGGCTTCGACAAGCTCAGCCCGAACGGAAGGGGGAGACTCAGGCAGCCCAAACGGAAACGAGGATTGCTAACCAGACAACCTCAAACCAACCCCAACCGCGTCAACTCCCCTAGCATCGCAGCAGGCATAGCCTCCAGATCATCCACCTCACCCGATCCCAAATCAGGCGGCGCATCCTTCCCTTCCAGATACCGCCACCCCTGATGCGCCCGCTTCGGCGCACCCCGCACCGCGATCAATCGCGGCTCCAGCTTGATCCAGAACCGCCCCTGCCCGGTCTCCTGAAAACCGATCAAAGGACTGCGCCCCACCAGCCGGTGCTGATGGATCCAGTACAGCGACCCCCCCTCCATCTCCGCCACCCGCTTCGGCAAATAACGCGTCGTCAACCGCGCCTCGCCGGAGTGGCTCTCCAGCCACGCGCGCAGCGTCGCCGGGCTCTCGCTACCAAATGCAATCTTGGTCATGTGAAGGGGCATGTCAGAAAGATGGGCCCGACACGCACAGGGTCAAGCCCGTCAAAGCCCCCAGATCGTCGCCAGCCCAAGGAAAGCGAAAAAGCCCATAATGTCCGTCGTCGTCGTCACGAACACTGCTGACGACACCGCCGGATCAATATCAAACCGATCGAGCGTCACCGGCACCAATATGCCCGCCAGCCCCGCCACCAGATTGTTGATCAGCATCGCCATGGCAATGACCAGACCCAAATCATGATTGCCGTAAATCAACCCCACGGCCAGCCCGACCATGATCCCTAGCGCCGTGCCATTGGCGCTCGCGATGCGGAACTCCCGCGCAATCTGTCGTATCGTGTTCGAACTGGTCAACTGGTTCGTCGCCAGCGCGCGGACGGCCACCGCCATGGTCTGCGTCCCCGCATTGCCGCCCATGCCTGACACGATCGGCATCAGTACGGCCAGCACGACATATTTCGAGATCGTCGCCTGAAACAGCCCGACCACCGAAGCCGCCAGCACCGCCGTCCCCAAATTCACCACCAGCCAGGAAAGCCGCGTCCGCACCGTTTCCAATATAGGCTGGTTGATGTCGCCCTCGCCCGCACCGGACAGGCGCAATATATCCTCGCCCGCTTCCTCGGAAATGATGTGGACGATGTCATCGACCGTGATCATGCCGACCAGCCGCCCGCTCGCATCCACGACAGCCGCCGAAATCAACGCATATTTCTGAAAGCGAAGCGCAACCTCTTCCTGGTCCATATCGACCGGGATCAGCGTCTGCTCACGCTTCATCACGTCCGCCATCGCGATCGCACGAGGGCAGGTCAATATCCAGCTCAGCTGGCAGGTGCCGATCGGCTTATGCGCCTCGTCCACCACGAAGATTTCCCAGAAATCCGTGGTCAGATCGCGATTGTCGCGCAGATAGTCGATCACCTGGCCGACCGTCATATGCTCGGGCACCGCGACCAGATCGCGCTGCATCAATCGGCCAGCGGACTCCTCGGGATAAGCCAGCGCGCTTTCGATCGCTGCGCGATCTTCCGGCTCCATCGCCTCGAGGACAGCCTGCTGATCGGCCTCCTCCATATCCTCGATGATGGCGACGGCATCGTCGGTATCGAGTTCAGCGGCAAAGTCCGCGACCTGCTGCGGCTCCAGCGCATCCAGCAAGTCATCACGCACATAATCGTTAAGCTCGGACAGCACCTCCGCTCCGACCAGGTCGCCCAGCGCAGCCGCCACCTCGCCCCGCCGCTCGGAAGGCGTCAATTCCAGAAGGTCGGCAATATCCGCCGGGTGCAGCGGCGAAACCAGTTCGCGCGCCCGATCGCGGTCGCCATCCTCCACCGCGTCCAGCACGGCGGAAACAAAGTCCGGCCTCAGCCGGTCGTCCTCGTCATGACGGGATTCCGCCTGCTCGGCGGCACGTCCATCACCGACCGCCTCGTCAATAGGCAGTTCGTCCGGCCGGGGCTCGGCCATATCGGCTCGCTCGCTCATCGCGTCCCCTACTGTCCGGTTCCTGTAACATTTGGCTGCTTTTGCTCATGATCGGGATAAATGCAATGCCTCAAACATTGATTGAAGCGCTTCCATCCCGGTCCTAACGCTCTATATGGACCAACATTTCCCCACTCCCCCGAAAGAGGAGATTTCCATGGCCGACGAAACGCTCACCCTCACCCTCGACAGCGGCGGCGACGTCGTCATCAAGCTGCGCCCCGATCTGGCGCCCGGCCATGTCGAACGCATCAGCCAGCTCGCGAAGGAAGGCTTCTACGACGGCGTCGTCTTCCACCGCGTCATCCCCGGCTTCATGGCGCAGGGCGGCGACCCGACCGGCACCGGCATGGGCGGGTCAAAGCTTCCCGATATCAAGGCGGAATTCAGCCGCGAACCGCATGTCCGTGGCGTCTGCTCAATGGCCCGTTCGTCGAACCCGAACAGCGCCAACAGCCAGTTCTTCATCTGCTTCGACGACGCGACCTTCCTCGACGGCCAGTACACCGTCTGGGGCGAAGTCACCTCCGGCATGGAACATGTCGACGCGCTGCCCAAAGGCGAACCGCCCCGCACCCCGGGCAAGATCGTCAAGGCAAGCATTGCCTGATAAAGCCAGGGGGGCCGTTCCAAGGAACGGCCCCCTTCTTAAATACGTCATCCTGAACTTGATTAGCTGCGCTGGCCTTCGGTTCAGGGTCTTGTGCCCCACTCCGCACATGCCACCTTCGGTTTCATAGAGCCCACCCCACCCCGTTCGCCCTGAGCCTGTCGAAGGGCTTTGCTTTTCGTCAGACCTTTGCTCTGAAAGAAGAAGGAAGGGGCTTCGACAAGCTCAGCCCGAACGGTGCTTAGTACGAGCGGAACTCAGCCTCAACGGGCCTTAGAGAATCCGCTCTCCCTAGTCCGCCACCGAAACATTATTCCCAACCTCACCAGCCTCACCCGCAACGGGCGCCACATAAGGCCCGATCGCTTCAATGTGCCACCGCCGGTCGGCTTCGCTCGACCCCGGCACGTCATTGACCCGGCGCAAGATCACCTGCCGCAGCATGTACCAAGGCTTCCCATTCGCCGCGAGCCGCCCATAGACCTGCACCGGCACGGTCACATAGGAAGAGCCCGCCGCGCCCTCCATCTCACCGGGCGCACCGATATTGGCATGGATTTCGCTGAAGTTGCGGAAGCGTCGGGCAAAGGCCTCGTCATCCTCCGCGCCGACCGCACCCTTCTCACTCCAAAGGTCCTGCGCGTCGTCGAAGCGGCGTTGCTCCAGTAGAGCATAGTAGCCCTGCACTACCTGCCCGGCGCCCTGCGGCCCCTTGGGGTCGATCTTCCCTTCCTCGATCGGCGCAGCATCTGGCGGCAAGCCACCCGGCGTCCCCGGTTCGGGCGGACGCAGCGGCTCCAACGCCGCCTGCGCCTCCGCCCGGAAGCTGTTCTCCACCTGCGCCGAGTTGGCGCCGTTGGCGAGATTGTCGATCGCGCTTTCCTCCCGCCCGTCACAGGCGGCGAGCGAGAGGCAAGCGATCAGCGTAGCAGCGCCCCACCCAGCCCGCATCAGCGACGCAGCGTCCCGCGCCAATGCGTTCCGTCAGATCGTGTCGTGCTCGAACCCGAAGCACCGCCCGAGCGCCCACCGCCCCAGCTTCCACGCGGGCGTTCCGCACGCGGCTGGCTGCGCACCGCCGGAGCAGCAGTCCCGGCCTCGACCCTGTCCCGGCCGCGCCAGTTTCCATCCCTCACACGCCTGCCGTCGCGGTAAAGGCGGCCTTCTTCCGGCCGTGCCAGACTGCCGCGCCAATGGTCGCCACGCTCGTTGCGACGGCCTTCCCAATAGCGGCGCTGGTCATTGTTCCAGCGATGGCGCCGCCCGCCGCGATCATAGACGTAATAGCCGTTGCCGGGATAATAATAATCGCCGTACCAGCCATAGCCAGGGCCGTAGCCCGAACCATAATAAGCGGGGCCGTAATAGTCGTCGTAGTAACCGCCGCCATAATAGCCCGACCCTACGCTCACACCGCCATAATAGCCGTTGTCGTAGGCGCAGCCACCCAGTGCCACCGCACCGGCAAGGCTGATCGCAGCCAGAAACCTTCGTCCGGACCACGTCATTGCCTCTCTCCTTTTCTCCAATACGGTCAGGATAACGCGTCCCGGTTGAATTGGTTGTGAATGAAAACACAAGCTCGCCTCATCGCACCGGCATCGATGTTCATCCAACCTTCATCTTCTTGGATAGATTAGCATTTTTGAACAGCAGGCGGCGAACAGCCCCTGCCCACCTGCTCGCGCCTTCTTCGGAAGGCCAGGGGTTCGGGGCGGCATTGGACTGCTAGCCGTCCCGGATTCTCGCGCGAGCGTGGAAAAGTTACCGAACCTTCCTTCCGTCACCCCGGGCTCGACCCGGGGTCCCGCTGCCTTTGGAACGCAAAGAAGAAGCGAAGCGCCAAGTCCGGGTAACGATCTCAATCAGGCTCGCGCGCTCCGCACCCGACCCTACCCGCTGTTGCGCAAAGCCGTAGCGATCGCATTGATCGACAGCTCAATCCCTTCCTTGATCCGCGGATCATCCTCCCCGCCGCGATGCCGCTTCATCAATTCCACCTGCAACAGGTTCAGCGGCTCGATATAGGGCAGCCGCAGCCGGATCGATTCATCCAGCTTCGGATTCTTCTCCAGCAACCGCGATTGCCCCGTCGCCGCCAGCAGCCCGTCATGCGTCAGCTGCCACCCTTCCCGGATACGATCGAACATCGCGCCGCCCGCCGCCTGATCCTCGACCAGCGGCAGATAATGCGCCGCAATCCCCAGGTCCGACTTCGCCAGCACCATCTCCAGATTGGCGAGCGCGGATTTGAGGAAGGACCAGCTCTGCGCCATGTCGGCCAGCAGCGCCTGATCCTTGAAGGCCTTAAACGCCTGCCCCATGCCATACCAGCCCGGCAACATCACCCGCGCCTGCGCCCAGCTAAACACCCAGGGGATGGCGCGCAAATCCTCGATCCGCGTGCTCTTCGTCCGGCTGGCGGGCCGCGATCCGATCTTGAGGCCCGAAATCTCCTGTATAGGCGTCAGCTGCCGGAAGAACTCCTTGAACCCCTCCGTCCCGTACACAAGGTCACGATAAGCAGCGAACGCCGTCTTCGACAACTCGTCCATCGCGCCCGCAAAGCGCGCCGCGTCCTTGTCTGAAATCCCCTCAGGCTCCAAACTGGCGAGCAATGTCGCGCTCGTCATCGCTTCCAAATTGGTCATCGCCACGTCGCGCGTGCCGAACTTCGCCGCGATCACCTCGCCCTGTTCAGTGATGCGGATACGCCCCTGAACAGTGCCGCGCGGCTGCGCCTGGATCGCCGCGAAGGATGATCCGCCGCCACGGCCAACGGCGCCGCCCCGACCATGGAACAGCTGCATCGCCGTCCCCGCTTCCTCAAATACCGGCGCCAGCGCCTTGCTCGCCTGATACAGACCCCAGGTGGAGGTGATGTAGCCGCCATCCTTGTTGCTGTCCGAATAGCCGATCATCACCTCCTGATGACCCCGCTCCCGCACCACGCCCGCAATCTCGGGCAAGCCGAAATAGGCCGCCATGATGGCCGGAGCCGCCTCAAGGTCAGCGATCGTCTCGAACAACGGCACCGCCATGATCGCCGCCGTCGCGGGAGCGCCATCCTTGCCCGCGCGCCACAGCCCCGCTTCCTTCAGCAGCAGGTTGACCTCCAACAGGTCCGAAACGCTCTCCGCCTTGGAAATGATATAATGGCTGATGCAGGCAGGCCCGTAAGTCTGGTGCGCGTCCGCCGCCGCCAGCACGATCGCCAGCTCCGACGCGGTCTCCTCTGAATATTCCGAAAAGCGCGACCCCAGCGGCCGGTTGCTCGCCAGCTCCCGCCGCAACAACGCCACCCGCGCCGCCTCGTCCAGCGCCGCATAATCCTCTTCGACACCCGCGACCTTCAGCATTTCAGTAACGACGCGCTCATGCACGTCGCTATTCTGCCGCATGTCCAGCGTCGCCAGATGGAACCCGAACGTCTCCACCGCCCGGATCAGCCGCCCCAGCGCCCCGCCGGTCGCCAGCGCGCCATCGCCCTCGCTCGCCAACCCCTGCGCCACCGTCACCAGATCGCGCCGCAAGTCTCCCGGCTGCGCATAAGCCTCGCCCGTCAGCCGCGAAGGCCGTGGCGGCGCTTTGCCCACCAGCTCCCGATAAGTCGCCGCCAACCGCGCATAGATCCCCGACAGCGCCCGCCGATAAGGCTCGTCCTGGCGGCTGGGCGACACATCCCCACTCGCCTCCGCCAGCGCCAGCACACCGTCCGGTACATGCGCCAACTCCGTGGACAGCGACAACTCCGCCCCCAAAGCGTGCACCGCCTCCAGATAATAGGCGACCGCCGCCTCGCACCCGCGCCCCAGAGCCGACCGCAACTGCGGCGCCTGCACGAAGGGGTTGCCGTCCCGGTCCCCACCGATCCAGTTCCCCACCCGCAGGAAACTGGGCGGCCGCACCCCCAGCACCCGCTCCCACCGCGCATACAGCGCAGGTAGCACCGGCAGGAAAACATCGCGGAAATAGGTCAGGACATTGTCGATCTCATCCTGCACGAACAGCTTCTGCCGCCGCAAAGGCCGCGTCTGCCACAGCAGAGCAATCTGCCGCGCAATCGCCTCGTCCAGATTCTCGCCATCCTCCGTTTCTTCGCGTCCCGCATCCTTCAGCGCCATCAGGTCGGCGATGCGGTTCTTGTGATCAATCATGCTCTTGCGCCGCACCTCGGTCGGGTGCGCCGTCAGCACTGGCACGATCAGCGCATGGTTCAGCAGCGCCATCACCGCGTCCCGCCCGATCCCATGCGATTCCAGCCGCTCGATCGCCGAAGCCACGTCCGCATCCGGATCGGCCGCCACCCCCTGCCGGTCTTCCGCCAGATTGGCCAGCATCGAAAACAACATGAACCCGCGCACGAACGACAGCGTGTCGTCCAGGTTCAGCGCCTCCAGCCCGGTATCCACCACATCCGCGCCATGAATGCCCCGCGCCCGATCGACAGAGGCCGACCGGATATATTCCGTCTGCCGGTAAAGCCCCTCCCCGCCATAAGCGCGGATCACATCGCCGAGCAGGCGGCCAAGGTAACGAATGTCCGGATTTTGCGTAACCGGTGGAACGGGGGATGAAAGAGTCGCCATAAGTAACGATGCTGCGCCGCAACAAGGCTGCGGTCAAGGGGAACGCGTCCGTTATCCAGGCCTCTCCTCTGCGCACCCCCCTCTCCCCGTTCGCCCTGAGCTTGTCGAAGGGCTCTACTTTCTTCCTTCCTCCCAAAGAAAAGGAAAGGACTTCGACAAGCTCAGCCCGAACGGAGGAAAGAGAAGTTCCCAGACACCACCCTTGCGCGAATCCCCCCGCCTGCGCCAAAGGACATATGTGACCGCCACCATCAGCATAGGAACCGACGGCAACGGCAACCCCGTTCCGATCGACGTAGAGGAATTGCTCGCCACCCGCCTGCTCGTCCAGGGCAATTCGGGGTCCGGCAAGTCGCACCTCCTGCGCCGCCTGCTCGAAGAAAGCGCGTCCCTGGTCCAACAGGTCGTCATCGACCCCGAAGGCGATTTCGTCACCCTCGCCGATGAATATGGCCATGTCGTCATCGACGCAGGCGACTATAACGAACGCGAAATCGTGAAGATGGCCGCACGCATCCGCGAACACCGCGCATCGGTCGTGCTCAGCCTCGAAAGCCTTGAACTCGAAGCGCAGATGAAATGCGCCGCGACCTTCCTCTCGACCCTGTTCGACGCTCCGCGCGATCATTGGTATCCCGCCCTCGTCGTCGTGGACGAAGCGCAGATGTTCGCCCCCGTCGCCGCCGGGGACGTATCCGACGAAGCCCGCCGCCTCTCCCTTGCCGCCATGACCAACCTCATGTGCCGTGGGCGCAAGCGCGGCTTGGCGGGCGTGATCGCCACCCAGCGCCTTGCCAAGCTCGCCAAGAATGTCGCAGCCGAAGCCTCCAACTTCCTCATGGGCCGCACCTTCCTCGACATCGACATGGCCCGCGCCGCTGACCTGCTCGGCATGGAGCGCCGCCAGGCCGAACAGATACGCGACCTTGAGCGTGGCCGTTTCCTCGCGCTCGGCCCCGCCATCTGCCGTCGTCCCGTCGCGGTGAAGATCGGCACGGTCAAGACCAGCACACGAGGCGGCACCCACAAGCTCATGCCGCCACCGGCCGCCGCGACGGAAAATCTCCAGGAACTGCTCTTCGCCAGCTCGGGCGAGGACGACGCGCTGCCCCCTCCCCCGCCGCGAGCGGAACCGCCACCGCTCCCTGCCGAGGAACTGATGCGCGCCCTGGCCGCCGCACCCCTTGCGAAGCCCGCCGCCCCGGAACTGGACTTCGGCCAAAATGAGCCAGTAGTGATCGCGGTTCTCGAAGAAATCGTCGCCGACCTCGGTGATGCGCAGCCCAGCGTAGCCACCCTTTATCAGGATTTCGGCGTCCGCTGCCGCATGAAGGGCCTGCGCACGCCCCCGCTCGACCTTGCCGCCTTCCGCAAGCGTTTCGCCATGGCGCAGGCAGGCATGTTCGACGCCGCCGACCCGCGCTGGGACGACGCGATGAAGGCCGCCCAGCCCTTGCCTGAAGACATGCTCGCCCCCTTCCTCCTCATCGCCCGCGCCGCGATGCAGGGGCTACCCTGCCCGGACGACAGCGCTCTCGCCCGCGCCTATGGCACCAGCTCCCCCGGCCGCGTCCGCCGCCTTATCGACTATATGGAAAAGATCGGCGTCATCGTCGCCCGCACCGACTTCGGCGGCCGCCGCTCGATCGGCGTACCGCAACTCGGCCTCTCGACCGCAGCAGCCGAAGGATGACCACGTCCGTCCTCTTCGTCTGCCTCGGCAACATCTGCCGCTCGCCCCTCGCCGAGGCCGCCCTGCGCGCCGAAGCCGAAAAGGCGGGACTGCCCGTCGAAGTAGACTCCGCAGGCACCGGCGACTGGCACGTAGACTGCCCGCCCGACAAGCGCGCCCAGGCCGTCGCCCTGCGCCACGGCATAGACATTTCCACCTATCGCGGCCGCCAGGTCACGCCGGAAGACTTCCACCGCTTCGACCACATCTTCGCCCTCGACGCGGAAAACCTCAAAAACCTCCGCCGCATTCGCCCGTCCGACGGCACAGCCGACCTCTGCCTCCTGATGGACCTGATCCCCGGCCGCGAAGGCACCAGCGTCACCGACCCCTATTTCGGCGAAGACGAAGGCTTTGACGAAACCTGGTCGGACGTCACCCGCGCCGCAAAGGCGCTAGTGGAGCAGCTTAAAGCCTAAACTCTCCTGCTCCTGCGCAGATGAAAATTGTTCACGCGGAGCCGCGGAGACGCAGAGCCAAACCGGCCCGCGCAGCGGCTCTGTTCTGACGTCGCATCCGACCGCGCAGACAGCCCGACGCACCACATCTCCCAAGACGCACCCTCTCTGCGTCTCCGCGTCTCCGCGTGAAAAAATAAGCGTCATGCGGAGACCGCAGAGATCGCAAACCGCTGCGAACTCCGCGCCTCAGCTAGGACAAGAAGAAAGCCCCCACCCCCACCTCCGTTCGAGCTGAGCTTGTCGAAGCCCTCCTTCGCTAAGAAAAAAGAGCCCCTCGACAAGCTCAGGGCGAACGGACCGCGACATTGTCCGATATGATGATATAGCTATTTCACTCACAACAATATGATGATACATATGCATCATGAGCACATGGCTAGCCCTCCTTCATCAACTCCCTGCCAAGCCTCCCTACCTGCGCGTAAAAATCTGGCGCCGTCTCCAATCCATCGGCGCTATCCCGCTAAAAAATGCCGTCCACCTCCTCCCCAACACCGAACCCTCGCAAGGTGCCTTCCGTACCCTGCTCCACGAAATCACCTCCAGCGGCGGCGAAGCCATCCTCGCCGAACTAACCCTCCTAGACGGCCAATCAGACCCCGAAGTCCGCACCCTCTTCGACACCGCACGCGACGCCGACTATGACGACCTCGCCCAATCCGCGCGCCGTCTGCGGGAAACCGGCCCCGCCACCTCAGCCGACATAGCCAAGCTGCAAAAGCGCCTCGAAGACATCGGCCGCATCGACTTTTTCGGAGCCCACGGCCGCCAGGAAGCCGAAGCCGCCCTCACCGAACTCGACCGCCGCCGCTATCAGCACCCCGATGTCACCCGCACTGCACCCGCAGAAACCCCGCAGGACCTCATCAACCACATCTGGGTCACGCGCAGCGGCGTCCATGTCGATCGCATCGCCTGCGCCTGGCTGATCCAGCGCTTCATCGACCCGCAGGCCCGCTTCCGCTTCGTCGACAGCCGCACCCACATGCCCGAGCCCGGCGAGCTGCGCTTCGACATGGCCGACGCGGAATTCACCCATGAAGCCGACCGCTGCAGCTTCGAAACCCTGCTGCTCCGCGCGAGCCTGACCGATGATCCCGCCCTGCAAGCCATCGGCGAGATCATCCACGAACTCGACATAGCCGATGGCAAGTTTACCCGCCCCGAAACCGCGGGCCTTGGCGCGATGCTCTCGGGCGTCTGCGCGTCCACCGACGACGATCTTCAGCGCATCGCCCTCGCCAGCGACGCCCTCAATCAATTCCACGCCTTTTTCAGCAATCGAAAGACCGATCGATGAGCAGCACCGCATCGACCCTCTCCTCTGCCGCCGCGCCTCTGCCCAATCACGGCATCCCGCTGGGGGAAGCCACCCGCATATGGGCAAAAATCGCGGCCTTGAGCTTCGGCGGTCCCGCCGGGCAGATCGCCGTGATGCACCGCCTCCTGGTCGAGGAAAAAAAGTGGATCGGGGAGGAGCGTTTCCTCCACGCCCTCAACTATTGCATGCTCCTCCCCGGCCCGGAGGCGCAGCAGCTCGCCATCTATATCGGCTGGCTCCTCCATAAGACGAAGGGCGGCCTGATCGCGGGCATCCTCTTCGTCCTCCCCGGCTTCCTCGCCATATTGGGGCTCAGCTATATCTACGTCCTGCTCGGCAAGGTCCCCCTGGTGGAGGGCCTATTCTTCGGCCTGAAAGCCGCCGTCCTCGCTGTCGTCGTGCAAGCCGTCGTCCGTGTCGGCTCCCGCGCGCTTAAAAATAACGTCATGCGCGGCATCGCCGCCGCCGCTTTCGTCGCCATCTTCTTCCTAGACGCGCCTTTCCCGCTGATTGTCCTCGCCGCTGGCCTCATCGGCTATCTTGGCAGCCGCAGCGGCATCGCCCAGTTTAAGGGCGGCGGCGGCCATGGCCCCGCATCCGGCAATGTCATTCACGACCGCGACACCGCGCTCGGCGAAGCCCTGCCCGATCATGCCCGCCCCAATCTGCGCTGGTCCCTCCAGATTTCCACCGTCCTTTTAGTTCTCTGGCTCGCCCCTGTCCTCGCCCTCTTCCTCGCGCTCGGCCCCGACGATGTGTTCGCCCGCATCGCCAGCTTCTTCAGCCAGATGGCGGTCGTCACCTTCGGCGGCGCTTATGCCGTCCTCGCCTATGTCGCGCAGGAGGCGGTCGGCACCTTCGGCTGGCTCCGCCCGGGCGAGATGCTCGACGGCCTCGGCATGGCCGAAACCACGCCCGGCCCGCTGATCATGGTGACACAGTTCGTCGGCTTCCTCGCCGCCTTCCGCGACGCCGGAACGCTGCCCCCACTCGTCGCAGCCACGCTGGGCGCGATCCTCACCACCTGGGTGACTTTCGTCCCCTGCTTCCTCTGGATCTTCGCAGGCGCGCCCTTCATCGAGCGCCTACGCGGCAACCGCGCCCTCTCCTCGGCCCTCACAGCCATCACCGCAGCAGTGGTCGGCGTGATCCTGAACCTGGCCCTCTGGTTCGCGATCTACACCTTGTTTGCGAAGGTCCACGCCGTACCCACGCCCACCGGATCGCTCGACGTCCCCGTCCTCGCCTCGATCAACCTCCCGGCGCTCGCCCTCTCCGCCGCAGCGCTCATCGCCGTCCTGCGCTTCAAGGCCGGAGTCCTCCCCGTCCTCCTTTGTTCAGCCGCAGCAGGCGCCGCCTATGTCATCCTGACCTAGGCGGCCTTCACCCGCGCCCGATAGGAATGCAGCAGCGGCTCGGTATAGCCATTGGGCTGCGCCACCCCCTCGAACACCAGCGCCCGCGCCGCCTGGAAGGCGATGCTGTCCTCCTCCCGCCCGCTCATCGGCTGGTAGAGCGGATCGCCCGCATTCTGCGCATCCACCTTCGCCGCCATCCGCCGCAAGGCCGCCTCGACCTCCTCAGCCGAACACACCCCATGCAGCAGCCAGTTGGCGATATGCTGCGAGGAAATCCGCAACGTCGCCCGATCCTCCATCAACCCCACGTCATGAATATCCGGCACCTTGGAGCAGCCCACGCCCTGGTCCACCCAGCGCACGACATAGCCCAATATCCCCTGCGCATTATTGTCCAGCTCCTCCCGAACATCCTGCGCCGACCAGTTCACCCCATCCGCCAGCGGCAAAGTCAGCAACGCATCCAACCCCGCAACAGCCTCCGCCCTCCGCTCCCCCTGCCGCGCAAAGACATCGACGTCATGATAGTGCGTAGCATGCAGCACCGCCGCAGTAGGAGAAGGCACCCAAGCCGTATTCGCCCCCGTCATCGGATGCCCAATCTTCTGCTCCAGCATATCTGCCATCCTGTCAGGAGCCGCCCACATCCCCTTGCCGATCTGCGCCTTTCCGGAAAGCCCGCAGGCAAGCCCGATCTGCACATTGCGATCCTCATAGGCCTTGATCCAGGCGGCGCCCTTCATCTCGCCCTTGCGGATCATCGGCCCCACCCGCATCGACGTGTGGATCTCATCCCCGGTGCGATCCAGAAAGCCGGTGTTGATGAATACGATCCGATCCCGCACTGCATGGATGCACGCGGCGAGATTGGCGGAAGTCCGCCGCTCCTCATCCATCACCCCAACCTTCAGCTGATGCCGCTCCAGCCCGAGCAAATCCTCGATCGCGTCGAAAAGCTCATTGGTGAAGGCCACCTCTTCCGGCCCATGCATCTTGGGCTTCACAATATAGATGCTGCCCGCCCGGCTGTTGACGAAGCGCCCGCTCCGCCGAAGGTCATGCAAGGCGATCAGGCTGGTGACGATCCCATCCAATATCCCCTCCGGAGCCTCCGCCCCATCAGCGAGCCGCACCGCAGGCGTCGTCATCAAATGCCCGACATTCCGCACGAACAGCAAAGACCGCCCCGGCAGCGTGAACCCGCTCCCATCCGGCGCAACATAGCTACGGTCGCCATTCAACCGCCGCGTCATCATCGCGCCATTCTTCGCGAAGCTCTCCTCCAGGTCGCCCTTCATCAGCCCCAGCCAGTTGGCATAGGCCGCAACCTTGTCCGCCGCATCGACCGCCGCAACCGAATCCTCCAGGTCGCAAATGGTTGACAGCGCCGCTTCCAGCACCACATCCGCCAGATGCGCCGGATCATCCCGCCCGATCGGATGCCCCGCATCGATCACCAGCTCGATATGCAGCCCATTGTTCCGCAGCAGGATATTCTCCCCCGCCCGCCCGGCGAGCTGCGAAGCGTCCCGCAACACCGGCATCCCGCCAGTCCACTCCGCCCAGCTCCCCTCCGCCAGAGGCGCCGCCCGGTCCAGAAAAGCCTTGGCCCAGCCAATCACCTGCGCCCCCCGCGCCGGATCATATCCCTTGCCCGCAGCCACACCCGGGATCGCATCCGTCCCATAAAGCGCGTCATAAAGGCTCCCCCACCGCGCATTGGCGGCATTCAGCAGGAAACGCGCATTCAGGATCGGCACGACCAGCTGCGGCCCCGCCAGCGTCGCCAGCTCCGCATCCACCCGGCCCGACCCGATGGAAAAGGGCGCAGGCTCCGGCACCAGATAGCCGATCTCGGTCAGAAAGGCCCGGTAAGCCTCCGCATCGAACGGCCGCCCCGCATGCGCCCCATGCCAGTCATCGATCTGCGCCTGCATCGCATCGCGCTTTTCCAACAGAGCCGCATTCCTCGGCGCGAAGCGCGCAAAGATCGCGGCCGCGCCCTGCCAGAACGCCTCCGCCGCAATCCCCGTCCCCGGCAGGACATCCTCATCGATAAAGCGCGCCAGCTCGGCGGCAACCATCAGGCCCGATTTCTCGCTCATCCCGTCCACGGCACAACTCTCCATCCCACGACTATGACAAAGCCATAGACCCGCCGACATCCTCGCACTAGGCAACAAAAGCTCAAAGCATCTGTTCCTCACAGGAAAAGGTCATGGACCCCGACTATCTCCTCTTCGCCCGCGCCGTAGAAGCAGGTAGCCTCTCCGCCGCAGGCCGCATCCTCAACATCTCGCCCGCGATGATGTCCAAACGCCTTTCCCGGCTGGAGGCGCGCCTCGGCGTCCGCCTCATCCATCGCACCACCCGCCGCCTCGCCCTGACGGAGGAAGGCGCCAGCCTGCACCGCGACCTCGTCGCCATCCTCGACGCTATCCAGCAGGCGGAACAGCGCGTCACCAACCGCCATCGCACCGCATCCGGTCCGCTGCGCATTTCCGCGCCCACCTCCTTCGGCCGCCTCCATGTCGCGCCCCATGTCGCCCGCTTCCTCGACCGCCATCCCCGCGTCGATCTCCAGCTCAATCTGACCGACGCCTATGAAGACCTGCTCGCCGAACGGATCGACATCGCGATCCGCATCACCAGCGACATCCCCGCTCACCTGGAGGGCCACCCTCTCGCCGCCAACCGCCGCATCCTCTGCGCCAGCCCCGCCTATCTCGCCGCGCATGGCGCTCCGGGAAAGATCGCCGACCTCGCCCACCACCGCCTGCTCGCTGCCGACGGGCAGCTGCCATGGCGGCTGGTCAACGGCCGCGCGCGCAAGCTGATCGACGGCCAAAGCCATGTCCGCACCAACAGCAGCGAGATCGTCCGCGAACTCGCGCTCACCGGCGTCGGCATCGCCCTGCGCTCGCTCTGGGATGTAGGCAACCTGATCGCCCAAGGCAGCCTTGTTCGCGTCCTCGACAGCTGGGAAGGCCCCGCCGACCTCGCCGTCCACGCCGTCCACCCCCGCGCCGCAGGCCGCCCCGCCGCCGTGGACGCCTTCATCGTCTTCCTGCGCGAAAGCTTTAGCGATGCATCGTGGAACCGGGGCGACTGATCTCGATCAAGGCGCTGAAATGCGCGGAAAACCGCCGGAGACATCATTTGCCAGCCTGCTGTAAAAAAACAGAAGCTTTCAGGCATTAACCTGCTTAATGGCAGCGGGAAACAGGCCGATGTTATCGTTCGAGCCATAAGAAACGAAGAGAGGATAAGGGCCATGCGCCCCAACGACGCATCACATTTTTCCGCCTGCGCCGCCCAGGAAGCGCGGCAAGCCCGGGAAGCGCGCCTGCGCGGCGCCGACCAGGCCACCATCGCCCTCCACAACGAACGCGCCGTCCGCTACCAGGCCATGGCCCTCCGCCTCCAGCGACAGCGGGGCGAGACGCTGAACTGATCCATCGGCGACGCGCCACCCCATTCCCGTCATGCCAGCGAAAGCTGGCATCTCAGGCGGCCACACGCATCCCAACCCACAGATCCCAGCTTCCGCCGGGATGACGAAGATGAAGAGTGGAGCGCATCGAAGCACTCCCCGTCCCCTCTCCCCTTTAGGGGAGAGGGTTGGGGAGA
>CBIHNV010000044.1:0-23677 GCA_966211835.1 uncultured Sphingobium sp.
TGGCCGGACTGCTCCCACTGGCGCGCGTCCATCACCTGCGGCGTCTTCACCTCGCGATAGCCCGCATCGTCGATGGCGCGGCGCATATAGGCTTCCAGCTCGCGCCAGATCAGATAGCCCTTGGGATGCCAGAAGACCGACCCATGCGCCTCCTGCTGAAGGTGGAACAGGTCCATTTCCGCGCCCAGCTTGCGATGGTCGCGCTTGGCCGCTTCCTCAAGCCGCATCAGGTGCGCGTCGAGCTGCTTCTTGTTGAGCCAGCCCGTGCCATAGATGCGCGAGAGCATCGCATTCTTCTGGTCGCCGCGCCAGTAAGCGCCCGACACGCGGGTCAGCTTGAACGCGTTGGGGTCGAGCTTGCCGGTCGATGCCAGATGCGGCCCGCGGCACATGTCCAGCCATTCGCCGCCCGACCAGTAAACCGTCAGTTCCTCGCCTTCGGGCAACTCGGCCGCCCATTCCGCCTTGAACGTCTCGCCCTCCGCCTTCCAGCGCGCGATCAGGTCCTCGCGCGTCCACACCTCGCGGCGCAGCGGCTTGTTGGCTGCGATCAGCTCGCGCATCTTCGCCTCAATGGCAGGCAGATCCTCTTCCGTGAAGGGCCGGTCCTTCGGCGCGAAGTCATAGTAAAAGCCGTCGTCCGTCGCCGGGCCGAAAGTGATCTGCGTCCCCGGAAACAGCGCCTGCACGGCTTCGGCCAGCAGATGCGCGAAGTCATGCCGCGCCAGTTCCAGTGCGTCCGCCTCGTCCTTGCTCGTCACCAGCGCGAGTTGCGCGTCCTGCTCCAGCGGGCGCATGATATCGCGCAGTTCGCCGTCCACACGCGCCGCGATAGCCGCCTTGGCCAGACCCGGCCCGATCGCCGCTGCAATATCCGCCGGCGTAGTGCCGGGCGCGACTTCACGCACGGAACCGTCGGGCAGGGTGATCTTGAGCATCGCGGACAAGGGACAAGTCTTTCTGTGATTGGATGGCAGCGCAAAATGCCGCGCTTTCCCCATAAATGGGCGGTCTCGTCTGTCAATAGAAGGGCGCTTGCCAAGCACCGCCGCGTCAGGCAAGATAAATGTGTTGATATATCATTCAACAGGAGGTGTTCATGGCTTCAAGCTTTGCGCAATCCAACACATCTAAGCCCGACCAGCCAATGGGCGAGATGAATACCACCCCATTGATCGACGTGATGCTGGTTCTGCTGATCATGTTCATCATCACCATCCCGATCCAGACGCACCAGGTTGGCGTTGACCTTCCCCAGACGCCTGACAAGGTAGCGCGGCCCCCTGTAAACCCAGTCAAGAACAGGTTGACGATCGGCGCGGAGGGCGTGTTGCGCTGGAACGGTGCGGCGATCGATCGGCTCACCCTGCGCCAATATCTCGCTGCGTCTCTTGCCAAGCCTGTCGAACCGGAACTCCAGTTCCAACCCGCCGCCGACGCCCGTTATGTCGTGGTGGACGAAGTGCTCGCCGACATCCGCCGCGCGGGCGTCAAGAATATGGGCTTCGTCGGTAACGAGCGCTACGCCAGTTTTTAAAGCTCAGGCGAAGAGCAGGCGGGCTTCGTCGCTGGTTTCCTGGAGGAAGGAGACGGGGCCGCTTGCCTCGATGCCTGCAGGTAGTGCGTCCATTGTCAGGCCTGTCAGGGCGAGACCGCTCTGGCAGGCACGAATGCTGACGCCAAGCGTCATGGCTTCATCCATCAGCGCGCCTAACATGGGCAGCCCAGCCGCCCCATGCGCGGCATCGCCCGGAGCCGTCAGGGGCCGCTTGAGCAGCCCCACCGCATCCAGCTGCAGGAAGATGCTCGCCGCGCCGCCGAGCGCCGCCTGGGCGCTTGCCAGCACGAGCGCGCCGCGCAGCCGCTCTGCGTCGGCCGTGGTGACGACAATCCTCAGTTCGCGCATAGTTCAGCAGCGCACGCCTTGCAGCCGGGGTCCTTGGCGACGCTCACCGTGCGGAACCGCATGGCGAGCAGGTCGGCGAGCAGCAGCTTGCCGGCCATATCCGTGCCGAAGGGAACCAGCGCGCGGATGACTTCCAGCGCGGCGAGGCTCCCCATCATGCCTGTCAGCGCACCGATCACGCCGGTCTCGGAGCAGTTCCGTTCCGGTGCATCCTGCGGGTCGCCGACAAGGCAGCGGTAGCAGGGCTGATCGCTCTCCCAGCCGCGATAGGTTGCGAGCTGCCCCTCGAACGGCCCTACCGCCGCCGACACCAACGGTATGCGCAGCCGCTGCGCGCAGTCCGCCACCGCCAGCCGCGTCGCGAAGCTGTCGCACCCGTCGAGCACCACATCCGCATCCCGCAGCATGAGCGCCGCATTGTTCGCATCGATTCGCGCGTTGATGGGGATCAGCTTCACGTCGGGATTGAGCCGTGCCACCGCCGCCATCGCGGCTTCGGCTTTCGCAACACCGATGTCGCCGGTGCCGAACAGAACCTGCCGCTGCAGATTGGAAAGCGCGACCTGATCGTCATCGATGACCCGGATCGTGCCGACGCCCGCCGCCGCGAGGTAGAGGATAGCCGGGCTCCCGATCCCGCCCGCGCCGATCACGGCAACATCCGCCGACAGCAGCCGCGCCTGACCTGCGCCGCCAATCTCCTTGAGGACGATATGGCGGGCGTAGCGTTCCAGCTGCTCGTCGGACAAGGTCATGAGGAGCGCACTCCCGTCGATCCGAAACCACCCGAACCCCTGACCGTCTCGTCCAGTTCCTCGACCTCGGCAAAGCGCGCCACCTGGACCGGCGCCGCCACCAGCTGCGCGATGCGATCACCGCGGGCGATGACGAAAGGTTCATTGCCCAGGTTGATGAGGATGACCTTCAATTCCCCGCGATAGTCCGCGTCGATCGTGCCCGGCGTGTTGGGCAGGCTGATCCCGTGCTTCAGCGCCAGCCCCGACCGAGGCCGCACCTGCACCTCATAGCCGTCGGGGATCGCCATCGCGAAGCCCGTCGCCACCGCATGCCGCCCGCCCGGCACGATGATCACATCCTCGGCGGACACGACATCCATGCCCGCCGCATGCTCAGTCGCATAGGCGGGCACCGGCAGTCCCTCACCATGGGCCAGGCGCTTCAGACGGATTTCAATGGGAGGCAGGGGGGAGGGCATGAGCAACCTTTTCGATGATGCGAGTGGCGACGGCATCCTTGGGCAGCTGCTCCCAGCTTTCGATCCCGTTCGCCGTGACGATATGCACGCTGTTGCTGTCGCCGCCCATCACGTCACCGGAGACATCATTGGCGATGATCCAGTCCGCGCCCTTGCGCGCCAGCTTGGCCTTGGCATGGTCAGCGACCTTTTCGGTCTCCGCAGCAAAACCAATGAGCAGGGCAGGGCGCTTCGCATGGCGGCCCAAGGTGGCCAGAATGTCCGGATTCTCCACCAGCGCCAATGGTGCAGGCTTGCCCGATCCATCCTTCTTCAGCTTCTGTTCGCAAGCATCCGCCGTGCGCCAGTCGGCAACCGCGGCCACCATGATCGCCGCATCGGCGGGCAGCGCGCCCTCGACCGCCGCCAGCATGTCCCGCGCCGTTTCCACGTCGACCCGGTCCACCCCCGCAGGCGTCGGCAGATGCACCGGCCCAGCGACCAGCGTCACCCGCGCCCCCGCTCGCGCCGCCGCCGCCGCGATCGCAAAGCCCTGCTTTCCCGAAGAGCGATTGGCGATGTAGCGCACCGGGTCGATCGGCTCATGCGTCGGCCCGGCGGTAACCAGGATGTGCCGCCCTTTCAGCGGCAGTTCCGCGCCCTCAAAGTCCGGCTGCCCAGCAAGCGGGTCGTTCACCGGCGGGCGCTCAAGCAGCCGCTCAATCTCTTCCACGATCGCTTCGGGCTCAGGCAACCGCCCCTTGCCGAACTCGCCACAAGCCATCTCGCCGCTATCCGGCTCCATCAGATGCACGCCATCGGCATGCAGGCGGGCAAGGTTCCGTTGCGTCGCGGCATGATGCCACATGCGCACATTCATCGCAGGCACCGCCAGCACCGGCTTGTCGGTCGCCAACAACAGCGTCGTCGCCAGGTCATCGGCGATGCCATTGGCCATCTTCGCCAGAATATTCGCCGTCGCGGGCGCCACCACCACCAGGTCAGCCTGACGACTGAGCTGGATATGCCCGATCTCCCGCTCTTCCTTCAGGTCGAACATGTCGCCATAGACATGATTCTCGGTCAGCACGCCGAGGGACAGCGGCGTCACGAAGTTGGCGGCGCTATCGGTCAGCACCGCGCGCACCGCGATCCCACGCTTCTTCAACAGCCGCACCAGCTCCAGCGACTTGTAGGCCGCGATGCCACCGGCGACGATCAGGAGGATGCGGCGCTTTGTCATAGCTGCAGATGTAGCAGGGCCGTAACGGTCGCTCCAGTCACCGCGGCGATCCCCGCTACGGCGGCATAGCGCCACCCCCCGCCAATGCGGATAAGCCTGACTTCGGTCAGCGGCGGCGGCGGCGGCGCGCCGCCTTTCTCGGGAAAGGCTTCCTCGATCCGGCGCACCAATCCCGGCAGCCGCTGCAATGTGCGCCAATTCTCGATCAACGCGTCAGCCGCCTTGGCTTCCGGCCCCAGTTCCGCGCGCAGCCACTCCTTCACATAGGGGCCGCTCGTCTCCCACAGGTTGATGTCGGGATCGAGCGCGGTGGCCACGCCCTCCACCATCACCATGGTCTTCTGCAGCAGCAACAGGTGCGGCTGCGTCTGCATGTCGAAATCGCGGGTGATCGCGAACAGCCCGTCCAGCATGCCGCCGACCGAAAGCTCGCGCACCGGCTTGCCGCGCATTGGTTCGCCCACGGCGCGAAGGGCGGTCGCGAATTCCTCCACATTATGGTGGCCCGGCACATATTGCGCCTCGAAATGGATCTCCGCGACCCGCTTATAGTTGCCGGTGATGAGGCCATAGAGGATTTCCGCCAGCCACATGCGCGCGCGCCGGTCGATGCGCCCCATGATGCCGAAATCGATCGCCACGATGTCGCCATTGCCGCGCACGAACAGGTTTCCCTGATGCATGTCGGCGTGGAAGAAACCCTCGGCGATCGCCTGCCGCAGGAAAGCGTTGACCAACCGTGCCGCCAGGTCCTTCACATCATGACCCGCAGCGATCAGGCCGTCACGATCGGAGATCTTGATCCCGTCGATCCACTCCATCGTCATGACCTTGCCGGTGGTGCGATCCCAATCGATGACAGGCACGCGATAGCCAGGCGTCGCCTCCATCGCCTCAGCCAGCTCAGATGCCGACGCGGCTTCGCGGCGCAGGTCGAGCTCCCGCGCCGTCCACCGCTTCATGTTGGCGATGACGAGACGGGGCCTGAGTCGGGCGACCTCGCCGCCCAGCATCTCCACATGAGCGGCGGCCCATTCATAGGTCTGGATGTCGCGGTTGAACTGGTCCGTGACGCCCGGGCGGATCACCTTCACCGCCACGTCGCGGCCGTCCGTGGTGGCGGCACGATGCACCTGCGCGATCGATGCGGCGCCCACCGGCACTTCATCGAAGCTGCGATAGATGCTCTCCAGCGGCCGCCCGAAGCTCAATTCGATCTGTGCGCGGATGGTTGCGAAAGGCACGGGGGGCAGCGCGTCCTGCAACCGCAAGAGATCGTTCGCCGCGTCATCGCCGACCAGATCGGGGCGCGTCGCCAATGTCTGCCCCAGTTTGATCGCGGCAGGCCCGATCGCCTGGAATGCGTCGGCATAGCGCGGTTGTTTAGGGACTCGCGCGCCTACACGCGCCAACCGTACTAGGCGCCGCACGGGAGTGGGGGTAAGCGGATCGCGCTCGATCCCCCGCAGCGCCCCATGCCGCGCCAACGTCCGGCCCCATTTCAGCAGCCGCCAGATATGCGTGATGTGAGAAGGCATTTACCTGCTCCCCTCCCGCAGGCGGGAGGGGCTGGGGGTGGGGCGAGCAACGCGAGCTTTTGCCCTCTCGAGGTCAGAGCAGCGCCGCTCACGCGGCGCGCCCACCCTTCGAAGCAGGCACGTGACTGCTTCGAACCCTCCCCTGAAGGGGAGGGGCTTTGAGTGCCCCACCATCAAATCTTCCACCCCGAATGGATCGCCACCAATCCACCCAATATCGGCTCCACCTTAGTCTGAGCAAATCCCGCCTCACGGATCATCCGCTCAAATTCCGGCATCGGTGGAAAGCGCCGGATCGATTCGATCAGATAGCGATAGCTGTCCTCATCAT
Organism: uncultured Sphingobium sp.; assembly: GCA_966211835.1. Classification (GTDB taxonomy): domain Bacteria; phylum Pseudomonadota; class Alphaproteobacteria; order Sphingomonadales; family Sphingomonadaceae; genus Sphingobium. The sequence continues at coordinate 6,214 of CBIHNV010000044.1, forward strand.
CGGCCAGCAGCTTGCCGAGCTTGGGCACCAGCCGATGCGAATAGGCGTCATAGACATCGGAAAAGCCCGGCCATGTCGTCGTCGAAAATTCCAGGCAAAAGAAGCGTCCGCCAAATTTCAGCACCCGGTGCGCTTCCCGCAGCGCCTTGTCGATATGCGTCACGTTGCGGATGCCAAAGGCGATCGTATAGGCGTCGAAGCTGCGGTCCTTGAACGTCAGTTCCTCCGCATTCTGCTCCGACCAGATGAGCCCTTCCAGGCCCTTCTTCTTCGCGCGCTCGACGCCCACGGCCAGCATTTCCGGATTGATGTCGGACACGGTGACGCGCGCGCCATGCTTAGCCAAGCGGAAAGCGACGTCGCCCGTGCCGCCCGCCATGTCGAGGATCGCTTCCTCCTTGCGGGGCTTCACGCGACTGACGAACTGATCTTTCCACAGCCGGTGCGCGCCTGCCGACATGGCGTCGTTCATCAGGTCATATTTGGACGCGACATTGGAAAAGACCGCGCGGACCATCCCCTGTTTTTCAGAGGCATCCACGTCGCGATAGCCGAAAGAAGCGGTGTCGTTCATGGGCCAGCCTCCTAGAGCATTTGCATGTCCGGTGGAAACACCCCAGATCGGCGAAAATGTTCAGTGATTTGTCACTGCCTCTACAACAGCTTCCGGAACGATCTGAATGCCCGAATTGCCAGAAGTCGAAACCACGGTCGCGGGACTTCGATCGGTCCTGGAGGGCACGGTTCTCACCCGCGTCGAACCACGCCGGGCCGACCTGCGTTTCCCGATCCCCGTCGACCTGCGGCAGAGGCTGACCGGCGCAACCGTCACTTCGCTCGCCCGCCGCGCAAAATATGGGCTGATAGAGACGGATCGTGGCGACACGCTCATCTTTCATCTCGGCATGTCCGGGCGCTGGCGAATCGATCCGGCGGAGATCGGCGCGCATGACCATCTGCTGCTTGAGACCAGCGACGGCCATCTGCTCTCGCTGAACGATCCCCGCCGCTTCGGTTCGCTCGACCTTGTCCGCAGCGATGCATGGCAGGCTTATGCCCCCTTTACCCGCATGGGTCCCGAACCGCTGGGCCCCGACTTTTCCGCCGCCTATCTGGCTCGCGCGCTCCAGGGCAAGGCGACATCGATCAAGGCGGCGCTGCTCGATCAGCGAATCGTCGCGGGCTTGGGAAACATCTATGTCTGCGAGGCGCTCAACATGGCCGGCATTTCGCCGACGCGGGAAGCCGGGCGGATCAGCCAGGCGCGGCTTGGCCTGTTGGCAGACGCGATTCGCGAAGTGCTGACAGCCGCGATCGCGGCCGGAGGATCGACCTTGCGCGATTATGCCCGACCCGACGGGGAGCTTGGCTATTTCTCCAAACAGTGGCGCGTCTACGGCCGGGAAGGGGAAAGCTGCGCCTGTGGCGGGGTGATCCGGCGCCGTGTGGATGGTGGCCGATCGACCTTCTACTGCCCGAAATGCCAGAAATAGCGCGCGTCTTGCCGTTGACGCTCCGCCTTATCCCCTGTAAGGGGCGCACCTTCACGGGGCTGGTTGGCGATTCCGACGAGCCCTATTCACGCGATTTGACGAGACTGAGGACTTTAAATGGCCAATACGCCGCAAGCCAAGAAGCGCATCCGCCGCAACGCACGCCGCGCCGAAATCAACGGCGCCCGCATCAGCCGGATCCGCACCCTGGTGAAGAAGGTCGAAACCGCTCTCGCCGCTGGCGACAAGGCGGCTGCGGCCACGGCGCTTCAGTCCGTCCAGCCTGAACTGGCCCGTGGCGTTGCCCGCGGCGTCCTGCACAAGAATACCGCGGCTCGCAAGTTCGGCCGCCTCACGAAGCGAGTCAGCGCGCTCGCCTGAGCCGCTTCACTCGATCGTCAAATAAATTGAAAAGACCCGTCCCGCTCTGGGGCGGGTTTTTTCATATGTCCGTCACGCAGCCGTAACGGAGTCCCGCAGATTCCCGCGATTCCCCAACGATTCGAGCAAAAATGCCCGAATCCGTATATTGATTAACTGATTGAAATATAAGGAAATAATGCGGGATTTCCGGTTTTGCCCGGTTTTCCGAGTCAACGTCTTTATTTCACATTTTTGAATGGCCCCGCCCTTGATCAGGCGGAGAATGCCTGTCTATTTTCAACTCTCTGGTCGCCACTCGAATCGATTTCCGGCGATCGTCATTAGGTTTGTTGACGTAGTTTCGTTGGAAAGCTGTCGCTTTTCCAAAAGGATCTTTGCGTCTGATGGTCCTTGCTCTGCAGGGGCACAGTTGATGGGGGTCGACTGTTTATGAAGGGTTTCACGGCAGTGGCGGATAGTTCGAGCGTTCAGGCATCGCATGATGATGCGCGTCTGGAATCGGCGTGGGATGCCATCCGCGCCGGTTTGCGCCGCGATATCGGCCCGCGCATGTTCGATCAGTGGCTGAAGGCCGCCCGGCTGGGTGACTATTGCCCTGAATCCCAGACGCTGGACCTGCTGTTCGCTTCCGACTTCACCGCCAATTTCGTCTCCGGTCATTTCGGCGACCGGCTGTGCATGGCCTGGCGCTGTGCTGGCGTCGGCGTCCGCGAGGTGAGGCTCCGCCGCGCGCCCAATGCGGTAGGCCCCCGCCTGCTCGAATCCGCTCCGGCCGAAGCGCCGGTTGCCGTTGCTTCGCCTCCTGCAACCGATGCGCCCGCTTGCAATTTCCAGCCGCGCCATAGCTTCGACGATTTCGTCACCGGCGAATCAAACCATCTCGCCTTTTCCGCGGCGCAGGCGATCGCTGCCGAAGCGCAGCCGCGGTTCAGTCCGCTTTTCATTCATGGCAGCACCGGTCAGGGCAAGACCCACCTGCTCCATGCCATCGCCCAGCACTTTTCCGCTCATTCCCCGTCCGCGCCTGTTCTCTACATGTCGGCGGAGCGGTTCATGATGGAATTTGTGAACGCGATGCGCGCGAACGAAACCATGATGTTCAAGGCGCGCCTGCGCGCTGCCCGCCTGTTGCTGATCGACGACATCCAGTTCATCGCGGGCAAGGGGTCGACGCAGGAGGAATTTCTCCACACTATCAATGACTTGATCGATTCCGGTGCCCGTATCGTCGTCACCGCCGACCGCGCGCCGCAGCTGCTCGACTCGATCGATGCCCGCATCCTCTCCCGCCTCGCTGGCGGCTTGGTCGCCGACATCCGCCCGGCCGACCTCGACCTGCGCCTCGCCATCCTGGAAGCCAAGCGCGCCATCGCCGGCGACCCGCCGGTCCCTGACGCGGTCGTGGATTTCCTGGCACGTTCAATTCGCTCAAACATTCGTGAGTTAGAGGGCGCCTTCAACAAACTCATCGCTTACGGCCAATTGACCGGTCGCTCCGTCGATCTGGAATTTGCCCAAAGCATGCTCGCCGACGCCGTGCGCGCCAATGCCCGCCGCATCACCGTGGACGAGATCCAGAAGGTCTGCGCCGCGCATTACAAGATCGATGCCGCCGAAATGCGCTCCAAGCGCCGCGCCAGGGCCGTTGCGCGGCCCCGGCAAGTCGCCATGTACCTCGCCAAGAAAATGACGCCCCGTTCTCTTCCGGAAATCGGGCGCATCTTCGGCGGACGCGATCACAGCACCGTGATCCACGCCGTGCGCACGATCGAGGAACTGCGGCAGACGAATGCCGACATCGATGCGGATATCCGTACCCTGCAGCGCCAGCTGGAAAACTGATCCTGACAGCAGAGCGGCGAAGGATTAGGGTGCGGATATGATCCGATATGCCGCTTTCCTGTTCGCCGCCTTGCTCTCCATCGTGCCCGCAGCGGCGCAGGTTTCGCCTTCGCCCCCTGCGCAAGATGTACAAGTCGTCCTTGATACCAGCGCTGGCCGGATCACCGTCGCCGTCCATCTTTCAAAGGCGCCGCTCACGGCGCGCAACTTCCTCCGCTATGTCGATCAGAAGCGGCTTGATGGCACGAGCTTTTATCGGGCGGTAGGATCGGCGGACTATGGTTTCGTGCAAGGCGGGACGCAGAATGATCCCGCGCGGATCCTGCCCCCTGTCGCTCATGAGCCTACGACGCAAACGGGTCTCACCCATGACGACGGCGCTCTCTCAACGGCGCGCTATGCGCCCGGCAGCGCAACCGGCGACTTCTTTATCGTCCTGGGAAAGATGCCGAGCATGGACGCTCAGCCTGCGTCGCCGGGCGACAATCAGGGCTTCGCCGTCTTCGCGCATATTGTGGAGGGAATGGACGTCGTCCGCTCCATCCAAGCGGCGCCAAAGTCGCCAACCGCAGGGGAAGGCGTCATGAAGGGCCAGATGCTGCAGCAGCCGGTGAAGATCGTGACCGCGCGCCGTCAGTCCTGATCCTTCGCATGGGCGCTCGCCGTCCTACCCTGCCTGAAAAGATCAGCCCTTTCGTTCAGGCGGCAGGGTAATCTTCACATCCTCGCCATTTTGCCCCGGGAAGCCGGTGAACATCGCGTCGATCAGATTAGGCACCAGATAGGTCAACCGGTTCGACAGCGATTGTGCGGAAGCCTTGCCCTCGAACAGCCGCCGATTGTCGGCGGCCCGATCGATCTTCATGCTGAGATCGCTGGTATATACGGTGTAGCTGCTGACATCGTTATAACCGGGACCGAACAGCCAGGGGTCATAAAAGCCATAGCCCCACGGGCGGGCCCATCGGCCACGCCATCCCCATCCACCGTAGAAATAAGGGTCAGCCGGGCCGAAGCCTGTGGACCGCACCTTTTCCCGCCCATTATCGACACGATAGGCCACCCGCACGATGAGGTCGGCGCGGGCGGGGGCGGCCGCAGGCGTGTAGCCCGTCTGTGTAAGGCGTTGCCCGACGAGCCCTGCATATTCAGCGAACTCAAGACCGCCAGCGAGCCGCGGGTCGTCAGCGACGACTGTAAAGCTCTGCCCCGCCGGGGCGGGCAACTGCTGGAACCGCGCTACGTCCGCCTTGAACGATGTCGCACAGCCGGAGAGCGCGACCAGCGCCAGAGCGGGTGCGGTGACAACGCCGAATTTCTTGATCAAATTCATGTTCTTGCGTCCCAGGATCGAAGGGCTCATTGCAATATTGCGCTCAGCCATAGCAGAATGCAACTGAACATCATTTGAACGCTTGTATCAGGCGGGCGACCGCACGCTGCCTTAAAAGGCAGGTGGTGAGTTTAGCGCATGAGACCCATCGCATCATAGGCTGCCTGGAGTGTCGGTTCCGCCGCTGCCCGCGCCTTGGCCGCGCCTTTTCCCAGGATGGCGTCGAGCGCCGCGTCATCCGTGCGCAGTTCCAGGAAGCGGGTCCGGATCGGTCGGAGCGTCTCGACGAGCAATTCGCCCAATGCTGGCTTGAAAGCGCCAAAACCCTTGCCAGCGAATTCGGCGCAGATCGCGTCGGGCGAGCTTCCGGCCAGGGTCGCGTAAATGCCAACGAGGTTCGTCGCTTCCGCCCGGCCTGCCAAGCCTTCGGCAGTGTCGGGCAGGGGCTCAGGATCGGTCTTCGCCTTCTTCACCTTCTGCATGATCGCGTCATCGTCATCGGTAAGGTTGATGCGGCTCATGTCCGATGGGTCCGACTTGGACATCTTTGCCGTTCCGTCGCGCAAGGACATGATGCGCGCGGATTCCTTGGGGATGATCGGATCAGGCAGGGTGAAAAGCTCGACTCCGAAATCGGTGTTGAACTTGGTTGCAATATCGCGGGCCAATTCAAGATGCTGCTTCTGGTCCTCGCCGACCGGCACGTGGGTGGCATTGTAAGCGAGGATGTCCGCCGCCTGCAGCACGGGATAGACGAAAAGGCCGATCGAGGCGCCCTCGCGGTCCTTGCCCACCTTGTCCTTGAACTGCGTCATGCGGTTGAGCCAGCCGATCCGGGCTGTGCCGTTCAGCAACCAGCACAACTCCGCATGCGCCGGCACCCGCGCCTGGTTGAAGAGCACCGAGCGATCCGGATCAATGCCGGCGGCGACCAGCGCGGCCGCCATGTCGCGCACATTGCGGATGCGCTGCTCGCGCCCTTCATGGACGGTGATCGAATGCATGTCGGCGAGGAAGAAGAAGCACTGGCTTGCCGCGTCCATCTCGTCCTGCATCCGCACCCAGTTGCGGATCGCGCCCAGATAATTGCCCAGGTGCAGGTTACCGGTCGGCTGGATGCCGGAAAGGACGCGCATTCTTCTATCCGTTCTTCTAGGTTGCGGTTGAGCCCCTTCGGCGCATCAGCGCCTTAAGGTCGGACACCCGATAGGCGCCCGTCAGGAAACAGGCCACCCCGTAAAGGGCTATGCCCGCGCCGACAAGCATAGCGAGCGCAAGATATCGTTCGATCATGGCGCCCGCTAACCAGGGATCAAGGAGGCTTTCGCCAGCAACGAGCGCGCCGCCCATCACCAGCGCGGCCACCGCCAGACGGGGAAGGCGCCTGCGCAGTTGCGCGTCGGCGGTGAAATGCTTGCGCTTCACCAGCGTCGAATAGAGCATCGCGACATTGATGGTCGAGGAGAGCGCCGTCGCCAGTGGTGGCCCTATGTGTCCCAGGAACGGAATAAGCAGGATGTTGCCGATGATGTTGATCAGGATCGACAGCATCGCGTAACGGACGGGCGTCTTCGTATCGCCGCGGGCGTAATAGCCCGGCGTCAGCACCTTGATAAGGACATAGGACGGCAGGCCGATGGAAAAGGCCGATAGCGCCCAACCGCAACGCTGGGCATCCTCAGCGGTGAACCGGCCATATTGGAAAAGCCCGCGAACGATGGGCTCGGCCACCGTGATGAACGCAATCGTGGCGGGCAGGGTGAGGAACAGCGCCAGCTCCACGCCGCGATTTTGCGTTTCCATCGCAACCTCTTCCTGGCCCGTCGACAACAGGCGGGAGATCGTCGGCAGCAATATGGTGCCAAGGCCAATGCCAATCAGGCCCAGCGGTAACTGGTTCAGCCTATCGGCATAATAGATGTAGGTGATTGACCCCGATGCAAGAAGCCATCCGGACAGGGCGGTAGAGATGAGCAGGTTGATCTGCGACGCGCCAGCGCCAGCGGCGGCAGGCACGATGAGGCGCAGCAATTCGCGCACATCCGGGTCCAGGCGCGGTCGCTTGAGCTTCATCGACACGCCCGCGCGGCGGCAGGCCCATATCAGCCACAATAGTTGAAGCGCGCCGCCTACCGTCACGGAAATTGCTTGGACACGCGCTGTTTCATATTCGTCCGCCCCATGAAACAGCCATAGTCCCCCGATCATGGCGACATTGAGCAAGATCGGAGCGGCGGCATTGACCCAGAATTTGTCGAGCGAGTTCAAGATGCCGCCTAGCAGCGAGGCAAGGCTGATCAGCGCAAGATATGGCAGGGTGATGCGCGACAGGAGCACGGCGAAGGCGAATTGCTCCGGCGTCGGGTTCTGGCGCGAAAAACCACCGGAAAGTAGCCAGGTGATCGGATAAGCCGCTGCAATCAGCAGAATGGTGAAGGCGACAAGCACCGGCAGCAGGACGGCAAGCGCTCGTTCCGCGAAATGATACCCATCTGCGACGCCACCCGGTCCTGCCGCCTTGCGGTTGAACATGGGAATGAATGCTGCGGAAAAGGCGCCCTCCGCAAACAGCGCGCGAAACATATTGGGCAGGCGGAAAGCCACGCCATTGAAGGCGTCGGACGCAAAACCCGCACCAACATAACGCGCAGCCAGCGAATCACGGACAAGCGCCAGCACCCGGCTGGCGAGCGTCAGTCCACCAACGGAGCCAAGCGCCTTGACCAACTTCATGGCGAAATGAGCCTCGCGCCTTGGGGAGGTGAGTAGGGGATGGTGTACTCGCCCACATGCCCGACCAGAGCGGCGGAGCTCACCTCCGGCCATCCTCGCAGAAGCGGAAGGGTAATGAGGTGAGCGCCCCGCATCAGGGGTCAGGCGTGACCGGCCGGCTCACCTGCGGTCTGGGCAATCGCCTGAGCCTGCTGTTCGTAAAGACCGCTAAAGTCGATCGGATCGAGCAGCAACGGGGGGAAGCCGCCGTCGCGGATCGCGTCGGCCAGCACGCGGCGGGCGAAGGGGAAGATCAGGCGCGGCGCTTCGGCCAGCATGAAGGGCTGCAGTTGTTCGTCAGGCACGTTGCGCATGCCGAAGAGAGCGGCGTAGAGCAGTTCGACCGCAAAGGCGGTGCCCTGAGGCGCGGTCGCCTTCACTTCGATCTTCAGCGAGACCTCGACCACTTCATCGCCGACCTTGTCAGCGCCGATGTTGAACTGGACATCGATCTGCGGCTGATCGGGCCACTGGTAGACGGCGGGCGAATTCGGGTTCTCGAACGAGAGATCCTTCACATATTGGCTGATGAGCGCGATCTGCGGGCTCGTGTCCGCGCCGTTGCCCGCGCTGGTCTGGATCGTATCGGCTTCGTCGGCCATTTCTGTTCCCTGATTTTCCTGTTGGTCCGGTGGCGAAAAGCCTTGGGACAATGGCCGGTGCGCTTAGCAGGGGCGACGGGGCAGGGCAATGCTGCCCGCCAAAAGGGGCCATTTGAATATGGGCGGAAACATGCCTATGTTGGCTGCGTTGTCGTTTCAGATCTAGACCAAAAGGGTGCCTTGGCCCGTGTATGTAATCGTCATCCTTGCGCTCATCGCCGGTTTCCTGGCGCTGCGGCTCTACTCCGTGTTGGGCAAGCGGACGGGGCATGAGCAGGAGCCTGCATTACGTCCGGCCGAAGAAAGGGCGAAGGTCACTGTGCTTCAGCCGCGCCCTGTGTCGGACATTCCTGGCGATTCGGTTCGCCTGGCCGACGGCTTGATTGCGCCTGGAGGAGAAGCGGGCGTGCGCGCCCTGATCGCTGCTGACCGCAATTTCGATGTGCCGCAGTTCGTGGAGGGTGCGAAAGCAGCCTATAAGATGGTTCTTGAAGCCTTTTGGCGGGGCGATCGGTCCGAGCTGGAATGGCTGTGCGACACCGATGTGCTGACATCGTTCGAGGAAGCGATTGCGCAGCGCGAGGCGGCGGGTCATGTGCTGGACAACCGGCTTGTGCGGATCGACAAGGCGCAGATCGTCGGCGCAAATGTCAACGGACGCGTCGCTGAAGTCTCGCTTCGATTTGAAGCCGACATCGCGGCGGTGACCAGGGACAAGGACGGAAACGTCGTCGCTGGGTCGCTGACCGATGCGGTGAGCACCAATGACATTTGGACCTTCACACGCGACTTGCGCAGCACGGACCCCAATTGGAAGCTTAGCGAAACCGACGAGGCTGCATGAGCTTGCGGCAGTCGTGGGCGGCGCTGGCAACTGCGTTGCTGCTGTCGGCGTGCGCGGGCGGTGTCATTCCTCCGGGAGCAGCGGGCCCGGCGCCTTCCGGCCCCGCGCGCGGATCAGACGTGGCGGCTCAGCCCATTCCCGCCACCCCGCGCCCCGCTTTGCCAGCAGCGACGCCGTCTACTCCGGCAGGTGAGAGCGCCAATGCGGCCGCCGCAGGGGTGACGCGCGGTCCCGACATTGCTTCCCTGATCCCGCCCGGCGAACGATCGCGCATGGCGCTGGAGGCCTTTCGGATCTCCTGCCCATCGCTGATGAAGCGCACGGACCAGAGCGGCCTCACCCAGGGGTCAGACTGGAACAGCGCCTGCGCTGCCGCTTCCAGCTGGCCCGAAGCAAGTGCCAATGAATTTTTCTCGCGCTATTTCGAAGCGGTGCAGATTGGTCCCGGCACGGCGTTTGTCACCGGATATTACGAGCCGGAAATCTCGGGCGCTCGCGTTCGGCAGGCTGGATATGAAGTGCCTATCTATCGCCGTCCCTCGGAACTGATCGATGTTAATCTCGGCCTGTTCAGCGATAGCCTGAAAGGCAAGACCATTCGCGGGAAGGTGCAAGGCACCAATTTCGTGCCGTTCGAGGAGCGGGCGCAAATATTGGCCGGCTCGTTGGCAGGGCGGGGCCTTGAGCTTGCCTGGGCAGCCGATCCTGTCGAATTCTTCTTCCTCCAGGTGCAGGGAAGCGGGCGGTTGCTCCTGCCCGATGGTGGCATAATGCGGATCGGCTATGACGGGCAGAATGGCCGCGATTATACCGGGATCGGCAAGCTGATGAAGGATCGCGGGCTGATCCAGGCCGGATCGATGCAGGATATTATGGCATGGCTGCGCGCAAATCCGGCGGAAGGCGCGCAGATCATGAATGAAAACAAGAGCTTCGTGTTCTTTCGAGAACTGACCGGACCGGGCCCGATAGGGGCTTTGGGCGTGCCGGTTACCGCTGAGGCGACCGTGGCCGCTGATCCGCGCTATGTCCCGCTCGGCGCGCCAGTGCTGCTTTCGCTTGATCGCGCGGAGCCAAATGGCCTCTGGATCGCGCAGGATACCGGCGGCGCGATCAAGGGTGCCAATCGGTTCGACAGCTTTTGGGGTGCGGGCAAGCGGGCGCGAGAAATAGCCGGGGGCATGTCGGCACGCGGCAGCGCTTTGATCCTGCTGCCAATCGGGTCGGCAGCGCGGCTCGCCCAGCAGTAAGCCCGGCAGGCGATGGCCCGGCGGCACCTTTCCTTGGAAGAGCAGGCGATCTGGGGCGCCCTGACACGGTCGGTCCGCCCGCTGCGTTCCAACCTTCGTTCCGCAGACCTTCCCCCCCCAGCCCGTTCCGATCCCCCGTCGCGTAGCGCGTTGCCAGCTCCTTCTCGGCCGGTGGATGCCCCTGCGCCCCGTGCCCCGGCAGCAATGCTCGATACCAGCTGGGAGCGCCGAATACGCAGCGGCACGATCGCGCCGGACGTTACGATCGACCTGCACGGCCATAGCTTGTCGAGCGCGCATGCAAGGCTGAACCACGCGCTATCGTCTGCATTGACGCGCGATCATCGGATCATGCTGATTGTGACCGGAAAACCGCCGAAGACATCCGCTCTGAACCGCGAGTCCAGGCGGGGCGCAATTCGGGGTGAGATCGGCCACTGGCTGGAAACGAGCGCCTATGCCGACCGCATCGCAAGCGTCCGCCAAGCGCACCCGCGCCATGGCGGTGAAGGCGCCATTTACGTCATATTGCGGCGCAAAAAATAGGGTGGCCGACCCTTGCCACTGACCTTTTCTTAACCAGCATCCGCCATAACCGACCCATTCGCGGCTCATGGTCGAGCTGCGCTCTGGGCGGGAGGCACATGCAGGGCGTGACATTGAAAAGCCGCGCCACTGCCTTCGCCTGCGCCGCGGGGGCGCTGGTGTTCATCCTGTCGCTTGTTCTGGGGCAGGATCAGGCAACCGACATCCTTGGCATCGGGCGATCGATGATCGTTGCGATATTGTGTGGCACGATGAGCTGGGCGTCCGCGCGGCAAGCCGTTATTGCAGCCGCAAACGCCATCGACACCGCAACGGAAAGATTGATCGCCGCAGCCCATGGCGATCTGCAATCGTCCGTACCTGCCGAGATCGTGGCTGAACTGCCCGACTTGTCGGTCGCGATGACCAGCCTGTTCAGCCAGGTGCGCACCAATCTTGATCATGTGCAGACACTGGCATTGTTCGACCAGGTGACGGGGCTTGCGAACCGCACGAGCTTTTGCCGTCAGGTCGAACGCCTGCTTGCGGAGCGCGAGGAGGCATCTGCAGCGGCCTTGTTCTTCATCGACCTTGATGGATTCAAGGGCGTCAACGACACGCTTGGCCATGCTGCGGGCGACCAGTTGCTCGCGCGCGTCGCAGGCCGCCTGCGTGAGGTTGTCATGGCGCAAGTCAGCGCTGGCGTCAGCGATGCCGTGATTGGCCGACTGGCGGGCGACGAGTTCACGATGTTCTTTCCTCACCTGCCTGCACGGGAAACGGCAACGCGCATCGCGCGCGCGATCCAGTTCGCGCTTAGCGAGCGTTTCGATCTTGGCAGCCAGCATATCGAACTGGGCGCATCGATCGGCATCGCCTGCTATCCCGATCATGGCGACACGCTTTCTGCGCTACTGCGATCCGCCGACATCGCCATGTACCATGCCAAGCATGAGGGGCGGAATCGCGCCGAGATGTTCACGGCCGAGCTGGCGCTGGAAGCCGCCGATCGCGCTGAGCTGGAAAGGGACCTGCTGCTGGCGCTGCAGCGTGACGAGTTCATTCTGGAATTCCAGCCTCAGGTCGAAGCTGCCAGCGGCCGGATCGTCACCGCCGAAGCGCTGATCCGGTGGGCGCATCCGGAACGTGACATGGTTATGCCTGGCTTCTTCGTGCCGGTCGCAGAGGAAAGTGGCGCAATCGTGGCGCTTGGCGACTGGGTGATGGGCCGCGTATGCGAGACGGCAGCGCGCTGGTCGAAGGCCGATGTTGGGCAGCGCATCGCCGTTAACATTTCTTCGCGAGAGCTATCGCAAGCCGATTTCTTCCTGCGCCTAAGGCACGCCATGGCCGCGCATCAGACGCCCGCGCAAATGCTGGAACTGGAAATATCCGAATCACTGGCGATGGAGATGGACGGTCGCGTCCTGGGCCAGTTGAAGGCGCTGCAGGACGAGGGCGTGCGGATCGCCATCGACGATTTCGGGACCGGCTATTCCAATCTCTCCCGCCTGAAGGAATTGCCCGTCGATCGGGTGAAGATCGACCGCAGCCTGGTACGCGACATCGCCATTTCAGCCGAAGCGCGCACGATTTGCAGCGCCGTCGTCGGCCTTATCCAGGGGCTGGGGATGGAAGTCGTGGTCGAAGGCGTCGAATCGGAAGCGCAGATGGAAATGCTGCGCGTTATCGGCTGCACGCTCTTCCAGGGATATCATTTTGCCCGGCCGATGAGTGAGCAGGATTATCTCACGCGCTTCGCCCCGTCGGGCCTGAGCCAGCGGCGCAGGGTCTGACGATCAGGCAGCCAGTGCGCGCTGGAGGACGAGTGCGTAGATGCGGGTCAGGTCTTCAAGGTCCTGCACTGCCACCGCTTCGTCGAGCTTGTGCATCGTTGCATTGTTCAGCCCGAACTCCACGACAGGGCAGAGGCGAGAGAGAAAGCGGGCGTCCGACGTGCCGCCAGTGGTCGAAAGCTCCGCGTCCACGCCGGTTACTTCCTTGATCGCGCCCGAGACGAGTTCTGACAAAATGCCCGGCTCCGTCAGAAACGGTTCGCCGCTGATCTTGGCGGTAACGACGCCGCCCTCGGCGGCCGCGATCGCACTGATCCGGTCGATCAGTTGCTGTCCGCTATGCTGATCGTTGAAGCGGATGGAGATGCGAGCATTGGCTGCCGCCGGGATGACATTGGTGGCGGGGTTGCCCACCTCCAGATCCGTAATCTCGATATTGCTCGGCTGAAACCATTCCGTCCCTTCATCCAGAACCACGGCATCTATCGCCACGAGGATGCGGACAAGGCGCGGGACGGGGTTGTCGGCCAAATGCGGATAGGCGACATGCCCTTGTACGCCGTCTACCCGAATCCACATGTTGACCGAGCCGCGCCGTCCGACCTTGATGACGTCGCCCAGCCTCTGGGATGAGGTCGGCTCACCCACCAGGCAGAGGTCGGGCCGCAGCCCATGTGCGGCCATGCGATCCATCAGCGCCAGCGTGCCGTACACCGCAGGGCCTTCTTCGTCGCCCGTTATGATAAGGCTGACCGTGCCGGGCAGATCATCCGCAATGCTGCCGAGCGCAGCGACGAACGCAGCGATTGACCCCTTCATATCAACTGCGCCCCGGCCGTAGAGCAGATCGCCCCGAAGCTCCGGCATGAAAGGATCGCTGGTCCAGCCCTCACCCGGCGGCACCACATCGAGATGCCCGGCGAAGGCGAAATGCGGACCTGCCCCAGTCGTCCGCCAGGCGAGCAAATTTTCCACCGGCCCGTCAGGCGCTTCCCCCACGACAAAGCGATCGACGGTGAAGCCGAGCGGCACCAGCATCGCCTCAAGTGCAGCGAAGACTTCGCCCCGGGCAGGTGTTACCGACTGGCAGGCAATCAGCTTCTTCGCGATGTCCACTATGTCGGCATTGGTGCTGGTCATGCTCATAAGGCTGCGTTAGCGAAAGCCGAGCGCCTTTGCCAGCGGAGGAAAAGACCATGCCCAAGATCGATCTTGCGGCCACGGAACAGACCAACAGGACCGGCTATCCCGATCCTTTTGCGGCTGCGGTGGGTGGGCGATGGGTGCGAAGACTCGGTCCAGGATCAGGGCTTGCGGATTTCGGCATCAGCCATGTGGTGCTGAAACCCGGCGCCGCTTCATCGCAGCGTCATTGGCATGAAGATGAGGATGAATTCGTCGTCATGCTGAGCGGGCAAGCCGTGCTGGTCGAAGATGAAGGCCGCTTCGCCATGCAGGCGGGTGACATGGCGGCTTTTCCCAAGGGTGAGCCAAATGGGCATCATCTGGTAAACGAAAGTGACGGCGACTGCGAATTCCTGGCGTTTGGACGGGTGCCGAATGGGGATGCGCATTATCCGGACATCGATCTTCGATGGTCGAGAGGAGGCTACCAGCGCAAGGATGGGAGCGCTTTTTGAGCAGCTATCCAGCGTTCGACAGGCGCATGCTGCTGGCAGGCATGGGAGCTACCCTGGTCGCCGCTAAAGCGCCTGTCTCTTCGGTCATAAAGCCGCCGCGTTTGCACCCCGGCGATGTGGTGGGGCTCATCGAACCGGCGGGCTTCACCGATGACATGTTCGATCTGGATGTTGTGAAGGCGACCATCGAGGCTATGGGTCTGAAGCCCAAGGCCGCCCGTCACCTGGTCGAACGCTATGGCTATCTGGCGGGCAGGGACGAAGACCGTGCCGCGGATGTGAACGCGATGTTCGCCGATCCGCAGGTCAAAGCCGTGTTCGCTGTCCGGGGCGGTTGGGGGTGCGCGCGCATCCTGCCTTATCTCGACTTTGCCACCATCCGCGCGAACCCCAAGTTGCTGATAGGCTTCAGTGACATAACCGCTCTGCACATGGCATTTGCCGCGCGCGCGGGCTTCACGACGATCCACGGGCCGAACGCAGCGAGCAGCTGGCCGCAATTCAGCTGGGACGCCTTTCGCGCAATTGCCTTTGACGGGGCTACGCCTCTCCTCACCAATCCGCAGGCGAAGGAGGACCGCCTGGTTCCGCTGAGCGGGCGCGTCCGGACCTTTGGCGCGGGGCGCGCAAGGGGGCGGTTGCTGGGCGGGAATCTCACCGTGCTGACGGCGTTGATGGGAACAGGCTGGCTGCCTGATTTTACGGGGGCAATCCTGTTTCTGGAAGATGTGGACGAGGCGCCTTACCGAATCGACCGGATGCTGACCCAATTGTCGCTCGCAGGGGTGCTGCGCAAGGTGGCGGGCGTGGTGTTCGGCCAGTGCACAAGCTGTGGCGCGTCAGGGCCCTCTTACGGCGGCTTCACCTTATCCGAAGTGCTGCTGCAACATCTTGGCCCTCTGGGCATCCCCGCTTTTCAGGGCGCCGCCATCGGCCATGTGGCGAACCAGTTCAGCCTGCCGCTGGGCGTGACCGCTGAGATCGATGCCGATGCGGGCAGCATCCGCCTGCTGGAAGCGGCTGTCAGCTAAAGATCAATCCGCTTCGTCCGAGGGGCGGGCATAGGCTCCGCGACCGTCCGGTGGGATCAGTTCCTTCCCCTTGATAGTCAAGGTCAGCGTGTCGAAGCCGGGCTGTGGCACGTCCTTTGTCGGCTCTGCAAGAAGCCGCACGGTGCCATCGGCCTCCTGCCAGCGTCCCTCTGCGAAAAGATCGAGCGCGCCATAGACCAGATACCATTGAAAGCGCCCGTCCGGTCGAAGCAACAGCTCCGATCCAGTTTCCATGACACCATGCAGATAATAATGGCCAGCCCGCTCCGCAGACACGGGATTTGCCAGCGCCGGGGTGATCAAGAAGGCAACCAGCGGCATGAGGGGAGCGAATATCCGCATGAAGACAGGATAGCAGAGTTTGCGAAGTCAGGCGCGGGTGAAGGGGATCAGCTCTTCGTAGACGGCTAGGGGCGGCTTTCCGTCCACGTGCGCACCGCTGCGCATCAGGAAGGCGTGGCGGACGATCTCTGCCTGTTGTTCAAGCCCGTAGCGTTCGAATGGTCGGCCCGGCACTATGTCGTAGCCATAGCGGCAAAATGGATGGCGCATCAGCGGAAGATACCATTTGCCGCCCCGTTGCGCCTGCCAGACATGGGTCATTTCATGTATGAAATGACCCTGAAGGTTTAAAGCCTGACCGCAGAAATCATTGCAAAATAGGCCGCTCTTCGGATTGAACCAGACGTCGCCATCGGGCGACATGGTGACGCGCGCGGGCTGGAATGGCCACCATTTTCGATTATGGGCGCGTACCTGATCATAAGCGATCGCGTCGCCGAACACCGATCGTGCGAGCGCGACTTCACGTGGCGTCAGGCCCCGGCTGGTCAATGCTTGCCAGCTTCATGCGTTTGGGGTGCCGGTGCGCCGGGCTTCTGGATCGCGGCATCGACCAGCAGGCGGTCGCCATTGGCGAGGAGGAAGGTAAAGGTCATCTTGCCGCGGCTAATCGCTGTATCGTTGACGCCCCAGATCATCAGGTGCTTGCCGCCGGGCGCAAAGGCGACCTTTGCTTTCGCGGGAATATCGACTGCATCGATCTTCTGCATCTTCATCGTGCCTTTGTGATCCATGCTCTCATGCATCTCGACCTTGAGCGCATAGTCGGTCAGCACACCGCGCAGTTGCGTCGCCGCGTCGCCGCCATGTGCGACGAAATAGCCCGCAGAAGGCGTGTCCTTGTTGGGGCTAAGCCGCACCCAGGCCTGATCGATATAGGTGGGAGCAGGATCGCCGCAGGCTGCGAGCGCAAAGGAAGTGGCCAAGGCAAAAAGGGAGAAGGATGCGCGCATCTGGGGGCTTTCGTGACTGTCTCGTTTCCGGTCGGTTGTTACGGTAATCGCCCAGGCTTCTTGTGCCAAGGAAGATCACGCCTATATCCCATCCGCAAACGGCCTTGCCTTGGCGCTTTCGTGAGGTATGGGGCCGTCAACCGCTGAATGAATTGGGGTTAAAGAGGACAAGATGGGAAAAGTAATCGGCATTGACCTTGGCACCACCAACAGCTGCGTGGCTGTGATGGACGGCGGCAAGCCAAAGGTGATTGAAAATGCAGAAGGCGCGCGCACCACACCGTCGATCGTCGCCTTCACCAAGGATGGCGAGCGTCTGATCGGCCAGCCCGCCAAGCGTCAGGCCGTGACCAATCCTGACAATACGGTTTTCGCGGTGAAGCGCCTGATCGGCCGCCGCTTCGACGATCCCATGACCAAGAAGGACATGGAGCTCGTCCCCTATTCGATCGCCAAGGGCGCCAACGGCGACGCCTGGGTCAATGCGGGCGGCAAGGACTATTCCCCGTCGCAGATTTCCGCCTTCACGCTCCAGAAGATGAAGGAAACCGCCGAGAGTTATCTGGGCGAGACGGTTACGCAGGCGGTCATCACCGTTCCGGCCTACTTCAACGACGCCCAGCGCCAGGCGACCAA
>CBIHNV010000045.1:0-20885 GCA_966211835.1 uncultured Sphingobium sp.
CGAGATCATCGCTGCCCGTAACCGCGGGTTCCAAACGTTGGAGTCAATCCACTAGTCCCAAGCGCCGTCCTTAGCCGATGCCCGTCACCCACTCATCCACCAAGCGGACATACTGGCGGGTGCTCATATGGGTGGTATAATCGGTGCGGCTCGGGAAGGCATAATCCTCCAGGGAGCCACCGCGCAGTTCCAGCCATCGAAGCAGGCTGGCGCGAGCGTCATCCATCTGCTCGAACTGGACAGGCCGCCCAGTCTTTTGCTGAATAACGATTGCACGCGTCCGAATTTTCCGATCACATACGATGTCGCCAATCTTGATCTTCAACAGATCACAACCGCGCAGTTTGCTGTCGATGGCGAGGTCGAAAAGCGCTCGGTCGCGGGTCCGTCCATGCTGATCAAGGAAGAAGCGGATTGCCCACATCTGGCGGGTTTTTACTGCGCGCTTCGCGCCGACTTTGCATCCCGAATTCCACGACACTCGCTCGCGTGCGGCGGGATCAAACTCTGATAATCCCATGACACATCTCCATTGGCCATGATGGCCAATGGAGACAACGTCCAGTGAAGCAAGAGGCGGCACATGAGAAGCCCACGGCGAGGCACATAAAAGTTAGCGAATTTCGATGATGCGGCCAAACTTCCTTGTCGACTGCCTCGGACGACGACCCTAATCGGCCCTTCAGAGGCCGATGTTGGGTTCTCAAGTGCTGACCGTCCGGTTTTGCCCGATAGCCGAAAGTCCGGTCCAGAATAGAGATGCTAAGATAGCTGCCGTTTGTGCGGCGTCTCTTCACGACCCCTCTCGGAGATAGGACGGCCAAATTCGCCTTCCAGCCGGCGGACCGCCCCGTCTTTGGCGCCAGACGTCTGTGGAACGAGGGCAACGCCTAGTTATCCGTCTGCCTCCTTCATTCACCAAGTGACAATGCGGGGTCTGCATCCAACTTCTCGAGCGCCAGCTCAGATGACGCGGTCTGCGCGGCGTGCTTGTCGAAAGCCCTTTTAGTGGCTCTTTGGGAAATTTCGATAAATCCTTCGCGATTTTCTCGCGCCCAATCGAAGGACTTCTGCCGGTTGCGATTGTCGCCGTTAATTGATGGTAAAACGTAACGCATCATCATTTCCATCGATCGTTTCTTACAATCTTGCGATGACCAGTTCTTGTCGAGCATTAGGATATAACCGAAGCCAGGCACCTTCTCTTCCAGTCGGCGAATCTGCGCTACTGCGTCGTCTGGCGTACCAACGACGACTTCATTGCTCTCTATCAGATCCTCCAGGGCCCGATGGGCGGGCGATTCCTTGAGATGTTCGGACTGGTTCTTGATATAGAGCAGCCACCTTTCATAACCCGCGCGGACCTCGTCCATCGCCTTGTCGCGGGTTTCGGCGATATGGATGTCGGTCGCGCAGCGTATGCGGGCGGGAGACATCGTCCGGCCCATTTTCATCGCCGTGTCACAGGCAATTTGCCAATTGTTGGTCAATGCATCATAGCCACCCATCATGGTCGATGCGAGGCAGAGCATGCCGGCATCATATCGGGCGGCGAGCGTTCCGCCATTGGGTGAGAAAGTGCTGGCGACGCAGGTTTCCAGTGCCGGATTATAGGGCAACAGCTGACAGTGCGCATCGTGAAGATCGTACCAATCATCATAATGCTCAGTCACCCATTCCCCGGCGAGTAGGCGCTTTATAATTGAAAGGCCGCGCTCGAGCTTGTCTCTGGAATTACTAGCGTCGATGCCCAGCATATGCGCATCGCTGACCAGCAGGCCGGGACCCGCGCCGAAAATCAGGCGGCCGAAAGTGAGATGGTCGAGTTGAGCGATGCGGTTCGCCGTCATCAACGGGTTGTGATAGGGCAGCGATACGACGCCCGTGCCCAGCTTTATGCGCTTCGTGCGCTGAGCAGCGGCGGCGATCATCAATTCCGGTGAGGCGCTCAATTCATAGGCGCCGGTATGATGTTCGCCGAACCAATATTCGGCAAAACCGATTTCATCGGCGAATTGGGCCAAAGCGAGATCACGTTCCAACGCAAGCGTCGGACTTTCGTCCAGTGGATGGAAGGGCGCCACAAACATGCCAACGCGCAAGGGGACCGTTCTCATTGCTCTCCTTTCATGACACGACCCGCGATCGGATCGCCTGCTTGTTATCGGGTGCCGACAACGGCTTCGATCGCTGAGGCGGTCAGCCGAATGCGGCAGACGCGTGATCTCAGCCGGCCTGAAATCGATCACGCGCCGACACGGATCGCCGCCGTTAGAATTCCACCCCGAAATCCACACCATAGGTGCGGGGCGCCTGGAAGGTGCCGACCGCCCAGGTATCGAAAACGGGGAAGAGGAATTCGGGCTTGTTCGAGTTGTTGAGGTTCTTGCCCCACAGCGAAATACGCCCCTTGACGCTGCCCAGAGGAATATCCGCGAAGGTCATGCGGGCGCCGATCTGCCAGCTGGACGGTATCACCAGCGCGCGGTCCAGCGCCGCGTCACCGCTCCCCAAGCATCCTTCCGTCGGTGATTGGAGCGCACCGATCGGGCACTGCAGCCGGTAATGCTTGCCCTCATATTGCCCATCCACGCGGAAGCTCAATGTCGTACCATCGGGGAAAGCCGCCGCTTCATATTGCGCGGCCAGATAGGCGGTATGCCGCGGCTGGTAGGAACGAACCGGCGTCGCGGCGGGATTGGACGACTCTGCCTTGGGCTTCACATCGGTAAAGCCGTAATTGCCCGTCAGGGTCAGCCCGTCCACCGGCACCACGGTGGTCTCAAGCTCGATGCCCCTCGCCCGCTCCGTGCCCGTATTGAGCAGGATGTTCCCGCCCTGGTTGGGGTCGAACCCCGTGACCTGAAGCGCCTTGCGATCCGCCTGGAACAGGGCGAGATTGACCCGCACACGCCGGTTCAGGAATTCGGATTTCAGGCCGACTTCATAGGATTTGATCGTCTCGGGATCGAACTCCGCGCCATGGAAGATGCCGCCTGACACGAAGCCGGTCGTGAACTTGGCATAGATGCTGCTGTCTTGCGCAAAGCGGTAGCGGACGGAGGCATCATAATCGAAACGCCCCTGCTTGGCGCTGAAGCTGCCGCGCGGCACGGTGGGGGTGCGCGGCGCCGCCAGCAGGTCATTTTCCGTGCGGTCATCCTTGGAATAGCGCGTCCCGGCACTCAGCTCCAGGTCGTCGGTCAGGCGGAAATCCACATGGGCGTAAGCCGCATAGGATTTGTTGAGCACCCGCAGCAGGTCGCCGCCAGCCAGATAGCTGTCCGGGTTGACGATCGGAATGGGCTGGCCGGGCTGCGCCACCAAGCCGAAAATCACCGGACTGTTGAGATAGGCTTTCTCGCGATAGTAGAAGAGCCCGCCGACGAAGTCTAAACGGTCGAAATGGCCCAGCAGCTGGAATTCATGAGACCATTGCCGCTGCTTGGCATAGCGTACCGCCGCAAGTGCCTGGAAATAACCGCCCGTCCCACCATAGGGATCAACTAGCGCGTTGCCATCCAGATCGGACGTACTGTTCACCTTGAAACCGCGAAGTGCCCCGATATATTTGACGCTAAGCGCATCGTTCAGGTCGTAGACGGCCGTCAGGCTGTGCCCCCAGGTCTTCTGGCTCGCGGCGGCCAATCCGTCGATCGGCACCCGGTCCAGCCGCGTCAGACTCTCGACGGCCGTTCCGCCCAAGGCAGGCTGGTTCGGGAAATTGGTGATGCCATCAAAGGCTGCGCCGCCGTTCAGCAGCTGCATCGCGTCCAGTGTCGTCACCAGGTCGGCATAATCGAACCGATAATCGAGCGTCAGATTGTCGATGCCGGTATAACGAACCGCCGCGAAAACGGATTCATTATTGTTGGCGCCGAAGCTGTCCGCACTGGTTTGCGGCCCGAACGGCTTTGGATAGAGATAGGTCCGGCGCGGCCCGCTATTCTTCACATAGCCGGTGTTCTCGTCATGCACATAGGTGACGCGCGCCGACAGGCCATTCCATTCCGGCGTATTGACGGTGATGCGGCCGCGCCGCCGCTGGTAATTGCCGATCGTCCCATCGACGACCACGCCGAACTTGCCGGTCGGACCCGCCGTAACGAAACTGATGGCGCCACCGGTGGAATTGCGGCCGAACAATGTGCCCTGCGGCCCGCGCAGCACTTCGATCCGCTCGATATCGGCCAGATCAAAGGCGGAGTTTCCCGGCCGTCCCAAATACACGCCATCGATATACAGGGCGACGCCGGAATCGATCTGGAAGTTGATGGACCCTGATGACACCCCTCGAATGTTGAACTGCGGCGCGGTCGGCGATCCCGCCTGCTTCTGGATCACGACGTTGGGGGCAGTCTTGCCCACATCCTGGAAGCTTTCGATCTGGAGGTCGGCGATCAGCTTCGCGTCCATCGCCGTGACGGCGGTCGGGACATTCTGGACATTTTCGGACCGTTTGCGCGCCGTGACGATGATGTCGGTCAGGCCCGCGTCGGCTCTTCCCGCGCCCGCGGCATTCTCCTGGGCCTGGGCGACACCGGTCACAAGGGCAGTGGGCGCGACACAGCTCAACAATGCGCAGCAAAAAATTCGAGACATAATGCTCCTCCCCATCCTCAAGCCAGCGCCGGACGAAGGCTCAACTGGCCGCTTCGCGAGCAAGGGGGGCGTTTGCAGCTGCCTTGGACAATTCACACGGCCCACCGTCACGCAGATCGTCATCCGATCGCGCTTGTGTCGGCCTTGGATGCCTTGGGGCAGCCCGTCCTCTCCTCGTTATCGCGTCTGCCTGTGCAGATCGTCGGGGGGAGCATTGCGTAGCTTGCGGAGGTGCGACACCTCCATATCAATTAGGTCAAATCGAAGGGGATCAGCCGCGCGGCACAGTCAATTCCGGCATGCTGGTATGGATCAGGTGAACGAGCTGCGATTGCCGCGCTACCCCGGTCTTGGCGAAGATCGACCGCAGGTGCGACCGCACGGTGTTTTCCGCGATCCCCAGCCGGTGCGCCGTGTCGATGACCGACACGCCATTGGCAAGCGAAGCGGAGATCGATGCCTCGGTCGGCGTGAAGTTGAAAAGCTTGCGCACGGCGTCCGCCGTGACCACGGATTGCCGTTCCGGATCGCCCAGGAACAGGGCAAGGGCGGGTGAGCTGCCCGTATGCATGAAACCGGGGATCTGCACCGGCTGTACCACCATGCCGATGTCGCGATGGCCGGACGGACGCTCCGCCAGAAAGACGAAACGACCGCCACCATTGCCGCATTCCGACGCGGCAGCCTTCAACCTCTTGCGGAATTCTGCATCGCGTGACGGATTGGTCAGGGAGACGCGCCCGCCGACCAGGCTGATGCCATCGGCGTCGGCCAATATCGATGCGGCGACCTCATTGACCTTCAGGACCCTCAAATCATGGTCCAATATGACCGTGCCGACGGCGAACTGTTCGATCGCGCCGATCATGACAGCCTGCTCGGACCGGGATGTTTCCAGCCTCTGATATAGTTCAATCGCTTGCCGCAAATGGGGAACGATCTGCTCCACCCGGCGGGTCTCCTCGCGATTGAAGGGGTCGCCTCCCGGGGCGCGGGTAAGGCGCAGGCGCGCTTCAAAGCCGCCGCTCATGCGCAAATCGACGCCCAGGACATGGGACCCGTCCATGGATTCGATCCATTCCTTGTAATAGGTCGAGCTTTTGAGCGCTGCCTCTCCGACATATTCATACAGCGTCATGACCTTGCCCTCTGGCAGGTTCACGAACGGATCGATCTCCAGATAGCGGTCCAGATATCGCTGCATGGACTCGCTGGTCGCCGTCGGCGTGATCATGGTGGTCAGCGCAGGATCAGGCGGCGTCAGGATCAGCGTCCCATAACGCGCATTTGTCTGGTCCCGCAGCATCAGCAGGAACTCACGCCACGGGTCGTCGCCCAGCAGCCCGTTGTTCAACGCCAGCATCAGGCGCGAAAATTCCGCCAGCCTGCCTGCATCGTCGGTCATATCCATGCCTCTCCCGCACCGGCCCTGTACGGCCGTTTTCAACATGGTAGAGGCTTGCACGGGTCTTGCCAATGCGCAGAGGGCGAGCGGCCGTTCAGGCCTCTGCGATCATGTAGCCACCGCTGGCGACCAGGCATTCCCCGGTGATGAAGGCAGCCGCAGGGCTCGCCAGGAACAGCGCGGGACCGGCAATGTCCTTGGGCTCTCCCCATCGGCCAAGCGCCATGCGCTGCGCGGTTGCGGGGCCATAAGTAGGATCGTCGGCATAGCGTTCCGTCATGCGCGTGCGCACCGGGCCGGGCGCCAATGCATTGATGCGCACCCCCCTGCTACCCCAATGTTGCGCCAGCGATTTAGTGAGCAGCAGCATTCCCGCCTTGGCAGCGCTGTAACCGGGAAAGATCGAATTCCCGAATATCGCCATCATCGATGCGATCATCACCACCGCGCCGCCGCCGTCATGATCGCTCTGCTCCAGCAAAGGCAAGCAGGCGCTGGTCAGGGCGTGGACGCCCTTCAGATTGGCATCTACGGCCGCGTCGAAATCCTCGGGGACCGAAGTCCCACCCGCATTGTTCACCAATATGTCGAGCTGGCCGAGGCCACTCGCAAGCGCATGAACGCTGTCCCGATCCTCAAGGCGCAGGGAGCGATATTCCGCGCCCGGAGGGATCAGCGCCGGTTCGACGGTCTCACGCGTGCCGGTGATAACGACCCGCGCACCTGCTTCGATGAAGGCGCTGGCGATGCCTGCGCCGATGCCACTGCTCCCACCGGTGACAAGGACGTGGCGCCCTGTGAAATCGAACATGCCGCCTCCCTTCATCCGATTGCGACGACGGCATCCGCCGCGTCCTGCATCGCGCCTTCGATATAGCCCACGCCGTTGGCATCGCCGATGCTGCGCACGTCAAAGCCTGCATCGCGCAACATGTCCGCCAGGCGGGTATCCCCCTGCGCGCCCTTGGCGATGATCACCTGATCCGCGCCGACCGTGCGCCGCTGGCCAAAACCGTTTACATAGCTGACGGTGCGATCGCCGATCGCGATGTCCGCGACGCCCGGCAGCAGCTTGACGTCCAGATGCTTCAGCTCATCCAGCACGCGCCAGCGGCGCACAACCTGAAGGCCCGCGCCCATGCGCGGCGCTTCGTCGATCACCACGATCCGCCGACCACGCTTGGCGAGGAACTCCGCCAGCTCCAAACCGACCAGTTCGCCGCCGATGATGACGACCTGCTTGCCGAACGGCATCCAATAATCGCTGGCTGTGCGAACGAAGCCGGGGCGCGCGGTAAGGCCGGTCAGCTTGCCCGCGCGCATCATCAGGCGGGTCTTGCCATCGATCTTGCCGTTCAGCTGATCAAGATCCTGCGCCAGCATCAGGCTGCGCATCTCATCGCCGCTGAACACATTGTCCCGATCCGCGCCGGGGATCGGCGGCAGCTCGCGCCGCGCGCCGGTCGCGACGATCACCTCATCGGGCGCGATCTCCCGCAACAGTTCAGGCGTGGCCCGCATGTTCAGGCGAACAGTCACATTGGCCTGCGCCGCTATCTCGCGCTTCAGCCAGTCGACTATGCCCTGGTTTGGCGCATAGGCGATGGACGCAAAGCGCGCTGTCCCGCCTAATCCGCCGGTCGCCTCGATCAGGGTGACGCGATGACCATTTGCCGCCGCTCGCCGCGCAGCTTCCATGCCCGCAGGGCCGCCGCCGATAACCGCGATATGTCGCGTGCTGGCCGTGGCGTGAAGCGCCCGCTCCCGCTCGAACCCCGTTTCCGGATTGACCGCGCACTTGACCGGGCGGCTGAAGAAGATCTGGCTGATGCAGGTATAGCAATAGACGCAGGGGCGGACCGCGTCGGACTTTCCCGCCTTCAGTTTGTTCGGCAACGCCGGGTCGGCGAGCAGCTTGCGGCCCATCGTCACGAAGTCCAGCTTGCCCGCCGCGATGAAACGGTCGGCATCCTGCGGCTCGATCCGGCCGGGGCAGATGACGGGAATGTCCACCCGCGCCTTGATCCGTGCCGCCGCTTCGACAAAGCCGTTGCGGATGTCGGTGGCATGGCCGGTGGAATAGGTGAGCCCGCGCCCTGGATGCCCGTCGGCGGACACATGGATGGCGTCGGCCCCAGCTTCCTGCGCCAGCCGCGCGGTAGTGGCGGCGTCCTCTACCGTGATGCCGCCGTCGATCAGGAAATGCTGGCTGTCGAGACGCGGCCAGATTGGCATGTCCGGGCCGACTGCCGACCTAATCCCACGAATGATCTCGCAAAGTAATCGCGACCGGTTCTCGATCGACCCGCCATATTCATCTTCTCGCTGATTTATTAACGGGTTCAGAAAAGACGAGATCAAATATCCATGCCCCGCATGGATTTCCACCGCATCCACCCCCGCCCGCTTCGCCCGTTCGGCGGCGCCAGCAAACATCTGCACCAGCCGCTCGATATCCTGCGCGGTCATCACCTTGTAATTGGGCTCCCCCATCGCCGCGAAGGGCGCGGTGAAGATCGCCAGCTCATCCTCCAGGAAACCTTCCATCATGTCGCCATCGCCCTTGCCGACGGCCGGGATGGAAGGCGTCCAGATCGGCCGCCCGGCGAGCATGTCGTTCATCGCGACCAGCCCGGCATGCTGCAACTGCATGGCAAGCTTCGCGCCATGGCCATGCACCGCGTCGGCCAGCGCCCTGACGCCGGGCACATGCCGCTCGTCGGAGATCGCTTCGTTCCGCCAGTTGCCCGACCCTTCCGGATAGCCGATCGACACCGATCCCATGGTGATGAGCGCCGCGCCGCCCCTGGCCCGCGCTTCATAATAAGCACGCAACCGGTCGCCTGTGATGCCATCCTCATCCGCCAGGTTCGATCCCATCGGCGTCATGAAGATGCGGTTGCGCAGCGGCATGGCGCCGATGCGTCCCGGCGCGAGCAAATGGCGGAACGACATGATTATCCCTCCCAAGGCGAGTTAGATGCCGTACCCGCCTGACACATTGATCTGCTGGCCGGTCACATAGGCGGCGCGATTGGAAGCCAGGAACACGGCGGCATGGCCGATCTCCTCTGGCTGGCCCCAGCGCTTGAGCGCCAGGCCCTTTTGCACATCCGCCACCCATTGCGCGTCGAACACGCCTTGCCGGGTAAGCTCCAGGAACATGCCCGCCTCGATCACGCCCACCAGCACGCTGTTGGCCCGGATGTTGTTGCGGCCTTCTTCCTTGGCGATGCCACGGACCAGCGATTCATTGCTGGCTTTGGGCGCGACGGAAAGACCATCCATGTCCGGCCAGCGCATATGACCTGCTGATCCCAAGGTCACGAAGGAGCCACCCCCATTGGCGCGAAAGTGCGGCAGCGCGGCCTGTACCGCGTTGAAGAAGCCATGCACTTCTGTATCGATGGCGCGGCGCCATTGTTCATGCGTCATCTCGCCCAGCATCACCTGATCGACAAGCGGCCCAGCACCCCAGACGACGGTGTGAATACGGCCATGCGCAGCTACAGCGGCTTCGAACACAGCCTCGACCTGAGCCCGGTCGCGCACATCGCCGCCGTGGACTGAAGCCTTGCGGCCCAGCCCCTCTATCTCCCCGGCCAGCGACTGTGCGGCATCCACCTTGCTATGGTACCCCACCGCAACGTCCGAACCGGCTTCCGCAAAACATTGCGCCACGCTTCGGCCGATGCCGCCGCTGCCGCCAAACACCAGGGCAGCGCCTGCCGGGAACAGTGCCTTTTCCATGATCCTCTCTCTTTCCCTATTCGTCTGTTTGCTGTCAGGCCGCCGCATGTTCGGGGCGCGTATCGTAAGTCGTCACCTCGCCTTCGACACGCCGCTGAAACTCCCCGGCTCGAGCGCGGGGGTTGTAGAATTGGCGGTACCAGATGCGCACCTTGTGCGTGGGGCCGTCCGCCGGAATCTGCAGGGGATTGAAGCAGGGACGCTTATTTCCCCAAATCTCGAAATCCTGCGCCAGCGCCAGTCGGCCGGTTTCGGCATAGGCCTGCGCGGCGGCGATATCCTCTTGGGTGGGAGGCATGTTCGCAGCCTTCGACATCAGCGCATGCCACACCATCACCACGCCGTCATCGACCGGCGTGTGGCAGATCAGCATGAGCGAGGGGTAGGAACCTGTGAGACGCGATTGGAGGATGGCGGGACCGGTATACCAGGTGTCGGTCTCCAGCATCACCTCGTTCCCGACCAGCGTGCGATGGCCAGCCCCGAACTTCTGCCACAGGATCGCGCCTTCGAACGCGTTGGTGAAATAGGTGCATTCCGTTGATCCATGCACCGGAACCATGTGCGGAGCGTCGGCCATATTATCGACGATCTCCTGCGGGTGGCAGTCGATCACGCCCAGATGATCGATGTTCCAGCGCACCCAGCTTGGGTCATCCCATTCGGCGAAGGGCGGCAGGTCAACATCGGGCTCCTGCTCTTCGGGATCGTGCCAGTACCAGATGATGCCAGCCCGCTCGACGATCGGATAGGTCTTCAGCTGCGCCGCCTTGGGAATGAAGCTGGAATAGGGGATATGGTTGCATGCGCCATCGGGCCCGAAACGCCAGCCGTGGAAGGGGCAACGGATGGACTCCCCCTCCACCTGCTCGCCATCGCGCACGATGTAGGACGTCGCATTCTTCGCCAGGTGGGCGCCCATGTGCGGACAATAGGCATCGACCATATAGGCGGTGCCGCTCTCGCCCCGGTAGAGAACGAAATCCTTGCCGAAATAATGGACGGTGGCGGGCTTGGCCGACACCTCGGCAGCTTCCGCCACCATGAACCACCCGCGCGGATAGGTAAATTCGCCCAGCCCATAATCCGCTGTGCGCGCCATCATCACTCTCCTTGATATTTGCGGCAGGTTGGCGCGATCCCAACATCCCGGATACGTCGAAATCGATTAGGCCTGACGCTGCGCTCCGCCGTCCTTGCTCCAGGACGCTCCATCGCCCAGTATCTGCGCAACCACGCGCGGGTTCACATATTCGCGCCAGCGCGCGATCCGTCCGCCCGCAAAGTCGAACACACTGATATAGCGGTTGGAATAAGGTTCGCCGGTCGGAATATAGCGGCTGTGCGAGCTATATTCGGCGATCAGCCGGTCGTCGTCATCGAGGTCGTGAATGGTCTCTATGCGGTAAGCATAATCGTCAAAGTCGCGCCAACTCGTTCGCATTGCGTCCAGGAACCAGCGCGCGCCACGCTGTTCGGTCGGAAAGCCGTCCATGACGGGGAATGGCCATTCGAGGACAATGTCCTCGGCCAGACAGCGTTCAACCCCGTCAAAGTCCTTGCGCCCGAGTGCCGTCAGCATCGTCACGAACAGGTCGCGATTTGCGCTACTGGTCATCTATCCTCTCCTTTCGCATGACAGTAGCGAAGGCGCCGATGGGGCGATTAGTCGATTTGAAGGACCGCCGATGAATTAGCGTGAGGCGATTCAACAAGATCGCGCGCCAAGGCGCCCTGTCCGCTAGTTGGCGCCAGTCGCATGCCGCGCGGCGATATAGCCGAACGTCATGGCAGGGCCGATCGTCGATCCTGCGCCGGGGTAGGAGCGTCCCGTCACCGACGCCGCGCTGTTGCCGATGGCATAAAGGCCCTCGATCGGCCGCCCCCTGTCATCCACCACCCGGCCGCTCGCATCGGTCGCGAGGCCGCCATTGGTGCCGATGTCCCCAGCGTTGACCGGCAAAGCATAGAAGGGCGCCCTCTCCAGCGGCAGCAGGTTGGGATTGGGCGTGACCTTGGGGTCGCCATAATAGCGGTCATAGGGCTGTTGCCCCCGGCCGAAATCCGGGTCGTCACCCTGGATCGCATGACGGTTGAAGCGGGTGACGCTCTTTTCCAGCACATCGGGACTGATCCCGATCTGCGTAGCCAGTTTCCTTATGCTGCCAGCCTTGCGCAGGATGCGCCGCACCGTCTTGGGATGCATCCAGGACGGGATCATCGGCATCAGCGGCCCCATCGGATAGCGCCATTTGAACCGGGAATCGAGGATCACCCAGGCTGGGCCTCCGCCCGCATCGCGCATGGCTTCACCCGCCTTGTGGTATGAAGCGGCTTCGTTGAGGAAGCGACGGCCTTTCGCATCGACGATGATCGACCCTGGCAGGGAGCGTTCGAAGAAGAGCGGCCGGGCTCGGTCTTCGCCAGGCACCTTGATCGTCGGCGCCCACCAGGCCGAATCCATCCGCTTTATCGCCCCGCCCATCGCCTGGGCGGCACGGATCGCATCGCCCGTATTGCCGTTCTGGCTGCCCGACCATGCGGGGTTGAGCGATCCGGTCAGATGCTGCCCACGCATGGCCGCATCACGTTCGAACCCTCCAGCCGCGAGTATGACCGCCTGCCGCGCGCCGATCCGCCGCTCACCCGTTGGAGTCCGCACCAGCGCCCCCTGCACGCGGCCATCCTGTTCGATAAGGGAGACGAGCGCGTGGCGATAGCGTATCTCCACATGACGCTCATCCAGCGACAGCTTGAGCCGCGCGAGCAAGGCATTGCCAGAAGTGAGGAAACGACTTCGCCCGGAACGAAGACGCTGTCGAACATCCGAATAATGCCGCCACAGCGCGCGGGTCAGCATCTTCTGCCAGCCCGGCATGCGCGTTATCATCGGGGCCGCTTCAGCCGCCGTCCAGCTGATCCGACCAAACAGCATGCCTGCGGGATGGGTTGGCCGCAGCCGTGCAAGATCCGCGCCCAGCCGCCGC
The DNA here is from genome assembly GCA_966211835.1 of uncultured Sphingobium sp. GTDB lineage: Bacteria > Pseudomonadota > Alphaproteobacteria > Sphingomonadales > Sphingomonadaceae > Sphingobium. Next base: position 12,745 of record CBIHNV010000045.1, read on the forward strand.
CCATCGATCGGCTGCGAATCATGGCTGCGCCAACCCATCTTCCCGCCCGGCAGTTCGGCATGATAGTCGGTATAGGGGATGGAGGCATAGCGAACCTCCGTCCGCTTCTCCATATAGTCGAGCATGCGCGGTGCATTGTCGACGAAGGCTTTGATGCGATCCGGCTCGGCATCGTCGCCTGCCAGCGCCGTTATGTAGGTTGCAGCTTCCTCCGGGCTGTCGTCGGCTCCGGCTGCCTTTGCGAGGTGGCTGGCCGGGATCCAGATAACGCCGCCCGACGTGGCGGAGGTGCCGCCAAACTGATCCCCCTTTTCGATCAGGGCGACCTTTGCCCGATTGTCTGCGGCAACTATGGCCGCGGTCAGCGCCGCAGCCCCCGATCCTACGATCAGGACGTCCACTACCTCATCGAACGCTTCCACAGCGTCAGTTCCTTTCCATCGTCAGCATCACCTTGACGGCTTCGGGCGCGCACTGGGCGGCGAAGGCCTCAGGCGCCTGCGAGATGGGAAAACGATGCGAAACCAGGGACGCCCGATCGACCTTGCGCTCCGCCATATAGGCCAGCGCTTCGACCAGCTCCTCAGCCGCATAGCCGTTCGATCCCATGATCGTCGGCTGCTTCTGGATCATGGGGCCGAAGTCGATGGTCATCCTGTCCTCATAGGCTCCAAAGCAGACGATCCGTCCGCCGTCGAGGTCGATCAGGCGCAGCGCGGTTTCCAGTGGCGGAGGACCCGGCATATGTTTGATATAGCCCGCGCAGTCGATCACCGCGCCGATCCGCGCGGACTTGCCCTGATAGCCTTCTTCAGTGCCGGTGATTGCCGCCACCTGATCAAACACATCGCCGTCACGCGCATTGACGGTGGCGGTCGCGCCCTGCGTCAGCGCAGCATCCAGTCTTGCTTCGTGGACATCAACTGCGATCACCTGCCCTGCTTCTATCTCTCGCGCCCGGATCGCCTGGATGACGCTCAGCCCGATGATGCCAACGCCGAAAATGACGACATTTTCGCCCCGCTTGATAGCGGCCTTGCGCACCATCTGGAGGCCGTCAGCCAATTGTTCGGTGGTTGCCGCCTCGATCATGTCCACGCCTTCGGGCATGCGCACCAGTTGGAATGGACTGACGGGCACAGCCACATAGTCGGCCATGCCGCCGCCAAAGCCGGTAACCCCGACTACGCGCTCGCCGACCGACCATCCCGTCACGCCGTTGCCGATGGCGGCGATCGTTCCGGCGAACTCATGGCCCGGAACATGATAGCCCTCGGGCGTCGCGCGGACGAGTTGGTCCCGATAGCTGCCGTTGCGGAACATGTGCAGGTCGGACCCGCATATGCCGCAGGCTTCGACAGCAACGATTACTTCTCCATCGGCGGCAGTCGGCGGCGTGGCGTCGGCGCGTGCCGCAACCTGACCCGGATCGATGAAATCGGCGACGCGCATATGGGCTGCTTCCATCATCAATCTCCTTCAGCCCGGCATGAATTCGCCGCCGTTGATGTCGAGGCTGGCGCCCGTCACCACGGAGCAATAGTCCGACAAGAGCATGATGATCGGGCGCGCGCATTCGCGATCGGTCGGCATCTTGCCGAGCGCGATATTCTTTTCCTGCGCGGCCTTGAGGTCGGCGACGCTCTCACCGCTCTGCTGCGACATGTAATCGAACGCCTGTTCGACTGAATGGCCCCACATCCAGCCCATGAAGGTGGAGTTGACCCGAATGTTCCAGCGCCCGACCTCCGTCGCCATCTGCACGGTGGCCATGGCAAGCGCTGCCTTGGAGGTGGCATAGGCGGCCTGCTGGACCCACGCCTTGCGCGTCACCTGCGTGTTGACGTTGACGATGGCGCCGCCACCCGTTTCGCGCATCTGCCGAATGACGGATTGGCACAGGCCCACCGTGCCAAACAGGTTGACGTCGAAGGTCCGCCGCCATTCATCGAGATCCGCATCGACCACGTCGGTGAAGGCGCCCGGAATATAGGCGCTGTTGACGAGGCCATCAATGCGGCCGAAGCGGTCCATCGTCGCGCCGACCAGCCGCTCCACATCCTCCCGCTTTGAAATGTCGGTCGGAACCTTCAGGACGTGCACATCATGTCCCGCCTGCTGGATCAGGGCTTCGGCGGCGTCCAGCTTTGCGGGAGTGCGCGCCGCCAGCACGACATGAGCGCCTTCAGCAGCGGCGAGCGACGAGAGTTCCTGGCCCAGCCCCGGTCCAATGCCCGACACGATGACGACCTTGTCCTTCAATATCACTTGCGTCTCTCCATTGTAGATAGTTGCGCAGAACCGCGTCCCTGCAAAACCAGGAAGATGACGGCGGCGAGGGCAAAGCCTGCGATCTGCAGGGCGATCGGCGTCCAATAGCTGTGGGTCGCGTCGAACAGCGCGCTGGCAAGCGGCGCCGCGCCAAAGGTGAAGGGCACCGTGAACATCGTCACCAGACCCATCACCTGCGCGAAATTGCGCGGCCCGAACAGCCGTGTCAGCAGCACGCCCTGCGCCGCCGCGATGCCACCGCCACATGCGCCGACGACGACCGCATCCACGACCAGCAGCCAATAGGGTGCGGGCTGGAGAAAGATGAACCACACCAATCCCTGCACGACGCTGTTCGCGGCCAGCGCATGGCCGGGGCCGAACCTGTCGGCCAGCCAACCGAACGCCATCGCGCCCAGGACGCCCGTCCCGCCCGAAACGGCAAACAGGAAGGAAGCCTCCTCCAGGCTCCATCCCTGCCCCATGACCAGCGGCACCATATGCGCGGCCTTCAAGACGCCGCCGCCAACGACGATCCCCACGGCCACCGTGACCAGCCACAGCGCGGGCCGCGCGAGCAGCGTTCGCCAAGCAAGCATCTGCTGAGCCTCCGCGCTCGCGACCGCGTCTTCGTGGCCAAGCGGCTGCTGGCCGATCTGTTCCGGCCGGTCGATCACGAACGGCATCAACGGCAGGACAAGCAGGTGCGCGAGCCCGACGCCGACCAGCACAGCCGTCAGCCCATAATGATGGAGACCCCAGGCGCTGATCATCGGCACCAGCATGACGAACACCGGCATGGTGACGAAACCCAGCGCCCGTCCCTGATGCCGGACGAACCAGTTACTCGCCAATATGTTGGACGGCAGAACGCCCAGCAGCAGAAAGCCCGGAGAGATCAGCAGAGCGAAGATCGCAAGGAATTGCGCGATGCTACCTGCCAAGGGCAGCAAGCAATATCCCGTGGCCCCGAGGAGCGCGCCGGCCGTCAGCACCCGTCGGATCGAGGTACGCGCAAGCAAGGGGCCGATCAAAGGGGCGCTCAGCGAATATAGAAGGATGACGAGCGATATGCCCAGCGCAGAGAGCGTCCGGGTCGTGGCGAACCGCTCTTCGATCGCGAGGACCAATGTTCCAAACGACCCGAAGGTGAGGCCCACGGCCACATTCTGCGTCACTGCGGCGATCGCGACCATGCGCCAGCCCAGGAAGCCACGCTCTGTCTCGCCGCCTTCTGGCCGAGCACCCATGGCTACTGGCCTGCTCGCAAGCCGCCCGGACATCAGCGCCCTATCCTTTCAGCATGCAGGGCCTCGGCGCGCGCCTTCAACGCATTGGCCGTGTCGTCGAATGCACGCTTCACCCATGGCCCGCAAAAGCGCATCACATGGATACCCGTTTCGCCCAGAAACGCGTCGGTCGACCAATAGCGGCAATGGCCACCCGCCACCGGCTCGACGAACTGGTCACGCCGGGCGGCATAGGGCCAGCTTTCGTGCCAGCGCGCCTCCCAGGCCAGCCGCCGCTCCGGTTCGAACGCGCAGATATATTCGCATCCCTGAAGCAGGGCGCCGGGATTGGGATAATTGACCAGGCTCATATAGACGGGCGCGCCCATCTTCAGCGTGGAGCGGGCGTTGACGCAAAAGGGGTTCCATTCGCCATAGGCGTCGAGATCGGTGAGGACTTCCCACACCAGGGCAGGCGACGCTTCGATCACCACCACTTGGGAAGTGACCACATTGGCGGGATCGTAGCTGGTTTTCGGGTCGAGAGCGATGTCGGGCACGATTGGGTTTCTCCCCTTCACTGATTGTCCGGCGCAGGAGGAAAGGCGGACAGCAGCGCCGCATCGACAAGCTGCGCCTGGCCATTAAGGGCGGCGGCAGAGGGACCGAGCAGGAAGAGCGCGACTTCCGCGACCATTTGCGGGCTCAGCTCGCCCCGATAGGGCGCCGTACCCAGCCGATCCGGTGCCACTATGCTGTCCTGCTGCGCCGCGCCCGTCATGGGCGTCGCAACCGCACCGGGGCAAATGGCGTTGACCCTGAGGCCCCGGCTGGCAAATTCGCGGGCGGCCGACCGCACGAGGCCAATGACGCCATGCTTGGCAGTGGAATAGCCCGCCGCATCCGAAAATCCTGTGAGCCCCGCGGCCGAAGCGGTCACCACCGCCGCGCCCCCGTGCCGCAGCCGCTGCTGAGCCTGCCGCAGACCAAGATATGCCCCGCGCAGATTGATGGCGATCATCCTGTCGAATTCATCGATCGCCATCTGGTCGAACGGGCCATAGCGCTGGATCGCGCCCGCATTGAGAAAGGCCAGGTCCAGCCCGCCGAACGCGCCCTCCGCCTGGGCAAAGAACCGTTCATTGTCCGCGTCCAGCGCCACATCGCCGGCTATGGCAAAGGCTGTGCCGCCCTGCGCTTCGATCACGCCCGCAACGCGCTCTGCATCTTGCTTGCGAATATCGACGATGGCGACACGGCAACCGTCCGCCGCCAGGCGCAAAGCAGCGGCAGCGCCGATACCCGACCCACCTCCGGTCACAAGTGCGGATTTCCCCGCGAAGGTCATATCATCCTCTCCAGATGCCGGTTCTCGCCGGTTTGTGCCTCAACATGACCGACCTGATTCGTGCGCGCCTCATCGAAACAGAGGAGGCGCGCAGGACGCGCTATTCTGGCCATCTAATCGATTTGAGGGTGGAAGGCGGACTGCCTTAGGCCCAGCCAGGTACAAAAGGAGGGATGCCATATGACCGGTGATGATTATTTCGCGATCCAGAACCTGCTGTTTTCCTACCCCTTCCTGCTCGACTCCGGGGATTTCGACGGGGTGGGAGAGCTGTTCCGGGACGCCACTGTCTATAGCGGCGGCGCGCTGATGGCGGACAAAGATCCGGCCGCGGTCGCATCTTCCTTCCGCGATTGGGTGATTACCTATCCCGATGGGACGCCGCGCACCCGCCATTTCCTTGCCAATGTGATCATCGAGCCCGATGGTCCGGACCGCGCGGTCGTCCGCTCCTATGTCATGGTGTTCCAACAGACCGATAGCCTGCCGCTCCAGCCCGTCATCGGGGGTGATTATCATGATGTTGTCGAGAAGGCGGACGGCCGCTGGCGCTTCGTGGAGCGGCGCATGGGGAATGATCTGATCGGCAACCTCACCAGCCACGGCCGAGATCTCGGCACAATCAACCCCAGCCGCGCCAACTGACACAGATATTAACATCAAGGAGGGAAGATGCGCTATCGCGACAAGCGGGTGATCGTCACCGGCGCTGCATCCGGCATAGGTAAGGCAACCGCGCAGCGCCTGGCTGCGGAAGGCGCGCAGCTCGTACTTGGCGACGTCAATGAAGCGGGCGCGCGTGCCGTCGCAGATGCTTTGGATGCGCAGGTCCGGCCTGTCGTGATCGGCTTCGACGCTGGCGATCCGGCCTCGTGCCGCAGCTTCATCGCCACCGCCGTTGAAAAGGCCGGACGGATCGACATGTTGTGCAACATCGCAGGCATCATGGACTGGGGGCCGCTGGCGACGTTCGGCGAAGATCGATGGGAACGGATGATGCGGGTCAACCTGTCCAGCATCTTCTACCTGTGCCAATCGGCGATGCCACATCTGACCGCCACAAGGGGCAACATCGTCAATATCAGCTCGGCCGCAGGATTGGTGGGCATCGCATACACCACGGCTTATTGCGCAACCAAGCATGGTGTGGTCGGCCTCACCAAGTCGCTCGCCATCGAATTTGCCAGCGTCGGCGTGCGCGTGAACGCCATCTGCCCCACCGGAGTGAAGACACCCATGAGCACTGGAGTCTTTCCCGAGGGCATCGACATATCGCTGCTGATGCGAAACGCGTCCAAGATGGGCGACCTGATCGAACCGGAGGAAGTGGCCGGGGCCATCGCCTATCTGGGATCGGAAGATGCGCGCACCGTCAGCGGCGTCGCGCTGCCGGTGGACGGCGCGCAGACAGCGGGGTGACGCGGTTAATCGATATCGACGAGGCGCTCGATGTCAGGGGCGATCATCCTGGTTGAAATAAGTAGGAGAGGACCATGACGACGACGCCCGAACAGGTGCGGCAGGCCTTGCACGACTATATCCGCGCTTGGACGACCAAGGATAAAGACCTGCTGCTATCCCTGTTCGCCGAGGATGCCGTGCTGGAGGATCCGGTGGGCACCCCGCCTTTTCGCGGCCATGCAGGCATCGGCAAGTTCTGGGATTTCGCCCTGTCCGACAGCGCGCGGCAGATCACGCCGCGTCTGGAGGAAATCCGCGCCTGCTCCAATCAGGGCATCTTGCGCTTCACCATGGAGGTGCGCCTGCCGGACGAAGGCAAGGGTCTCGATCTTTCCATCATCGAACATGCCGAGTTTAACGATGCGGGCAAGCTGAAGCATTTGCGCGCCTTCTGGGACGAAAGCTCGGTCGGTTGCCCGGACGGGTGGGAATTGTTCGTGCCGAACATTGCGGATGCCTATGACAATGCCGGATAAGAACGGCGATCTGGAGCGGGTCAAGGCAATCGCATGCTCCTTCTTCGACCTGCTGAACGAGAGCCGCGTGGAGGACGCCATGGCGGTGCTCGACGATGCCGGAAGCTGGTGGAATGTCGGCCCGCGCACTGCCGTACCGATGACCAGTTTCAAGCAGTCAGGTACTGAGATCATGAAGATCATGCCCATGCGCTTCACGCTGCACGAGGTTATAGCCGAAGACGACACCGTGCTGCTCGAAGTAGAGAACACCTCCCCGAAGCCGGGTGGTGGCACTTATAACAACCGCTACTGCTATGTGATGGTGGTACGCGACAGCCGCATCCTGCACGTGCGCGAATATCCCGACACCAAATATGCCGCCGAAATGCTGCCTCCCGAAGCATGGGCGCATGAAATCGGCTCGTGGGAAAAACATCATGGCAGCTATTGGCACCAGAATTGAGGAGACACTCATGACCTACCCCTATGAGGAAGTCGAAGCATCGATCGTCCGCCTGAAGGAAGCCTTTGTCGAAGCGGAAAGACGCAACAGCTGGGCGTGGATCGCCGATGAGCTATATCATGAAGATTGCGTCTATATATGCCCCTATGCAGGCGCGATGCCGGTCGTGGCGGAAGGACGCGAAGCGATCCGGCGCACCCATTACGGGCGGGACATGGATGTGGGATCGGGCTGGAACGGTTGGAGCTTTCCCATTCTCGACTGGGCAATCAACGGAGACCGCATCATCAGCTATTGGGTTAATCGCGGCCCCGGTCAGCGGCCCGACGGCAGCTATTATGAGACGAAGGGCGTTTCCTTTATTACTTATGGCGGCCATGGCAAATTCTCATCGCAATATGATCTCTTCGACCTCGCCCACCAGATGCAGTTATGCGACGAACTGGAAGAGGCGGGATTGCTCGACCCTCAGCTCAAGACGGAATGGGTATTACCGACCAAGCGCAAGTTGATCGACATGTTGCAGAAGAACATGGCTTCAGCGGATTGAGTGACAGGTGGGCGCTGCAGCTTCATGGTAACACGGCGCGCTGCCATGCCAAGACGGAGGGCGATGAGTATCAGCGGCCGCTTGCTTTCTGCGTTGCATTGCTGACAGGCTTCGCCAGAACAGAGGCAGCGCGAACAGCTCAAGCAATGGTCCGGTGATCTGATAGTGAAGCAGGTTAGGGACAGCACAGATAGGCGCAGCGCTGCCCCCCGGCATCCGATTTGTTAGCTTATCAGCGGGGCGAACGCGCCTAACGCGGCGTCTGAAGCGCCTAACTCGCTCACATTTGTTCCTGTAAACCGTCAAATTGTTGATTGCCGCTGAGAAGTGACCCAGGATTTCCACCGAGAAGTGACCCGCC
>CBIHNV010000046.1:0-13037 GCA_966211835.1 uncultured Sphingobium sp.
AGATCATCGCTGCCCGTAACCGCGGGTTCCAAACGTTGGAGTCAATCCACTAGAGTAGCGTTGAACCATTCGCAATGACTTCCAGCCGCCCATGTTCATGATCGTAATAAGGTCGATTCCGGCCATGACGCAGTGGGAAGCCCAGTGATGACGCCAGTCGTGCATTGTGAAGTCCTCTATCCCGGCGCGCTCGCAGGCGGTTGCGTGCTGATGCTTGAGCGGGTTGCCTCCTGGAGTCTTTGCCCTCCTCGTGTCCTTGTAAGGCTTTCGAAAGCGGTTGAGGAACACATGGCCTTTAAGCGGTCGTCCACGCTCTTCCCAGAGAGGGTAGAGAACGTCCCGTACGCGGGGATGTATGGGCACAGATTGGATGACCGAATTTTTGCTGTGATACAGCCGGATCGATCCCCTTTCCATGTCGGCTCCCTCGACACCCCATTGCATCTGCAATGCTGTCTGAACTCGCGGACCCTGGAAGGCGAGCATCGTGACAATTGGCTGTATATGCGGCGAGTAGGCGCCGATGAGCCGGTCACGATCTTCTTTGCTGAGGAAGCGCACCCGTTCATTGTTGAAAGGTATCGCCTTGATTCTGAGCGGTGGAAGATCATGAAGGTCATAATGAACATTGATTGCCGCCTGAAACACTGAGCGATAACGATCCTGGCCGCCTGGGTCATGGCCGGTCAGATAAGCGCGGCGAAAATGCTCCCACGCCTGCTTGGGCTCGCGCAGGCTGAAGTTCCCGATGAGCGATCTAAGCTTGCCGATGCGCAGGACGTCGGAGGGGCAAGGCGGCTTGGCTTTGGATAGGTAACTGTCGAAGGCGTCGGCGATGGTTCCTTGAGCAACAAGGACTGCCGGACCGAACATTAGCTGGTGGCGCAGCCTCGTTTCATGTTCGGCCATCAAATGGGAGGCAGCATCGAAGTCCGTCGTTCTCGTGCTAAACTCGCGGACATCGATCCGCTTGTCACCGAGCGACACGGAACCCCGGATGTAATAAATGCCGCTTTTACCGCGGCTGCGGATGCAGAGCATGTCTTTTCTTTCCAGCTGCACGTGCCCATGGGACGCCAGATGTGGCTGTGGATGGACACGATTTATCGAAGCTTTGGAGCGGGAGGGAGGGCGCAAACGGGGCGGAAAGGGGGCGATCGGGCTCTGCTTGGTCTTTCCTCCTGGAGGGCATAAGGCGCGGCTGACCTCAGCGAGATTTTCGCGATTACTGCGCCCGCTGGGCGCTCCGTTCGGGCCGTCTCTGCCGACACCCTCAGATGCTGAGTCGCCGCTAAGGTATGGAGGCTGAGCGGCATTGGATCCCACCCGGCTGTCCAGATGAGGCGGGTGCCTATGCCAGCACTCACTGCCTTTTGGTTTGAAGCGCCTGCGCCGGAGGTCCGCCTGACTGCAGAAAGCCCGTATTTGTGGAGCCGACAGTTGCGTCCGGCCGCGGGGAAGGAGCTTGAACATCTTTCGCGCGGAGCTATGCACAGTGCCGTCCGTGCGCCAGCCGCCCTTGATCTGAGGGCTCCAGCATGCCCAAAATCAGCCCAATTTGCCCAAAATCTGTCTATGGATCGCGAGCAAGCGGCCCATCCGACTCTGAAGCGGCCGACTCGCCGAGGCAAACAAAAACCCCGCAAAACCGTCGGTTTCACGGGGTTTTCGATGGTGGGCGTGGCAAGGATTGAACTTGCGACCCCTGCGATGTCAACACAGTGCTCTACCACTGAGCTACACGCCCACGGGAGTTGCGCCAATAGCGGGGGGTGGTGGGGTGTGCAAGCGCGAAATTTGTTTAAATGCTAATTCTCTGGACAGAGGATGTGGGCGTCATATGTTGCCGCTAAACAGAGGGCGCCGTCGGCATGAAGGATATGCACAATGCAGCGGGCGAAGTCGTCGCGGCGCTGCCTTTTTACCGGCAGCTTTATGTACAGGTGCTGGCGGCGATTGCCGTCGGCGTTCTCATCGGCCACTTCTTCCCGCAGACGGGCGTGGCGCTCCAGCCGCTTGGCGATGCCTTCATCAAGCTGGTGAAGATGATCATTGCGCCTGTCATCTTCCTCACCATCGTCACCGGCATCGCGGGCATGAAGGAGTTGGGCGCGATTGGGCGGGTGGCGGCGAAGGCCTTTGCTTACTTTCTCACTTTCTCCACCCTGGCGCTGATCGTCGGGCTGATCGTCGCCAATGTCGTGCATCCGGGCGCTGGGCTCAATATCGATCCGGCGACGCTGGATGCGGGGAAGGTCGCGGAATATCAGCAGCAGGCGCATGACCGGACGCTCACCGGCTTCCTGATGGACATCATTCCGGCCACGCTGATCTCGGCGGTCGCGGATGGCCACAACATTCTTCAGGTGCTGTTCGTCGCCATCCTGTTCGGCATCGCCCTGACCCTGATCGGCGAGAAGGCGGAACCGCTGATGCAGGTGCTCGACTCCGCCAGCCACGCCATTTTCAAGCTCGTTTCGATCCTGATGAAGGCGGCCCCCATCGGCGCGCTTGGCGCCATGGCGTTTACCATCGGCAAATATGGCGTGGGCGCGCTCGCGAACCTGGCAGAGCTGGTCGCGACCTTCTATCTCACCTCGCTGCTTTTTGTTCTGGTGGTGCTCGGCCTTGTGGCGAAGCTGATCGGCTTCAATATTCTTCACCTGATCCGCTATTTGAAGGCGGAGCTGCTGCTCGTCCTTGGCACCTCGTCATCCGAAGCCGCGCTGCCCAGCCTGATCGAGAAGATGGAGCGGGCGGGGTGCCGCAAGTCGGTCGTCGGGCTGGTCGTGCCGACGGGGTACAGCTTCAACCTCGACGGAACGAACATCTACATGACGCTGGCGGCGCTGTTCATCGCGCAGGCGACCAATGTCGATTTGAGCATCGGTGACCAGATCCTGCTGCTGCTCGTCGCCATGCTGTCCAGCAAGGGCGCGGCAGGAGTCACGGGCGCGGGCTTCATCACGCTCGCTGCGACCCTGTCGATCGTGCCATCCGTGCCAGTCGCGGGCATGACCCTGATCCTGGGCGTGGATCGGTTCATGAGCGAATGCCGCAGCCTTACCAACTTCATCGGCAATGCCGTGGCGACGGTGGTTGTGTCGGCATGGGAAAAGGGGCTCGATCGGGAGCGATTCGCCGCCGCCATGGCGGGCGAAGCACTGCCGCCGACGCCAGATATGGAAGAAGTCGTCCCCGGCTAGGCGCGCTCAGTTCAGCTCGCTCAAGCTGGTGCTGCCGAACATCCGGTCAATCTCCAGCACCAGGTCGCGCAGGTGAAACGGCTTGGATAGCACCTTGGCCTGCGGCACTGCCTTGCCCGCCTTCAGCGTCACGGCGGCAAAGCCCGTGATGAACATGATCCGCATGTTGGGCGCGACAGTCGCCGCATGCTGGGCAAGCTCGATCCCATCCATCTCGGGCATGACGATGTCGGTCAGCAACAGGTCGAACTGATCCGCCTCTATATGGGGGACCGCCTGCGCGCCGGTTTCGACCGCTACCACCTCATATCCCGACCGCTCGAGCGCGCGCGCCAGATAGGTGCGCATGCTGTCATCATCCTCGGCCAGCAAAATTCGAACCATCGCTCGGGTCAGTCTCGTCTCTGGCCGGTCTCGGCCGATCTTGTGCGGCACCCCTCGCGGGTGGCGCTGCCAGCCATTATATGCGACAACCCATATATATATCCAGCCGGGTAACCATTTTTGCCGCGCCCTGTGGAAGGAGATGATTTGAGCTATTCCGCACCGCGCGCTCCGGCCGAATCCTCTGTTTCGCATGATCTCTACGGACCGGACCGTCCGATCGGCCCAGTGGTTATTTCGGTGCCTCATGCGGGGCGTTACTATGATCCGGCGCTGCTTGCCTCTGCCAGAGTCGCGCCGGACGTGCTGCGGCGGCTGGAGGATCGCTGGGCAGACCTGCTGGCCCATCCGTTGATCGAACGTGGCTATCACGTGCTTGTGGCGCGCGCCCCCCGCGCGATGATCGACCTCAACCGTCATGAGCGGGAGATCGATCCCGCGATGGTGACGGGGGTACCACGCGACGCCACCCTGCTGGGCAGCGCGAAGCTGCGCGGCGGGCTTGGCCTGCTGCCCCGGCGCCTGCCTGGAGCCTATGAACTTTGGCAGCGGCCAGTGGGATGGGACGAGGTTCGCCGCCGGATCGATACGATCCATCGGCCCTATCATGCCGCCTTGACGCGCATGATGCAGGCGGCGCGAGAAGCGCATGGCCATGCCGTGCTGATCGACCTTCATTCCATGCCGCCCTTGCCCGCGCCCGCCGCTGGACAGGCAGCGCCCACGGCTGTCCTGGGCGATCGCTTCGGCCGGGCCACATCGGCACGCCTCATGACGCTGGCGGCCGATGTGCTGGAAGGGCATGGGCTGACAGTCGCGCAGAACCATCCCTATGCCGGCGACCATATGATCGAGCGCCATGGCCATCCCGCGCATGATTTCCATGCCATGCAGGTGGAGATCGACCGCAGCCTCTATCTCGACGCTGCGCTGAACAATCCCGGCCCCGGCCTGCCGAAGGTGCAGGCGGCGATCCGCTCCCTGGTCGATGCGCTGGCGAGTGAAGCACCCTGCGCTGCCTATCCGCTCGCCGCTGAATAGCGGCCCATGAAAAAGGCCGGGGCACTATCCGCACCCCGGCCTCTGCCTTGTTCGCCGTTATCCGCGCGTCAATCCAGATGCTGGTCCGGCAGCGCGTGCGTGGGCCTTGAACCCCAAAGCGCGTAGAAGAGGATGTAAAGCTCGCAGGCAGCGGTCAGCAGGAAGCTGTTCTGCAGGCCATAATTGTCGGCCAGCCATCCCTGCACCACGACCAGCGATCCGCCCGCGATCGCCATGATCAGCAGGCCCGAACCCTCTTCGGTCAACGGGCCGAGGCCACGGATGCCAAGGGTGAAGATGGTCGGGAACATGATCGAATGGCCAAGGCCCACCAGGATCAGCGCCCACATGGCGACCGGGCCGTGGCTGAAGACCGCGACCAGCATCACAATGAACGATCCCGTGGCGAACGCCGCCAGCACCTTGCCCGCATCGACCTTTTGCATGATCGCCGACCCCACGAAGCGGCCCACCATCATGCCACCCCACAGGAAGCTCAGATAACGGCCTGCCTGTTCATGGGTCAGGTTCGCGATGTCCGGCTGGCTGACGAAGTTCACGAAAAGGTTGGCGACGCCGATCTCCGCGATCAGGTAGATGAAGATGGCGGGTATGCCGAAGACCAGATTGCGGTGCGCCCAGAGCGAATGCTTCTTGCGCTCTTCCTTCGCCAGCCGCGCGGTGGACGATCCCATGGCGGGCAGGGGGAAGCGGGCAATGACGATCGCCAGGATGACCAGGACAATGGCAACCAGCCCATAGGGCAGGATCACCGATTGCGCGTCGGCCAGCCGTTCCGCCGGAGTGAGCACGACGTCCGCGCTTGCGGTGCCGCCCTTCGACCGGCCAAGGATCAGATAGGCGCCAAACAGCGGCGCCAGCATCGTACCCGCCGAATTCATCGCCTGCACCAGGTTGAGCCGCGACGAGGCGGTTTCAGGCTTGCCGACGACCGCCACATAGGGGTTGGCCGCAACCTGCAACAGCGTGATGCCGCTGGCGATGATGAAAAGCATCGTCAGGGTAACGCCATAGGATGGCAGGCTGGCCGCCAGCATCATGCCAAAGGCGCCGGCCGCCATGATCAGCAGGCCGATCACCAGCGACTTCTGATATCCGACCCGCTCGATCAGCTTGGCTGATGGGATCGACGCCACGAAATAGGCGATGAACCAGACGGATTCGATCAACGTCGTCTGCGTGTAATTAAGGTCGAACACGCTGCGCAGGTGGGGCAGCAGCGTGTTGTTGATGACGGTGATGAAGCCCCACATGAAGAACAGGCTCGCCAGCAGCGTCAGGGCAGGCCCGTACCTCGTGGCGGGGTGGCCGCCCGCAGTCAGAGTTGCTGATGATGAGGGTGGTGCAGGCATTCATCTTCTCCAACAGGGGGGCAACAGGCTTGTGCTGTTTCCATTTGTCCGAGTATATAGCTGCCCGTCGGGCGTCAATACACCCCGGCGGCAGGGGGATCGTATGCAGAGGGGCTGGATCAGCCATGCTTTTCGAACATCATCGTCCTATTATTGCGCACTTCTGATGGCAAGCGCGTCAGCACATGCGGCCGAGGCCAGTCGCGCCGCTGCAGGCCATCTTCCTGACGGCAGGGCGGTCGAAGCGATCACACTTTCCAGTGGGCAGGGCGTTTCGGCTCGCATCCTGACCTATGGCGCGACATTGCAGTCGCTGACCGGCCCCGATCGTGATGGCAGGCAGGCCGATGTGCTGCTCGGCTATGACGAGCTTGCCGATTATCTCGCGCGGCCTGATTTCTTCGGCGGCACGGTCGGCCGCTATGCCAACCGCATCGGCCGCGGCCAGTTCATCCTGGATGGCCAGGCCCACCAACTGCCGCTCAATGACAAGGGCAATACGCTCCACGGCGGGGGCCAGGGGTTTGACAAGCAGCTGTGGAAGGTCGTGTCCGTCCGCAGCGGACCACGGGCCGAGGTCGTCCTCTCCTACAGCAGTCCGGATGGGGAGGCGGGTTATCCCGGCACGCTCGATACCCGTATCAGCTATGCGCTTGATGAAAGCGGCGGCCTCACCATCAGCTTCGAGGCGACGGCGAGCAAGCCGACCATCGTTAACCTCACCAATCACGCTGTCTTCAATCTGGCGGGGGAGGGGGCGCCGGGTGGTGCCCTTGGTCATCTGCTGACCATTCCCGCCAAAGCCTACACACCGGTCGATGCGGGCCTTATCCCGACGGGCGAGATCAGGCCGGTCGCGGGCACGCCCTTCGACTTCCGTGTCCCGCGGCGCGTGGATGAGGCCGTGCGTGTCGGCGCGGATCAGCAAATCCGGTTCGGGCGCGGCTATGATCATAATTGGGCGCTGGACAAGGGGCGGACGGCAGTGCCCGAACTCGCCGCGCGCCTGGAAGACCCCGGTTCAGGGCGCGTGCTCGAAGTACTGACGACTGAGCCCGGGCTGCAATTTTATTCCGGCAATTTTCTGGATGGGACATTTCTTGGCAAACATGATCATCTTTACCGCATGGGCGACGGCTTCGCGCTTGAGCCGCAGAATTTCCCCGACGCGCCCAATCATCCGGGCTTCCCTTCGGCCCGGGTCGATCCCGGCAAGCCCTATCGCCACGTCATGATCTATCGCCTTTCGGTAAAGCGCTGACCCATGGCGCAATGGCAACTTATCAAGCGCGACCTGCGCGACAAGCTGGGCGAGGGCACGCTATGGTCTGCCCGCGACAACGCCGTTTATTGGACCGACATTATCGCGCCCGCGCTCAATCGCCTGTCGCTGGCGGATGGCAGCATCGATCGTTGGGCGATGCCGGAACCGATCGGCTGGGTCGCGGAACGGCAGACGGGCGGCTTCATCACTGGCCTTCAGAGCGGCTTTGCGCGGCTTACGCTCGATCCGCTCGCGATCGAGCCGTTCGGTGATCCCGAGCAGCATCTGCCCGGTAACCGCATGAACGATGGCAAGGCGGATGCGGAAGGGCGCATCTGGTGCGGCACAATGGACATGGCGGAGCAGGAGGATAGCGGCGCCTTCTACCGGCTTGACCCGGACGGCCGCTGGATTCAGATGGACAGCGGCTACCGGGTGCCCAACGGGCCCGCATTTTCGCCCTGCGGCAACTGGCTCTACCATACCGACAGCGCGCGCCAGACTGTGTTCCGCTTCGCCCGCACCGAGGGCGGCGGTCTTTCGCACCGGGAAGTCTTCATTCAGTTCGGCGACGCGGACGGCTATCCCGACGGCATGACGGTGGACGCGGATGGCCATCTCTGGATCGCGCATTGGGGCGGCAGCCGTGTCAGCCGCTTCACGCCTGAGGGCAAACTCGATCGTGCCATCCCCTTGCCAGCGCAGCAGGTGACGAACATCTGCTTTGCAGGCGCGGGGCTCAATCGCATGTTCGTGAGCTCGGCCGCTGTTGGACTGCCCGACAGCGAATATGATGGCGGTTTGTTTGAGGTCGATGCGGGCGTGAAGGGCCTGCCGACGCCGCTCTTCGCGGGTTAGGCGGCGGGCGGCGCGGAACTTTCCCGCCGCACCAGCTCGAAATCGAACTGCGGCGGCTTGGTGGGGCGGCTGATCAACGCGTCGATGACGGCCGCCCCCATCTGCGCCAACGGCTGCCGCACTGTCGTCAGCGGCGGCCATGCGGTCGCGCTGGCAGGCGTGTCGTCGAACCCGACCACCGACAGATCATCAGGCACTTTCAGCCCCCGCTGCCGCGCCAGTTGCAGGACGCCGAGCGCCATGTCGTCATTGGTCGCGAAGATCGCCGTCGGCGGCTGCGCCAATCCCAACAGCAACTCGCCTGCCGCCAGCCCCGATGAATAGTCGAACCCGCCCTCGACGAACATCGCCGCCTCTTGCCCTAGCTCTGCCGCCGCCAGTCCCTCACGGAAGCCATCGACCCGGTGCGTCGCCGCCTCGTGGGCAGGCGGCGGCGTGATGACGCCGATCCGCCGATGTCCGAGCGCGATCAGATGATCGGCCACCATCCGCCCAGCCTCCCATTCCGGCGTAACGATATTGAGGCTCTGAGCGCCATTCGGGCCCGCGATCCGCGCGCAGGGCAGCTTTTTGGTTGCCAGCCATTCCAGCACGGCGGGATCGTCGGACAGCGGCGGCGCGAGAAACACTCCGTCGGGGCGCAGCGCGGCGGCAAGCCCCTCCAATATGTCGAACCGCTCCTCACCCGCGAGCGGGATCAGCTCGACAACCAGATGATATCCCAACTCCCGGCAGCGGCTGACCGCGCCGGCCTGAATCCCGCTGATGTAGCTCGCGACCGGGTTGTTGTAGAGAAAGGCGATCATGAAGGACCGCCCGCCCGCCAGCCGCCGCGCCGACTGGTTCGGGCGATAGTCGAGCTGCCCTATCGCCGCAGTCACCCGCTCACGCAGCTGTTCGCTGACATTGGGCGCCTTGTTGACGACCCGCGACACGGTCTTGATCGAAACGCCCGCCAGCGCGGCTACGTCATGGATGCTGGCCATAAATGCCCCTGCTCGCACCCGTTCCGTCGTGTAGATCCCATGTCATCGCCACCGCATTGGCATGGAAAGGGCAGGCAAAACAAGGCCGGTGCCATGCGGAGCGGAGAGACCTGCTTTTTCACCCATCCCCTAAAAAGGGGCTTGATCGAGCCGCGCGAGACTTTAAAGAAGACAGCGTTGTCATCCCTGAATGGCAATGAGGTCATCCCGGACAGCTGCAGGCTAACTGCACAAGCATGTGGTTGTCCGGGATGCGCTTTCACGGCTTGGAAGCTACAGTCCCATCGCTCCAGCCATGCGCGCCGATCAGCGGGACGAACCGTACAGGCTCCAGCATTTTCACGTCGAAATCCTCTTCGCCTTTACGGATGATGCGCACCAACTGCTGCTCACTGCCATCCCCCACGGGCATTACCAATCGGCCGCCGATCGCCAGCTGTTCGCGCAGCGGCGGCGGCACGCCGGGACCGCCAGCCGCGACCAATATGGCATCGAAGGGCGCTTCCTCCCGCCATCCGACCGTACCATCCCCGATGCTGATCGACACATTGTCATAGCCAAGCGCGCTGATCCGCCCTTCCGCCAGCGCAGCCAGTTCGGCGATGCGCTCGACGGCGAAGACATGGGCGGCAAGGCGGCTCATCACCGCCGCGGCGTACCCGGAGCCCGCGCCGACTTCCAGCACCCGGTCTTCCGGCCCGATCGCCGCTGCCGCGATCATCCGCGCGACGATGTAGGGCTGCGAGATGGTCTGGCCCGCCTCGACGGGCAGGGGCCTGTCCTCATAAGCAAAGCTTTGCAGATCATCCGCCACGAAGCGCTCGCGGGGCACCCGGCGCATGGCTTCCCACAGCCGGGGATCACCGACGCCGCGGCGGATGATCTGCCGCTCCACCATCATCTGGCGCAGGCGTTCGCAATCCGCCATGCTGCCTCCTGACCGCTTGGCGAGCCAGCGACTCGACTTGGCCGTGCCATGAAAATCATAGCCCTTCGCCGCTATCCATGCCCGGTTTTTGTCGCTCTTATCCTTAATCTCGTTTAACCAACTTCCGCGCCGGTGAGTGGTTGGCGGTTCAATAACAAGGCGTTATGATGCCTCGATATTTTGCCGAGGCCGCCCGATTGGACATGTTGCTGCCCGCCCATGAGGCGTCCCAACGATGGACGCCGTTGTTCGCAGCAGCGGAGAGGCTGGCGAACGCCCGATCGCTCGACGATGTCGTTGAGGTCGTGCGCACGGCGGCGCGCGTCATCGCCGGGGCGCAGGGCATCACTTTCGTCAGGGCAGAAGGCGATGATTGCCTTTATGTCGCCGAAGACGCGATCGAGCCATTATGGGCCGGGCAGAGGTTCCCGCAATCGGCCTGCGTGTCAGGCTGGGTGATGCAGCATGGGGAAGCGGCCGTCATCCCCGACATCTTCGCTGACGCCCGTGTCCCGCATCATCTTTACCAATCCACCTTCGTGCGCAGCATGGTGATGACCCCGGTCGAAACCGGATCGCAGCCGATGGCGATCGGCGCATATTGGGCACGAAAGGACGGACCGGATGATTTTTCGATCGACCTGCTCGGCCAGCTGGCCCGTCTGGTCGGCGCGGCTGTCCGCAATGTCTCGCTCCAGGCATCGTTCGAAATCGTCAACCGCATCGGCGCGACGGTCGCGGCCGAGCCGAACCTCGACCATGTCGTCCAGACGATCACTGACGCCGCCGTCGAACTCACCGGCGCGGAATTTGGCGCATTCTTCTATAATCTGATCGACCAGGATGGTGAGAGCTACATGCTCTACAGCCTCTCCGGCGTCCCGCGGGAAGCGTTTGCAGGCTTTCCGATGCCGCGCAACACGGCGGTCTTCGCGCCCACCTTCATGGGGGAGGGGATCGTGCGGTCCGACGATATCAAGCAGGATGCCCGCTATGGGCATAATGCCCCGCACAAGGGCATGCCGCCGGGGCACTTGCCCGTTACCAGTTACCTCGCGGTGCCAGTCATATCGCAGAGCGGAGAGGTTCAGGGCGGGCTCTTCTTCGGCCATCATCTGCCGGGCCGCTTCACCGCCGAACATGAAAAGATCATGGCGGGGGTCGCCGGGCATGCCTCGATCGCCATCGACAATTCACGCCTCCACCACAAGGCGCAGCGGGAAATCGCCGCCCGCACCGTCGCCGAAGGGGAATTGCGCCAGCTCAACGCGACGCTCGAACAGCGGATCGAACAGCGTACCGAACAGATCCAGGCCGCCTTCCGCGAACTGGAACAAAGCGAGCGGCGCTTTGGCCTACTGGTGCAGGGCGTCACGGATTACGCCATGTGCATGCTGGATGCCGACGGCACCATCACCAACTGGAATGCCGGGGCTGAACGGATCAAGGGCTATCTGGCCTATGAAATCGTCGGGCGGCATTTCTCCTGCTTCTACACCGAAGCTGATCGGGACGCGGGCATGCCCGCACGCACGCTGCAGGTCGCCTCTTCCGCCGGGCGGTTCGAAGCCGAAGGCTGGCGCGTGCGCAAGGATGGTTCGCAATTCTGGGCGAATATCATCGTTGATGCGATCCATGACCATCAGGGCCGCCTGATCGGCTTTGCCAAGGTCACGCGCGACCTCACGGAAAAGCGGGCGGTCGAAGAACAGCTGCGTCAGGCGCAGAAGATGGAGGCGGTGGGGCAACTCACGGGCGGCATCGCGCATGACTTCAACAATCTGCTGACCGTCATCAACGGCAATATCGAACTTGCTGAACGCAATCTAGAAAAAGGATCGGACCCGGCGAAGGTCAGCCGCGCCATCGGCAATGCGCGGCAGGGCGCGGAGCGTGCCGCTTCGCTGACCCAGCGCCTGCTGGCCTTTTCCCGGCGCCAACCCTTGTCGCCAAAGCCCTTGCACCTCGACCGGGTGGTGGAGGGATTGTCCGATCTCCTGAAGCGCGCGCTGGGCGAACTTATCCAGCTCAAGACGGTGATCGGCCCCAATTTATGGCCAGTGGAGGCCGACCCGAACCAGATCGAAAGCGCGCTGCTCAACCTTGCGGTCAACGCCCGCGACGCCATGGCCGACGGCGGCACGCTGACTATCGAAACTGCGAATGCCCATTTGGACAGTGGCTATGCCGCTGCCTGCGGAGACGTGACCCCCGGCAATTATGTCATGGTGTCGGTCAGCGACACGGGCACCGGCATGGCCCCACCGGTGCTTTCGCGCATCTTCGAACCCTTCTTTACCACCAAGGAAATCGGCCGGGGCACTGGCCTTGGCCTCAGCCAGGTCTATGGCTTCGTCAAGCAGTCGGGCGGCCATGTCGAAGTGCTGTCGGAACAGGGGCAGGGCACTACGGTCAAAATCTACCTGCCACGCTTCACGGGTGATGCGGACGGCCCCCAAGATGAAAGGGCGGCTGCCCATGACCTGTCGGCACATGGTGAAACCATCCTGGTGGTCGAAGATGACGACGGCGTGCGCGCCTATTCGGTCGAAATCCTGCGGGAGCTTGGCTATCAGGCGCTGGAAGCAGCCGATGGCCGCGCCGCGCTCGCCCTGATCGAATCCGGCGACCAGCCCATCGACCTGCTGTTCACCGATGTCGTGATGCCCGGAATGTCGGGCAAGGAGCTTAGCGAAAAGGCCCGCGCGCTTCGGCCGGAGCTCAAAATTCTCTACACCAGCGGCTATACGCGCGACGGTTTCCTGCGCGACGGAAAGCTTGACCCGGGCATCTCCCTGCTGGCCAAGCCCTTCACCCATCAGGAACTGGCAAGCCGACTGCGGGAATTGCTGGATCAGGGCTGAGCCACCCTGGCTTGAAAACCCACCTATTTTTTTCGTCATCCCAGCGAAGGCTGGGATCTCAGGCGAGCTGGCGCTACACCTCCCGAGATCCCCTGAGTTCACGGAACAAGTGCAACACCTGCTATGATGGTGT
>CBIHNV010000047.1:0-9918 GCA_966211835.1 uncultured Sphingobium sp.
CCCGGCTGTTATCGAGCACATAGCTCCAGCTGCCGTCGCTATTCTGCACCAGCGTGCCATAGCTGTTGAGCTCGGCCACCGCCGCTGCATCCGCGCCCCAGGCGACAAAGCCCTTGGGCGTGTCCGCACCCGACACGTCGTTATTCAGCACATTGCCCGACAGGCTGTTGATAGCCCCGTCTTCGACAACAACATTGCCAACATCGTCAATCGCTTGGGGCACGTCATCGACAATGCCGATCGTCAGCGTTGTCGCGGCGGCATCTCCGTCACTGTCGGTGACGGTAACGGCAAAGCTATCCTTGGTGTTGTCGCCAGAGGTGGCGGTTTCCAGCGTGTAGCTATAGCTATAGCCCGAAGTCGGCGATCCGGTGACGGTCAAGGTGCCGAAGCTGCCTTTGACAGTGCCGCCATTAGTTACATCAACATCGTTGATGACCAGCGAGCCAACCGTATCGTTCCCGGTCGTGACGATCAGTGTTCCAGCGGCAGTCTCCGCCGAGGAATCAGCATTGGAACCATTGGGGTTCAGCGCCGCCTCATCGACCTGCGTGTCCGAACCGGCCTGAACCTCCACGGTCGGAGTTGAGTCCGGTTGCAGGGTGACAGTGACCGTCGCCTGAGACGTATCGCCGTCGCCATCCTGGATCTGATAAACAAAGCTTGCCGTGCCTTCCTGACCGGCTGCCGGGGTGAAGGTGAATAGGCCGGTTGCGGGATCGTAGACCACCGCCCCTTCTGCTGGACCGCTGACAATCGTCACGCGCACGGCGGGATTATTGTCGATGTCCACGCCATCAGCGCCGAACACGTCATTTGCCAAGGCGTTGATGACGACCGGCGCACCTTCTGTGCCCTGATGGGCAAGGTCATCATGCGCGGTAGGCACATCGTCGATAACATTGACCACAAGTGTCTTGGTGACGCTGTCGCCGTCAGCGTCAGTAACGGTGACTGTGAAATTGTCGGTGACGGTGTCGCCTGCAGTGTTGTCGGTTACCGTGTAACTGTATTCGATCACGCCTGGCGCGACGCTGATGATCGTCAGCGTACCGCTGGTTCCGGTGATCGTCTGCCCCGGACCGGTAACGACCTGGTCATTGATCCTGATCGTCGCGGGCGTATCCAGCGCCACATAAGTGATGGTGCCGGTCGTCGTCTCGACGGCAGCCGGTTCGTTCGACCCAGGAGATTCGCCCGGACGGTTCACCGTGCCCAAGCCGGCTTCGTCCACCACGGTCCCGGCGCCGGAGGTGGGAACCTCCAGTTCAGGCACATGATCTTCTTCTTCATCCGGCGCGATGGGTAAGATTTCCCGCTCTTCCGGCTGAGTGAATGCCAATTCGGTCGGCGGGAGCAAATCGCCCAGACCGTGAGGATTTCCCACATCGCCCTCAGCCGCCAGGAAATTACCGCCGGAACTACGCGCCGGACCAGCAGCGGGCTGCGGCTCCTCACCAATCAGCAGCGCAGCAAGGTTGACCGAAGGGATTTCCACGTCGCCCACGACGATGCGGGGCACCACGACTGCACCGTCCAGGATCACCATCTGCGTGCCATCGGGCGGCGTGACGATCAGGTTCCTGCCGTCGACTTCGATTTGATTGATGTCGGTTCCTGCGGGAAGGACAACTACGCCGTCCGGACCCGTGGCTACCGTGCGCATCGTGCCTGGTTGGATAGGATGCCCCTTCACGCGAGCAGCGAGTGCATCCAGTGCTGGGTCATGCGCCTGCTGACGGTCAGCGGCGGCATCGACATTCCATTCGCGCTCGAAATCCATCTTTCCATCCCATCTGTCATCGTGGGACGGACCGAAGAAGTGCGCAGAAGACTGTCTCCCAACACTGCATAAGTGTTGGGAAGGTTATCTTCAAAGACACACGGCATTAGCGGATCAGCTATTGCCCATTGTCTGCAATCTCCGCCGGTCAGGCTGCATCAGCCCTTCACCGCCCCGGATTAACCCCATCGTCTTCTTACTTCTGACCCGACGGCTTATCTTATTCAGCAGCAGTAAAGTGAGTCACGGAAAATCAACTTTTATTAACCATTTAAATGAAATGGCGCAGGAAAAATAACTCACGACTTATTTCCAAGGATATAGATAAATAATCGCAAGTATATCCTTCGCTCTATAGCTCGAAACTAATCGAGGTTAATGATCGAGGGGAGGACCGCTGCGACTCGGACTACTCCTTCAGCGACCTTGTCCGACCTGAGCTTGTCGCGGCTTCGGAAATGAAAAAGCGGGCGGCCAGCCAATTTGCTGACCACCCGCTCCCTGTGCGACCCAAAGGATGATGTTGTTATGGCGCCCGCAGATCCGGAATCGTCAGAGTTGCTGCCGACGAACAACAACGGGAAATTAAACGCCTCCGTCCAATGGTTGCACGGAAATAGCAGCCGCAACCGGTTTAGCAATTCACCCTAAGGGTTATATCATCGGTATAGGAAAATGGGGTCATTCCACTCCGCCTGCGGCATCGGACGCGGGAAGCTGCGCCGCTATCTGGGCCATGCGCTGGCTACGCTCACTCGCCACGCCGGTGGTTCTACGGAACGACGCGAGCGCATAGCTCACTAGCGGCGCGGCTGCATCAGGCCGCTTGCGCGCCAGATAAAAATCGATCAAATTTTCCAGCGCCAACTGGCAATCGGGATCATCCTCACCACGCGTGCGCAGATAGCTGTCAAAGACGCGGCGAAGCAGTTGCTCAGTCTCCTGATATTGCCCAGCACTTTCCAATGCCAAGGCAAGGTCATTGGCGGAAATCAATGTGCGTGGATCATCCGGTCCGAACAGCTCGTCAGCGAGAGTGAGCGCCTTGCGCGCAGGCTCCGCTCCTTCGGCCGGACGCCCCGCCGAATGAGCGGCCTGCGCCGTTGCTACTAAAGATCTCCACTGCTTCTCCCTGGCTTCAGTGACGTCGGCCACATAGGGCGCCTGCGCCCATGCCGCTGGCGTCAGACATAGAAGTAATAAAGCACAAGATCCGGCTTTCCCGTTGAAGAATTGAAAGACCATCCGGCTTCTCCCCTGCCGCACCGCCTAATCTGTCGAACATTCACCAAAGGTGAAAAACAACCGAGGCGTAACTGCTCAGGAAACAAGCGCCTCTATCAAAGCTTTCACCTTCTTCTGCCGCCATTGGGGTAGCGGAGCAATCAACCAATAGGCGAATGCGGAACTCTGCAGCTCCCCGACCTGCCGTACGCGTCCTGCCTCGATGTCAGCTTGCGCGAGCAGCAGCGGCACGGTGGCCTGCCCGAAACCGTTGATGGCAGCTTCGATGGCGAGCCCCGCGTCGGCCACACGGATGGCGGCCGGTTCGCTTCCCGCAGGACAGCCGGGCCAATCGACGCGAAACGCCGGGCTTCCTCCAGCCGTCTCTACAGTGACGAAGCTCGCCTCGCCCAGCTTCACGCCTTCATGCTCCCCCGGCCCTTCGGCAAGACGCAGCGCCAGGTCCAGATTGGCTTCTGTAAAGTCCAACGCCTCATCCGCCGAAACCAGCGCAAATTTGAGATCGGGCTGGCTCGCGGCGTAGCTCGCAAGACGCGGCTGCAGCCATCTGGCGGTTATATCGCGTGGGGCAGCAATGGTCAGCGAGGAACTGGATTGCCCCGCCTGCATCGCCCGCACCGCTTCTTCAAATTCCAGAAAGCCTGCGCGCAGGGCCTCAAGCCCCGCTTCAGTTTCCGGGGTAAGCTCCAGCCCCTTGGGCGTCCGGCGGAACAGGACAACGCCAAGCAGGTCCTCGAGCGCCCGGATCTGCTGGCCAACGGCAGCAGGCGTCACCGCCAGCTCATCAGCCGCGCGAGTGAATGACAGATGCCGCGCAGCCGCATCGAGCACGCGCAGGCCGTTCAACGGCAAATGTGTCCGCTTCATTCAGCGACCGCCGGAGCTACGAGGGCAAAGTGAGGAATGGCGATGTCAAACGTCTCCCCGCTGGCGCCGATCATATGATAATGCCCGCGCATGGATCCCGTCGGCGTGTTGAGCGGGCAACCCGAAACATAATCATAGCTTTTCCCCGGCTGAACCACCGGCTGCTCGCCGACCACGCCATCGCCATCCACGCGGTGCTGCGCGCCGCGCCCGTCAGTGATCACCCAATGACGGGTCAGCAACTGTACCGGCTGATCCCCGCCATTCTCGATACGGATGTGATAGGCCCAGAACCAGCGCCCGCGGTCAGGCTCTGACTGCTCCGGAAGGAAGGTAACAGCAACATGCACGTTTATCTCGCGTGTGGTCGCATGGAAGGGAAAGAGCGCGTTCACCGCCAAAGAAATGCGCCTTTCCCCCTGCTCTCGTCAACGGCCTATCGACTTCAGCGCGCGATCAAGATCCTCGATCACGTCATCCGCATCTTCCAGACCAACATTCAACCGCAGCATATCCTCGGTGATACCGACCTCGAGCCGCGCTTCCTCAGCCATGCCGAAATGGGTGGTCGAGGCCGGATGGGTCATCAGCGATCGGGAATCCCCGATATTGTTGCTGATATCGACTAGTTCGAGCCCGTTGAGCAGCCCATGGGCTTCTTTCCGGCCACCCCCGACATAGAGGGAGAAGATAGGCCCAGCCATCTCCATCTGCTTTGCTGCCAGGGCATATTGCGGATGGCTTTCCAGTCCCGGATAAAGAACCTTCGCCACGCGGCCTTCCAGGAATTTCGCCACCTTGAGCGCATTCTCGCTCTGCCGACGGATGCGCAGGTCCAGCGTCTCCAAGCCCTTCAGCACGACCCAGGCATTGAACGCGCTAAGCGTCGGCCCCGTGTTGCGGTGGAATGGCAGCAGCGTGTTGATGATGAAATCTTCCGTGCCGCAGATCGCGCCAGCGAGGACGCGGCCCTGCCCGTCCATCATCTTGGTCGCGCTATAGGCAACGACATCCGCCCCGAATTCCATCGGTCGCTGGAGTGCTGGCGTCGCAAAGGCATTGTCGACGACGCTAGTTATGCCATGCTTCTTTGCGACGCCGCACACCGCCTCCAGGTCCACGACATCCATCGTGGGGTTGGCCGGCGTTTCGAAGAAGAACAGCTTCGTGTTGGGCCGCACAGCCGCTTCCCAGGCATCATTGTCGGTTGCATCGACGGTCGTCGTCTCGATCCCGAACTTGGGCAGCAGCGTATCCGTCAGCCAGCGGCAGGAACCAAACAGCGCCTTGCCAGCGACCACATGATCCCCGGCCGAAAGCTGACACAGCAACGCCGCAGTCATCGCCGCCATGCCCGTAGCGGTGGCGCGACAGGCTTCAGCGCCTTCCAGCAGCGCGATACGCTTTTCCAGCATCTCGACCGTCGGGTTCTGCAGGCGGCTGTAGGTCATGCCCTGCTGCTCGCCCGCGAAGCGCGCCGCCGCGTCTTCGGCGCGGTCGTAGCAATAGCCGCTCGTCAAAAACAGCGCTTCGGACGTTTCGCCCCACTCGCTGCGCGCGCTGCCGCCCCGCACCGCCAGTGTCGCGGGACGCCAATTCTTGGTGATAGCCGGGTCCTGCCCGCTCTTGCGCTTCATCGCTTCGTCCTCAGTTCAGCGCCGCCAGCACCGCGTCGCCCATCTCGACCGTGTTCATGCTGCCGCCAAGGTCAAAGCTGCGCGCGCCATTGGCAAGCGCCTTGGCAACCGCCGCCTCAATCCGGTCGGCCTGTTCCGGCATCCCAAGCGAGTAGCGCAGCATCATGCCCGCAGACAGGACCGTTGCCAGGGGATTGGCCTTGCCCTGTCCAGCAATGTCGGGGGCAGACCCGTGGATCGGCTCGTACAGGCCCTGGTTACTGTCGTTGAGCGTTGCCGAAGCCAGCATGCCGATCGATCCGACGCACATGCTCGCCTGGTCCGACAGGATGTCGCCGAACATATTCCCGGTGACGATCACGTCGAACTGCCCCGGATCACGCACCAGCTGCATCGCGGCATTGTCCACATACATGTGCGACAAAGCCACATCGGGATATTCGGCCGACACCTCGATCACCACGTCGCGCCACAGCTGGCTCGTTTCCAGAACATTGGCCTTGTCCACCGAGCAAAGCTTGCCCCGCCGCGCACGCGCCGCCTGGAAGCCCTGATGCGCGATCTTGCGCACCTGCTCTTCGTCATAGGACATGATGTCATATCCTTCGCGCAGCCCTTCGGCGGTCTTGCGCATGCCCTTTTCGCCGAAATAGACGTCGCCATTGGTCTCGCGCACGATCAGCAGGTCGATGGCGCTCGCCACCTCCTTCTTCAGGGCAGAGGCATCGGCGAGCTCGGGAAAGACCTTCGCGGGACGCAGGTTGGAGAAAAGGCCCATCGCCTTTCGCAGGCCGAGGATCGCCTGTTCGGGACGCAGATGCCGTTCCAGCGAGTCGCAGTCGGGATCGCCCACCGCGCCGAAGAGGATCGCGTCGGCCCGCTTCGCCAGTTCCAGCGTTTCCGGCGGCAACGGATGACCCACCGCCTTATAGGCAGCGCCGCCGACCAGCCCTTCCTCATAGGTCAGGCCATCGATCGCCAGGGCGTCGAGCACGCGCCGAGCCTGCGCAATGATCTCCGGGCCGATACCATCTCCGGGAAACAGGGCGATCAACATGGCGCGAAAACTCCTTCAATGTCGTGGCCGCCCCTTATGAAGCCACCGCGCCTCACGCAACCGCTCTTTTCAAGCGATCGACCAGCCTTTCGCGCGCAGCGAGCGTATCGGCACGCCAGTCGGTCAGCACCGACCGCTCCAGAAAGAAGCCTGTGAGCCGCAATCCGTCCAAGATGCTGGACCAATCCCCGCTGCCTCCTTCGAGCAGGAAGCGCGGCAACGGCAGCAACCGGCTTTCATATCCATGGGCGCCCGCCTTGCTGACGGCCGCGGCACTGCGCGGGCTGACAAAGGCCAGATCGTCGTTGCCACCCGTCGCGGCGCATCGGCCAAGATCCAGGCCAAAGCCCAATTCGGCCAACAGCAGCAGTTCGTAACGCACAAGCGCAGCCGCCCAACCCCGCGCCGCGGGCGCTGCATCGACCGCCCCCAGCACACCGTCCAAAGCCTGGAATAGCGACGGGTAAGGCGTCCCTTCCGGCAACGCCACCGCCGTAAGCGCACAGACCCAATCGATCGCCGCAGCCGGAAGCGGCTCTGTCAGCAAGGGCGCGCGGCTATGGTCCAGCTCGACGGTCAACCCGGCAAGCTGCTCTTCAGTCCGCGCCCGGAACTCCGCCTTGACGCTGTTCCCCGGCAGCAGCACGGGCCGCAAGGCGCGCGATCGGCCTCCCCGGACATAGCCAGCCACCAACCCATGATCCGGCGTCAGCAGGCGCGCAATCGCCCCATGTTCGCCATGGGCCCGAACCCCGCAGACCAGGGCAGGAGTGATGAGCACCGCCATCCACCATCCTTAGCGGTGCGGACGTCACCGCGCCATCGCCTTGGCGCATCCGGATAAAAGGTTGATATAGGTTGTTTCTGCATCCGGCCTGTGGTGAAACATGATTGTGGGAGTCGGGGGACAAGCCACCATGTTGAATTTGCCCAAGGCGTCATTATCCGTAATGGATCGCCTGGTGCTCTGGTTGGGTCGATCGCCGACGCTGGGTTTCGCCATATCCCGCGTCGCCTTTGCGCTTGCCGCGACGGGGCAGGCCTCCGCAATGTTCGACGCCGATCTCGACTTTATCCATGTCATATCCCTGCTGCAGGGCGCCGTCTGGCTCTGGACCTTCCTTGGCATCGCGCAGCATCTGCTCACTCCGCCGCTTGGCCTGATGCTCCGTCCCCTGACACTGATCGTGGATGCGATCATCTTCCTGACGGTGATCGCGCTTTGCCCGCCTTTGCAGATCCCGGCGCTCGCCTGCCTATTTTTCGTCGCTTGGTCGGCATCCGAACGCTTTGGCCGAGGATCGATCATCATACTTGCCCTCTGTCTCATTCTCGCCTTCCTCGCGCGCGGCTCTTACGAAAGCTGGGCCGCCGAACGTCATGTCGCAGAGGTTGACCGCGCGATCGACGGAGTCACGGTCCTCATCGGTTGCACCATTGCGGCGGCGATGCTGAGCATGTCGATCCTGGAAAGGCGGCTGATCAGCTGGTCCGAACGGCTGCAAGCCGTGGGCCTGTCGTTCCAAAAATCGCTCCCCCGCTTTGTCGTGGAGCAGATATCGGAGCTGACCGCCGCTCGCTATTGCGCCTTCCTCTGGCAGAGCGGCGATGGCCCGATCCAGTGCGAGCTTATCGATGGTGACGGTGTCCGCACGGTCACGCTTCCTGTGGAGCAGGTGCAAGCGGTGACCGGCATCACACCGGCTGACACACCCTTTGTATATTCGGGCCAATCCAGCCACCTGTTGCTGCGCAACCGCCTGGGGATAACACGAACGGAAAAGGCCGCTCCCCTGATGGAGGCGGTGTCCAGCCTCTTGGGTCCAGGCCAGGGTCTCAGCTTCCACGTCCATGCTGGAGAGTTGCGGGGCCGCCTCTATGTCGGCACCCGCCACGGCTGGTCCCCCGCCGCCCTCCTGCGCGCGTCGCGTATTCAGGAGGGGCTGGAACTCTTCCTGGAACGGCATTTCTTCTTGCTCGCCTGGCGGGAACGAACCTTTGGGGAGGCACGTCTGGCGCTCAGCCGCGATCTCCATGACAGTGTTCTCCAGACGCTCGCCGCGCTGCGCGTCCGTCTGGTTACCGCCCAACATGGCATGGCCGCCATCGATGCGCCGCAGCAGCTTGCCGAACTGGCGGCGATGGAGGAGCTTGTCACGGCTGAGCAGGCTCATCTGCGCCGCCTGCTCAACGTCACCGGCTCCGGCCCGGGCGATGTCGACCTGGTTCGCGACATCGAAACCTGCTGCCGCTTCATCGCGCTGCAATGGGGCATCGAGTGCCGCCTGAACCCGATCGATCATCCCATGATGGTCAGTTCGGAAACAGCCGCAGAGGTTGAATTCCTGCTCAGGGAAGCCGCCGCAAACGCCGTAAAGCACGCCGCCGCCCAGCACATCACCGTGTCGCTCGCCCAAGCAGATGACGAGATATTGATCGCGCTAAAGGACAATCCCGGCGCCAAACCGGCCGAGCAGCAAAGCTATACAGGCGACTTCGAATTGCAGTCCCAATCCATCATGAAGCGCTTGGGGAAGATTGGCGGCACCGCCTATTTCCACAACTTAAGCCTCAATTCATTGATTTCCATTAGACTCCCCTCATCCTTGCCGAGGTCTCAAATATGATGGCGCAGATAGCGATAGTTGACGATCACCCAATCTTCCTTGACGGCATGGCTCAGTTTTTGAGCTCGCACGGACATGATGTCATCTTCTGCGCCCGCTCGGTCAGTGAAGCCATTGCCCGCCTTCAAGCCGATCGGCCGGACCTGTTGATCCTCGACGTCAGCATGAAGGACGGCGGAGGGCTCGCAATTCTCTCGGCCATTCGGCAGAGCGGCAGCAACGTCCCGGTCATCTTCATGACCGTCCATATCCGCCCTGACCAGACGCTGGAGGCGATCAAGCTGGGCGTGGATGGCGTGGTTCTGAAGGACAGCGATCCCAAGGAACTGCTGACCTGCATAGATGAGGTTCTGGACGGCAATAAATCCATCGCGCCCGCGGTCATGGAACAGGCGCTCGTCCACAGCATCTCTGCGCCGCAGAACGAAAATAACAGCTTGGCCGCGCTGACCGACAGAGAAATGGAAATCGCCGGACTAATCCGTGCGGGCCTACGCAACCGCGAGATCGCAGCCAGATGCGGGCTGACCGAGGGGACGGTCAAGGTCCATCTCCACAGCATCTTTCAAAAGCTGGGTATCAAATCGCGATCGGAGCTCATCATCATGATGTTGTCGATGGATAGCGACATACCCGCTGTTGGTATGCACTAGTGGATTGACCGGGACAGAAGAGTCCTTTCGGGGATTCCCATCGGGCTTT
>CBIHNV010000048.1:0-9803 GCA_966211835.1 uncultured Sphingobium sp.
AAAAGCCCGATGGGAATCCCCGAAAGGACTCTTCTGTCCCGGTCAATCCACTAGGCTTAAGCGCCTGGACAGAGAAACCAGCGGGCATGTTATAGGCGATCCGCCAATGCCCGCAGTCTTCGCAAGCTTCGGCATAACCCCCAGAACTGCAGTGCGGCAGTTGTCGATCGCCGTCATCATCTTGAGCTGCAAGGCTCAGATGTCCGGCATCGATGGCATGACAGGCCGGTCCAACAGCACGGAAGATGTCAGCAATTTTAGGGGCACGATCAGCGACCACTGGTTTGACGAACTCCCATGGTGGATGCAGTCTGCCGGCTTGACGGTGCCAGCCAAGCGTTTACCTCAGGCTGCATGACCCCGACTGCGAATACGCGATAGGCGGGTTTCGGCGAAATCGGTCATTCACCGTCGCGTTCGGCAATGGCAGTTTAGTCCCAGGCCCCGTCCTTCCTCCCAGTCGATCATGGCCTTCAGTGAATGTTCGGTTCTGGGCGCGGCATCCAAGCTGGTAAGCGGCAGAGAATGGCGCAAAGCCGCCGTCGGTGCTGGCCTGCACGCTTATGCGGTACGATGCCGACGTGCGGCTTTTGCAATGCCGAACGCCTGCCTGACGTGCTGATCCTAAATAGGGCTCGCCAGAGAGGCGTTAGGTGGACGGCTCGAGAACTTCGATCCAGCCGCCGCTGCCCCCTCTTCAAGCGGCCCACGGCTGGCACCTCAGCCAAGTATCCTTCAGTTATAATAGCTTGCAGGCTGTTCTTGAGATCTCCTTAAGAACGACGCGGTTCCGGGGGCCTTCCCTTCGTCAGGAGGCAGGTGTGGTGATGGACAGCAGTTCGATGGACGGAGGCGCGAGTGTTTGCGTGATCCGCACTTCGCTACCCTTGAGCGTCGTGGTGCTGAGCAGGCGATAGTCCCACACATCGCTGATGCGGTAGCGTTGTACCTTGTACAGCTTGTCGGGCGACAAGCCGGTGACCCGGACGTCGAAGCCGTCATTATGATCGTAGCTGAGCGTGCGGCGCGGCAACAGGTTTATCGTGAAACCGCCGCCGGCGATCTTGTCCCCGGCAGGTCGCGGACCACGCAGGGATACAGGCACTTCATAATTGCTGATGAGGATGTTGATAGCCTTGCCATCCGAAGACTTGCCCGCCTGAACGGCAAATCCATTCTTGTCATCTCCCTTGACCGCCAGCCTGAACGGCGTGTCCTTCATCCGGCCCAGTGCGATTAATGCCTGACCGATCTTGTCCGGGGTCTTGCCATCCAGCCCGAACAGATTGGGACCCATGTAGAAGGTCTGTTCGTCGATCGGAGAATCCTGCATGTAGATGATGGCAGAGGTAGTGAACGCCGCTCGGCCGCCCAGCGTCAGCAGTTCAGGATTGATGCCCAAGACATTCCATTCGTCCATGATCAGCTTGGCCTTTTTGAAGCCATGGCTGTCCAGCAGCTTGCGCATGTCTTCGCCAAGGCGGACGTAGAGATAGGGATCTGCCGCATCGACATTATAGTCGTGGAAGGTCCAAAAATCCAAGGGCAGCCGGTTTGCGCGCAGATATTTGAGGAAGTCTTCGCGATAAGACGGGCCATTATGGGTGAACATCAGCGCGGGACCGCCGATCATGGCATTTGGGTCCGCGGACTTCACCGCTTTGGCCACGCTGCCGTATAGTTTATAATATTTGAGCGGGTCGAACCGGCCATCTGGCTCGTTCAACACTTCCCAATATTTGACATTATAGTTGAAGCCCTTATTCCACCCCTTGCTGTAATGCAGCACAACATGACGGGCGATGTCGGCATAATGGAGATACTCTTCGTCCTTGGTGAAGGCGTTGGGTATGGCGCTGCGATCACCAGCGCTCGCGCCGATCCGGAAGAGGGCGGTGGCGCCTATGCCGTAGATGGATTGCATCAGCCGGTCGGTGGGGGCGAAATTATAATTTGACGCATCGGCGGGGTCGGCGGCCAGATTGGGAAACATGACCTGCGCCTTGAGCGCGTCGGCTGAAATGGTCGTGCCATCGGCCATCAGGCGGGTGCCGCGAAAATCCGCATACAGATCACCCGGGCCGTAATTATCATGGATGCGAATGAGGTCGATGTTGGCGGCTCGATAGCCCGGCGAGGCATCTGCGCCAAGGGACCGGTAGCCGGTGCGGTCGGACACTTCCACAGTGTCATTCAGCTTTTCAACGGCAGGCCGATCGCTCCACGGAAGCGGGCCGGCATTGACGCCGCGCAAAGCCTTGAACTGACCAAGATTGCTTGCTGCATCAACGGTGATAGCCCGAAGCTTCGGGGGGACTGCGCCATTGACTTGCTGCGCCTGGACGGGCAGCGTTCCTGGCAGGAGGCACGCTAGAGCCACCACTCTTGCAAGGTTACGCAGCTTGGGCTTGGTCGGCATGGTGTTATCGGTCCTTCATGTGCCGGCTGCCATCTGCGGGTGCGTTATGCAGTCGCGCGATTGTACTTATGGAACGGACGGACCTTGGACCATGTCTCGCAAAGACTGTCATGACCACCCATTTATCAATCACATCCAGAGGATTTTTCGCGCATGTGCCTCGATGCTCAGCGTGAAATGAGGAACAGGTTGCGGTTTCGTTTCAGACTGCCTTCCTTAATGTCTGACAATCTCATGGGCGCGGCATTTGTATCCCGGAATTATGCCGGGAGCACCGAAATCAAGATGAGCGATATATTATCGCTTCCGCCGGCCTCAAGCGCTTGGTCGATCAGGCGGCCAGGTGCTGTCTCCGGGTCCGCACTCAGGATCTTGGCGACTTCTTGATCCTCAACCATCGACGACAAGCCGTCCGAACATAGCAGGAAATGATCGCCCGGCATCAATGGGACGCTGGCGTATTCCAGTTCCAGCCTTTCATCTATGCCCACTGCACGGGTGATGAGGTTGGCCTGTGGGTGCGAGCGGGCTTGTGCCGGGGTGATCAGTCCTGCGTCGATCAGCTGCTGGACATAGCTGTGATCGCAGGTGAGTCGCTCGAGTCCTCCATCGCGGAAGCGGTAGATGCGGCTGTCACCTGCCCAAAAGAGGGTCGCGGTCCCACCTGCGGCATGCAGCCCGGCCACCGTCGAACCGCACCTTTCCCGCTCTTCGCTCAGGGCGAGTATCGCGCGATTTGCATACTGGATAGCGCCGTCGATCGCATCCCGATCAATAGCAGCTTCTCCCTCGGCCAGTTCGGCCAGCGCGTGGATGACGAGCGTTGCTGCGCGGTCGCCACGGCTATGCCCACCCATGCCGTCCGCCACGGCCCAGAGCCGGTGATCGGGATGATCGAGCAGGCGGTCTTCGTTCACCATGCGCACCTTTCCGATATGTGTGCGCGCAATCGATTGGCAATAGAGGTGTGGCTGCCGCGTCTCGTCTTGGGGGGCAGAAAGTTTCATGACTGCTGCGCCTCCAGTTCCGCGGTGGTGGCGTCATAGGCAGCGATGAAGGCCAGGGCGAGCAGACCATCCTCGCCCTGGTCGATCTGGCGGGAGAGGTCCGCGTGGCGGTTCTGCATTTCTTCCCAACAAGCCGCAGCGCGGCTTTTCAGGAATATGCCCTTTGCAGGCATGTCAGCCTCTATGCCTGCGGGTTCGAACCGACCGATCGCGGCTTTTAGGGAAGCCTGCAGGCCCGTGAAGGTCGCGATCAGGTGCTTCTTGATGTCGCGGAAGGAAGCGGCGAGCGCAGCCGGGCCGTCCAAGAAGCCACGATCATTGATCAACAGCAAATCGATGGCCAGCCGTTGGGTGGGCGCCCATTTAAATGGATTATTGCCAGCGCCGCCGATGGTCGTCCTGGACAGCTGATATTTGCCGCGCACCCGCTCCCGCTCGGCCATGAGGTCTCCGACACCCAACACCAGGTTCCGATAGACGGCTCCGGCGCGGCGCATAATTTCCTGGGGATCTTCTGAAGAGAATGCCGACGCTTCGATGCCTGCCCCTTCGCAGAAAGCTTCGAGCAATGATCCGCCAACCGCCCCCTGGGCGACGGCGCCGTCGGACCATTCGGTAGGCACGGCGATGGAGGAACCCAGCGGCGGCATGAGGACCAGCGTCTGGTTCTCGTCCACCTGATCGCGCGACTGCGCGGCGTGATCGACGGTGAGGAGAAAGGCCCCGAAGCAAACAGCGCCCGGGACCAGAACGGGCAGGTCGCATCCTTCGAGCAGCCGAGTGCCCGTTTCCCGGTCGAACATGCCGTTGGTGCCCAGGCTGCGCAGGGTGAGGCCATCAGGTCCGGCGCTATATTCGCAATGCCAGCGCGAAATCTCACAGGCCGAGTCGTTCATGACCCAGTCCGCCTTGGGATCGCGCCCAATCCGCAGCACGCCCTCATGCAAGAGGCGCGCATCGACCGCCTGATGTGGCTGGTCCTTCTCGTAAAGCTTGAAGATGTACATGAAGGAGCGCCTAGGCCGCGTTGCGATTGCGATCGCGGGCGGGCGGCGCCGCGATCCGGGTGCGAAGCGCCTCCAGCGCGTCAGCTACCGGACCGCCCGCGCCGGGTCCTGTCTCGATCGTGTCGGCAAGCTGGTTGAAGGCGTCGAAAAGTCGCCCAATCTCATCATTGCGGCGGTGGGACAGGCGGAATGCACTGTTGCCGCTGGCCGCTTCTTCGATGGCGGCCCGCAAGCGGCGCAGGGGCGAGGACAGTTGGCGGGCGCTTCCATAAGCTATCGCGCCGATCATTCCTATGACGAACAGCGCTAGAGCGAACAGCAGAACCCGTGTCCGCTCCATCGCTGCATCCAGTGCGCTTCTGTCCATGACAATGTCCACTCGCCCGAAATTGGCGCCAGCATATTGGACCCCGCGGGTGAAATGGATGCCTTCGGGGGTGACCCGTGCCTCGTCCGCGGCGTTGGCGGGTAGTCGCGAGCCAATTAGCCGCTTGTCACCTGCCGCGCGGACGACGCCTTGGTCGTCGGCGATGGTGATCTTGTGCAGGTGGCGATCCTTGACGGCCGTCTCAACAAAAGCTTGGAGCGGCAACCAGTCCTGAGACTGAGCCGGGAGGCCAGCATTGTCGGCGATCCGCAGCGCCGCGTTCCGGGCCACGAAATCGGTCATCGACGCGCCTGAACTGATCGCCATGTCGGTCATGGTCGCGTTCTGCCGGTCGAGCACCAGTCCTACGCTGAGCGCAAGCGCGAGCGTGGCGGTGGAAACGAGGATCAGCGGCAGCTTGAAACGCAGCGCCATCGCCCGGGGGCCTGTTTCCCGATCCTGGGTCGCCGCCTCGCGTTCACGCTCAAGCGCCTGGCCGAGCAGCGCAGCATCGGCGAAACGATCCACGGGCTTCTTCGCCAGCAGCTTGCCGATAATGAAGCAGAGGCCGCGTGGGCATTCGCGGACTTGGCGCTTGATCGGTTCGGGATCGTGCTGCGCGATCTGGATCGCTAGCGTCGCCAGACCAGTGCCGGGGAAAGCGGGGTTGCCGGTCACCATCTCGTAAAGCACAGCGCCCAACGAAAAGAGGTCGCTGCGCGCGTCCAGCGGCAGGCCCATGGCTTGTTCGGGGCTCATATAGCGCGGCGTACCCATGACCTGGCCAGCCTGCGTGCGCTGCACATCCTGATCGTTTCCAGCTGCCACCCGTGCGATTCCGAAATCGAGCAGCTTGGCGGTGCGGCCATGATCACAGATCAGGATGTTGGAAGGCTTCACGTCGCGATGAACGACGCCCCGGCCGTGGGCATAGGCCAATGCGCGTGCGATCTGCGCGCCGAGAGCGAGCACGCGTTCGACCGTCAAACGTCCTTCGTCACGCAATATCTCGTCCAGCGGACGTCCTGCGATATGTTCCATCGCGATGTAGGGAACGCCATCCACTTCCCCTACATCATAGATGGTCACGATATGACTGTGGGACAGCATCCCGGCGGTCCGCGCTTCGGCGAGGAAGCGGTTCACCAGTTCGGTGTCGCCGCGATATTCCGGCTTCAGCACCTTGATCGCGACGGTTCTGCCTATGCTGGGGTCATAGGCAAGCGAGACATTCGCCATGGCGCCTTCGCCCAATGGGGCGTCGATGCGATAGCGTCCGATCCAGTTATGCTCGGTCATTGCAAGATCAAGCCCTTGTCATGGGAAGAAGGAAGTTGGTCAACGCCGCGCCTGCACGGTCTTGCGAATACGCTGCGCACGATCGAGGTCGCGTCGGATCAACGCGTCCGAAGGCGCGAGCGTTGCCGCCTGGTGCAGCAGGACGACGGCACGGGCGACCTGGCCCTGGTTAAGCGCGGCAAGACCCGCCGCCCGCAGCTTCGCCGCTTTCGCAGGATCTGCAGCGGCCTCCTTCGGCGCGGCGCGGGACGGAGCGGGCTTGACGATTTCGGGAAGTTTGGGAGAGGGCGCCGGAGCCTTGGGAGCGGGCGCAACCCGGGGCGGCGGCTCATCTCCCGGGATGCGGATCAGCTGACCGGCCCGGATTGAAGATGGTACCGCCAACCCATTATAGCGGGCGAGCGCATAGAATTTCAGCCGGTCACCCAGGAACCGGCGCGAAATTTCGCTCATCCGGTCTCCGGATTGGATGCGGTAGGCAAAGCTCTTGGCGCCGAGCAATGCCGTGGGGTCGGCATCCACCGTTTCCAGAAGTGACGCGGCGGCGCGGTCGCTCGGGTCGGCGCGCACCATGTCCTTCAGCGCCTTACGCGCGCGCGCGACGTCGCCGTCTTCCAGCCAGGCGACGACATCCTCCATCCGCTGACTATTGCTGATTTTCTGGATCGTCTGGGGCCGCGCCGCCTGATCGCCCGGCTTGTGCGAACAGGCAGGCAGCAGGGTAACGACCGCCAGTGCCCAAAAAACAAGCGCGGAGCATTGAGAATTGCGTTCGGTGATCATCATCTCTTCAGGACTCGGTTTTGCAAGGCGGAGGCAGAAAGGCCGGTCAGTTGGGCGATTGTTGCGCTGTCCCTGACAAAGGGCAGGAAAGCTGCTGCTTCGAGCGGGCGTGAGAAATAAAAACCCTGGAACAGGGTGCATCCGTGACGGCGAAGCCACTGATATTCTTCCGCTCGTTCGACGCCTTCGGCGAGCACCGGAATGCCAAGGCCTCGGCCCAGAGCAATAATGCTTTGGCAGATCGCCTGGCTGTCACTTTGGCGGTCCACATGGCTTATGAATTCGCGGTCGATCTTGATCTTGTCGAAATGCAATTTTTTCAGATAGCTGAGGCTCGAATAGCCTGCGCCGAAATCGTCGATGGAGACGGCGACGCCCAACGTGCGCAGCTCGTCGAAAAGAATACGGGCTGCAGCAGAGTCGACCGACGCGACGGTTTCCGTCAGTTCCAGTTCCAGCAAGGTGGGCGGAAGGCCGTGCCGCTGGAGCGTCCGCCCGACCATCAGTGGCAACTGCCCGCCAGTCAGTTGATGAGCGGACAGGTTGATGGCAACCTTCAAGGGCGCTGACTGGTGCTGCTGCCAGTTCCGCGCTTCGCGGCAGCCAGCATTCAGCGTCCACAGGCCAATTTCCTCCGCAAGATTGGCAGATTCCATAACCGGGATAAATCGTGCGGGCATGACAAGGCCATGTTCCGGATGTCGCCAGCGAAGCAGGGCTTCGGCGCCGCAGACCTTTTGCTCCGCTGCGTCGATGAACGGCTGATACCAAAGCTCGAATTCGTTGCGCGCGGTCGCCTGTCGTAAGTCCTGTTCCAACAGAAACAGGTCGCGTGATGTGGCCGGCGACACTTCCGCGGCCGAAATGTGGCCGATCGGATCCGACAGACAGCTAAGTCCGCGAGAGACCAGTTCCGAGGCACTGCCCTTGTCGCGCGAGCTCTCCACCAGCGCCGACCGCAGTTGGGGCAGAAGTTCGACGCCCGCAGTGACGACCCGATCCCGCAGCGCATAGCAGATCGCGTTGAGTTCCGTCCGCGAGACGTCAGGATCGACGCCGACGCTCCAAATCGCGAAGCGGCTGCGATCTACATGGGCGAGGACGCGTCCCGGCCCCACCATGCGCACCAGGCGCTGGGCGATCTCGCTTAGTACCTCGTCCGCTATGGCGGCGTCGAACAGGGTCAGCCGGTCAAAGTCGCAAAGCTCGACCAGCGCAAGGGTGCCCCCGTCGGGCGCGTCTTCGATAGCGTTGATGAGCGGCTCTCTCGTGGGCAAGCCGGAGACGGGGTGTACCTGCGCCGAGCGATGGCTGAGCTCCGACATACGCGATGTGATCTGCTCGACCTGCCAGGCTAGTCGAGCCGCGATAGGGCGGCGTCGCAGATGAGCAGGCGTGGCGCCTGCCGCCCGCTCCAGGCGCTGATGCAGCTGCTGCCATTGGCGCCGCGTCCTCATCCAGTAAGACCATAGCAGGGTCGCCGAAAGGACGGCCGCCGATGCTGCCCCGAGGATCAGCTCTCCGATGCCTACCCGCCAGCCAACGACCAGCGCGATACTGGCGGCGACCGCGCCCATAAACAGATACGCCGGGTTCATGAACACCCGATCGCCCCTCTGCTCCCGTGTGGTCATGGCAAAAGGATTTGCGTTCTCCATCAACGGAGAATTATGCGAAAGTGACAAACATTCGCTTAAAGGAAGGCCGATTTTACTGGATTTCACCCTGATCCAGATCAGGATTTATTTATTCTCTCAGCGAGAGTTAGGAACCAGAAATTTCACGTTAGACAGCGGCAATGAGTCGCCGTCAGCGCGAAGAGCTGTAACCGCTTTTTATCGCTACAGCACTTTCACCATCAATGGCATGCGCGGATGCTCGCGAACAGCGTCCGCCCAGGTTCAGGAAAGCCGTTCATTCACAAAGTTGAGCTTGTCAGGTGGGATCAACTCAATCCAGGAAGTTTCTTCATTCATTCTGCTGAAGCGCCCGGTGCATCGCATGCTCCTCAGCGCGTGCCCAGCGTCGATGTCGATAACGACAGCAGTAAGATGTCGGCGTCCACGAACTGCCCATATCCAATCCAGTTCAGCCCAGTTCCGTTTTGCTAAACATATTACCGGTCGGTCGGCGAACGCATGATCGAACTCGATGACCATATTTTCTCCAAGAGGACCGCTGGCCAACAGGTCCGTCTCAACGAAAACCTGACACCCGTTACACCCATAACAATGACGGGTTGCGTCGCGGAAGGTTGGTGAGGCTTCCATTGACGCGTCGATCTCGTGATCGCCAGGCTTGGCCCGGTTGACGGTAAATTTCAGACGGCCATTGATGCCCGGTTCGCTCGCGTTGGTATCCTTTAATCGCGCCATCATCGAATCCAAATCGGCCAGCGTCAACCATGATGTCGATATGAAAACCCACCTCGGGGTTGATCTCCTGCTCCCTCGACAGTGCCTGCACTGCAGGATGCTCCTGTGGCGTTCCCACCTTGAGCGCCTCTCGAATTGCTGAGTTCAGGGCTTCCAGCGGCTTGGGCCGAAGCGTCAGATACAGCGTGCCCACACCGTCGACCAATCGGTCATCGTTCACCAGAAACTGATAGAATATCGATCCATTGGGGAGTGGTATTTCCTGGAGCCGCCGAAAGCCCATGAGGTCGAGCAGACGCGCCGCGTTCGGTCCGTCCTCCGGCGACTTATAATGCAGGGCGACATGCCCCAGTGACATTTTCGAAGCTGCGCCCGCTTCGATGGATGCGGCATTCATCGGACGTTCCTTTCGTGTCGGGTAGCATGGGATTGAGCCCAGCGAGAGCGATGACGGATGAGGACAGCCTGTCCGCGGTCATCGCCAATGGCAAAGATTTGAGGTTGTGAATTAAGGAGGGTTGGGGCTTCGTCGTAGTGACGAAGGAA
>CBIHNV010000049.1:0-9362 GCA_966211835.1 uncultured Sphingobium sp.
AGGCTTGAAGACAGCTCCGGCCAGACTTTTTCTATCTGCTAAAAAAGGGCTCGATAATACATTCAGCCTGAATTGGTCCATAAATACAGGTGGCATGAGCTCACAGCCTTCAACGCCACGACAATAGCACCTGTGGACGCCCGATCCCTCCGTATGGTCAACGGCCGCTTCGGAGAGCAGCGGTCGTTCGCTGCGGGCGGCCCGAACGGCGCCTCTGTCCCAACCGACCCTTCTTTGCCGTACAGGGACCTGCTTTCGATCTCCAGGTTCGGAAGGGCAGCTATCCTGTCCACGCCCCTCAAAGCTGGCCGTTAGTGGTCCGTTAGGTTTAGGCGTCCAAAAGTGAAATTGCTGCCGTTCAATGGAGATCACTCTCCTCAGATCCGTAACCCATCAGGTCGCTAGCTCAGATTTTCTTCATCCCAGGATCGGAGCAAGCGCTTTATATCATCAACATCCCATCAGCCAATTGGTACGAAGCCAATCGGCTGATGGCGCGTTTCCAGTCGCAGGCGGGGGCACAATCGCCAAGGAGGATCGGCATGCCCCAGGGTGACAAGTCGAGCTACACGGACAAGCAGAAACGCAAGGCCGAACATATCGAGGAAGGCTATGAGGATCGCGGCGTCAGCCACAAGGAGGCCGAGCGCCGCGCCTGGGCCACGGTGAACAAGGAATCGGGCGGCGGTAAGAAGTCCGGTTCCGGACGCGGCGGGGTTGAAAACCATGCATCCTCACGCAAGGGCGGCTCGAGCCAGAGCCATGCCCAGCGTTCGGCGGCGGCGAGGAAAGGCTGGGAAACCCGCCGCAAGCAGGGACATGGCTGATGTCTATTCACAAGATGCTGCAACTTCACCCTGATGTGGGTGACGAGTTCAATGAACTGCTCGCCACGGCGGCGCGCCACGCCATGTTCTGCGCGGAAATGTGCACCAGCTGCGCGGATGCCTGCGTCGCTGAGCCGATGGACATGACCCAGTGCATCCGAATGTGCAGCGACTGTGCGGACGTCTGCATGGCGGCCGGGCGCCTCGCCGTCCGGCGCTCCGGGCAGAATGTCGAAGTGCTGCGTCTCATGCTCGAGACATGCGCGCGGGTCTGCGATCTCTGCGCCGAGGAGTGCGAGCGCCACGACCATGGCCATTGCAAGCTTTGCGCCGAGATGTGCCGCGAATGTGCGGCCGACTGCCGGGCGGCGCTTCCCACGGTCAACTGACCATGGCTGTCACTGGCTGGAAGGTGGATGCTGATGATCGCCAGCGCCTGCTCGCGCGCTTCGCGCCGCGCTGGCCTGACGTTATCGCCGATCATGTGACGCTCGATGCGAAAGCGGACGCGCGCACTCCGCTTCCGTCATCGGTGTCGGCGCAGATCGTTGGAGAGTTCGATGACGGCGAGGGCCTGCAGGCCCTGGTGGTTGCGGTCGATGGCAGCACCGACCGGCCTGACGGGAGCACCTACCATATTACCTGGTCGCTGGATCGGTCGCGCGGGCGCAAGCCTGTCGAAAGCAATGATGTGATCAGGGCGCGCGGCTGGCGGCCCTTGAAACAACCTGTCCCGGTCGCGCTCATCCCCGCGAGGGTCGGCTGATGCAACTCTATCTCGATTGCGATGGCGTCCTCGCCGATTTCGATCGCGCCGCCACTGACCTTCTCGGCATGCCGCCCCGTGCGTTTCAGAAGCGACGCGGCACAGGCACCTTCTGGCGCGAGCTGGCACGCCATCCCGATTTTTATGGCACATTGCCGCTGATGCCGGATGCCATGCGCCTGTTCGAAGCGGTCCGGCATCTTAATCCCGTCATCCTGACCGGTCTGCCGCTGGGCAAATGGGCGGCGCCGCAAAAGGTCCGCTGGGCTGCCGAGCATTTCCCTGGCGTGAGGATCGTGACCGTGATGGCCGTCGACAAGCGCAACCATGCACAGGAGGGCGACATCCTTGTCGATGACCAGATGAAGCATGCGCATCTTTGGGAAGCAGCCGGGGGCATCTTCCTTCATCACGAAAATGCCCAGAGCACGCTCAGCAAGCTGAGGGCATTGGGCGTCCCGGTGCGCGGTGCCGAAGATGAAAAGGAACCGGACGATGCCTGATTTCGCCAAGCAGCGAGAGCGGATGGTCAAAGCGCACCTGGCCCAGCGTGGCATCCGCGACAAACATGTGCTTGCAGCCATGCGTAAGGTGCCGCGTGAACGCTTCGTGCGCGAGGGACTGGAAGAATTCGCCTATGAGGATTCCGCCCTGCCGATCGAGCAGGAGCAGACCATTTCGCAGCCCTATATCGTCGCCGCCATGATCGAAGCGGCCGAAGTGCAGCCGGGCGACCATGTGCTGGAGGTCGGCGCAGGCTCCGGCTATGCCGCTGCAGTTCTCGGCCAGATCGCGGAGAGCGTGATCGCGATCGAGCGGCATCCCGCCTTGGGAAAACTAGCCGCCGCGCGCGTCGCCGCGCTGGGTTATGACAATGTCGAAATCCGGATCGGTGACGGCACACAGGGTGCATCCGACGATGGGCCGTTCGACGCGATACTGGTCGCTGCGGGCGGACCCGATGTGCCCGCCGCCCTCAAGCAGCAACTGAAGGTCGGAGGGCATCTTGTCGTTCCGGTGGGCGAGGCCGGCGGCCAAAAGCTCTGCAAGGTGAGCCGGGTCGCGAAAGACCGTTTCGAAGAGGAGAATCTGGGCGCGGTGCGGTTCGTGCCGCTCATCGGCGCGCAAGGCTGGCGCGAGGATGGCAGCCGGGCGGCGAACAACCATGCCCCCGGCGCATTGCGCGGCCTCAGCCTTGCCGAGATGATCGCCGAGGCCGCCGAGCCACTGCCAGCGTTCGATGATCCGAGCTTTGGCGGTTTGTTCGACCGCTTTGCCGACCGCCGCGTCCTCATGCTGGGTGAGGCGAGCCATGGCACCAGCGAATTCTACCAGGCGCGCGCCGCGATCACCCGCCATTTCATTGAGAAACATGGCTTCACCGTCGTCGCGGTGGAAGCGGATTGGCCCGATGCCGCGCGGGTCGACCGCTATGTCCGGCATCGCCCCCATCGCGATGA
The DNA here is from genome assembly GCA_966211835.1 of uncultured Sphingobium sp. Classification (GTDB taxonomy): domain Bacteria; phylum Pseudomonadota; class Alphaproteobacteria; order Sphingomonadales; family Sphingomonadaceae; genus Sphingobium. The sequence goes on from CBIHNV010000049.1 coordinate 3,054, forward strand.
AGATGAACCACCGTTCCAGCGGTTTCCAACCTGGATGTGGCGCAACACCGTCATCCAGGCGCTGACCGGCTGGATGCATGAGCACAATCGATCCAAACCGCCGGAGGCGCGTGCGGGCTTCTACGGTCTCGACATCTACAATATGTCAGGTTCGATCGGCGCGGTGCTGGACTATCTCGATCGTATCGACCCTGAAGCCGCCACCGTGGCGCGCGAGCGCTATGGTTGCCTGACGCCGTGGCAGCGCAATCCTGCGACCTATGGCCGCGCGGCGCTCTCACGCGGCTATGCCGAATGCGAGGGAGCCGTGATTGGGCAGTGCCGCGCTCTGCTGGAGAAGCATCTCGACTATGCTGCACATGACGGCGATGATTTTCTCGATGCGGCGCAGAATGCGCGGCTCATAGCCTCAGCAGAGCGCTATTATCGGATCATGTATTATGGTGGCGCCGAGAGCTGGAACCTGCGCGACACCCATATGTTCGAGACGCTCGAACATCTGTTGGAGGCGAAGGGCCCCAATGCCAAGGCCATCGTCTGGGCACACAACAGCCATATCGGCGACGCGCGCCATACCGGCATGGGCAAGAGCCGCGACGAACTCAATATCGGCCAACTCGCGCGCGAGCGTTGGGGCGACGACGTCGCGTTGATCGGGTTCGGCACGCACACAGGCACGGTGGCCGCCGCAACCGACTGGGATGGCGATATGGAGGTGAAGCGCGTCAATCCCTCGCGCCGCGACAGCTATGAGCGCCAATGTCATGACAGCGGCATCGACCGCTTCCTGCTTGACCTGACGCCGGGCCGCCATGACGCGCTGCGCCGACGTTTGAGCGAGCCAATGCTCGAACGCTTCATCGGCGTGATCTATCGACCCGATACGGAATTGTGGAGCCATTACAGCCAGGCAGAGCTTTCCGAACAGTTCGATGCGTTCGTCTGGTTCGACGAAACCAGTGCGGTCACGCCGCTCGGCCCTGAACATCATAAGGGCATGCCAGAAACCTATCCGTTCGGGGAGTAATTGCCGCAAGGTCAGGCCCCCCTGACGGTCGGAACCCGCCCAAACTTACCAACCCATGTAAACCGAACTGATCCTTCATCTCTATCAAGCGACAAATCAAGGAACCGGGCCAGCCGCGAAGCCATTCCTTTAACACCAGGATGAAGGGCCGATCACCATGAGCAGCGATCCCGACCTAATCAAGCCGCCGATGCCAGAGCAGCAGCAGCAGGTCCCCGGCACGACCGGCGAGATGAACCCCAGGCCGGATCATGGCGAGGAAAGCTATCGCGGGTCAGGACGCCTGGAAGGCAAGAAGGCCATCATCACCGGCGGAGACAGTGGCATCGGCCGGGCAGTAGCAATCGCCTACGCCCGCGAAGGCGCAGACATCCTCATAGCCTATCTGAACGAGGATGAAGACGCGCGCGAAACGGCGCGATTGATCGAGGAAGCCGGGCGCAAGGCGGTGCTCATGGCCGGCGATATCAGCGGCGCGGACCATTGCCGAGCAATAATCGACAAGACCGCAGACGAATTTGGGCGCATCGACATATTGGTCAACAATGCGGCGCACCAGATGACCTTCAAGTCGCTGGAGGAGATACCCGACGAGGAATGGGAAAAGACCTTTGCCACCAACATCCACGCGATGTTCTACCTGGCCAAGGCCGCCCTCCCGCATATGGCCGAGGGTAGCGCCATCATCAACACGGCCTCGATCAACGCCGATACGCCCAAGCCGACGCTCCTTCCTTACGCCACCACGAAAGGCGCGATCCAGAATTTCACCGGCGGCTTGGCGCAGTTGGTGGCCGACAAGAAGATCCGTGTGAACTGTGTCGCGCCCGGACCAGTCTGGACGCCGCTCATTCCTTCGACCATGCCGCCCGACGAGGTAAAGGAATTCGGCAAGAACACGCCGTTCGGCCGGCCCGCACAACCGAAGGAACTCGCGCCTGCCTATGTGATGCTGGCGAGCGATGAAGCGAGCTATATCTCCGGCGCCACCATCGCGGTAACAGGCGGCAAGCCGCTGATTTAGGAGGAGCCAATGGTGAGCGTGGCGGCCATTACGAGGGGAGCATGGCAGGCGGCGGGAAGCACCGTCACCTATTCCCCACTCGATCTGCCCAAGCAGGTGGCCGGGAAGCTTTGGATCGTCGATAGCGGACCGATGAACGTCTACGGCATGCCGATGCCGATCCGCATGACGGTCATCCGCCTGGCGAACGGCGACCTGCTTCTCCATTCGCCCACGCGCCATACGCCAGAACTTCAGGCAGCGCTGGAGCGGGAGGGCCGCATCCGGCACTTGATCGCACCCAATATCGCCCACTGGAGCTTCGCGCAGCAATGGCAGCGCGCCGTGCCCGGCAGCCTGTTGTGGGCCGCACCGAAACTTGCCAGCCGGCGTGCCGTCGGCCGGACCCAACTGCGCATTGACCGCGAGCTTGGCGAACATCCGCCAGCGGAATGGCGGGACGAAATCGAACAGTCGCTCATCGCAGGCGTTGGCTTTTGCGAAGTCGCATTGTTTCACAGATCAAGCTCGACGCTCATTCTCACCGATACGGTCGTCAATCTCGAACCTCGCAAGCTTCCCCTGCCAATGGCGCTTCTCATGTGGCTGGCTCGTGCCACAGCGCCCAACGGGGGGGGCGCCGCTTTACCTACGCGCCCTTCTGCTGCTGAAACGCCGGAAAGCCGCGCCGGCCATGCGGCGGCTGCTCGCCCTCAACCCCCGACGGGTGATCTTCGCCCACGGTGCCTGGTTCGAGGAGGATGGCGCACACCGCCTTCGCCGCTCGCTTCAGTGGCTGCTCGGGCGCGAAAAGGCGCAGGCGGAGTCCTGAGATGACGGGCATGCTGCGCGAATTCAAACGGCAGCGGTCCCGCCTTAGCGCGACAAGTTTTCATGATAATTGCGTTTGATCGACATGGAAGACGCAGAAGCGCCAAACCCTTCACCACCACTCCCCTTTGCGGAAGATGACCAGGAGCGGCTGGCGCAGCTGTTCGAGCAGGCGCCAAGCTTGATGGCTATGTTGCGGGAACCTGAGCACCGCATCGTACTGGCCAACCGCGCTTTTCTGCGACTGGTCGGTCAGAAAGACATCATAGGAAAGCGCGCCGAAGAAGTGCTGCCTTCCGCATTGGCCGAGGACGCGGTCCGTGCGCTTAATGAGGCTTATCGCACCGGACGCCCTTCACGACAGTCGGAGGTGCGCTTCCCCGCCGGCAACGGGAACCGCTCTCGCGGTGATCGGCTGCTCGATCTCATACTGCAGCCTATCACCGACAGGAACGGTCAGGTCATGGGAATCTTCATCGAGGGTTCCGACGTTACGGACCGGGTTCATGCCGAGCAGCGCTTGCGAAGCAGCTTTGCGATCAAAACGGTCGGCATCATCTACTGGGACGCTGAATTCCGATTGACCGAGGTCAACGACGCCTTTTCGCAGATGACGGGCTTTACGCGAGACGAGGCGATTGGGAAGAGCTGGCGCGAACTGACGCCGCAGGAATTCTGGCCGACGTCCGAGCGTGCCGTGGCGCAGCTCAACGCCACCGGAGAGGCCATGCCATATGAGAAGCAGTATTTCCGCAAAGACGGCTGCCGTTGGTGGGGCCTGTTCGCAGCGCGTCGGGTAAGCCCTGATGAAGTTGTCGAGTTCGTTCTCGACATAACCGAACGCCTGAATGCCGAACATGCGCTGCGCGATCGCGAGCAACGTCTGCGCCTCATCGTCGACTCTGCCACGGACTATGCCATTCTGACAACTGACACAGATCGGCGTGTGACGAGCTGGTCGCCGGGCGCGGAAAGAACCTTTGGTTATCCGGCTGATGAGATTATCGGTCAGTCGGCGGATCTGCTGTTCACGCCCGAAGACCGTGCTTTCGGCGTTCCCGCGCAAGAGGCCGACCTTGCCCGAAACATCGGCAGCGCGCCGGATGTGCGCTGGCATGTCCGGAAGGACGGCAGCCAGGTATTCGTGAACGGCTCATCCAACGTCTTGCGCAGTCAATCTGGCGCGGAATTGGGCTTCCTCAAGATCGCTCGGGATGAAACGGAACGCAGACGTGCCGAGATCGAAATTCGTGATGCCGAAGAGCGGTATCGCCTCGCTGCTGCCGCCACGAATGACGCCATCTGGGACTGGGACCTCGTCTCCGATTCCGTTCGTTGGAACGATGCGGTCGAGGTTCTGTTTGGCTACACCGAGGGGGAGGTGGGGCCGACCAGCGCCTGGTGGAAGAGCAGGATACACGCCGAAGATCGGGACCGCGTCATCGCCGCGATCCAAGCAGTCATCGCGGATGCGGACACAGGCTGGAGCGCTGAATACAGGTTTGAACGTAAGGATGGCAGCTACGCGGAAGTGCTCGATCGCGGCACCGTCCTTCGCGCGGGCGGACGGCCCGCCAGGATGGTCGGCGCGATACACGACCTCTCCCCACACAAGCGTGCGGAAGCAACGCTGCGGCAACTCAACGAGACGCTGGAGCATCGCGTGCTTGAAGAAGTTACAGCCCGGATGAAAACCGAGGATGCGCTTCGCCAAAGTCAGAAGTTGGAGGCTATCGGCCAGCTGACCGGCGGCGTGGCCCACGACTTTAACAATCTCCTGACCGTCATCCGCGGCGCGGCTGAAATGCTGAAGCGCCCCACCATCACTGATGACAAGCGAACGCGCTATGTCGATGCCATCGCCGACACTGCTGACCGCGCTGCCAAGCTGACTGGGCAACTGCTCGCCTTCTCTCGCCGGCAGGCACTTAAGCCCGAAGTAATCAATGCCGGCGAGCGCATCGAGATTATCAGGGATATGCTGGCCACCGTGGTCGGCTCGGGCGTCAGGCTGACGGTCGATACCGATTGTGAAATCTGCTACATTGAGGCGGACCCCAGCCAGTTCGAAACTGCCCTGGTCAACATGGCGGTGAACGCACGCGATGCGATGGAAGGAACCGGCGAACTTAAGATCGGGGTTGAGCCGACGAGCAGCGTGCCCAGGATCAGGGGACACGGCGCGGCCGGGGGAGAGTTTGTCGCCATATGCATCAGCGATACTGGATCGGGCATCCCGCCCGACCAATTGGCGCAAATTTTCGAGCCGTTCTTCACGACCAAGGAAATCGGCAAGGGCACTGGCCTTGGCCTCAGCCAAGTGTACGGCTTTGCGAAGCAATCCGGTGGCGAGATCGACGTTGAGAGCGTCACAGGTGAAGGCGCGACCTTCACCCTCTACTTGCCAAGGATCAGCAGCAAGCTCGGCTTGGCCGCCGCGGTTAAGACGGATGCGGAACAGGTCGAAGGGCGCGGACATATCCTCGTGGTTGAGGATAATGAGCAGGTTGGCGCTTTTTCCACACAGCTGCTTTCAGAACTGGGTTTTGAGACAACATGGGCGCCCAGCGCAGATGCAGCGCTAAAGCTGCTCGCTGAGCAGCCCCACCATTATGCCGCCGTCTTTTCGGACGTGGTTATGCCAGGGATGAACGGTGTCGAGCTGGGTCTCGAAATCCGGCGACGCGAGCCCGGATTGCCGATCATCCTCACAAGCGGATACAGCCATGTCCTGGCCCAGGAAGGCAGTCACGGCTTTGAACTGCTGCACAAGCCCTATTCCATCGAGGATCTAACGCGTGTGCTGCGGCGTGTGATCGTTCAACGATCCGGCACGGTCATGTAGTATTTCGCTCAACAATGGATCGCGGGTCCGTAAACGGAAAGACCCGCCGGATTAACGTTGGCGGTCCGCAATATGATCAAGGATGTGAGCGCCTCGGCGACGAGGCGCACGTCGATCGGCTTCTCGCACCGAACAATGTCGTCATAGATCGCGAGAATCGCGAAACGATCATGGCGCGCCGTAAATAGAAATGTGATGTCGGGTGCATCGAAACATCAGCCGAGCAAAAGACCTGCGCGCGTGCGGGATTGAGTCCTGAACAGCTCCGTCAGCGTCTTCGGCTGCCAATCGAAGCGAGGAAGGGCACGCTTTGGGTGGGCCGATCCCGCCATTTCGACCCCATGCCAAAATCCTCGATTGGCAGGCCGATGCCTGTGACCCACTCATCCACCAGGCGAGCATACTGGCGGGTGTTCATATGGGTCGCGTGATCGGTGCGGCTCGGGAAGGCATAATCCTCCAGGGAGCCTCCCCTCAGCTCCAGCCATCTTAGCAGGCTGGCGCGAGCATCGTCCATCAGCTCGAACTAAACCGGCCGCCCGGTCTTTGCTAGTGGATTGACCGGGACAGAAGAGTCCTTTCGGGGATTCCCATCGGGCTTTT
>CBIHNV010000050.1:0-7444 GCA_966211835.1 uncultured Sphingobium sp.
GGCGGGTCACTTCTCGGTGGAAATCCTGGGTCACTTCTCAGCGGCAATCAACAATGTCCGGTCTATGGACTTCCAGGACGCTCTACACCGCTACTTTGGGACCGGGGACATAGATGCGCTCCATCCAGGAACACTTATCGCTGGCCTCGAACGGATGAAGGTCGATTTTGGCCTGGAGCAAGACAGCGGCGGCGTTTTGGCCTGTGGACGCTCATGTACATGCTTGGTGATGCGCCAGAACTTGAGGTGGCCTTTGCCGACCCGGACGATCGCGTGATCGCACGCGGCTTTATGGACATGGTAGATCGCGAAGGCTGATCGAAGCCGGAGACACAGCTGCATGACTGCTGACGGCCACGGGGACATTGTGCTCAGTCCGCTTCGGAGCAGGCAAATAGCAATAGCTGCCATTCCCAGAGGAAAGTCGGATTTCTTCGACGCGGTACGTTTCGCCGTTTAATCACAGTTTCATTGTGCTTTGAAGCGGACTTTCACGAGCATTCTTTTTTGCCGCTCGTCAAGAACTTCGGGGCCTAGCCCCTTCGCGCCATCCGACTAAGTGGGGCGAAGTGGGGAGTTATCCACGCCACCAAGCCCACGCCGCTCACCACTGATTTGCTGGAACGCATCGGCCAGTTCTATGAGATTGAGGCAGAGGTTCGAGGCCAGCAACCCGAGATCCGACGACGAAGCCGGCACGACCGCACTCAGCCGTTGATCGATGATCTGCGGCAGGCACTCGACGATGCCCTGCGCCGCCTCTCGCCCAAGTCCGAGATGGCCAAGGCGATCGCCTATGGCCGCAAACGCTGGGTCGCGCTCACGCGCTTCCTCGATGAGGGCCGTCTGGAGATCGATAACAACATCGCGGAGCGCGCCATGCGGTGTGTGGCTTTGGGCCGCGAAAACTGGCTGTTTGCCGAGTCAAAGGCCGGCGGCGATCGCGCTGCCGCCATCTACTCCGTCATCGAGAGCGCCAAACTCAATGGCCTTGAACCCCAGGCCTATATCGCCGACGTCATCGCCAAGATCGCTGGCAACTGGCCTGCTGCCCGCTGGGATGAACTCATGCCCTGGAACTGGCGGACCGATCAGCAACCGATCGCCGCAGCCGCCTGATCTGCGGCCTTCAGCCCACGCTTACGCTTGTCCATCTACCAACCCGCTTCCAATGCGCCGCATGAGATTGAACGGGTTTATTTCTCCATGCGGCCGACCGGGGCCTAAGCTAAACAGCAATTTGTGATTGCCAAGTTGTCAGGAAGAACTGTCAAGTAGCAGACGGTCTGGAGCTAGCGATCGAAAAATGATGGCTGAGTGTCTCATAAGGGTCGGACTTCTCTTCAGACCGACAGCCCACAATTCGGCAAGCGCCAACATGGCCCTTATTCATGGATCGCGGTTTGCCCCAGCATGCGCGATATCTGCCGCGCTGATGAGGTGGGTCCCCAGTACGCCCATCGCCGACTGACGAGAATGGCGGTTCTGGTCAAATGACTCCCATGGCCTGCATTGCCTCCGCCACTCGTACAAAGCCGGTGACATTAGCGCCCAACACATAGTCGCCCGGCGCCCCATAGGCTTCCGCGGTCTCCGCGCAGCTGTCGTGGATGCGGCGCATGATGAGAGCGAGCCGTGCTTCCGTCTCCTCGAACGTCCAGCTATCGCGCGAGGCGTTCTGCTGCATCTCCAGCGCCGATGTAGCGACACCGCCGGCATTGGCGGCCTTCGCCGGGCCGAAAAGGACGCCCTCGCTCTGGAAAAGCCGCACCGCTTCGGGCGTGCAGGGCATGTTCGCCCCTTCGCCCACGGCCACCACACCGTTGCGGATCAGCGCAGACGCGTCATTGCCGTTCAGTTCATTTTGCGTGGCAGACGGGACCGCCACGTCGCAGGAGGTTTCCCAGACGGATCCCTTGTCGGAAAAATAGGCGCCGGAGCCTTTCAAGCGAACATAATCGGAAATCCGTTCGCGCCGGACCAGCTTTATCTCCTTCAACAGGCCCAGGTCTATCCCGCCCTCGTCGACGATGAAACCTGACGAATCCGAACAAGCGACGACCCTTCCACCAAACTCGTTGACCTTCTCAATAGCGTAGATCGCGACATTGCCTGATCCGGACACCACCACCCGCTTGCCATCCAGGCTGTCGCCCTTGGTCTTCAGCATCTGGTCGATGAAGTAGATCGTGCCATATCCAGTCGCCTCGGTCCTCGCCCGTGATCCGCCATAGATCAATCCCTTGCCCGTCAGAACGCCCGCTTCATAGCGATTGGTCAGGCGCTTATACTGGCCGAACAGATAACCGACTTCGCGCGCGCCGACGCCGATGTCGCCAGCGGGGACATCGGTATATTCGCCCAGGTGCCGGTAGAGTTCGGTCATGAAGGATTGGCAGAAACGCATGACTTCACCGTCGGAACGGCCGCGTGGATTGAAGTCGGACCCGCCCTTGCCGCCGCCGATCGGCATGCCCGTCAAGGCATTTTTGAAGGTCTGCTCAAACCCTAGGAACTTGATAATCCCGACATTCACTGACGGATGGAAGCGCAGGCCGCCTTTAAACGGTCCAAGGGCGGAATTGAACTGCACACGAAAGCCGCGATTGATCTGAATCTGGCCTTTGTCGTCCACCCAGGGGACGCGGAAGATGATCTGCCTCTCAGGTTCGCAGATCCGCTCAATCAATGCATTGTCGAGATATTCCGGATGCTTTCCGACGACGACACCCAGGCTTTCAAGAACCTCTTCCACTGCCTGATGGAACTCGGTCTCTCCCGCATTCCGCCGCAGGACATCTTCGTAGATGGGGAGTAGCTTTTCATCGATGCGGGGCAAGGGTCGGCTCCTATTCTATACTAAGGATGAAGGCTCTACGCGCTTCTCAGATAAACAATCGCAGCGCTACGGTTGATGACGCGAACGGCTATGACCGGCGGGGCTGGGTGACCTTGAGGATGGTAAGTGACCGCTCGCGCCCTTCAAGATCTGGCCAGTCGATGATATGACCTTCGCTCAGGCCAATAAGGCCGGCACCCACTGGCGTGAGGATCGATATGCGCCCTGCCGAAATGTCTGCTTCGGCCGGATAAACGAGTTGTACCGTGCGCCTGATCCCGCTCGCCGCATCCTCAAAATCGACCATGGAATGCATTGTGACGACGTCTGCCGGAAGACGATCAGCTGCAACGGTTGAAGCCCGGGCGATTTCCTCTAACAACAGTTCACCTGTTCGCGCGGCAGGTCCCGACGCGCTCAGGGCAAGGCTGGTCAGAATATCGGTTTCAGTATCGATAAGGCGGACGGGCGGACGCTTCGTTCTTGTACGGCTGGTCATCGCGCTGACTTTCGAAAGGAGGGTATGCGCGCCTTGGCGGCGGGCGATATAAATCCATCGATCTGCCCCGAGTTCGAGGCATGCGCCAGAACCCGGGGCTAAATGCCCGCGAGCAGCTGTCCACCCTGGTAGCGAAAGCGCGTAAAGTCAGTCGGCAAGTGCATCAAGGGACGGTGGCAGACGGCGGCACGTGAGTCAAATGCTGTCCTCCGCCATCCTCGATGGGGTGCCACCGACTGCCAAGCCGTTGGCGCGAAAGCATGCAATATCCTCGTGGGCGTCCAGTTTGGCCCGTCGTCCCCGCGCGAGAATGTCAGCCGGTTGGCGGTGTCTACCCGCGTATCGTTCCAGATCGCCGTGGTGTTGACCACGGCGTCGTTATAGATGGCGGCGATCGCTTCGGCATCGCCCTCTATTGCGTCGCGAATAATCATGCCTGCTCCAGGTTGGGTTCAGAAGCGCGATGAGACAATACTTCAGATCGACGGCACACTGCCATGGCGTGGGCTTGGTTCATATACTTCGCAGCGCATCCTTTGAGGAGCAGCCGCGTCCTTCTCAATCAGCCCATGAATTTCCGGGCGCCCATACGCTGCGTCTGGCATTGCTGCACCGTGAGGCCTTGCGCCATGGGGTCATAGTCACCCGCAAGCTGCTTCTGAAGAAAGTGGGCCAGCATCGCCGTCTTGTTGCCAAATGTCTGATCGGCTGCAGCCTCCTCAATGATCGGCAGCACGACCCTGGCTGCCGGACCGATGTAAGTGAGCGCGTTGAATGCCTGTAGGCGGACTGCTTCGGGTTGGTCAGTCGCGGCCAATTTCGCGAGCACGTTCGCTGCGGATGAAGCGTCTCCGACCATCGCGATCGCTTCCGCTGCCGCAATCTGCACCTGCGGGCAGGGATCGGCGTTCATTATATTCTGGAGATCGGCCCGTGCCGGGGCAGCTTCCTGTCCAAGCATCAGAATGCCCAGAGTGGCCCAGTAGCGGATGACTGGGACGTCACTGCGCAACAAGTTGATGAAATGATCGAGGTTGCGCACTTTGCGTTGGGCCGCCGCAGCGGCCAATGTCATCAAACGTTGCAACGGATACCGGCTGCGGTCGCGGCTCGCGAAATATCCCTCGCCCTCCATTCCTTCCGCCAGGAAGCCATTATCGTTGACCGACACCATGTGAGCGTCCAACGCCTTTCTCAGCCGCGTGGCTATTTCACCCGCTCGCGGGTCGCCGATCAGGTTCACGACCTCGTCGGGATCGGATGTCAGGTCATATAATTCCTCATAGGGTTTTTGCTGGAAGAAGCGGTCCTGAGTGGCGGAGAGCGTGCCAGACAGATGCGCCGCCTCCCACGCCCGATATCCGGCAACCGTCTGGCACTGAAATTGCACATGCTGCGCCCAGCTTCGGTGCGGCATATAGTTGCGGATATATCGCCAGCGGCCATCCGTAACGGTGCGGATCAAGTCATATCGTTCATCCATTCGGTCGCGGCAGCCGAAGGCAAGCGTCTGCGGCGCGTCGATGCGACGTCCCAACAAAGCCTTCCCCGTCATCTGCGCAGGTCGTCGGGCATCCGCGATCGACAATAGCGTCACCGGAAGGTCGAGCAGGGTGACAGGCGTTTCGACAACGCTGCCCGGCTTTTGATTGCTCAGATGCTGCCACTTCGGCGGCACGGAGACGACGAGCGCCACCCGCTGCCCTTCCTCATAGCAGAAGCGTTTGGAGCGCGGCAGAACGCCACCATTGTCGGAATAATAGAAAATGATGGTGTCATCGGCCAGTCCTGCGGCCTCCAGCTCTGCCAGATGCGCGCCGATCTCCGCGTCCATCTTTTCCATGAGATTATAGTAGCTGGCATAATCCTGCCGTATCTCCGCCACGTCCGGCAGGAATGCCGGGACGCGGATCTGATCGGGCGTGACCCTGCCTGAAACGGGACTGCAAAGCTGGGATTCGTGCGTCGCGCCGGTGTTGATGACGCAGAGAAACGGCTTGTCCCTGGGGGCGTTACGCCAATGTCCTTCAGGCCCCATGACGTCCCAGATCGCCTTTGGATCCACATCGCAGTTATAGTCCGTCTTGTAGAGGTTGGTGCAGTGATAGCCGGCCCCGCGCATCAGCTCAGGATAGGTCTTGAGAAGCCTCGGCAGTTCTGCGCGGGCGGTCATGTGCTGCGCCGGTGCACAGCTTTCGGCGTTGATGCCGGTCAACATGGCGAAGCGCGACGGCGCGCAGACCGGCGAAGTGCAATAGGCATTTCGGTAGAGAATGCCCCGGTGAGCCAGCGCGTCGATATGCGGGGTATGCGCAAACTTGTCGCCATAGGCGCCGATAAAAGGATTATTGTCTTCGCTCACCAACCAAAGAATGTTCGGACGCTTCGACATCATCGCGTTTACGCCAGTTACCGGGGATGCAGCGCTGACAAGGCTCGCACCCGCGGCAGTCAGCATTGCCCGGCGCGTCAGGTCACTGCGGTCGTGGATCATCATTTGCTCCCCGGTCGGAAAATCGCTTCGCAGCCGCCTTGTCGGTATGTCCATGCCAGGCGTCGACATCAGCTAGTTCGCAGATCGAGAGGTTCCTGCCTACGTCCCGGAGAGCTATGCCACTCATATACAATAGAGTATGGCTTGTGGATGCCTGGAACGTTCCGTCAGATCCAAATTTTCGCGCTTGTCTGTAATCGCGGTAGCGTCTCCGCTGCGGCCGAAGCGCTTGGCATTTCCCAGGCGTCGGCCAGTCGGCAAATCAACGCACTGGAGGTGGCTCTCGGCCAATCCTTGTTCGACCGGCGACCCGGCCGCCGCAATGTGCCATCTCAAGCCGGGAGGGCCATTTTCGACCATGCCCTCGCAACGATGAAAGAACGCGCAAAGATGGAGGCAGCACTCGCGTCGTCCGGCCGAACGCTGCGGGTGGGCGCGGATAATATCATTTACAATCTGATCTTCGCGCCAGCGCACGCGCATCTTACCGAGGAACTCGGCTCGGATCGCGTGGATTTCACCATCGTGGAACCTGGAGCCGATCCTTGCGAAGAACTTCGCCTACTGGACCTCGATCTGTTGTATTTCACGGCCGGCCCCGGTGAGCAACTGCCACGCGATGCGATCCGCGTTGCCCTTGGGTATAATGATCTCTTCGCGGCGCCATCGCTTCTGAACAGCCTCGGTAGTGGCGCCGCTCTGCCGATCATTCTTCCCTCGCCGTCAGAGCGCGTGCGGCAAGGGGTATCAAATATCATCAACGAACGGTTGCCGATAGCATTCAAGCTGGTCGCTGCAGACGTGGATCCGAGCGCATCAATGGAACTTATGATGAGAGGACTGGGAGCAGGACTTGTGAGCCAGCGTCGCGCAGCCCCATATGTGGCCGCTGGCTTGCTCCAGCGCGTAGAAGCGTTCAGCGAACCGGTTGAGGTTGGTCGATATCAACTGGCGCGACACGATTATGGATCGGCGGGGGCGAAGGTGGGCGCATCATTGCGTCGTCTGATTGAGGCATGGAACGCCGACCCAATCGACCGTCAGAAGTGAAAATGGGAGGTGTCGAACTCCTGATGCCCGTCCAGTGCTTCTTGCGTTGATCGGGTAAAACCGGACGGTCAGCACCTGAGAACCCAACATCGGCCTCTGAATTGCCGATTAGGGTCGCCGCCAGAGTTAATCTATAAGGAAGTCAGGCGAGTTTATCGAATTCCTTAACTTTTATGCACATTGCGGCGCACCCTGGATATGCCGCAGCTTGGTTGGACGTTCATCCCTTTGGCCATCATGGCCACTGGAGATGTGTCATGGGATTATCAGAATTTGATCCCGCCGCTCGCGAGCGGGTGTCATGGAACGCGGGACGCGAAGTCGGCGCAAAGCGAGCGCTCAAGCCCCGCCAGATCTGGGCGATCCGCTTCTTTCTTGATCAGCATGGTCGGACCCGGGATCGGGCGCTCTTTGATCTCGCGATTGACAGCAAGCTTCGCGGCTTGGTGAAGATCAAGATCAGCGATATTGTTTGTGACCGGACAATTCGGACGCGGGCGATCGTCGTCTAGTGGATTGACTCCAACGTTTGGAACCCGCGGTTACGGGCAGCGATGATCTC
>CBIHNV010000051.1:0-4556 GCA_966211835.1 uncultured Sphingobium sp.
TGCCGTTGCGCCCAGAAATCGCGGCGCGCCGTGGGGGCGACCCCGGCCAAGGCGGGGGACGCCGGGAGAGAGCCCTAACCCCACCAGTGCCTTCCCCCCGCCCCTTCTGGGGTGAGGGTGCCGAGCGCAGCGACGGCGGGAGAGGGGCCTGTAAGGCAAACTCCGCCCTTCCCCTCTCCCCAACCCTCTCCCCTAAAGGGGAGAGGGAGCCCGTCACCCGAACATGCTACCGTTACTAATCAAGCCACCTCAGCAAAAGGCAAACACACGCTGTCAAACCCCAGCACATGCGCCACGCGGCCCAATCCAACCCAGGCCGCAACGCTATGCGCCAAATCGACAATTTCCTCGTCCGAAAACAGCGCGTGCGCCCGTGCCCAGAAATCCTCATCCTCGGCGATCACCTTGGGTTCCTCCGCAAACCGTTCGGCAAATTCGATCGCCGTGCGTTCGCGCGGGCTGAAGAGCGGCGACGTCCGCCAATTCTCGACAGCAGCGTAGAAGTCTTCGTCCGGCGCAGGCCCATTGTCCACGACCGTATGCGCTGGCCGCTGCCCGGATGCGGCGAACATCGACTGCGCATCGCGCGCCGCGCGGAACTGTTGGCAGATCACGCAACCATTGATCTGCGCCGTGCGCGACCGTGCACCCTCGAACTCCCGCAGCGACAACAGGCTATGCTGATACACCGCCTTCGAAAAGCCGCCTGCCGCCGCCATGATCTCGCGCGCATGATTGCGCGATGCATAGCCATAGGGGTCGGCGGCATCCTGCTCGGGTAGGTCGATACGGATCATGGCATCTCTCCTTATGTCGCTATCTTGTTCACCGTTGGCTGTTCAATCCACTCCCGGCGCTCCCGGAAACTGCGCATAATATTGGCCGGTCAGCATGCCGCCATCGACAGCAATCTCCGCCCCGGAAAGATAGGACGCCTCGTCGCTCGCCAGGAACAATGTCGCGCGCGCCACTTCCTCCGGAGCGCCAACGCGTTGCAGCGGCACATTGCCAAAGCGCTCATTCACCTTCTCGCGCGTCGATCCGTCATGGTTAGTCATCACCGTATCGACGCCACCCGGATGCACCGAATTGACGCGGATGCCCCGATGGCCAAGCTCCAGCGCAGCGACGCGGGTCAGCCCCCGAACGCCCCATTTGCTCGACGAATAGGCGGCAAGGCCGTTGGCCCCCTTCATGCCATCGACTGAAGAGATATTTACGATCGCGCCCTTGCCGCGCGCGATCATGCCAGGCGCGACAGCCTTGATGCCTAGGAATTCACCGGTCAGGTTGACCTTCAGCACCCGCTCATATTCGGTCAGCGTCGTATCCAGCAATGTGCGGAACAGCAGGATGCCTGCATTATTGACCAATATGTCAACGGGGCCAAGGTCCGCCTCAACCGCCCGGACGAGATCGGCCCAACCTTGCTCGCTGGTCACGTCATGATGATAGAAGCGCGCCGCCCCACCCAACTCAGCGGCCAGTTGCGCGCCATCTTCTTCCAGCACATCGGTGATGGCGACCTTCGCGCCTTCCGCTGCGAACAGGCGGCTCGTAGCGGCGCCCATGCCGCGAGCGCCACCCGTGATGATTGCAACCTTGCCCTGCAAACGGCCCATCAGATCCCGCCTCTCCATCGCTTATCCCGCCGATCGTTACGCATAACAGCGTATTATCCGTGTCGGTAGCTCTATACGCGTGGATAAACCCCGGCGGGATCAAGGGCAACTGGAATCGAGGGCTCCCCCTTCAGGGCATCAGGAAGCGGCGGGCAATTCGCCCATCGCCACATAGCGTGGGGAGCCGTCCTCGCCGATCTCTTCCGTCAGGATCGACGTAATGCGGCTGACCGACTCCGCGATCCACCAGCGGCCATCCTGCTTGCGATAGACGTCCTGATATTCCACCGCGAGCCGCGTGACCGAACGTGTCGCAAGGATGATGGTGCGGAAATTGAGCGACCAGCGGCCCCGCGCCTCGTCGGGGCTGATCAATTCGATATCCGCGTTGGTCGCATGGTGAATGTCATAGACGCCGCCCGCCATCGCCATCTTCTGGAATATGGCGATAAACTCGTCGCGCTGTGTGAACAGCGGGAAATTCTGGTAATCCAGCCTGATGCCCTGCGGCAGGAACGTCTCGCGCAACTCATCGACCAGCTTCAGGTCGCACGCGCGCAGGTAGCGTGCCTTCAGCTGGCGGATGGCGTTGACATCTTCCAATGCCGTGACGCGCGCGGCAAGGTCTTCCAAACTGATCGACATGATACTCTCCCTGGGGCTTGGCCCCTTGTTATTTGCAGATGATCCGGTCCTGACTGACCGGTCTTTGTTCAGGCTCCAACGGTGTCGCGCGTGATCTTCGCGATGCCAGCCTCATATTTCAGGTTGTGGACCGACACCGATGTCTCCACGCGCTGCACGCCCGGCATCGGCCGGATGCGCTCGGTCACCAGATCGTTCAACTGCTCGATATTGGTGAACAGGCCCATCGCCAACAGGCTGTAACGGCCCAGCAGCACGATGACGCAGGTGATTTCCTCCAGATCCGACAGGCTGCGCGCCAGTTCGGATACCTGCGACGGATCGGCATCGATCCCCATCATGCAAAGATTGGGCGACCCCGCCATGCGGAAGTCGGTGACGACCGTGAACTGGATCAGCCCTTCATTCTGCAACCGCTTGACGCGCGTGCGGATCGTGCCTTCGGTGACGCCCAGTTCCGCGGCGATCGCCCGGTTTGAAATGCGTGCGTCACGGGCCAGCTTTTCGACGATGCCCTGGTCCAGCTTGTCCAGGCGCGCCCAATCAGCCTTCCCGGTCACAGCGGCACCACGTTGAATTCATATTTCACAATGTCCACCGCCACCCCCGACCTTATGTGAATGACCCCGTCGACACTGGCAATCTGATCGAACAGCATTTGCTGTACCTCGCCAAAGTCACGCAGCGCAACCAGCAGCTCCACATCATGTTCGCCGCTCATGATGTTCACGCTCAAGACTTCGGGGATGTCGGCCAGGTCGCGGCCGACATCCTGAACATTGCGGCCCTGCACCTTGACGCCCAAAGCTATGATCACATTGTAGCCATGGGCGGCAAAATCCGTGACGGCGACCACGCGCATGGCGCGGGCATCTTCCATCTTTTGCAGCCGCGCCGAAACCGTGGCAGCGGTGACGGAAAGCCGCTCCGCGATTTCCTGGTTGGTCGCGCGGCCGTTGGTCCGAAGTATCTCTATGATATTCGTGTCGAGCGTATCCAGCGATGGCGGCGTCGTTTTCCGCCCGCTTCTGATCTGCATTCTTGCCCCGCCTTCAAAAATGTAGCTGGTTTAATAGCGCGCACTTACGCACAGCACCAGACTCAAAGCTGTTGTCACCGCCATTTGCTCATTTTTCGCCGCTTATCCTGCCAAATTCAGGCAGGATGGAGCGCCTTGCGCAGGGCAGCGACAGCGTCACGCTTCATCTGTTGGACAGGCGGCGCATCCTGCAGCACGTCAAAACCATGATAAGCGCCCGGATAGACATGCAGCTCGGCCGCGACGCCCGCCTCGATCAGCCTGCGCGCATAATCCATGTCCTCGACCAGGAAGAGGTCGAGCGCACCCACGCAGATGAAGGCCGGCGGCAATCCCGCCAGGTCCTCCGCGCGCGCCGGGGCGGCATAGGGGGAAATATCCGCCGACCCCGGCTCCTGCCCCAGCAGGCTCCGCCAACCGAAGCTGTTCGCCTGCGGCGTCCACACGAACGCGCCCAGATGCTCAGGCAGGCGGGTGATGCAGGTCCGATCGTCCAGCATGGGGTAAATCAGATTCTGGTGCGCGATCGCCGGGCCACCCCGGTCGCGTGCCAACAGCGCCAGCGCCGCCGCCAGACCGCCGCCTGCGCTTTCCCCGCGCACGGCAATCCGCGCCCGGTCGATGCCCAGCTGCTCTGCGCTGTCATGCAGCCATTGCAACGCGGCATAGCAGTCCTCAACCGCGCCCGGCGCCACCGTTTCGGGCGCGAGCCGATAGTCCACCGAAAGAATGAGCGCGGAAGTCGATAGCGCAAGTTCGATGTTGGAAAGATGATTTGTCGTCACCGATCCCACCACATAGCCGCCGCCATGAACATGCAGTATCGCTGGCAGTTCGCCCTCCGCGTCAATCGGGCGATAGATTCTCACCAACAGCTCATGCCCCGCAGGCGCGATGATCCGCTCATCCCGCCATTCGACGCCGCTGTCCTGCGGTTCTGGCGCCATCGCGCTCATCTGCTCCATGCCCTGCCGGATGGCAGGCAGGTTCTCCACCGTGATGTCGAGCGGGGGCATGAAGTCCAGCCCCGGCAACAAGCTTGGATCGACCATGTCACGCATTCTTCTCTCCTGTTTATTCTGTATATGTTCTTACTGATTTCACGGCGTTTTGCGCGCGATTTATGGCGGTGACGCCTGCGTCGATGTTGTTTTGCTGTGGTATTTCGACGCTGAGTGGTGTGTTGGGGTTGAGTGCGTTGAGGAACGCTGAGATGTCGAACATGCCTTGTCCGGGGAGGAGGCGTTCTA
>CBIHNV010000052.1:0-4415 GCA_966211835.1 uncultured Sphingobium sp.
ATGGTTCAAGGATAGGTCCTGCGGCGGCTGCCGTGGAGGTGCAAAGCTTCTCCGTCAAGCGGAAGCTCATGTGGGAACGGAGCCGGTCGCACCCTGCATCCGATACTGCAGGACGAGCCGTGTGCACGGCGCGTGACTTTGCATTGATGGGGATGACCTGTCTGCCGACAGGTCAGGAGAATACGACGCCATTTCTCGCCCTATCGCGCAGTGCCGGCTTCCTTTGGCGAACCTATTCCGGGTCATCTATACTTTTTTTGATAAGTACCACCATAGCGTCACATTTCGCGCCAAGCCGGCGCGCTTCAGTGCCCGGGGGGTAGGTCGCCGGCAGTGCGCTTCGATGAGACGCCCGCCGGTGCCATTCGGGGGTGCGCATGCCTTGGCCATCTTCACCTTTGCCCATCTTGCACCTTGGCCCCATTGTGCTGGCGCGAGGTGCAGCTTTGCCGTCCCATGTCCTGCCCGCACGGGCGCACGCGTATCGCCAGAAGCGGCCGGCAGCCTGTACCGGCAAGGACGCTCGCATGCGAGGATCGCAAGACCCCACATTGGCGGTTGGCGGAGATCACTTTAAACATACCGGTGTCCGGGATATTGCGGAAAGCGCTGATCGATCGGGTTTTCGTGATATCGCGAGAGAATCAGATATCTTCAGAAACGTTACCCGGCAACCATAAGGGAGACCGGGATGACGCGCATCATCATTACTCACATTTCCGGTTCGAAGGCACATCAGATCGAACAGTTTGAAGTTGACCGGTTCGATCAAATAATCCTGGGGCGGGACCCGGCGGCTACTGTCGTTTTCGACCCGCAGCGCGACGATCTGGTGAGCCGCCAGCATGCCGCAATTCAAATCGGGAAAGACGAACCCCCTCGCTATACGCTGGTCGATCTGGGCAGTAGCAACGGTACATTCCATAACGGCCGCGCGGTCAAGGATGAGACGTTGCTGGCGCCGGGCGATAGCATCGAACTGGGCGAGGGCGGACCGCGTCTGACGTTCGACCTTGAGCCGCGGCCCGTTGTTGCACCCGCTCCGACACGCGTGAACGCAAAGGCTGTAGCTGAAACGCGGGTGAGCCGGCCTTCGGTGCCTCCTCTCGGCGTCTCCGCTCAAGCCACGGACGATCGCGTGGGTAAAGAGACAGTGATACGGATGCTGGATCAGCAGAAGCGCTCGGCCGGGCGCAAGCTGCTCATCGGCGCTGGTGTGGTGGTGGTGCTGGGCGCCATCGTTGTCGGCGCATTTTCGCACTTCGGTATCCTGTTCGGGAAAAGTCCCGAGGCAATCGTCGCGGATTTCGGCGGGGCAACGGTGGTTGTGGAGGCCCGCTGGCATATCGTGGACAAGACCACGGGCCGCCCCGTTTACCAGCGCATCTGTATCGTCGAAAACCTGCGGCTTCCCTGCTTTATCCAGATCGATAACAGTCCCATTCAGCGCTGGCTGACGACTGACGACGACGATCATCGCGGCATTCCAATTGAAGTGGGTGGACGCGGCAGTGGATTTGTCGTCAAGGACCAGGGATTTATCCTGACGAACAAACACGTCGCCCAGGGGTGGAAGGTGCCGGGCTGGATGGACTTCGACTCGAATGGCGGCATACTGATTCGGGTCTCAACGGCTGGCCAGGGTGAAGTCAGCCTCGCCCGGATTAACCCAAAGGCCTTCAGGCATCTCAAAGGCTGGGACTTTGACCACCCGGTGAGGTTGATAAGGCCGAACTTCGCCGTGCCGGGAGGCATGGCGCTTGGCACCATGTCCATGGCCGTTCTCGAGGGGCGCAATGAGAACCTGGCGGTGCGCTTTCCCGATACGCGGGATAGCATCGAGGCACGTGTCGTCAAGTCGTCCGCCGAAGCGGACGTGGCGGAGATCAAGATTGATGCCACACGCAAATTGCCTACCATCAACCTTGCCTCGGTGGGTTCCCGGCCACGCGTAGGCGAGCGCGTGACTGTGCTCGGCTATCCAGGCATATCCGAGGAAAAGCACGCGATCGTTCAATCGAGCGAAGGCGGAAATATTGCCAATCTCGTCGAATTGATTCCTCAGCCCACGGTAACGGAGGGCATCATCGCGAAGGTCGGCGACACCGTCAAGGCAGAGAAGAATGTTCAGACCTACGATGACCTCGGCGACGTCTATCAGCTTACGGTGACCGCCACGGGCCACGGCAACAGCGGGGGCCCGGTGTTCGACCGCGACGGCAAGGTGATCGGGCTGTTTACCTATTCCCGTTCCATGGGCGACGAACGCGTCACCTTCGCAGTGCCGATCAAGTACGGACTCGACTTGCTGCTTAACTGAGTTCACCGGGAACGCTTGCCATGTGCGCAGACCAGACTAGTCCAGCGGATCGATCCCGGCTTGCGGTCAGGTGCGCGATGCTGAGCGATGTAGGTTGCGTCCGCGGGCGGAACGAAGACGCGGTCGGCTGCATGATTCCGCGCGAGGACGATCCGTTCGCGCGTGCCGGTGCGCTGGCTGTTGTGGCGGATGGCATGGGTGGGCACGCAGCAGGCGAGGTGGCTAGCCAGATTGCGTTGCGCACGGTACTCCACGAGTATTACCGTAGTGCGCCCGTGCCGGCGGCTGCACTGACAACGGCGTTTGTCGTTGCCGATCAGGCTATCCGTGATCGTGCCGCCGCCGACCCCGGTTGCGATGGGATGGGAACCACCTGTAGCGCGGTCGCCATTGTTGATGGCCTCGCATATATCGCCCACATCGGCGATAGC
Source organism: uncultured Sphingobium sp. (assembly GCA_966211835.1). GTDB lineage: Bacteria > Pseudomonadota > Alphaproteobacteria > Sphingomonadales > Sphingomonadaceae > Sphingobium. Next base: position 2,752 of record CBIHNV010000052.1, read on the forward strand.
CGGATCTATCTCCTTCGCCAGGGCGCGTTCCGGCAATTGACCCAGGACGACTCGCTCGTCGGCAAGATGTTTCGCGATGGACTGCTGACGGCGGAAGAAGCCAACAGGCACCCGGACAGGAATGTACTTCTGCGGGCGCTTGGGGCACCGGACCATGCGCCGTCGGTTTCGCCCGAAGGATTTCCGCTGGCGCATGGCGACGTCCTGATGCTATGCACCGACGGCATATTCGGCCAGGTCGACGACGCTACGATTAAGTCCTTGCTCATGAAGCTTGACCCGGTCGATGCCTGTCGCAAGCTGATTGAACTCGCGCGCATGGCGGGCGGGCTGGATAACGCGTCGGTTGCGATCTGCAGTTTGCAGCGGCAGCCGGCAACCGGTAGCGAGTCGGTTCGCTCAACGCGCGAGACCCGTCCTTTCTGAAAGCAACATTAATGGTTTTGATGGACTCGCCATGTCAGCCAGGCAGATAGGCCACTACGAGATTCGCACCCTGCTGGGGCGCGGCGGGATCGGCGAGGTCTATGGCGCCTTCGACACCGAACTCGAGCGTGATGTTGCCATCAAGACCCTGAGGCCGGAGCTAAGCCTCGACAAGGCATTCCTGGAGCGCTTTCGCGCGGAGGCCACCAGCCTTGCCAAGCTGAACCACCCGAACATCACGACGCTGTACGCGCTGTTCAAGGACGCCGATACCCTGTGCATGGTGATGGAGCTCGTTCATGGCCACACACTTGAGACCGTCCTGCAGCGCATCGGCCCGTTCACCGTGCGGGACAGTCTCGCGGTGATCATCCAGGCCATCATGGGTCTGCGCTACGCGCACAAGATGGGCGTGATTCACCGCGATATCAAACCATCGAACCTGATGTTGACGGACAGCGGCACGCTGAAGATCATGGATTTTGGCATCGCGCGCATTCAGGGTTCGCAACGCCTCACGCAACAAGGCGACATCGTCGGCACCCTGGCCTACGCGTCTCCCGAGCAATTGCGCGGCCAGGAGGGCGACGGCAGAAGCGACCTGTATGGCCTTGCGACCGTCCTGTACGAACTGATCTCCGGGCGGCTGCCTTTCAACGCCACCAGCGACTATGAATTGATCCGCGCGCAGGTGGAAACGCTGCCTCCGCCTTTGGCCTCGCTATGCCGGGATCTCGACCCGGGCGTTGAAAGGGCGCTGATGCGGGCGCTTGCCAAAGCCCCCGAAGAACGGTTCGACTCGGTAGAGGACTTTGGCCGTGCCCTGGGGGCTGCTTCGCTACTTGCTGATGCGCCTGATATCGTCAGCGAAGGCGTGCTTCAGAGGTTCAATGCGCCCGATCTCAAGACCACCCGCGTCGAGAGCGTGAGCTCAAGCATCGACACAAGCGTCAACCCAAGCGTAAACACAAGCCTGAACGCGGGAGCCCAACTGCGCGTCGATGAGGATGTCGCTCGACACGCTGGGCCACATCCCGCACCGCCGACAACTGCGGACGAATCGCATTCCCGGCAGGTTGAGCAGGCTCCAACCCGCAGCACGGCGGTCAGGCCGGAGCCGGTGCGACCGGGGCCGCGGCTTCGCGTTGCGGGTCTGGGCGCGGCTGCCGCCGGGCTCGTCGTAGGTGCCGGAATACTGTTGATGGCATTGACCCGGCATCCGCAGCCGACGCCCCCGG